>NZ_JAUJPV010000012.1:0-196163 GCF_030481585.1 Burkholderia sp. AU45388 | reverse complement strand
GTGCGGTCCGCATTCGACTGGAAATCAGCAATGAATCAGTTTGCTATCCTGTTCGGAGAGCGATTTATGCAGGCGCGTGGGTAACACGTTGTTCAACCGCCTCGCCCACAAAAATGCGGACAGGTTCAATACCGGAGGAAACCTCGGTGGCGTCCAGGTCAGCCACGGAGGCCAATCCCAAACCCTGGCGTGCGAACGACAACAGCGTCGCCAATCAGGCGCAGATTGCGCAACGCTGTAAGGGTATTCCCATTCCTTGCTGATTTGCCGCATCGATCAGGCACGTTGGAAGCGCTCCAGCAGCCACCTACCTGCCGGGCCTGGCAATCGATCAGCTAGATAGGCGGCCTGGAGCTTCTTCATGTCCGTCTTCTGCTCCGAAAACGAACGTTACCCGACTCCGGCCAGCCCTGTTTGCGGAGGCAGATCAATCTCATCTGCACCCGATCGCGCAGCGGCACGACGAGATCGCGTCGGGCGGTATTCTGGAAGTCGCAGTGTTCCATTCAGGCGCGGATGAATGGCGGCCTTTCGTTGCCGAGTTGCCGTTTGTTGTTGTCGCCGATCCGGGCAAAGCGCTACGCAGAATTCAGTGTGGAAGCCTCGCCACGCGCATTGCTGAACTCTTGCGCCCGGCTTTCCATTGTGCGGGGTGTGCAATTGCCTACCTGAAAGCACTCATCTTGCATGGCGCTTCAGTTCCGCCCGTCCTCGGGCGGCACAAGCTGCGCGAGCGCTGGCGCAATCACCCCTTCCAGCAGCGCTTTTTCCGGACGAACGCGCGCCAGGACGCGAACGCCCATCAGAACGCCGAGCAGATGCCGGGCGAGGACTGCGGCCGGCTGCGATGGCGTAATGGTCCCGTCGAGCTGACCTGTCCTGATGCACCCGAGAAAAAAGCCTTCGATACGGGTAAGAACGCCCGCGATGATCTTCTGGAACTCAGCATCGTGCGGTGCCATCTCCAGGGCCGAATTCACGAGCATGCAACCCTTATGCTGGCGATCGTTCAACGAGCGGCGCAGGATCTCGTCGAAGAACGCGTGGATCGCTTCAAGGGGAGGGAGCACTTCGCACCGTCGTATGCGGTTGCCTATGCTTTCGCTCACGTAGCGATCGAGCGCTGCCTGGAACAGGCCGCGCTTGTCTCCATACGCGTTGTAAAGGCTTGCGGCGGTGAGACCTGTTTCGCCGGTGAGATCTTTCACCGACGTCGCCTCGTAGCCGAACCTCCAGAAGCACTGGACCGTTGCGTCCAGCACTGCTTCTTCGTCAAATTCCCTTGGTCTCGCCATTTCTGTCACCTGAATCCATCATGGCGCAGCGAGCTTGCCAACTTCGCCGCGATGAGCGATTATAGAATGTACGTTCTAAAACGAAAAGGGCGGACCTGAATATAGCGCGTGGGCGCGTCGTGCCCCGTGGAAGCATCGCGTGGAGGAGCAGAGTCATGGGACTGCAGGAGCAACTGGACAGCTTCAGGGCGGAGTTTGCGCGCACTGCGCCATCCGGGCGTGTCGCGCTCTACGAGGCCAGGATCGACGAGCTGCGTGCCAGGTTCGCGCTGGACAAGGCAATCGGAACGGGCGATGAAGCGCCGGACTTTTCGCTACCGGACGTCCATGGCAATCGGATCTCGCTTTCCGGTCTGTCGCAGCACGGACCCGTCGTGGTTACGTTTTACCGCGGCGGATGGTGCCCCTACTGCAATATCCAGTTGCGGGCGTATCAGGCGATCCTTCCCGAGATGGCCGCGCTGGGCGCCCGGCTGGTCGCGATCTCGCCGCAACTGCCCGACGGTTCGCTGACCACTGCGCAAACAAACGCGCTCACCTTCGATGTCCTGAGCGATGCAGGTAATTCCGTCGCGCGCCGCTTCGGGCTCGTTTATGCGCTGCCGGAGGACCTGCGTGAGGCACTGCGCTCGAACAACAAGGCCTTGCCTGCGATCAATGGCGACGGGAGCTGGGAGTTGCCCGTTCCCGCCACCTATGTGATTGCCCCGGGTCGGCGCGTTGTGCTCGCCGGTATCGACGTCGATTACCGCAGCCGTCTCGAACCGGATGCGATTCTCGCTGCCCTCAAAGCGCTTCTACCGGCCTGATCGATGACAAGCGGCAAGGTATCGGTCGCGGCGGCCGTCGACCCTGAGCAGGCGCAGCGAAAAGCCTCACGCATACGACTGTCGGGGTTCGCCTGGGCAGCGCTCACGGTCATGATTTTCTCGGGCTGGTTTGTCGTGACACGGCTCGGTGTCACCCGCGAGCTTCGCATCTGGGACATTGCCGCGCTCAGGTTCGGCATTGGCGCCATCCTTCTCGCGCCAACTGTCGTGCGCCGGGGCTCCCGGCTGTCTGCCGCCGCCTGGGGCGAGGGTCTGATATTTGCGGTGTTGTGGGGCGTGCCTTTCGTACTGCTCGTCGCGCTCGGGTTGAAGTTGACTTCGGCGGCTCAGGCCGCGTCTGTCGCGCCGACGTTGATGCCGGTCTTCGCCGGCGTGTTCGGCTGGGGTTTCCTGCGTGAGCAGCAGGGAAGGTCGCGCTGGATCGGCTATGCGGCGATCATTGCCGGGCTCGTTTGCCTGGTGGGTGCCGGTGTAGCAGTCCATGGCAAACCCAATCCTTTTGGCATCTTTGCACTGACGGCCGCTGCCGCGATGTGGGCCATCTATACGCTGCTGTTCCGACGCAGCGGCCTGACACCGATCCAGTCCGCCGCTCTGATCTGCCTCTGGTCGATGGCGCTTTATCTTCCAGTCTATCTGTTCCTCGGCCTCAGCCGGTTCGGCCTTGCCTCCCGGGGCGAGATCGCCACGCAGGCGCTTTATCAAGGCGTGCTGATGAGTGGCGTCGCGCTCATCACCTATAACCGCGCCGTTTCCCTGCTCGGCTCTTCGGCTGCCACCGCTGTCATCGCGCTGCTTCCTGCTGTCGCCTCGGTTCTCGCCATACCCGTTCTCGGCGAAACGCCGTCGCCGGCTGAAGGTGTGTCGATCGTCGTCATTGTTTTCGGTGTGCTGCTCGCTTCCAGGCCCGCGCCCGCGCGCATTGCAGCAGTCCGGCGTGCATCAACCCATTCGCAAACCTGAAGGTACCGCCATGATCCGCTTTTACTTCCACCCCACGCCAAATCCGGCCAAGATTGCCCTGTTTCTCGAGGAGACGGGTCTTTCCTACGAGATGGTCCCCATCGATACCAGCAAGGGAGAACAGCACACGCCGCCATTCCGCGCGATCAACCCCAACGGCAAGGTGCCCGCCATCATCGATACAGACGGGCCGGGCGGCAAGGAAGCGCGCGTGTTCGATTCCACGGCGATCCTGCTCTATCTGGCGGAGAAGACCGGCAAATTGCAGGGCGTACGGGAGGACAGGCCCGAGCTGCTTTCGTGGCTCCTGTTCCTGGCCTCCGGTCTAGGGCCATTTTCGGGCCAGGCGGTGCACTTCCAGTTCGCCGCGCCCGAGGGACTCGATTATGCGGTGAACCGCTATCGACGTGAGGTAGAGCGCCACTACCAGGTCCTGAACGACCATCTGGAAGGGCGGACGTACATCGTCGGCGAGACATATACGATCGCGGACATCTCGGCCTGGGGATGGCTCGATCGCGCGTCGCGCGTGCTCAAGGGGGCCGACGATCCGCTGGGGGCGTTTCCTAACCTCAAGCGGTTGTTCGAAACAGTCGATGCACGTCCGGCAGCGGCCCGCGCCAGAGCAGTCGGCAAGGACCACGAGTTCAAAAAGGTCAACGACGAAGAGACTCGTCGCGCGCTTTTCCCGTCCAATTATCCGCTGGTTGCCTGAGCCTGCACTGAGCCGTTACGGAGAACTGCATGGCTGATTCATTCGACTATATTCCCCCGAAGGTCTGGACCTGGAACAAACCCAGCGGCGGCACCTTCGCGAACATCAACCGACCGGTCGCCGGGCCGACGCATGAAAAGGTGCTGCCTGTCGGGCGTCATCCGCTTCAGCTTTATTCGCTGGGCACGCCCAATGGCGTAAAGGTCACGATCCTGTTGGAGGAACTGCTCGCAGCCGGCTTTTCCGGGGCCGAGTATGACGCCTGGTTGATCAGGATCGGCGAGGGTGAGCAGTTCGGCAGCGGCTTCGTGGACATCAATCCGAACTCGAAGATCCCCGCGCTGCTGGATCGCAGTGGGCCGAAGCCTGTCCGCGTGTTCGAGTCGGGCTCGATCCTGCTGTATCTGGCCGAGAAGTTCGGGGCGTTCCTTCCGAAAGACGTGGCGGCACGCACCGAGACGCTCAACTGGCTGTTCTGGCAGATGGGCAGCGCGCCATACCTGGGTGGCGGCTTCGGCCACTTCTACGCCTATGCGCCAACGAAGATCGAGTATGCGATCGACCGTTTCGCAATGGAGGTGAAGCGCCAGCTCGATGTGCTCGACCGGCAGCTTGCCGGCAATGAATATCTCGCCGGTGACGATTACACCATCGCCGATATCGCGGTGTTCCCGTGGTACGGCGGCCTTGTCAAAGGCTGGCAATACGGTGCGGCGGAATTCCTGTCCGTGCAGGACTACACGAACATTCGACGCTGGGCCGACATGCTTCTCGCGCGGCCGGCAGTAAGACGTGGCCGCATGGTGAACCGGACGAGCGGTGACCCTGCCGGGCAGCTTCGGGAGCGTCACGCTGCAAGCGATTTTGATACGGTGACGCAGGACAAGGTGGGAGGGGCGCAATCATGAAGATCGAAGGCTAATCGTCGTCACCGGCCGACGACCCGACAGGCGACGCGCAGCAGGCCGGTCGGCTCGGCCTCTTCGCGCAGGGCGGTCGACTACGGCGCTTGTGTCGTCGTGGATCGGTCGATGTCACGATAGTTCGCAAGCGGATTGCCGGTTCGGTTGGCTTGCTGCCCGGCTCACGCGGAGGCAAGAAGCGGCCTGGCAATTCATTGCCGGGCCGTTTTGCGTTAATGCGTCAAGTCAGTCGGTGCGCCCTCGTGTTTTCCGTTCCGGGGGCCGGATGCGTCACGCATGCGCACGCCCCAGCGACCGCAAATACATCGGCACTTTCGCCTTGGTCGTCGCCTGCACCCGCGACATCAGCGCGTGATCGATTCGATCCAGCCCATAAGTCCGCGAAATATCCTGCTGCAACCGGCACCACAGATGCCCAGCCATCTCGGCATCGACCATCGCGCGGTGCGCACGGCCCGTTTGCGGCAGCCGCAGCATCTCGGCGAGGCTTGACAGACGGTGACTCCGCGCGTCTGGGTAGATCCGTCTCGCCACCAGCATCGTGCACGCAAACGCATGGTCGGCCGACATGCCGAGCATCCCCAGTTCCGACTGCCAGAAGCGCTTGTCGAAACCGGCGTTGTGGGCCACGACCGCATGCTTGCCGACGAACGCCGCCGCCTCCTTCATGACTTCGGACGCCGGCGGCGCCGTCGCAATCATGTCGTTCGTGATGCCGGTGAGCGCGACCACATCGGACGGGATACGTCTGCCGGCATTCATCAAGCTCTGGAAACGGTCGACGACTTGCCCGTCGCGCAGCAGGATGACGGCAATTTCGGTGGCGCGGTCGCCGAGATTCGGCGACAGCCCGGTTGTTTCGAAGTCCAGTACCGCGACGGTTTGCATGGTTGAATTCGGGAGCGTCATCAGAGGGTGTCGAGTGTGGCCGAGAGGGTAGCATCTTCGGGCGCGCGAACGGCGGATTCGTCGAGCGGCAAGCGAGCAGGCTTCCGATTGACGATAATGAAAATCTCGCTCCAGGCCTGTCGGACATGCCGCCGTGACTCAACTGATGCTCCCCGGATTCGAGGCGCCGCCGCCGGTTCCCGTGCACCGCTTCTTTTTCGCCGTGATGCCGGACCCGGCCACGGCGGCGCGCATTGCCGGCCTGGCCGAAAGCATGCGGCTGGAGAAGGACAGGCCGGTGGGCACCGAGCGTCTGCACATCACGCTGGGTTCGCTAGGCGACTTCGCTTATGTGCCGGGCGCTACGCTTGCGCGGGCCCGCGCGGTCGCGGACCGCATGGATGTGCCGTCTTTCTCCGTGAGGTTCGACAAGATCATCAGCTTCAACGGGCGGGCCGGTCATCAGCCGCTGGTGCTGGTGGGGCGGGCCGGTCTGGAAAACTTGATCGACTTTCGACGGCAGTTGCGACGTGCGCTGAAACAGGAGGCGGGGTTGAGCATGCTTCCCACGGGTTTCACTCCGCACGTGACGCTGCTGTATGGCGCACAGAGGCCCGACGAGTATCGGATCGAGCCGATTACTTGGACTGTGTTCGACTTCGTCCTGATCGATAGCTGGCTCGGCAAGTCGTACTACGACGTGTTGGAACGCTGGCCGCTGACGACCGGCAACGCGTCGGGATAATCGCGATACCGCAAGGGCGGTGTCGTTTCAGCGCATGCGGCCGCCCGCTGCCGTGCCCGTTCCTGCCCGGATTCCGGCTCAGTCCCGACCACCTCCGCGATAACGAAGGTGAATCAGCGGATACGGTCGTCCTTGTCCATCCAGATCCGATCGCCCGCAGCGCTCGAATCCGAGCCGTTCATAGAATCCCGCCGCCGCTTCGTTCTGTTCGTTGACGTCGGTGGACAGGTGGGGATGGCGCTTGAGCGCTTCTTCGACGAGCAACCGCCCGACTCCCGCGCGATGGTGCGCGGGATCGACGAACAGCGCTTCCATGTGGTTGCCGTCGAGCAGCATGAAGCCGATCGCGCGATCGCGCTCGTCGACGGCCAGATCGAGCGGTGCGCCCGGCAAAAACGCGACGACTTCGGATTCGATCGCGCGACGGTCGTCGTCGCTCAGGAAGTGGTGCGTGGCGTCGACGGCGGTGCGCCAGATATCCAGCACGCGTGTGCCGTCGGCCTTGGTGGATTGTCGAATTCTGATCATGGTTTGATGTGTGGTGATCCGGCGCTCGGCGGGGGGCGGCTCCATGACGGAGCGAACGCGTCGCGGGGATGCGCAAGCGACGGCGATGTATCAGTCGGATGGCCGCCGCGCGTGCTCCAGCGCTGCAGCCCGCTCCATCGCCCGCCGAGCGACATCGCGCACGCCCGCGCTCATCGGCAAATCGTCGCGGTCGAGTTCGTCGATCCCGAACCAGTGCGCGTCGAGCGCATCGTCGCCGGCGGCCGGCGTGCCGTGCAGCCATCGGCACAGCACCGCGACCATGATGAAATGCTGGCGCACGGCGCCGTGCGCATCGTAATCGAACGCATCCAGCGCGGTAAAGGCGTCCAGCGCCTCCACGTCGATCGTCGTTTCTTCCGCGACCTCGCGCACGACCGCATCCGCGAGCGGCTCGCCCGGCTCGATCTTGCCGCCGGGAAAGCCCCAGCAGCCAGCATCGGGCGGATTCGCGCGGCGCACGAGCAGCACGTCGCGTTCGCGCAGCACGACGCCGATCACGGCGGGAACGGGGTGCAAGGGCACGGCGTTGCCAGTCGCGGACATGGTTCGCCTACCCATCGGTGCTAACGAATGCGTGAGCGTGCATGCCGCTCATCGCGCGTCCCCGGTACGCCGTTCGAGCGCACGAATCACCGCGACCATGTCGGCCGCGCCATGTCCGGCCTGCTCGGTCTCGCCGTAAAGCGCATGGCAGATGTCGAGCAGCGGCGACGCGATGCCGATGCCGCGCGCGGATTCGGCGACGAGGCGCGCATTCTTCAGCACGTCGGTGATCGCGGCCTGCACCGAGAAATCTTCCGAGACGAGCTTGCCGAGCTTCACGCGCGACACGTCGCTGGCCATCGGCCCGGCATTCAGCACGTCGGCGAAGCGCGCGAGGTCGATACCGTGGCGTTGCGCGAAATGCGTGGCTTCGGCGAGACCGGTGACCATCGTGATCAGGAACAGGTTGACGGCGAGCTTCATCGTCAGCGCCGACGGCACGTCGCCGCACAGAAAGCTGTCGCGGCACAGCGGCTTCACGAGCGCACGGACGGCATCGACGTCGTCCGATGCGCCCGCCAGCATCACGACGAGCTGCCCGGCTTCGGCCGGCTTGCGCGAGCCCGACACCGGCGCCTCGACGTAACGGCCCGACGCGGCGGCGATGTCATCGGCGAGCGCGTGCGAGTATTCGGGCGCATTCGTGCCCATGTTGACGATCGTGTGCCTGCCGACCCGGGCGGCAAAACCAGGTGTGCCGCGCGCGAGGGCGGCATCGATCGCCGCGTCGTTCGCGAGCATCAGGATCACGGTGCGACAGGACACGAACACGTCGTCGATGTCCTCGGCCACGCGTGCGCCGGCGTCGCGCAGCGCGTCGTCGTTGCCGTGCGAACGGCTCCACACGACGAGCGGCGTGCCGGCTCGTGCGAGATTGAGCGCCATCGGCGTGCCCATCACGCCAAGGCCGATGAATCCGACTGCGGTTTGCATGGTGCGGCTCCCACGGTAGGTGGCGACGATTTTGGGCGTCAGTATCGCAGCGTTTTCGCATGCTTGCCATGTGGCCCGCGCGAGCGTGGAAGCCGCGTCGTCGCCGCTACGCGAGATCCCCCAGCTGCGGCCACGGATAAATGCCGCGTGCATGGCCGCCGCCGAACAGGAAGCGCACGCCGTAGCCGAGCGCTTCCACGCCGTCCAGTGTCAGATCCGGCCGCGCGTCGATATGGCCGCCGTCGAGCCAGATCTTTCGGCATTCCGCATACGGGCAATCGCTGCGCAACCGCGCATAGACGGCTCGGGCCGGTCGGCCCACCGGCACAGCACGGCGGCCGATGCCGCGTCCTTCAGTTCGGACAGGCTTTGCGCGCGCCCCAACCAACGATTTCTGATTTCGAATTTCCCGTTGCCGAAAAGCGGGGCAGCGGGGCCTCAGGGGAGTGCATGATTCGACCCTTGCGAGCCGCGCGGAATCGCCGACAATAAAAAACGGGGTCCCCTGGGCCGGGCATGTCGATTCCCTGCCGTGTCGCCCGTCGTATCGATATCGACCGGGCCGTGCGCCGCGCCATGCGGCCGGCACCCGGTTTCCGCGGACGGAGCAACGAACCAGGAGAGGCTACATGACACGCCACATGTCGGATTCCCGATACCGCTGGGTGATCGTCGCCGCGGGCGGCCTGATGGGCTGCGTCGCGATCGGCGCGATGTTTTCATTGCCGGTGTTCCTGCGGTCGATCGCGCGCGATACGGGCTGGTCGATGACCGGCATTTCCGGCGCGATGACGCTCGGTTTCATCGCGATGGCCGTCGCGAGCATGGCGTGGGGCAACCTGTCGGACCGCATCGGCACGCGGCCGGTCGTCGTCGCGGGCGCCGTGCTGCTGTCGGCGAGCCTGGCGCTGGCAAGCCGCGCGCCGTCGCTGCTGGTGTTTCAGTTGACCTTCGGCCTGGCAGTCGGCAGTGCGACGGCCGCGATATTCGCACCGATGATGGCGTGCGTGACCGGCTGGTTCGACACGCACCGCAGCCTCGCGGTCTCGCTCGTGTCGGCCGGCATGGGGATGGCGCCGATGACGATGGCGCCGCTGGCCGCATGGCTCGTGTCGGTGCGCGACTGGCGCACGGCGATGCTGCTGATCGCCGTACTGGCGGCCGTCGTGATGATCCCGGTGTCGCTGCTGGTGCGCCGGGCGCCCGCGCTCGATCCGGACTCCGCGCACACGGCGCCTGCGCCTGCGTCCGCCGGCGCGCCCGTCGCGATGTCGGTCGCGGATGCGCTGCGCTCGCCGCAGTTCAGGGTGCTCGTGCTGACCAACTTCTTCTGCTGCGCGACGCATTCGGGCCCGATCTTCCATACGGTCAGCTACGCGGTCACGTGCGGGATTCCGCTGATCGTCGCCGTGTCGATCTACAGCGTCGAAGGGCTCGCGGGCATGGGCGGCCGGATCGCGTTCGGGATCCTCGGCGATCGGCTCGGCGCGAAGCGCATGCTGGTGGCCGGGCTGCTCGCGCAGGCGCTGGGCGCGCTCGGCTACTACTTCGTGCGCACGCTCGACGGCTTCTACGCGGTCGCGACGCTGTTCGGTTTCATCTATGCGGGCGTGATGCCGCTGTATTCGGTGCTCGCGCGCGAGAATTTCCCGCTGCGGATGATGGGGACCGTGATCGGCGGCTGCGCGATGGCCGGCAGCCTCGGGATGGCCGCGGGCCCGGTCGCCGGCGGGCTGATCGTCGATGCGTTCGGCAGCTATGGCTGGCTGTACCTCGGCTCGTTCGCGATCGGGATCGGCGCGTTCCTGATCGCGACGATGTTCCGTCCGTTTGCGAAGGCGCGGCCGGATACGGTGGCCGCGTAATGGACGGCGGAGGCGGTGCGGCTAGCGTTTTTGCCGGACAGATGGGGTGGTCGCCACGTCGTCGTGGATAAAAACGGGTCCGGATACGGCATACATTTGAAGGTGTCCAAACGGCGCTCAGCCTCCTGCGGCGCAGCAGCGCGGCAACTGACGGCGATCGGCGCGCATGCGCTGCGATTCGGTCCCTAAAAACACAATATCGAGCATGTATTCGAACGGCCTGTCATACCGGCGTCACCCTGCTAGAATTCGGCCTGCCGCATTGTTCCGATTGACTGATGAGATTGCTTGACGCCCTGGTCGAACAACGTATTGCCGCCGCCGCCGCGCGGGGCGAGTTCGACGATTTGCCGGGTACCGGCGCGCCGCAGGCGCTGGATGACGACCTGCTCGTGCCCGAGGAGGTGCGGGTGGCCAACCGTATCCTGAAGAACGCGGGCTTCGTGCCGCCGGCCGTCGAGCAACTGCGCGCGCTGCGCAACCTGCACGACGAAGTGCAGGCGGTCAGCGACCGCGCCGCGCGCTGCCGGCTGCAGGCGAAGATCCTCGCGCTCGACATGGCGCTCGAATCGCTGCGCGGCGGCCCGATGGTGATGCCGCGCGACTACTGCCGGCGCATCGCGGAACGCCTGTGCGAGCGCGGGCTCGACGACGCGCCCGCCGAAGCGGGGACGATGTGACGTCCGACGCGCTGCACGACGCAGCACGCTCGGCCGCCGCCGTGGCCGCCGACCCCGCCGCCGATTCTCCCGTTCACGACAGCGCGCCCGTATCGGCGCGCGACTTGCATTTCATGCGTCTTGCGCAGGCCGCCGCCGAAGAGGCGCGCGCGGCCGGCGAAGTGCCGGTCGGCGCGGTGCTCGTGCGCGGCGACGAAGTGATCGCCCGCGGCTTCAACCATCCGATCGGCGGGCACGACCCGTCCGCGCATGCCGAAATGGCCGCGCTGCGCATGGCCGCGCAGCATCTGCGGAATTACCGGATGCCCGGCTGCGAGCTTTACGTGACGCTCGAGCCGTGCCTCATGTGCGCAGGCGCGATCATGCATGCCCGCATCGCGCGGGTCGTCTATGGCGCGGCCGACCCCAAGACGGGCGCGTGCGGCAGCGTGATCGACGCCTTCGCGAATCCTCAGCTGAATCACCACACCGAAGTGACCGGCGGCGTGCTCGCCGACGAGTGCGGCGCCGCGTTGAAGTCGTTCTTCGCCGAGCGCCGTCGCGCGCTGCGCGACGCGCGGCTCGCCCGCGACGCCGAATCCGGCGCGTCCTAGGCTGCCTCCCGCCGCGCCCGGCGTGCACGGTTTTCGTGAACCGGGCACGGTTCGGGCCCTCTAAGCAGGTTTGACGACCCCGACACCTTTCGCCATGTCCTTCCAGCCCGCCGCGTCCTACACCATCCGCCTGCTGGCGCCGTCCGGCTATCCGCACGACCCCGACGCGATCAACCGCGCGCTCGAGCGCCTCAGCACCGCGCAGCAGCGCATCGAGAACCTCGAGGCGACGCAGCGGCGCTTCCAGCGTTTCGGCGGCACCGACGGCGAGCGGGCAGGCGACCTGAACCGCCTCGCCGATCCGGAGCGGCCGCTGCCGGACATCGCGCTCGCGGTGCGCGGCGGCTACGGCGCCGCGCGCATCCTGCACGGGCTCGACTATCGCGGCCTCGAACGCCGGCTGCGCGACCAGCCGGTCGCGCTCGTCGGCCACAGCGACTTCACGGCGATCCAGCTCGCGCTGTATGCGAAGGCGCGCATCAAGACGTTCGGCGGCCCGATGCTGTCGGCCGACTTCGGCGCGGAAACGCCGAGCGACTTCACGATGCAGCATTTCTGGCAGACGCTGACGCAGCCGAGCACGACGATCGTCGCCGACGCACCGCAGGTGCAGGCGGTGAACGTGACCGGCATGCTGTGGGGCGGCAATCTGGCGATCCTCGCGTCGCTGGTGGGCACGCCGTACATGCCCGACATCGAAGGCGGGATCCTGTTCATCGAAGACGTCAACGAGCAGCCGTTCCGGATCGAGCGGATGATCTATCAACTGCACCTGTCGGGGCTGCTCGCGCGCCAGCAGGCGCTCGTGCTCGGCCAGTTCACCGGCGCGCGGCCGTTCGAATACGACAACGGCTACGACATGCAGGCGATGATCGACCAGGTGCGCGCGGTGGTCGGCATCCCGGTCGTCACCGGGCTCCAGTTCGGCCATGTGCCCGACCTGTTGACGCTGCCGTTCGGTGCACAGGCGCAACTGGTCGCGAATGCGCACGGGTTCCGGCTCACGCTGTCCGACTATCCGCATCTCGGCTGATGCCGGCGCGACTGACCGAAAGGCGGGTTTCCCGCCTTTTTCTTTAGGTAAATGCGCAACTAACGGTCCGATTTTTTCGTCGACGCCGATACAATCGCCACCTGGTTTTGCACCATTTTTGTCAACAAAATGGCCGGGGAGATAGACGACGAGAAGGGCCTCCGTCTTGCCTGTATGGCTTGTCGTGCATGGATTTCGTGCGAATTGCACCGAATGGGAACACGCCGGCGCACGCCGATTGTGCGAAATCCCGCAAAAGAATTGTTGACAATCTTTATGTCCACCCTAGGATAAGGACCATCACACGATGCAGATCATGAACGAGCCCGATTCCTCTCCGTCCGGTGCGGCCAGCCCCGAAGCGATCGCCGAGCGGATCCGCACGGCGATCCTCGAGCATCGGCTCGCGCCCGGCGCGAAGCTGACGGAGGCGCAGCTCTGCGACGTGTTCGGCGTGAAGCGCGGGACGATCCGCCAGGCGCTCGCACAGCTTGCGACCGACAAGCTGGTCGACCTGGAGCCGAACCGCGGCGCCTTCGTCGCGAGCCCGACGCTGCAAGACGTGCACGAAGTGTTCGAGATGCGCCGGATCATCGAGCTGGCCGTGGTCGAGCGGCTCGCGACCGGCCCCGGCGCCCGGCGGCTGAAGGGCGTCGCGGCGCTGATCGACAAGGAACGCAAGGCGTTCGAGCGGCACGACTTCGCGGCGTGGATCCGGCTGTCAGGCGAATTCCATACGGCGCTCGCGATGCTGATGGGCAATGCGACGCTCAGCGAGTGCCTCGAAGGGCTCGTCGCACGCTCGACGCTGATGTCGGCGCTGTACGAATCGCACGGGCGCAGCCCGTGCTCGTGCGACGACCACGACGAGATCCTCGCCGCGCTGGAGGCGGGCGATCCGAAGCAGGCGGTGACGCTGATGGCGCGCCACCTGCAGCATGTCGAACTGAAGATGCTGGACCGGCCCGCGCAAGGGCAGGTCGATTTGCGCGAAGTGTTCGGCGGCGCCTGAGCGGCGACGCGAACCCGGCCGCGCGCCACACGACGAGAGCAATGCAGGCCTGCGGCGTTTGCCGCGGGCCGCGGGTCCGACTCCGGGCGATGATCCGGAGCGATATCGATGACGGTGGAGCGGCCTCGCGGCCGCGTCAAGGAGAAGTCATGGCTCAGTTCAGTGTGGCGCACGACAGCGCCTATCCGGCGGAAGAAGGCGGCGAGGGCGGCGGTCCGGCATTGCCGGATGGTTACAGCGAACGTCTGTACAACGAAGATTTGGCACCCCTTAAAAAACAGACGTGGGGTGCGTACAACATCTTCGCGTTCTGGATGTCGGACGTGCACAGCGTCGGCGGCTACGTGTTCGCGGGCAGCCTGTTCGCGCTCGGGCTGACGAGCTGGCAGGTGCTGATCGCGCTGATCGTCGGCATCGGCCTCGTGAACGCGCTGTGCAACCTGATCGCGCGGCCGAGCCAGCAGATCGGCGTGCCGTATCCGGTCGCGTGCCGCGCGACGTTCGGCGTGCTCGGCGCGAACGTGCCGGCCGTGATCCGCGGGCTGATCGCGATCGCGTGGTACGGCATCCAGACCTATCTGGCATCGAGCGCGCTCGTGATCGTCGTGCTGAAATTCTTCCCGCAATGGCTGCCGTACGCGGACGTCCATCGCTACGGCTTCCTCGGGCTGTCGGCGGTCGGCTGGGCCGGCTTCATGCTGCTGTGGGTGCTCCAGGCGTTCGTGTTCTGGAACGGGATGGAGACGATCAAGAAGTTCATCGACTTCGCGGGCCCGGCCGTCTATGTCGTGATGTTCATCCTCGCCGGCTACATGGTGTGGCGCGCGGGCTGGCGCAACATCGGCATCAACCTCGGCGGCGTCAAGTATCACGGCGCGGAAGTGATTCCGGTGATGATCACCGCCGTGTCGCTCGTCGTGTCGTACTTCTCCGGGCCGATGCTGAACTTCGGCGATTTCTCGCGCTACTGCCGTTCGTTCGGCGACGTGAAGCGCGGCAATTTCTGGGGGCTGCCGGTCAACTTCCTCGCGTTCTCGCTCGTCACGGTGATCACCACCGCCGCGACGCTGCCGGTGTTCGGCGAACTGATCACCGACCCGGTCGCGACGGTCGGCCGCATCGACCATCCGACCGCGGTGATTCTCGGCGCGCTGACGTTCACGATCGCGACGATCGGCATCAACATCGTCGCGAACTTCGTGTCGCCCGCGTTCGACTTCTCGAATGTCGCGCCGCGCCTGATCAGCTGGCGCGCGGGCGGGATGCTCGCGGCCGTCGCATCGATCTTCATCACGCCGTGGAACCTGTTCAACAACCCGGCCGTGATCCACTACACGCTCGACGTGCTCGGCGCGTTCATCGGCCCGCTGTATGGCGTGCTGATCGCCGACTTCTACCTCGTCAAGCGCGGCCGCCTCGTGCGCGACGACCTGTACACGATGTCGGAAAGCGGCGCCTACTGGTACACGGGCGGCGTGAACCGCCGCGCGCTCGCCGCGCTGCTGCCGGCCGCGGTGATCGCGGTCGTCTGCGTGATGGTGCCGGGCTGGCAGGCGCTCGCGAATTTCTCGTGGTTCATCGGCGCGGGGCTCGGCTTCGTGTTCTATCGGCTCCTCGCGAGCGCGAAGGCGTAAGGAGCGGGCGATGAAGATCCGACTGATCAATCCGAATACGACGCAGCGGATGACCGATGCGATGGGCCGCTGCGCGCGCGAGGTCGCGGCCGCCGGCACGGAGATCGTGGCCGTGAGCCCGCCGATGGGGCCGCCGTCGATCGAAGGCTATTACGACGAGGCACTCGCGACGCCGGGGCTGCTCGCCGAGGTCGCGCGGGGCGAGCGCGACGGCTGCGACGCGTACGTGATCGCATGTTTCGGCGATCCCGGCCTGTACGCGGCGCGCGAGCTCGCGCGCGGGCCGGTGATCGGCATCGCCGAGGCCGCAATGCATGCGGCGAGCGTGCTCGCGCCGGGCTTCTCGGTCGTCACGACGCTCGCGCGCACTTGCGGGATGGCATGGCACCTCGCGGAGCGCTACGGGATGAAGCGGTTCTGCCGCAACGTGCGCGCGACCGACGTCGCGGTGCTCGAACTCGACCGGCCCGGCTCGACCGCGCGCCGGATCATCGTCGACGAATGCCGGCGCGCGCTCGACGAGGACGGCGCCGACGCGATCGTGCTCGGCTGCGCGGGGATGGCCGAATTCGCGCACGAGATCGAGCAGCAGATCGGCGCGCCGGTGGTCGAGGGCGTCACGGCGGCGGTGAAGTGGGCCGAGGCGCTCGTCGCGCTGCGCCTCGCGACCGCGAAGCGCGGCGACTACGCGCGGCCGCTGGCGAAGCGCTACGACGGCGCGTTCGCCCGCTTCAGCCCGCCGGACGGGGACGCGGCGGAACCTCCGCCGAATTTGCCGCAACCGCACATACACACCGTCTGACATGCACTATCTGCGCCGCTGTATGGGCGCGTAGGAACGTTTTCGCTACACTGGGCCGTCATCGCATCGGCTCGCACGGCCGGCCGCCGGCGCCGCGCAGTCGATGCGAACCCATTATTCCAGCCCGCTCATTCAGCCCGCTCTCGTTGCACTTCGAACCATGTCACTTGATCCCAACTATCCTCGCGACCTGATCGGCTACGGCCGCCATCCCGTTCAGGCGAACTGGCCGGGGCGCGCCCGCGTCGCCGTGCAATTCGTGCTGAACTACGAGGAGGGTGGCGAGAACTGCGTGCTGCACGGCGATCCGGGCTCCGAGCAGTTCCTGTCCGAAATCGTCGGCGCGGCCGCGTATCCGGACCGCCACATGAGCATGGAGTCGATCTACGAATACGGGTCGCGGGCCGGCGTGTGGCGCATCCTGCGCGAATTCGAGAAGCGCGGGCTGCCGCTGACGGTATTCGGCGTGGGCATGGCGATCGAACGTCATCCGGAGCTCGCGCGGGCATTCGTCGAGCTCGGCCATGAAATCGCGTGCCACGGCTGGCGCTGGATCCACTACCAGAGCATGACGCCGGAACTCGAAGCCGAGCACATGCGCCTTGGAATGGAAGCGATCGAGCGCGTGACGGGCGAGCGTCCGCTCGGCTGGTATACCGGCCGCGACAGTCCCAACACGCATCGCCTGGTCGCCGAATACGGCGGCTTCCTGTACGACGCCGACAACTACGGCGACGACCTGCCGTTCTGGATGGACGTCGAGGTGTCGGGCGGCCGCACGTCGCCGCAACTCATCGTGCCGTACACGCTCGACACGAACGACATGCGCTTCGCGACGCCGCAGGGCTTCAATACCGGCGACCACTTCTTCCAGTACCTGCGCGACGCATTCGACGTACTGTACGCGGAGGGCGACGAGGCGCCGAAGATGCTGTCGATCGGCATGCATTGCCGGCTGCTCGGCCGGCCGGGCCGGTTCCGCGGGCTGCAGCGGTTCCTCGATCACATCGAGAAGCACGATCGCGTATGGGTGACGCGCCGTGTCGATATCGCGCGTCACTGGCGTGAACATCATCCGTATCAGCCCAACAATCGAAACGAAGGGAAAGCATGAAGGCGATGCGCTATACGTTGGAACAACTGAACACGATGGCGCCGAGCGCATTCGTCGCGGCGCTGTCGGGGATCTTCGAACATTCGCCGTGGGTGGCCGAGGTCGCCGCGGGCAAGCGTCCGTTCACGAGCATCGACGCGCTGCACGAGACGATGTCGGACGCGGTGGAAACCGGCGGCGAAGCGCGCCAGCTCGCGCTGATCAACGCCCACCCGGAGCTGGCCGGCAAGGCCGCGGTGCGCGGCGAGCTGACGGCCGAATCGACCCGCGAGCAGAGCGGCGCGGGCCTCGACCAGTGCACGCAGGAGGAATTCGACAAGCTGCTCACGCTGAACCGCACCTATCGCGAGAAATTCGGCTTCCCGTTCATCCTCGCGGTGCGCGGCTATGACCGCCACGGCATCATCGCGAACTTCGAGTCGCGCGTGAATCATTCGCGCGACGAGGAACTGCGCGCGAGCCTCGACCAGATCTACCGGATCGCGCGCTTTCGCCTCGACGACCTGATCGACGCCTGACACCGCCGCTGGGCACCACAATACGGCCCGCTGCGCCGCGGCGGCCCGAACGTCTGACTGAAACAAGGAAACATCATGGCTGTTCCGCTTCTCGATCCGAACGCACCCGATTTCACGCGGCGCTACGTGAATCTTGCCGACCCGCGTCTTGGTGCGCAGGCGCTCGAGGCCAGCGACGATTTCTTCGCGCCGAAGGACCGGATGCTGAACCCCGAGCCGGCCGTGTTCATCCCCGGCAAGTACGACGACCACGGCAAGTGGATGGACGGCTGGGAAACGCGCCGCAAGCGCACGACGGGCTACGACTGGTGCATCGTCAAGCTCGCGCGCCCGGGCGTGATCAAGGGCGTCGACATCGACACCAGCCACTTCACCGGCAACTTCCCGCCGGCCGCATCGATCGAGGCCGCGTTCGTGGCCGACGGCGCGCCGACGCACGCGACCGAGTGGGTCGAGATCGTCCCGTCGACGACGCTGCAAGGCAATAGCCATCACTACGTCGAAGCGAGCGACGCGCGCGCGTTCACGCATCTGCGCGTGAACATCTACCCGGACGGCGGCATCGCGCGCCTGCGCGTGTACGGCCAGCCGCAGCTCGACTGGGCCGGCGCGAGCGCGACCGAGCAGTTCGACCTCGCGGCGATGGAAAACGGTGGTTACGTGGTGGCGGCGAACAACCAGCACTTCGGCGTCGCGTCGAACCTGCTGCTGCCGGGCCGCGGCGTGAACATGGGCGACGGCTGGGAAACCCGCCGCCGCCGCGAGCCGGGCAACGACTGGGCGATCATCGCGCTCGCGCAGCCGGGCGTGATCCGCAAGATCGAAGTCGATACCGCGTTCTTCAAGGGCAACTACCCGGATCGCTGCTCGATTCAGGCCGCGTATGTATCGGGCGGCACGGACAGCTCGCTGATCACGCAATCGATGTTCTGGCCGGTGCTGCTCGGCGAACAGAAGCTGCAGATGGACAAGCAGCACTATTTCGAACAGGAGATCGCGTCGCTCGGGCCGGTCACCCACGTGCGCCTGAACATCATTCCGGACGGCGGTGTGTCGCGCCTGCGTCTGTGGGGGACGCTCGACAAATGAAGACGCTCGCCATCGAACCGCTGACCAGGGAAGCGTTTGCACCGTTCGGCGACGTGATCGAAACGGAAGGGGCGAAGCAGATCCCGATCAACCTCGGCACGACGATCCGCTTTCACGATCTCGCGAAAGTCGACGTGACCGATGAAGGCGGCCGCCCGCTCGTCAACCTGTTCCGCGGCCAGCCGCGCACGCTGCCGTTCGAAGTGAAGATGCTGGAGCGGCATCCGCTCGGCAGCCAGGCGTTCGTGCCGCTGAACGACCAGCCGTATCTCGTGGTCGTCGCGCCTGCGGGCGATCTCGATCCGGCGAAGATCCGCGCGTTCGTGACGAGCGGCTGGCAGGGCGTGAACTACGCGAAGGGCGTGTGGCATCACCCGCTGATCGCGTTGGGCGGCGTGAGCGACTTCATCGTCGTCGATCGCGGCGGCGACGGGCTGAACCTGAATGAACAGGATCTGCAGGAGTCGCTGTGGCTCACCGAGGATGCACGGGATGCGGTGACGGCCTGAGTCGGGTTGATTGTCCGTCCGTCGAAACCCGCGCAACCTGCGCGGGTTTTTTTACGCGCGCTCGCTGGCACGCCAATCAGGTTGACGCGGCCTTGCGGGTATCGCGCATGCGTGTCTTCGAGTTCACCTGCGGGACGATCCGCGCACCGTCGCGTTGCGCGCCCGGCTCGCGGACGAAGTCGCGATGGTGCGCGTGCCGCGTGCTATCGTGCCCGCATCGCCACCACGCGACGTCCGGTTCCGGGTGCGATCCTCCGATGAGCCAGCCTGAAAACGACCTCGCGGTCCTGCTGCGCACGATGCAGCCCGAACTGCATCCGGGCGTGTTCGCGTTCATCGCGCTGCCGCACGACGCGGACGTATCGTTATCCGAAGTGATCGCGACGTTCCGAGAGGCGGAAGGGCTGACGGTCGTGGTCGACGAGGCAGCGGCCGCGCGCCGCGGCTGGCCGGTGCTGTTCCGCGCCGCATGGATCACGCTGACCGTGCATTCCGATCTCGCGGCCGTCGGCCTCACGGCCGCATTCGCGCGGGCGCTCGGCGCGGCCGGCATCAGCTGCAACGTGATGGCCGCCGCGTACCACGATCACATCTTCGTGCCGGTCGCCGACGGCCCGCGTGCACGCGACGTACTCGTCGCACTGCAGCGCGACGCGATGCGCGGGTAGCGCGCGAAGGGCATTCCGCGCAGGCAAAAAAACGGGCCCGTGTGACCGGGCCCGCGAACGGAGAGCATGGCGCCGGCGAATGGCTCCCGGCGCCGGGCGGGCAGCTTACTTGACCGCGCCGCCCTCGAACCAGGCGGCGAGCTTCGTGCGCTCGTCGTCGGTCATGTGCGTGACGTTGCCGATCGGCATCGCCTTCAGGCGCACGGCCTGGTCGTAGATCCGCTGCGCGTTCTTCGACACTTCGTCCGGCGTATCGAACATCACGCCCGCCGGCGCGCTGCCCATCAGCGTCGGCTTCGCCGAGTGGCACTCGACGCAGCGCTGCTGCAGGATCGGCATGATGTCGTGAATTGCGACCTTCGGTGCGTTGGCCGCTTGCGCTTCCGGCGCGACCGGCTTCGGCATCGTCCACACCAGCGCGCCCGACAGCAGCGCGACGCCGCCGATCGGCAGGTACCACAGCTGCTTGCCGCGGTGACGCATCACGAAGAACTGGCGGATCAGCGCGCCGGCCAGCATGATCAGCACGAGCACGACCCAGTTGAACTTGTTCGTGTACGTCATCGCATAGTGGTTCGACAGCATCGCGAACACGACCGGCAGCGTGAAGTACGTGTTGTGCACCGAACGCTGCTTGCCGCGCTTGCCGTAGATCGGGTTCGGTTCCTCGCCCTTGAGCATCTTGTCGACCATCTTGCGCTGGCCCGGGATGATCACGAAGAACACGTTCGCCGACATGATCGTCGCGAGCATCGCGCCGACGATCAGGTAGGCGGCCCGGCCCGAGAAGATGTGGCACGCGAGGTACGCGGCGGCGGCGACGTACAGGCCGACGCAGATGCCGAGCACGCGGTCGTTGGTGCCGAGGATGCGGCACAGCGAGTCGTAGACGATCCAGCCGGCCGCGAGGAAGCCGAGTGCGGAGGCGACGGCGACCACCGGGCCCATGTCGAGCACGTTCTTGTCGATCAGGTACGTGTTTGGTGCAAGCAGGTACAGCACGAAGAACAGCGAGAAGCCCGACAGCCAGGTCGTATACGACGGCCACTTCGACCAGTGCAGGTCATCGGGCATTTCCGGCGGCGCGACCGTGTACTTCTGCATGTTGTAGAAACCGCCGCCGTGGACGTGCCACAGCTCGCCGAACACGCCGCGCTTGCGCTGGTTCGGGTCGGTCGGCGGTTTCAGGCTGTTGTCGAGCGCGACGAAATAGAACGACTCGCCGATCCACGCAATGGCGACGATGACGTGCAGCCATCGCAGCGCGAGGTTCAGCCAGTCGGTGATGAAGCCTTCCATGAAACTCCTCCAGACTCAGATCGTTTGTCTTGATGCAGGCGCTGATTCGTGTGTCAGCTGCCGCGATAGGTGCTGTACGACCACGGCGACACGAGCAGCGGCACGTGGTAGTGCGAGCCGGTGTCGGCGATGCCGAAGCGCAGCACGACGCGGTCGACGAAGCGCGGTTCGGGCACCTTCACGCCGAGCGCCGCGAAGTAGTCGCCGGCATGGAACACGAGTTCGTATTCGCCGGCGGCGAGCGCGGCGCCTTCGAGCAGCGGTTCGTCGCAGCGGCCGTCGCTATTGGTCAGCACGGTCTTGATCGCGCGGCGCGATTCGCCGTCCAGCGCGTAGAGGTCCACCTTGATGGCGGCGCCGGGGCGGCCGTGTGCCGTATCGAGTACGTGGGTAGTGAGCTTTCCCATTCGTTGTGTCCTTGTGTGAATGCGAGGTTCGGCGGCGACTCGATCCATTGACGATGCGGCGGATCGAGGCTCCACGTCACGTGGCTACATACCCGTCGGCGAAAGTGAAGCGAGCGCCGTGCAGGCATTGTAAAAAGGTTCCCCGTGCAAATACGTGCGCGATATCGAAGATAATGCGCCGCGCATGAGCGGCTGTCGACGGGCCGCCGGATAAGGCTGACAGCGCCGGTGTCGGGCGCGCGTCGGGGCCTCGGGCGGCGTACCATACCGGATTCCTGAAGCACGGTATTCGGGGCCGCGTATTGTGCGCGGCGCCCGCTTGGGCGATCCTCCCGCCGTGCGCGTCGGCCGGTGGCCCGCGCGTACCCCGAAGACGGCGAGCACGCCGGGTAACCGGGCCAGGGCGTTCGAACGGACGCAGGCACCGGGGCGTGCCGCGATTCAGCGTTCGAACGGCTGTGTGACCGCTTCCAGGACAGCCCCTGGAGGCAGACCGACGCGGAGAACGCATGAATCTCGAGCAGCACGCTGGCGCACGCGCGCCGAACCCCTCCTCATCCCGCCCGAAAACCCTGCTGGTCAAGCATGCCGACGTGCTCGTGACCATGGACGACACGCGCCGCGAACTGCGCGACGCGGGGCTCTACATCGAAGACAACCGGATCGTCGCGGTCGGCCCGAGCGCCGAGCTGCCCGACACGGCCGACGAAGTGCTCGACCTGCGCGGCCACCTCGTGATCCCGGGGCTCGTGAACACGCACCACCACATGTACCAGAGCCTCACGCGTGCGGTGCCGGCCGCGCAGAACGCCGAACTGTTCGGCTGGCTCACGAACCTGTACCGGATCTGGGCGCACCTGACGCCCGAGATGATCGAGGTGTCGACGCTCACCGCGATGGCCGAACTGCTGCAGTCGGGCTGCACCACGTCGAGCGACCATCTGTACATCTACCCGAACGGCAGCCGGCTCGACGACAGCATCGGCGCCGCGCAGCGGATCGGCATGCGTTTTCATGCGAGCCGCGGCGCGATGAGCGTCGGCCAGCGCGACGGCGGCTTGCCGCCCGATTCGGTCGTCGAGCGCGAACCCGACATCCTGCGCGACACGCAGCGCCTGATCGAGACCTATCACGACGAAGGCCGCTACGCGATGCTGCGCGTGGTGGTCGCGCCGTGCTCGCCGTTCTCGGTGAGCCGCGAGCTGATGCGCGACGCGGCCGTGCTCGCGCGCGAATACGGCGTGTCGTTGCACACGCACCTTGCAGAAAACGTCAACGACATCGCATACAGCCGCGAGAAGTTCGGGATGACGCCCGCCGAATATGCGGAAGATCTCGGCTGGGTCGGCCACGACGTGTGGCATGCGCACTGCGTGCAGCTCGACGATGCGGGCATCGGCCTGTTCGCGCGCACCGGCACGGGCGTCGCGCATTGCCCGTGCTCGAACATGCGGTTGGCTTCCGGCATCGCGCCGGTGAAGAAGATGCGGCTCGCGGGCGTGCCGGTCGGCCTTGGCGTCGACGGTTCCGCGTCGAACGACGGCGCGCAGATGGTGGCCGAGGTACGCCAGGCGCTGCTGCTGCAGCGGGTCGGTTTCGGGCCCGACGCGATGACGGCGCGCGAAGCGCTCGAGATCGCGACGCTCGGCGGCGCGAAGGTGCTGAACCGCGACGACATCGGCGCGCTGAAGCCCGGCATGGCCGCGGACTTCGCCGCGTTCGACCTGCGCCAGCCGCTGTTCGCGGGCGCGCTGCACGACCCGGTCGCGGCACTCGTGTTCTGTGCGCCGTCGCAGACGGCGTACACGGTGGTGAACGGGAAGGTGGTGGTGCGGGAAGGACGGCTCGCGACGCTCGATCTGCCGCCGGTGATCGAGCGTCACAACGCGCTGGCGCACGCGCTCGTGGAAGCGTCGCGCTGACGCGTCGGCGGGGCGGTCGCGCCGCACGTTGCGGCCTCCGCCCGCCGCGCAACCCGCCGCGGCGACGCGCAACGGTCTGACCGGCGCGCGTGGCGCGCGCCGTATGCGATTACGCCTCGATCAGCGTGCGGGTGGCCTCGGCGACGAGGCTGCGCAGCCAGCGCACTTCGTCGGAGTAATGGCAGCGCTCGTGCCACAGCTGGTAGTACTGCATCGGCGGGAAGTCGAGCGGCGCCGGCACGACGGACAGCGGCAGGAATTTCGCGTAGTGGTCGGCGAACAGCCGCGTGGTCGTGAAGATCAGGTCCGACTTCACGAGCACGTAAGGCGCGAGGTTGAAGTACGGCAGCGTGACGACCACGTGGCGCTTGAGCCGCTCGCGCGCGAGATGCACGTCGATCGCGCCGCGCTGGCCGACCGAGTACGGCGTCGGCGCGAGATGCGGCGCGTTCAGGTACTGGTCGAGTGTGAGCCCGCCGCGCTTCGCGAACGGATGCGTGTTGCTCATCAGGCAGACGATCTCGTCGACGAACAGGTTCGACAGGTGCAGTTGCTCCGGCGGTTCGGGCCAGTTGCCGACGACGATGTCGAGCTTGCCGTCTTCCAGCGCGAGCTCGTAGTCGAACGCGGGGCCGAGCGAGTGGAACTCGAGCGTCGCGTTCGGCGCGGCCAGGCGGAAGCGTTCGACGACGGTCGGCACGAACAGCACGTTCAGGTAGTCGGGGCAGCCGATCCGGTAGCAGCGGATCGACGTGGCCGGGTCGAAGTTGTGCTGCTGGAACTTGATGCGCTCGATTTCACGCAGCGCGTTCTGCACGGGCTCGAGCAGGCGCAGCCCGTATTCGGTCGGCACCATGCCGGACTTGCCGCGCACCAGCAGCGGATCGCCGGTGATGTCGCGCAGGCGGCGCAGCGCGGCGCTGATCGCCGGTTGCGACTGATTCAGTTTGACGGCCGCGCGCGTAACGCTGCGCTCCATCAACAAGGTGTGCAAGACGCGCAAGAGGTACGTGTCGATCGCCTCGCGTTGCTGACTCATGTTATCTCCGGTTTATATGGCTGGGCTGATCGAGGGAGGGGGTGGGTATATCGTTTTTAATATGAATGAAAATCAGCGTCAAGAGATGGATACCCGCGGCTACCCGCCGGCCGGGCCGCGACAAGGGGCCCGAACGGGGCGAAATACAGGCGGGCGCGGCGCCGGGCGGATGCGCATTGCACGCATCCGGTGGTGGGGCGCCGCGCGGTGCGTCAGTCGTCGATACGCATGCCGACCTTCAGCGTGACCTGCCAGTGCACGATCTGGTCGCCTTCGATGTGGCCGCGCGTTTCGGTCACCTGGAACCAGTGCAGGTTGTGCAGCGTCTTGCCGGCTTTCGAGATCGCGTTGCGGATCGCGTCGTCGCTCGATTGCTGCGACGAACCGGTCAGTTCGATCAGCTTGTACACGTGGTCGCTCATGATGCGCTCCCTGGGGTATCGGTCTGTATTGCCGGTGCAAGGTGCGGTCCCGCTACGGTCCCGTGCGTGCCCGGCTTCTTGAGTGATAGGTATGATGGGCGGCAAGTGCAACCCATATCGGAGACGAGGCGCATCGTGGAAGTCGGATTTTGCGGACCGGGATTGATGGGCGCGCCGATGATTCGGCATTTGTTGACGGCCGGGCATCGCGTGAGCGTATGGAATCGCTCGCGCGACAAGGCCGACGCGCTGGTGAAGGACGGCGCGCAGGTGGTCGGCACGCCGCGCGAACTGGCCGGGCGCGTCGAGACGGTATTCGTGTGCGTGCTCGACGGTCGTGCGGTCGGCGACGTCGTGTTCGGCGAACACGGGCTGCTTTCCGGTGACGCGAGCACGCGCCGCCTGCAGCGCATCGTCGATCATTCGAGCATTCCGCCCGCCGCCACGCGCGACTACGCGGCGCGCGCCGCCGCGCTCGGGGTCGGCTGGGTCGATGCGCCGGTGTCGGGCGGCGTGCCGGGCGCGCAGGCCGGCACGCTCGCGGTGATGGCCGGCGGCCGCGCGGCCGATCTCGACGCGGTGCGGGCGCTGATCGATACGTACGCGTCGCGCATCACGCACATGGGCGATGCCGGCGCGGGCCAGACGGCGAAGCTGTGCAACCAGGCGATCGTCACCGCGACGGTCACCGCGATCGCCGAGGCGGTGGGCCTCGCGCAGGCGAGCGGTATCGACGCCGCGCGTCTGGCCGAGGCGCTGGCCGGCGGCTGGGCCGATTCGGTGCTGCTGCAGACGTTCGTGCCGCGCATGACGTCGGGCGGTCATCCGCCGATCGGCGCGCTCGGTACGTTCCAGAAGGATGTCGATGCAATCGCCGACGCCGCGCGCGACACGGGCGCGGTGATGCCCGTGTCGGCCACCGTGCAGCAGGTGCTGAGGCTCGGCGCCGCGCAAGGGCTCGCCAGCGCCGATTTCGCCTCGTTCATCGACATCGTGCGGCCGGGCAACGGCCGCCAGCAGGCGTCGTGACGGATAAGCGGGGCGTGTGAATGGCGGATGGGCCGCCCGGAGGCGGCCCATCAAATGACTGGCGGATCAGCCGAGCGAGCGGGGTGTCGTGTCGCCGGCGTTCTGGCGGCCGAGGCCGCCGCGCAGGCTCGCCTTCGTACCTGCACCAAACTCGGGCAGGATGCGCGCACGCGCGCGGCTGGCGAACACGAGGAAGCCGAAGCCGTTCGCTTCGTACCAGTATCCGCCGTTCTCGAGGCCGTCGAGCGGCTGCTCGAGCGCGTTGGCGATCGATTCGATGCAGCGCTTGCGCAGCTCGGCAATGGCCGGATAGGGCGGCTGCGCGCCGCGCACGCTGCACAGAAGCACGTCGAGGCCCGGCAGTACGTGCGCATAAAGGACGGGTTCGTCCTGCGCGCGGGCGCGGGCAATCTTGGTGTCGAGCTGGGCAAACGGTTTCGAGTGGCGCAAGACCGCGAGGAACGACTCCTGGCCATCCTGCGGCGCACGCCGACGTTTTTTCGGGAAGGACATAAACACTCGCCTCAAAAACAATTGCAAGAAATGCGGCACTTTCATGCGACCCACTCCCGGCTATGTACGCCGCATGTCGATCCTTTATAGCACACGAAAATGCTGCATTCGTGCAGTACGACGATCAATGTCTCCCGTCGACCTGCTCGCCATGATCGACACAGCCAGCGTCTTGGCGCCCGTACTGTCGTTTAGTCTCCATCATAGACCTGCTTTTCCCGCGCGTGCATTCGCTCGTCACAAAAAAGTGAGATACGCCGCATGCGGCGGTGCATCGCCTGCGCAATAAAAAGGCCCGCGCGGGGCGGGCCTGGCGGGCGGAGCGTGACGCGATCAGCGCTGCTTGAGCGAATCGCGGATCTCGCGCAGCAGCACGATGTCTTCCGGCGTCGCGGCCGGCGCGGCTTCTTCCGGCTTGCGCAGCTTGTTGATGAATTTCACCATCAGGAAAATGATGAACGCAAGGATCACGAAATTGATCGCCACGGTGATGAACGAGCCGTAGCCGAATGCGGCGACGCCCGCGGCCTGCAGGTCCTTGAACGAATCGGGATTACCCTTGAACGACGGCGGGATGGTGCCGAGCAGAACGAACTTGTTCGAGAAATCCAGGCCGCCGGTCAGCACGCCGATGACCGGCATGATGAGGTCCTTCACGACCGAGTCGACGATCTTCGAGAACGCGCCGCCGATGATCACGCCGACGGCGAGATCCATCACGTTGCCCTTGACGGCGAACTCCTTGAATTCCTTGATGATGCTCATGAGCGGCTTTCTCCTGGTTGGGGCGAGAGGAGGCGTGCCGCGACGCGCAGGATTGCTTTGCGTCGAATAAGGGTCGGTGGCACGCCGATGGCCGCATGATAGCGAACGCCTCTCCTTGCCGGTAGCCCATCTTGAGATGATTGACAAATCCGCGCGTGGGCGCGGCAGGGCCTGGCGTGCGTGGCCGGGCGTCGACGTGCAGGTCGACACCCGGTGCGCGGTTACTCAGGTGTTGTCGTCGGTCCAGCCGTCGTCGTTGCTGCCGAGATCCATCCCGCCGCCGCCGCTGTTGCCGTCGCTCCAGCTCGAATCGTCGCCGCGGCCGAGGTCGAAGCCCGGGTCGGCTTCCTGCCGGCGTTGCTCGCCGTCGACGATCACGTCGCGTTCGACCACGCGCTCGCGGCCGCCGGACATCGCCTCGCCGAGCAGCACGCCGGTCAGGAGCCCGCCCATGCCGCCGCCGAAACCGCCGCCCTGCTGGATCACGACGGGCGGCTGCTGTTGCGGATAGGGTTGTTGCGGCGGGTAGGGCTGCTGCTGATACGGCTGACCCTGCGCGCCCGTCATGCGGTCGGCTTCCTGCGCGTAGACGGAGCCGCTGCCGTTCGCCGGCGCCGTGGGCTGCGCGGCCGGGTTGGGGCGGCCTTCGACGCGCGCCTTCACGCTCGCGTGGCGCTGTTCGAGTTCATCGACGCGATACGGCGGCACCGGATTCTTGCCGTTCGACAGCGCTTCGACGAGCGTGCGCGCGTCGTTCTCGATCGCTTCGAGTTCGCCGGTCAGCGCCGCGGCGCCGGGCGCCGTCGACAGTTTCGCATCGAGCTTCAGCGGCCGGATGTCGTTCAGCACGTCGGTCGCGCGCTTGAGCTGCGTGCGGCGTTCGTCGTCGGCGCGGCCGTCGTCGGCCGTGCGCGCGCGCCGCAGCGTCCAGCGCAGCACCAGCGCGATCACGGCGACGATCAGCCCGAGGCCGATCCACATGCCGGTGGACGGGCCGTGTTTTTCGGCCGGCGCGACGGCGGGGGCGAGCCCCGGCTGCAGCGTGCCGGCCTGCGTGGCCGCCGGCGTGTTGCCGCTCGCGCGCGCGGCGTCGGCGCGAATGCGCGACTCCGTTTGCGCGAAGCGCGACGCGTCGGTGAACTTCAGTTGCGGATCGAGCGATTTCGCGCGCTGCAGTTGCGCGAGCGCGTCGGACGCGCGGCCTTCGCGGTCCAGCACCTGCGCATAGAGGTAGCGCGCGTGCGCATTGTTCGGATGGGCATCGATGACTTGCGACAACTGCGTGTCGGCTTGCTGCCAGTTGCGCTGCGCGATCGACTGCTCGACCTGCTGCAGCGACGGGACCGCAAACGCGGCGGACGACAGCAACATCAGCGAGAGGCCGAGTGCGGCGAGAGATTTCTTCATGGTCGAACCGGGCGCATGCGCCCGTCTCCTGACGATCGGTTCGCGCCGCGGGGCCGAGCCGGAGCCGGGCGCGGCGCGGTGGCCCGCGGCGGCGGTTACTGCGCGGGCGTATCGAGCTGCTTCTTCAGCGCGGCGAGGCGATCTTCCACCGACGGGCCCTTGTTCAGCGCGGCGAGCTTGTCGTCGAGCGCCTTGCCGCTCGACGTGTCGGCCGAATTGAGGCGCGCGTCCGAGCGGGCGTTCTGCAGCGCGACCTTGTCCTCGAGCTTCTGGAAATCCTCGGACAGGTTCTTGCCGCCGATGCCGCCCAGCGCGCTGGCGGCCACGTCCTTCGCCTGCGCGATTTCCTGCTTGGCCTGCAGAATGTTCGAGCGCGCATTCAGGTCGTTGCGGCGCTGACGCATGTCGGCGATCTGCCCCTTCAGCTTGTCGACCGACGGCTCGAGCGTCGTCAGTTCGGCCGCGAGCGCATCGCGCTCGGCTTCCGCGTTCGACTGCGCCGCGAGCGCCTCGCGGGCGAGCGCTTCGTCGCCGCCCTGCAGCGCGCGCTTCGCGCCGTCTTCGTACTTCTTCACCTTGTCGTCGGCCGCATCGCGCTTGCTGCGCTGGGTCGCGACCTGTGCTTCGATCTCGATCAGCGAATTCTCGGCACGGCCGATGCTGTCGTCGAGCTCCCGCACGATCTGCCGTGCGTCGCGCGACGGATCCTGTACCGAATCGGCCGCATCGTTCAGCAGGCCTTTGATCGTGCGCGAAATAGAGTCGAAAAGCGACATGAAATCCTCCGTGGTTGAAAGGCGCCGCGTGACCGCGGCAATGCCCGTCGCGAGCCGGTTCCGGCCCGCGTGAGCCGGCGGATATTACACCACCGGTTCACTTAAATACGGCTTAAACGCGCGAGTTCAAGCGGCTCGCGCATCGGGACGCCCAACCTTTCGCGACTGAAAGAAAATCGCGTGCGTGCGCCGTGTTGCGTGTCCATCATAGGCCGAGGATGCCGACAATACGTGCCGCAAATCACGGCATTGCGCGAATTTTTACAAAAAATCGCGAAGGCACCCGGTCGATTTCATTAAAATGCGCTGTCACGTCGCGGGAACGGATCGCCGCGCGGCGGGGTCTGTCGACGTGACAGCCGCATCTCGATGCACTCACTCTGATTCATCCGCTTGCATTTCCGCATGCGTCCGAGGGCGCCACGTACGCCCGCCATTCCGACATGCCAATTATCAAACGACCGCCTTCTTCTTCCGACAGGAACGAACCCCACTACACGCTGCGCCGTTCGCCGTCCGGAGCCTATTACCCCGATGATGACGATCGCGATGACGACGACCGCCGCGCGCAGCCGCGCAGTGGCGGTGGCGGCGGGCGCCGCCGCACGTTCGGTTCGCGCGTCGCGCTATGGTTCGTCGGCCTGTTCGCGACACTGGCGGTCGTCGGCGCGCTGATCGTCGGCTACGCGCTGGTCGTGATGGCGCCGCAACTGCCGTCGCTCGACGCGCTGACGAATTACCAGCCGAAGGTGCCGCTACGCGTGTTCACCGCCGATCACGTGCTGATCGGCGAGTTCGGCGAGGAGCGCCGCAGCCTCGTGCGCTTCCAGGACATCCCCGACGTGATGAAGAAGGCCGTGCTCGCGATCGAGGACTACCGCTTCTACGAGCACGGCGGCGTCGATTTCGTCGGCATCCTGCGCGCGGGCGTGGCCGACCTGATGCACGGCGGCGCGCGCCAGGGCGCGAGCACGATCACGATGCAGGTCGCGCGCAACTTCTTCCTGTCGAGCGAGAAGACCTACACGCGCAAGATCTACGAGATGCTGCTCGCGTACAAGATCGAGAAGGCCCTGACGAAGGACCAGATCCTCGAGCTGTACATGAACCAGATCTATCTCGGCCAGCGTTCGTATGGCTTCGCGGCCGCGGCGCGCGTGTACTTCGGCAAGGACCTGAAGGACATCACGCTCGCCGAAGCGGCGATGCTCGCGGGGCTGCCGAAGGCGCCGTCGGCGTACAACCCGGTCGTCAATCCGAAGCGCGCGAAGGTACGTCAGGAATACATCCTGAAGCGCATGCTCGACATCGGCTACATCACGCAGCCGCAGTACGACCAGGCGATCAAGGAAGAGATTCACGTGCGCACGCCCGGCAACCAGTACGCGGTGCACGGCGAGTACGTCGCCGAGATGGTGCGGCAGATGATGTACGAGCAGTACAAGGACGAAACCTATACGCGCGGGCTGACCGTCACGACGACGATCAACTCGGCCGATCAGGAAGCCGCTTACCAGGCCGTGCGTCGCGGCATTCTCGACTACGAGCGCCGCCACGGCTATCGCGGCCCCGAAGCATCGATCAACCTGCCCGCGGCCGGCGACGAGCGCGACGAGGCGATCGACGATGCGCTCGCCGATCACCCGGACAACGGCGACCTCCAATCGGCGGTCGTGCTGTCGGCATCGCCGAACGCGGTCGAGGTGCAGTTCGTCGGCGGCGCGACCACGACGATCGGCCCGGCCGGGCTGCGCTTCGTGTCGGCCGCGCTCGGAGCCCGCGCGAACAACGCGCTGCGCATCAAGCCGGGCTCGGTCGTGCGCGTGCTGAAGGACGGCAAGACGGGCTGGCAGGTCGTGCAGTTGCCGCAAGTCGAAGGCGCGCTCGTCGCGATCGCGCCGCAGGACGGTGCGATCCGCTCGCTCGTCGGCGGCTTCGACTTCAACAAGAGCAAGTTCAACCACGTGACGCAGGCGTGGCGGCAGCCGGGCTCGTCGTTCAAGCCGTTCATCTACTCGGCCTCGCTCGACAAGGGGCTCGGGCCGGCGACGATGATCAACGACGCGCCGCTGTACTTCCCGCCGAGCGTGCCCGGCGGCACCGCGTGGGAGCCGAAGGACGACGACCAGCCGGACGGCCCGATGACGATGCGCACCGCCCTGCAGCGGTCGAAGAACCTGGTGTCGATCCGGATCCTCGCGACGATCGGCACGCAGTATGCGCAGCAGTACGTGACGCAGCGCTTCGGCTTCGATCCGGCGAAGACGCCGCCTTACCTGCCGATGGCGCTCGGCGCGGGCCTCGTGACGCCGCTGCAGCTCGCGACCGGCTACGCGGTGTTCGCGAACGGCGGCTACAAGGTCGATCCGTACCTGATCGCCGAAGTCGACGACGCACGCGGCCAGCCGCTGCAGAAGTCGCAGCCGGTGGTCGCGGGCGGCACGGCGCCGCGCACGATCGAAGGCCGCAACGCGTACGTGATGAACAGCCTGCTGCATTCGGTCGCGACGGCCGGCACGGGCGCGGGCACCAACGCGCTGGGCCGCAACGACCTGCAGGGCAAGACGGGTACGACGAACGACGCGAAGGACGGCTGGTTCGCCGGCTATCAGCAATCGCTCGTCGCGGTCGCATGGATGGGCTTCGACCAGCCGAAGAGCCTCGGCAGCCGCGAATTCGGCGCGCAGCTCGCGTTGCCGATCTGGGTGAACTACATGCGCACCGCACTGAACGGCGTGCCCGAGCAGCAGATGCCGATGCCGGACGGGCTGACGACGATCGACGGCGAGCTGTACTACGCCGATCGGACGCCGGGCAACGGCTTCGTCGCGAACGTCGACATCAACCCCGCCGAGAACGCGATCAGCGCGAACGACGCACTCGGTTCGGCCGGCGCGGCAGGGCTCACGCCGCCGCCCGTCACGCCGCAGGAGAAGCAGCAGATCATGGACATGTTCGAGAGCAAGTAAGCGGTACACTGTCGTTCAGCCACGCGACGGGCGCCTTGGGGCGCCCGTTTTTTTTGCGCGCGGCAGGAAGCGGAAGACGGTGAATCAGAACGATGCGCAGGCCGGCACGACGGTCATGCCGACCGATTGCTGGTGAAATCGCTCGACGTACGCTTGCCTGATCGCGGCAAGCCGCGTGCGCGTGTCGGGCGTGTCGGCGGCGATGATACGGATCACGAAGCTGTCTTCACGTGTGATCGCGCCGCTCGAGCGGTCGCGCCACTGGCCATGCGTGTCCCAGTAGGTGACGCCGTCGGGAAAGCGCGGCGTGATCGTATCCGCGAGGAATGCCGCGCGTTCGGCATCGGTGACGGGTCCGCGCCCGGCGATGTCGCGCCCGAACAGCAGGTCGGCCTGGAGCATGCGGTTCTCGCCCGGTTGCGTGCAGGACGCAGATTGTCCGTTGGGGGTGGACGAGGGCGGCGCCACGCAACCGGCAAGCAGCGCGAGCGCTATCGACGAGGCGGCCAGCCGCCACGTCTGCCCATTTCGTGACGATTGACCTTCGCGCGCGCAAAACGCTGCGCGCTCAACCACTTGCGTGCGGGTCCGGCGGGTTATCAACAGGGCTGTCAACATAATCTGGGGATAACCCTGGGATGGCCTGCGCACGCGCGGTGCGCGATCAGTGCTGCAGTTGCGCGTGCGCGAGATGCATGCCGAGCGTGGCGGGGTCGGTGTTCGTGCCCGACAGCAGCACGCCGACGCGCTTGCCCTGCAGCGTTTCGCGCAGCGGGCCGAGGAGTGCGGCGAGCGCGGCCGCGCAGGCCGGCTCGACCGACAGTTTCAGGTGCGAGAACAGGAACAGCATCGCGGCGCGCAGCGCGTCGTCGGAGACGGTGACGATGCGGTCGAGGTGGCGCCGGCACAGCTGATAGCTGTATTCCTCGGTGTGCGGCGCCATCAGCGAATCGGCGATGGTCTGCATCGCGCTCATCTTGATCGTGTGATTGGCCGCGAAGCTGCGGCTCATCGCGTCGGCGCCTTCCGGCTCGACGCCGTACACGTGCACGCGCGGATTCGCGAGCCGCAGCGCGGTCGCCGTGCCGGCCGCGAGCCCGCCGCCGCCGATCGGCACGATCACCGCGTCGAGGTCGGGTGTCTGCGTCGCCCATTCGTAGCCGAGCGTCGCGGTGCCGAGGATCGTGTGATAGCCGTTGAACGGATGAATGAAGAAGCGGCCTTCCTCGGCCTCGATGCGCCGCACGAGATCGAACGCCTGCGACGCGCTGCCCGCCAGCACGACTTCCGCGCGGTACTGCTTGCATTGCGCGATGCGCGCCGGGCTCGCGGTGTGGAACATCACGACCTTCGCGCTGCTGCCGAGCCGCATCGCCGCATACGCGACGGCCGCCGCATGGTTGCCGGCCGACACGCAGGTGACGCCCGCGTTCTTGCGGGCTTCGTCGAGCGCGAGCAGATGCGTGAACGCGCCGCGCGCCTTGAAGCTGCCGCTCGCCTGCAGCAGCTCGAACTTGAAGTTGACGTGCGTGCCTTCGAGGGAAGGCAGGTCGGCGCGCTCGAACACGGGCGTGCGCGCGACCCACGGCGACAACGCGAAATGCTGGGCGGCGATTTCGTCGAGCGTCGGAATCGGCTCGCCGTCGATCGTCGTATGGGCAGTGCCCTGTTGTTCAGTCGACATGACGTGGCGGGTGGCGGAGTGGGCCGGCCCGCACGCACGGGCCGGCGTGGCGGGAGGCAGTCAGTGCGCGTCGACCGACATGCTGCGGATGAACTTGCGCAGGAACTGCTCGCAGCCGGCGAGCTGCGCGAGCTCGACATATTCGTTCGGCTTGTGCGCCTGCTCGATGTTGCCGGGCCCGCACACGACGCTCGGGATGCCCGCGCGTTCGAACAACCCGGCTTCGGTGCCGTACGCGACCTTGCGCTTGTCCTGGTCGGCCGTCAGCGCGCGCACGAGCTGCGTGATCGCGGCCTGTTCGGTCGCGTCGAGGCCGGGCGCCGCGGCGATCTTCGAGAACTCGATCGCGGCATTCGGATGCTCGCGCAGCATCTGCGGCAGCAGCGTTTCCTGTGCATACGCTTCGATGCGCGTGAAGATCTGCTCGGGATCGAGCGTCGGCAGGTTGCGGAATTCGAAGTCGAAGCGGCATTCGGCCGGCACCGTGTTGATCGCGTTGCCGCCCTGGATCGTGCTCGTCTGCGCGGTCGTGAACGGCACGTCGTACAGCTCGTCGAACGGGCCTTCGGCACGGAAACGGTCGGCAATGTCGCGGATGTGGCAGATGAGGCGCGCCGCATACTCGATCGCGTTGAGCCCCTTCGGCGTCAGCGACGAATGCGCGGCGTGGCCGCGCACGCAGCAGCGGTATGCGTTGATGCCCTTGTGCGCGATGATCGGCCGCATGCTGGTCGGCTCGCCGACGATGCAGCCGGACGGCTGCACGCCGCGCTTCACGAGATCGGCGATCATCAGCGGCGCGCCCGCGCAGCCGATTTCCTCGTCGTAGGACAGCGCGAAATGGATCGGCTTCGCGAGCTTCGTCGCCTGCATCTCGGGCAGGAGCGCGAGCGCCGCGCCGATGAAGCCCTTCATGTCGCAGGTGCCGCGGCCGTACAGGCGGCCGTCGCGGATTTCCGGCGCGAACGGGTTGCTGTCCCATTGCTGGCCGTCGACCGGCACGACGTCGGTGTGGCCCGACAGCACGATGCCGCCGTTCGTCGAGCCGTCGTGCGCGGGCACGGTGGCGAACAGGTTCGCCCAGCCCTCGCGCGGATCGTGCGTGATCGTCGACGCGATGCCCTTCGCGGCGAGCGCGTCGCGTACCGTTTCGATCAGGCCGAGGTTCGGCACGCGGCTCGTCGTGTCCATCGACACGAGTTGCTTGACCCAGGGCAGGCTGACGAGCGATGCATCGCCTTCGGTTGCGGCGGACGGCGCCGTCGCGTCGAGAGTGGACATGGCAAAACTCCGTCTGATGAATGGGAAATCATACTCAAAAACGCGCTTGGCCGCCTTCGTCGGGCGCGACGCGGTGCAGCAACGTCGCGCCCGTCAGGATTGCATCAGCGGGCCGCGACGGCCGCTCCCTGTTTCGGGCCGAGCGCGCGCAGCGTTTCCTTGATCGTCGACACGCGGATCGCGAGATCGGGCGAGCGCGTCTCGATGCGCAGCTTGTCCTGGCCCGCGAGCTTGATGTGGCGATGCTTCTGCACCATCTCGATGATCCGCATCGGGTCGATCGGCGGATTCGGCTCGAACTGCAGCCCGATCGCGACCTCGCTCGCGTCGATCTTCACGATGCCGAGCGGCTTCGCGGCGATCCGCAGCCGGTGCGTCTCGATCAGCGCGTGCGCCTGCGGCGGCAGCTTGCCGAAGCGGTCGATCAGTTCTTCCTGGATGCCGTCGATCGCGTCGCCGTGCTCGCAGTTCGCGAGCCGCTTGTACAGCGACAGCCGCTCCTGCACGTCCGCGCAGTAGTCGGCCGGCAGGATCGCGGGCGCATGCAGGTTGATTTCGGTCGTCGCGGCGAGCGGGGCGGTGAGGTCGGGCTCCTTGCCGTTCTTCAGTGCCTTCACCGCGTCGTTCAGCATGTCCGTATAGAGTTGGAAGCCGATCTCGTGGATCTCGCCCGACTGCTTGTCGCCGAGCACTTCGCCGGTGCCGCGGATCTCGAGGTCGTGCATCGCGAGATAGAAGCCCGAGCCGAGTTCCTCCATCTGCTGGATCGCTTCGAGTCGGCGCTGCGCCTGCCTGGTCAGCGACTGCGGATCGTGCACCAGCAGGTATGCATACGCCTGGTGGTGCGAGCGGCCGACGCGGCCGCGCAACTGGTGAAGCTGCGCGAGGCCGAACTTGTCCGCGCGGTGCATGATGATCGTGTTCGCGCTCGGCACGTCGATGCCGGTCTCGATGATGGTCGTGCACAGCAGCACGTTCGCGCGCTGGGCGACGAAATCGCGCATCACGCGTTCGAGTTCGCGCTCGTGCATCTGGCCGTGCGCGATCACGATGCGCGCCTCGGGCACGAGCGCCTCGAGCATCGCCTTGCGGTTCTCGATCGTCTCGACCTCGTTGTGCAGGAAGTACACCTGGCCGCCGCGCTTCAGCTCGCGCAGCATCGCCTCGCGGATCACGCTTTCCTCCTCGCGGCGCACGAACGTCTTGATCGCGAGCCGCTTCTGCGGCGCGGTCGCGATCACCGAGAAATCGCGCAGCCCTTCGAGCGCCATCCCGAGCGTGCGCGGGATCGGCGTCGCGGTGAGCGTCAGCACGTCGACTTCCGCGCGCAGCGCCTTCAGCGCTTCCTTCTGGCGCACGCCGAAGCGGTGTTCCTCGTCGATGATCACGAGGCCGAGGCGCTTGAACTGCACGTCCGACGACAGCAGCTTGTGCGTGCCGATCACGATGTCGACGCTGCCTTCGTTGATCTGCGCGATCGCCGCGTTCACTTCCTTCGCGGTCTTGAAGCGCGACAGCTCGACGATGCGCACCGGCCAGTCCGCGAAGCGATCGGCGAAGGTCTGCGTGTGCTGCTCGGCGAGCAGCGTGGTCGGCGACAGCAGCGCGACCTGCTTGCCGCCCAGCACCGCGATGAACGCCGCGCGCAGCGCGACCTCGGTCTTGCCGAAGCCGACGTCGCCGCACACGAGGCGGTCCATCGGCTTGCCGCTCGTCATGTCGCCGATCACGGCCGCGATCGCCGCGGCTTGGTCGGGCGTTTCCTCGAAGCCGAAGCTTTCGGCGAATTTCACGTAGTCGCGCGGATCGAGCGAGAACGCGTGGCCTTCGCGGGCCGCGCGGCGCGCGTACAGGTTCAGCAGCTCGGCGGCCGTATCGCGGATCTGTTGCGCGGCCTTGCGCTTCGCGCGCTCCCACTGGCCGGAGCCGAGCGCGTGCAGCGGCGCGCTGTCGGGATCGGCGCCGCTGTAGCGCGAGATCACGTGCAGTTGCGCGACGGGCACGTAGAGCTTGCTGTCGCCCGAGTATTCGAGATGCAGGAATTCGGTTTCGCCTTCGCCGAGATCCATCGACACGAGACCCATGTAGCGGCCGATGCCGTGCTGCGCGTGGACGACCGGGTCGCCGACCTTCAGCTCCGACAGGTCGCGCACCATCGCGTCGACGTTGCTCGCCTGTTCCTGCCGGCGGCGGCCCGCGCGGCGGCCGAGCGCGCCGTACAGCTCGGTTTCGGTGACGATCGCGTAGCCTTCGCCCGGCACCGCGAAGCCGTTCGAGAGCGGCGCGACGCCGAGCGCGAAGCGCGCATCGCTCGCCAGCCAGCTCGCGAAATCGTCGTTCGACGCGGGGCGCAGGTGGTGTTCGGCCAGCAATTGCAGGATCGTCTCGCGGCGGCCTGCCGATTCGACCGTCAGCAGCACGCGCTTGCCCGACGATTCGACGAACGTGCGCAGCGACGCGAGCGGATCGTCCGCATGGCGGTCGACGGTCAGTTCGGGCAGCGCGGTCGCCCAGCCGCCGGCCGGCTGCGCGGGCAGCACGACGCGTGCGAACGGCTTCGCGAACGCGAAGAAATCCTCGTCGGACAGGAAAAGCCGCTGCGGCTCGAGGATCGGCCGCTCGCGATCGTGCGCGAGGAACGCGTGGCGCTGCTTCGTGTCGGCGGTGAAGCGGCGGATCGACGCTTCGAGATCGCCGGTGAACACGAGGTGCGCGTCTTGCGGCAGGTAGTGAAACAGCGTGGCCGTCTCGTCGAAGAACAGCGGCAGGTAATACTCGATGCCTGCCGACGGCACGCCGTTGCCGATGTCCTTGTAGATCGGCGCGCGGCTCGGGTCGCCTTCGAAGGTTTCGCGCCAGCGGCTGCGGAAGGCCGTGCGCGCCGCTTCGTCGAACGGGAACTCGCGGCCGGGCAGCAGGCGCACGTCGCGCACCGGGTACAGGCTGCGCTGCGTGTCGGGGTCGAACGCGCGGATCGAGTCGACCTGGTCGTCGAACAGGTCGATCCGGTACGGCAGCGGCGAGCCCATCGGGTACAGGTCGATCAGCGAGCCGCGCACGCAGTATTCGCCGGGCCGCACGACCTGGCTCACGTGCTCGTAGCCAGCCAGCGTGAGCTGCGCCTTCAGCTTCGCCTCGTCGAGCCGCTCGCCCTGCGCGAACGCGAACGTGTAAGCGGCCATGAACGACGCGGGCGGCATCCGGTACAGCGCGGTGGTCGCGGGCACGAGCAGGATGTCGCAGCGGCCCTCGCCGAGGTCGTGCAGCGTGGCGAGGCGCTCGGACACGAGGTCCTGGTGCGGCGAGAACGTGTCGTACGGCAGCGTTTCCCAGTCGGGCAGCAGGCGCACGCGCGCGTCGGGCGAGAAGTAGCGGATTTCCTGCGACAGCCGCTGCGCGTCGACCGCGTTCGCGCAGATCACCGCAAGGAGCGGCACGTCCTGGCGGTTGTCGGCGAGATAACGGGCGATGGCGAGCGCGTCGGCGGAGCCGTGCGCGCCGTCGAAGGCGAAACGCTGGCCGGGCTTGACGCGGGCAACGGGTGAAGCGGACGGGATGGAAGCGTTATCTGGCATAGGGACGACAGGGGTGGCGTGCACGGGCGCATCGCGGTGCGCCGGTCGAGACGAAAGACCTATTATAAAATCCGCTTCTCGATTTCACCTTTCCGGCGTTTCCCTTCGTGACTCCCCGACTTTTCGCCCTGATTCCTTGCGCCGGCACGGGCAGCCGTTCCGGTTCGGCCGTGCCGAAGCAATACCGCACGCTGGCCGGCCGCGCGCTGCTGCACTACACGCTCGCCGCGTTCGACGCGTGCAGCGAGTTCGCGCAGACGCTCGTCGTGCTCGCGCCCGACGATTCCCATTTCGACGCGCGCCGCTTCGCGGGCCTGCGCTTCGCGGTGCGCCGCTGCGGCGGCGGTTCGCGGCAGGCGTCGGTGCTCAACGGGCTGCTGGAGCTGGCCGAATTCGGCGCGACCGACCACGACTGGGTGCTCGTGCACGACGCCGCGCGCCCGGGCATTACGCCAGAGCTGATCCGCACGCTCGTCGCGACGCTGAAGGACGACCCGGTCGGCGGGATCGTCGCGCTGCCGGTGGCCGATACGCTCAAGCGCGTGCCGGCCGGCGGCGACGCGATCGCGCGCACGGAGTCGCGCGACGCGCTGTGGCAGGCGCAAACGCCGCAGATGTTCCGCATCGGCATGCTGCGCGACGCGATCCTGCAGGCGCAGCGCGAGGGGCACGACCTGACCGACGAGGCCAGCGCGATCGAATGGGCCGGCCACACGCCGCGCGTCGTGCAGGGCAGCCTGCGCAACTTCAAGGTCACGTACCCGGAAGATTTCGCGCTCGCCGAGGCGATCCTCGCGCGCCCCGCGAACGCTTCCTGACTTTCACCTCATCTCAAACCGGATTACGCATGGATTTCAGAATCGGACAAGGCTACGACGTGCACCAGCTCGTCGAAGGGCGCCCCCTCATCATCGGCGGCGTGACGATTCCGTACGAGCGCGGCCTGCTGGGCCACTCGGACGCGGACGTGCTGCTGCACGCGATCACCGACGCGCTGTTCGGCGCGGCGGCGCTCGGCGACATCGGCCGCCATTTCTCGGACACCGACGCGGCGTTCAAGGGCGCGGACAGCCGCGTGCTGCTGCGCGCGTGCGCCGAGCGCGTGAAGGCGGCCGGCTTCGCGATCCAGAACGTCGACAGCACCGTGATCGCGCAGGCGCCGAAGCTCGCGCCGCATATCGACGGGATGCGCGCGAACATCGCGGCGGATCTCGGGCTGCCGCTCGATCGCGTGAACGTGAAGGCGAAGACCAACGAGAAGCTCGGCTATCTCGGCCGCGGCGAGGGGATCGAGGCGCAGGCCGCGGCGCTGCTGGTCAAGCAGGGCGGCTGACGTCCGGCCGTCGCGGCGTGCGGTTCGCACCGCATGCCGCGGCGTCGAAATGAAAAATGCCACGCGAATGCGTGGCATTGTCGTTGGCGGCAGGCGCGGCTCACGGCCGCGCGGCCGGATCGCTTATTCGCCTTCGGCGGCGATCACCTGCGCGGCGGCGTTGATCACCGACGCGATGCGGCCGACGTCGCGCAGTTGCGTCGTCGTCATCCCTTGCTCGTTCTTCAGCAGCGCATAGTGCGACTTCACGCAGAAGTGGCACTTGCCGACGATCGACGCGGCGAGCGCGTACATCTCGAACTTGCGCTTGTCGACGCCGCCGTGCGTCGCATAAGCGCCCATCCGCAATTCGGCGCGCTGGGTCTTCAGGTCGGCGTCGTCGGCCATCTCGACATACGGATACCAGGTGTTGTTCATCCCCATCAGCGCGGCCGCCGTCAGCACGGCGTTCGTCTCTTCGGGCGACAGCACGCCGGCTTCGCGGATCGTCTTCACGAGCACCGTGCTCTTCGCCGCGATGGCCGCCGCCAGCGCCACGCCGACCGCGTCGGTGCCTTCGAGCGACGAGCGCGAGATCGTGCCGTCGAGGTTCAGGCGAATGTCTTTCGCGTAGTCGGGGATACGTGCCTTAATCGAGTCGATGAATTCCATTGATATCTCCTATGGGTTGGCCGTTAAAAAAGCCCGCCGGCAGGACGTGCGCCGCGGGCTTCGTGCATTGCTACGCTTACAGCGTTGCGCCGCCGACTGCACGGTTGCACGGGCACAGTTCGTCCGTTTGCAGGCCGTCCAGAATACGCAGGACTTCTTCCGGGCTGCGGCCGACGTTCAGGTTGTTCACCGACACGTGCTGGATCGTGTTGTCCGGATCGACGATGAACGTTGCACGCAGGGCCACACCGGCTTCCTTGTCGCGCACGCCGAGCTGGTCGATCAGTTCGCCCTTGACGTCGCCGAACGAGTAGTGGTTCAGCTTGTCGAGGTCCTTGTGCTCACGGCGCCATGCGAGCTTGACGAATTCGTTGTCCGAGCTGCCGCCGAGCAGGACGGCGTCGCGCTCTTCGAACTGCTTCGTGAGCTTCGCGAACTCGACGATTTCCGTCGGGCACACGAACGTGAAATCCTTCGGATAGAAGTAGATGATCTTCCACTTGCCCGGGAACGACGCTTCGGTGACGGTCTCGAACGCCGACTGGCCGTTTTCCTCGTGATTATTGAAGCCCGGCTTCGCGGCTACGACGGTGAAAGCTTCGAGTTTATCGCCCACGGTTTTCATGCGGATACTCCTGTGTGAGTTGGGAAGAAGACTGAGTCAAGCTACCTCGGTGCTGCAACGATGATGTGACAGCATGGGGAAAACTATAACACTATTAGTGTTGCGCTTCAATAGATTTTGGCTAACGACCCTCATAGCTTTTGTCAACCGGGTCGATAGTGTGACGCGCAAGATGCGTGCGCGAACGTGTCACGCGGTCGCACGCGCCTTGCCGGCGCCGGGGAATTCGAGCGTGACTTCGAGGCCGGCTTCCGGCTGGCGGTTGCGCAGGCGCAGCGCGCCGCGGTAGCGGCCGACGAGCCGCAGCACGATCGCCATCCCGAGGCCCGTGCCGTCTGCCTTGGTGCGTGCGGTGTCGACGCGGTAGAACGGCCGCATCACGAGCGGCAGTTGATCCTCGGGGATGCCGGGGCCCTCGTCGCTCACCGACAGCTCGACGCGCGCGTGCGACACGCGCGTCTCGAGCGTGATGCGCGCGATGCCGTCCTGCTTGCTCTGACCGTACTTGCGCGCGTTCTCGACGAGGTTGCCGATCACGCGCCGCATGTCGGTCTCGTCGGCTTCGATGATCGCGCTCGGCGCGAGCCGCGTGCGGATCTGGACGCCGTCCTCGCCCGACACGCGCGCGGCGACTTCGTGCGCGACCGAGGACAGGTCGACCGGCTCGGGCTTGCGCTGCGACGGGCGCGCGTAGTCGATGAAGGCCGCGATGATGCGGTCCATCTGTTCGATGTCGTCGACCATCGCGTCCTTGGTCGCCTGGTCGGACGGGCTCATCTCGGTTTCGAGCCGCAGCCGCGCGAGCGGCGTGCGCAGGTCGTGCGAGATGCCCGCGAGCATCAGCGCGCGATCGGCCTCGAGCTGCTCGAGGTCGCGCACCATCTGGTTGAAGCTGCGGTTGGTGTCGGCCGCGACGCCCATCCCGCGCTCGGGCAGCGGCTCGGGCGCCTGGCCCGAACCGACCTGGCGCGCGGCGAGCGCGAGCCGCGAGAACGGCCGGTTCACGAGGCTCGTGATGAACGCGGAGCCGAACAGCGACAGCGCCAGCGCGAACAGCCCCCAGCCGGCCCATTGCAGGCCCGTGACGTTGTCCAATTGGTCGCGGTCGAGCGCGACCCAGTAATCGTCGTCGTCGATCTTGAAGCTGATCCACACGCCGGGAATGTCGTTGACCGACTGCGCGATCACGGTATCGTCGCCGAGGCGGCTGCGGATGTCGTGTTCGATCAGACGGTTCAGCGATTCGTCGGGCTGCAGCTTGAACTTGTCGGTTTTCTCGCGCGGGTACACGCGCACGCCCTCGTTGCTCTCCAGATCCTGCAGCAGCGCGCGCCGCAAGTCGGGATCGGAATAGAGCAGGGCGGTGCGCGTGAGCTTCACGACCGCGACGAGCTGGAGCGCGACGCGCTGCGCGCGCGGCTCGCGCTCGATCACGCGAAAGCTCTGGAACCACGCGGCGAGGCTGACCGAGATCAGCAGCGCGATCAGCAGGAAGGTGCGCCAGAACAGCCCGCCGAACGCGAGCTGCAGAAGGCGCCGGTCGATAGGCATGGGACGGGCCGTGGACGGGGCGAAGCCGGAAAGGGAAAAGCTCAGGCGGCGCCGTCCGGGATGAACACGTAGCCGAGGCCCCAGACGGTCTGGATGAAGCGCGGGCTGCCCGGATCCGGTTCGATCAGCTTGCGCAGGCGCGAGATTTGCACGTCGAGGCTGCGGTCGAACACTTCGTATTCACGGCCGCGCGCGAGTTCCATCAGCTTTTCGCGCGACAGCGGCTGGCGCGGATGGCGCGCGAACACCTTCAGTACCGAGAATTCGCCGGTGGTCAGCGGAATTTCCTGGCCGGATTTCGTCAGCGTGCGCGTGGCGAGGTTCAGCGAGAACTCGCCGAACTCGAACACCTCGGTGGTTTCCGACGGCGCGCCCGGCAGCTCGGCCGGCGCCTGCCGGCGCAGCACCGCGTGAATGCGCGCGACCAGTTCGCGCGGGTTGAACGGCTTCGGCAGGTAATCGTCGGCGCCCATCTCGAGGCCGACGATGCGATCGACGTCTTCACCTTTCGCGGTGAGCATGATGATCGGGGTGCGGTCGTTGCTGCCGCGCAGCCGGCGGCAGATCGACAGGCCGTCTTCGCCGGGCAGCATCAGGTCGAGCACGAGCAGGTCGAAGCGCTCGCGTACCCAGAGCTTGTTCATCGCGGTCGCGTTTTCCGCGACGTAGACGTTGAAACCCTGTTCGCCGAGATAGCGGCGCAGCAGATCGCGCAGGCGAGGGTCGTCGTCGACGACGAGAATCTTGGAGGGGTTTTTCGTTTCCATGATCGGCATCTTATCGCGAATGGGAATTGACGCACGGCCGGGGATTTTCGTGCGTTACAGTCGGTTACAAAATTTACCCGTAGTGTCGCGCCGAGTAAAGGCACGCTATAGAGATTCCTTTACTCGAAGCCGAAATTCGGTAGATACTCCCCTGCACTCCATCTTTCATCTTTGCACACCCGAATTCCGCAGGGTTTTTCAAGTACCAGAGGTAGCCGGTTGCCGCGTGACGAAGGGAACAAATCGACCAAAGAAGCGAGGACGGTCATGCGATCTGCCCGGATTGCACTGATGCTGACGATCGCGCTTGCCGGTCCATATGCGTCGAACTTCGCGTATGCGCAGCGCCCCGAGCAGGGCGCGTCGTCGCGCAAGCTGCCGCGCGGCAAAGCGCCGCAACCCGATCGTGCCGCCGACATGACGGTCCGTTCCGCCGTGCCTCCCGATCTCGAACAGCGCCGCCGCGACGGGCACATGACGCCCGAAGAGCGGCACCTGTTGCGCCAGCACATCGAAGACGCCGTTCGCGAGCTGTACAAGCGCTGAGGCGGGCCGTCGTTCGCCCTGCGCGGAAATGCCCGCGCGGAAAGAATTCGTAGCACTTTTTCCGTCAACTTTCTGCTGCCGAATGCCGTTGTACGGGCATCCGCACCGCCGGTGCGTTCCGGGAGTCCATGACGATGAAAGCGAACGCTGCCGCACCGGCGCCGTCGCCCGCCATGCAGTCGCCGCTCGATGCCGACGACGCGCTGTTTTTCTTGAGTCGCACCGGTTTCTCTCCCGCGCCCGCCGAGGTCGCGCGCATCGTCGGCATGACGCGCGCGCAGGTCGTGGCCGACACGCTCGGCAGCGTGCGACGCGAACCCGTCACGACGTGGCCCGACTGGATCGCCGAGCCGCCGCCGACGCGCGCGCAGCGCCAGGCGCTGACGCCCGACATGCGGCGCGACGAGCAGCGCGAGCGCAATCGCCGCTACGATGCGTTGCGGGCGGCCTGGGTCAACGAGATGGTCGCGACGCCGTCGCCGCTGACCGAGCGCATGACGCTGTTCTGGCATGGGCATTTCACGTCCGGACAGGACAAGGTGCCTTACCCGCAGACGATGGCCGCGCAGAACGCGCTGTTTCGTCGCGAGGCGCTCGGCAACTTCGGCACGCTGCTGCACGCGGTCGCGAAGGACCCGGCGATGCTGCAGTATCTCGACGGCGCGAGCAATCGCAAGGGGCGGCCGAACGAGAATTTCGCGCGCGAGGTGATGGAGCTGTTCACGCTCGGCGAAGGGCACTACACGCAATACGACGTGACCGAAGCCGCGCGCGCGATGACGGGCTGGACCGTCGATCCCGATACGCTGCGCTTCATGGTGCGACCCGAATGGCACGATGCCGGCGACAAGACGATCCTCGGCGAAACCGGGCGGTTCGACGGCGACGGTTTTCTCGACATTCTGCTGAAGCGGCCGGGCACCGCGCGCTTCATCGCCGGCAAGCTGTGGCGCGAGTTCGTGTCCGATACGCCGGAGCCGGGCGCGCTCGATGCGGTCGCCGAACAGTTTCGCGCGAGCGGCTACGACATTCGCGCGGCGCTCGCCGCGCTGTGGTCGACCGACGCGTTCTGGGAGCCGCGCAACCGCGGCGTGCTCGTCAAATCGCCGGCTGAATTCGTCGTCGGGTCGGTGCGGCTGTTCGACGTGGCGTACGGCGATCCGAAGATGCTCGCGGACACCGTCCGCACGCTCGGGCAGAACCTGTTCTATCCGCCGAACGTTAAGGGCTGGCCGGGCGGCGCGCTGTGGATCAACAGCACCACGTTGCTGTCGCGCAAGCAGTTCGTCGAGCAGCTGTTCCGCGCGACCGAGACGGCCGGCATGCGGCCGCCAGCTCGCGCGATCGCGCCGCAGCCAGGCGCGCGCGCCCATGCGATGCCGGTGGTCGACGCGGCGTCCGCCGCCGGCCAGCGCGGCACGCCCGCGAAGGCCGCGCGCGGCGGCCTGCGTTTCGACCTCGAGCGTTGGCTGGCCCAATATCGTGCTCGACCGCAAGTGATCGCGGGATTGTCGACCGAACTGCAGTTGCAGCACGCGGTGCTGCAACTCTCGCCGGTCGCGGCGATCGACACGGATTCGACCGGCAGCGCGTATCTCGAGGCGTTGCTGATGGATCCGGCCTATCAACTGAAATGATGCGAACGACGACGAAGCGGGCAGCCGCCGCGGCAAAGACGCCGGGCGGCGAACCAAAGGATGTGCGATGAACCGACGTGATTTTCTGACGCTCACGGGCGCCGCGGCCGCCGCCGGCGTGTCGATGTGGCAAGCGCCCGCGATGGCGGCTGCTGCGACGCAGGCTGGGCGCAAGCCCGCAACCGGGTATGCGAACGTGTTGATCCTCGTCGAGCTGAAGGGCGGCAACGACGGTCTCAACACGGTGGTGCCGTATGCCGATCCGCTGTACTACCAGTTCCGGCGCGGCATCGGCATCAAGCGCGATCAGGTGCTGCAGCTCGACGCGCAGACGGGGCTGCACCCGTCGCTCGCGCCGCTGATGCCGCTGTGGCGCGACGGACAGGTCGCGATCGTGCAGGGTGTCGGCTATCCGCAGCCGAACCTGTCGCATTTCCGTTCGATCGAGATCTGGGACACCGCGTCGCGCTCGGATCAGTACCTGCACGAAGGCTGGCTCACGCGCACGTTTGCGCAAGCGCCCGTGCCGCCCGGTTTCGCGGCGGACGGCGTCGTGCTCGGCAGCGCCGAGATGGGGCCGCTGTCGAACGGCGCACGTGCGATCGCGCTCGTCAATCCCGCGCAGTTCATCCGCGCGGCCCGGCTCGCCGAGCCGTCGTCGTTGCGCGAGCAGAACCCCGCGCTCGCGCACATCATCGACGTCGAGAACGACATCGTGAAAGCGGCCGACCGGCTGCGTCCGCGCGGCGGGATGCGCGAATTCAGGACGGCCTTTCCGGCCGGCGCATTCGGCACGTCGGTCAAGACCGCGATGCAGGTGCTGGCCGCGTGCGAAGCGTCCGGACCCGGCGCGCAGGACGGTGTCGCGGTGCTGCGCCTGACGCTCAACGGTTTCGACACGCACCAGAACCAGCCGGGGCAGCAGGCCGCGCTGCTCAAGCAGTTCGCGGACGGGATGAGCGCGATGCGCGCGGCGTTGATCGAACTCGGGCGCTGGAACGAAACGCTCGTGATGACGTATGCGGAATTCGGCCGGCGCGTGCGCGAGAACCAGAGTAACGGCACGGATCATGGCACGGCCGCGCCGCATTTCGTGATGGGCGGCCGCGTGGCGGGCGGGCTGTACGGTGCGCCACCGGCGCTCGGGCGGCTCGACGGCAACGGCAACTTGCCGGTCGCGGTCGATTTCCGCCAGCTTTATGCGACCGTGCTCGGGTCGTGGTGGGGGCTCGATGCGACGCGCGTGCTGCAGCAGCGTTTCGACACGCTGCCGCTGCTGAAGGCGTGACCCGCGCGGCTTAGCGACGGCGCGCGGCGCGCCACGCGATCCACAGCTTGCGGATCGGCGTCAGCGCAATGCGCTGGTGCAGCACCTGGTAGCCGTCGCGCGCGATTTCGTCGAGCAGCGCGCCGGCCAGCGCGAGCTGCGCACGCAGTGTGCGTTGCGCGCGGCGTTCGGAGGCGGGAATCGCCGCATCGGCGGCCTCGAGCGCTTCGCGCGCGCGGGTCGTCTGGAATTGCAGCAATTCGGTGAAGGCCGGGCTGTAGCGGCGATTCAGCAGATCGGCCGCGGTCACGTTGTAGCGCTGCAGTTCGTCGATCGGCAGGTAGATGCGGCCGTGGCGCGCGTCATTGCCGAGCTCCTGCACGAATTGCGCGAGCATCAGTGCGCGGCCGACGTCCGCGGCCCACGGCTGCGGGTCGGCCGGGTTCGGCGAACTGGCGCGCGCAACCAGCGACGCGAATGTGCCGCCGACCTGCGCGATATAGCGCTGCAGGTTCGCGAAATCGAGGTAGCGTGCCTGTTCGAGGTCCATCCCGTAACCGTTGACGAGCGTGCGCAATGCATCGGCCTCGGCGGCGATTGCCGGGTGATGCTGCGCCAGCGCCTTCGTGACCGGGTGCGACGGCTGCCCGTCGGCCAGCGCCGCGAGTTCCTTGTGCCACCACGCGAGTTTCGTATGTCCGACGGTCGGATCGCTGGTTTCCTTGACGGTTTCCTCGAGTTCGCGGCGCAGCGCGAACAGCGCGGTCAGGCGCGGCTGCGTGGCGAGCGGCGCCTGGCGCAGCGCGTAGTAGACGCTGGAGCCGGCGGGGGCGGCCTTTTGCTGACAGTAGTCGTCGAAGTTCACGGGCGAAATCGGGTGGGGCGGGTTCGGGGGACGCGCGGCGGCGCGTTGCCGAAACGTCGAGCGCGGCATTCTAGCACCGCGGCACGACGGGTGCCGACGGGGCGAGACAACGCCGAACGGATCGGGTAGAATCTCGCGCTCGCCTGATCGGGCGTGCCGGTTTTCGGCCGGCGCGAAGTCCCGGGCGCGTGGAGCACGCATCTTGCGTACGTCCGCGCGGTCAGGCAACGGAAATACGCGTGAGTGGCGAAATTGGTAGACGCACCAGGTTTAGGTCCTGACGCCCGCAAGGGTGTGCCGGTTCGAGTCCGGCCTCACGCACCAGAAATCGAACGTGCCTCCATCAGGGCCCGTTCGCGAAAAAGCGCTGCCGGTCGGCTGACCGCAGCGCTTTTTTGTTGATGGCCCTCGGCCGGGATGATGCCATTCGCGCACGTACCGTAAATGGGCAACGTGTACCATGACAAAACCTTTCATACACGCGGGCTGTTCAACCGGAGACCGTCGATGCCCAACACCGGACGCACGTCAATCGGCGTTCTGGCGCTGATGCTGGCCATGCCGGCTGTCGCGGCCGCGCCTGCCGACAACGTGGCGTGGAGCGCAAGACCCGAGGCGACCGTCAGGAAGCCGCTGGACTGCTCTCCTTCCACGTCGACTGCTGCAGGGTGGCGGATCATGGGCGGTGAGCCTCCTTCCGCGGAATCCGTGCTGAAATCGGTTGGTACGGTGCTGGCCGTGTCCGCACTCAGTGTCGTATCGAAGGGCAGCATGCAACAATCCGGGAGCGCATGCCGTCCTGCAAATGGCTCGTAGATGAGCGTTGCGTCGCTCGACAATCAAGCGCCGCACGTCGCCCGGCCGCGGCGCTTCGCCATTTCCGCCGCGCCTATTCCCAGAAGCTGCGGATCGCGACGGCGACGATCACCGGCACCGAGAACACCAGCGGAATCGCGAAATACTGCGCTTCGCGATCGACGACCCAGCTATAGATCACCCACGCCGCACCGATCGCGAACGTGATGAGGCCGACCGTCACGGCGGCGATGTTCAGGGCCAGCTTCGACGGCTCGCGGCGCGTTTTGGCGTTGTCGTTGTTGTCGCGCGGGGACGATTTCATCGGAAGAGTGCGGCCTCGTGCCGGAACGGGAGTAAAGCCACAGGAAACCCCATCCGCACCGATCGCGCAAGGGCCGGCGCGGGCCGGCCCCGTCATGTCCGTTCCCGCGCGCTACAACCCGAACGACGCGGCCAGCTCGTCGAGCAGTTCACGCTGGAACGCGACGAACCGCTCGCCCGGCTGCTGCGCGATCGCGAGTTCGAGCATCGGATCGGCGACCTCGGTACGAATGCCGGCCAGTTCCTCGACGATCGCGAGCCCGCAGAACGGCACGTACGCCTCCGAATAGCCGCCTTCGTGAACGATCGCCAGCCGTCCGCCGCAATGGCGCTGCGCCGCTTCCTTCACCGCGCGGGTCATGAACCGGTAGCTGTCGGTATGCAGTTGCATGCGCGCGAGCGGATCGACCGCGCTCGCATCGAGGCCGCTCGCGATGACGATCAGCTCGGGGCGAAAACGCGCGAGCGCCGGCAGCACGATTCGCTCGAACGCATACCGGTAGGCATCGTCGCCGCTGCCCGCGAGCAGCGGCACGTTCAGGTTCGCGCCGATGCCCGCGCCTTCGCCGCGATCGTCCGCGCCGCTGTAGCCGGGCGGAAAGCAGCGGTCCTGGTGCAGCGAGATCGTCAGCGTATCGGGATTGTCGTAGTAGATCGACTGCGTGCCGTTGCCGTGATGCACGTCCCAGTCGATCACCGCGACGCGCTCGATGCCGTGCTTCGCGCGCGCGGCCTCGATCGCGATCGGGATGTTCGCGAGCAGGCAGAAGCCCATCGGGCGGTCGCGCAGGCAGTGATGGCCGGGCGGTCGCGACAGCGAGAACGCATTCGCCGCGCGCTCGCCGACGACCGCATCGACCGCCGCGATCGCGAGACCGGCCGACAGCGCGGCGATCTCGTAGCTGCCCGTGCCGAATGGCGCGAGATCGCCGAGGTCGCCGCCGTTCGCGTCGCTCAGCGCGCGGAATGCGTCGAGATAGTGCGCCGGATGAATGCGCAGCAAGTCGGCGGTCGTCGCGGGCTCGGCGCCGCGCAGGTCGAGCTGCGCGGCCAGGCCCGACGCCTGCACGAGCGACAGGAAGCGGCGCTTCGAATCGGGCGATTCCGCGTAGCCCGCGCTCGACGGCGGCTGGACCCAGCCGCCGACCGGGAAGAACAGCGCGTGCGTGCCGCCGGTATGCCAGAAAGTGCGTTCGTCGGTGAAGAAGGCAGTGCGATTCATGGATGCGTGACCTTTCACGGTTGGGAGGAAACGGAAGAAGGGCGCTCGATGTGGCGCAGCGCGGCGAACGACACGATCGCGACGGCCGTCGCGGCTATGAACAGCGTGCGCATCGTGCCGCCGGCATCGAGCATCAGGCCGGCCAGCAGCGGACCGGCGGCGAGACCCGCGCCGATCACGAAATTGAGCGTCGCGACGAGGCGGCCCGATGCGTCGATCTGCGCGACGGTCGCGAGGATGAACGGCAGCACGAAGGTCCACGCGAACTTGAACACGAAGATCGCCGCGCTGTAGCCGGCGGCGTCATGCATCGCGGCGAGCGCGACGAGCGACGCCGCGAGCAGCGCGTAACCGGCCGCCAGCAGCGCGCGCCGCGCAAGCCGGCCGCCCGCGCACGACGCGAGCGCCGCGCCGGCGATCCCGATCACGCTCGCGATCGCGAGCACGTTGCCGGTCGACTGCGGATCGAGCCCGGCATCGGCCGCCGCACGGCTCGCGAACGTCCACACGCTGCCGATCGCGAGATAGAACGTCAGTACCGCGCCGATGGCGAGCACGACGAAGCGTCGCGGCGTGTGCGGCGCTTCGCTGCGCACGGATGCCGGCCGCATGCCGAGCGACGAAGGAAAACCGCGCGACAGCGGCGCCGCGAGCAGCGCGAGCGCGGCGAGCGCGACATACAGCGCGCGCAGCCCGAATGCGGCGAACACGTGCGGCAGCACGAACAGGCCGATCGCGCCCGCGATCAGCTGGCCGACGACCCACAGGCCGTACACGCGGTCGCTGTTTGTGCTCGTTGCCGCGCTCGTCATGCAGAGCACCATCAACGAGCCGCCGCCGAGCGCGGTGACGGCGCGCAGCGCGAGCAGCGCGGCGAAGCCTGGCATCCACAGCGCGGTCAGCAGGTTGCCCGCGCCGAACAGCGCGATGGCGAAAGCGGCGACGCGGCGCGCGTCGATGCGACCGAGCCACAGGTACGACGGCACGGTCGCGAGGCTGAACGCGCCGAGTTCGACGAAGAAGTAGGTACCGACTTGCGACGCGGACAAGCCGAGTTGCGTCGCGAGCCGACCGGCGACGGCGGGCGCCACGAGCAGCAGCAGCGGCGTGATGGCCGCGAACGCGACGAGCGCGACGAGCGTCGAGCGCGCGAACGTCGGCGCACGGCCGTCCGGCGAGCGGGCGGTATCCGGGGACAGGGTCTTCATGGCGGGATCTCGTTGGGGAGTCAGAACAGGTGGTACATGCCGACCATCGCGCCGAACTGCGCGTCACGTCGGGTTCTCCATGCCGTCCTGCATCGGTTTGTCGTTGGTGTTGTCGCGACGCAGTGTCCGCAGCGGGAAAGCGGCGGAACAGTCGTCCAGATGGACGGTGCGGAAAACCCGCGACTCACGGCGCGAAGGCAGTGCGATGCCGCCGCGCGCCTTGCTGCGAAGCAGCAACGTGCGGCGCACCGTTCAAATGGATGGGGCCGGCGAGCGTTCCGGCACCGTGGCCCGCCAAAAAAGCCGCTCGCTATAATCGGCCGGTGCCGTTGCGCACATCAGCGGCCCGATCGGGCAGGGGAGCGGAAAGTGAGGATCACGACGGATATCGGGCAGGATCTCGACGCGCTGCGCGATGTGCCGGCCGCCATCGTCCTCGACGAATTCGCATGGCCGCCGCTACCGTCCCGGCGCGCCGATTTCGACGGCGTCGCGCGTGACGACGCAGTGCAGCGCGAACTCGGGCTGATGCTGCTCGACCTGTACGCGGTGGCCGCGCAGTCCGCCATCGGAGAATTCGAATGCCGGTTCCTTTCCCTGTTGCAGGCACTCATGCCGTTCGATGCCGCATGGACGGGCGTCGCGACCCATGTGCCGACCGGCCCGGTGATGCACAACAGCTTTCTGTACCGGTTGCCGCACGCGTTCTTCACCGACTGGAAGCGCGTGCGCGATTGCGATCCGCTCGCGCACCGCACGTTGCACGGCGCGCACGGCCGTGCGGTGCGGCTGACGGTCGTCGAACCGGGGCTCGATGCACGGTTTCGCGACTGGTGCGTGAAGTACGGGCTCGCGCAACTGATGTGCGTGTGTACGCTCGATCGCCGCTTCGGCCTGACGACGTTCATGTCGATCTACCGCCAGGGCCTGAACCGGCCGTTCAGCGACGACGACGCGCGGCGCTTCGAGGAAGTGATTCCGCACCTGGCCGCCGCACTGACGATCAATCGCGCCGCGCAGCTCACGCGCGAGCGCGGCGACACGGTCGCGCCGGCGCCGGCGCCGGCGGCGCGTGCGCTGTGCGACAACTTCGGCGTGCTGCACCATGCCGATCACGGTTTCGACGACGTGCTGCGAACCGAATGGCCGGATTGGACCGGCGCGCGCGTGCCGGATCCGCTCGTCGCGCACCTGCGGCGCCAGTCGGGCCAGCCGTTCGTCGGCGACGCGCTGCGCATCCACTGCGTGCCCGTCGCGGGGCTGTTCCAGATCGAGGCGCGGCCGCGCTCGCTGCTCGACCGGCTGAGCCCGCGCGAACTCGCGGCGATCCGTTATTACGGCGCCGGGCGTTCGCATAAGGAAGTCGCGCAGCAGATGGCGATCTCGCCGACGACCGTGCGTCACTACCTGCGCTGCGCGTACCGCAAGCTCGGCATGCACGACAAGAGCCAGATCGCCGGCGTGCTGGGCGCGACGGGCGGCGCGACCGACGGCGAAGCGGTGGAAGCCGGCGGTGTGCCGCGCTGACGCGTGCGAACGTATGCGGTACGCCGTATGAATGGTTGTGTGCACAACCATTGCGCGTTATGCTCGTCAGTTTCCAGAAGACGGAATGCCATCATGAACGACACGAATTCGGGGTCGGTGCGCGTGGCGGTGGTCGGTGTCGGCGCGATCGGCGGATTGCTCGCGGCCGCGTTGTCGAGCGCCGGCATGAGCGTGAGCGCATACGCACGCGGCGCGACGCTCGATGCGCTGAATGCGCACGGCGTGCGCGTGATCGATGAGGCGGGCGTGACCTCGTCGGTGCCGGTGCGCGCCAGCGATGATGCGGCCGCGCTCGGCGTGCAGGACTACGTGGTGATCGCGCTGAAGGCGCAGGCGCTACCGGCGCTGGCTGAGCGCATTGCGCCGCTGATCGGGCCGGATACGGTGATCGTCGCGGCGATGAACGGGCTGCCGTGGTGGTTCACGCACGGGCTCGAAGGGGCGGTCGACGGCGTGCCGCTCGATGCGGTCGACCCGGGCGGCGCGGTGTCGGCCGCGTTGCCGCCCGCGCAGGCGATCGGCTGCGTCGTGCACCTGTCGTCGAGTACCGACGCGCCGGGTGTCGTGCGGCGCGGGCGCGGCAACCGGCTGATCGTCGGCACGCCCGATCCGCGGCTCGACATGGCCACCGCGCGGTTCGCCGCGGCGCTCGCGGCCGGCGGTTTCGACGTCGAGTCGACGCGCGCGATCCGGACCGAGATCTGGACGAAGCTGTGGGGCAACATGAACATGAATCCGCTGAGCGCGCTGACCGGGTCGACGGCCGAGCAGTTGCTCGACGATCCGTTCACGCAGGATCTCGCGCTGCGGATGATGGAGGAGGCGGCCGCGATCGGCGCGAGGCTTGGCCTGTCCACCGGGATGAGCGGCCCCGAGCGGATCGCGGTCACGCGCAAGCTCGGCGCGTTCAAGACGTCGATGCTGCAGGATTTCGAGGCGGGGCGCGCGCTGGAGATCGGGCCGATCCTCGGCGTGTTTCCGGAGCTCGGCCGCAGGCTTGGCGTGCCGACCCCGTACTGCGACGCGGTGCTCGGGTTGTTGCGCCAGCGCGCGACGAACAGCGGGTTGTAGTGCGCACGGGGGCGGCTGAATTCTCGGCCGCCGGTAACGCGACCACGCGCGCTTCGTGCGACGCCGGCCGCATGATGCAAAACGGGCCGCCCGGATCGGGCGTGACGCGACCCGGGCGGCCTGTCTGATTCGTCGGATCAATTCTGCCGGCAGCGCTGGCCGATCCGGCGAGGCCGGCCCGCCACGCGGCTCAGTCGTCGCGCTCGGTCGCGTGCGCGACGACCTTGTCGAGCAGCCGCTCGAACGTCTGACGTTCGCTGTCGGACAGGCATGCGAGCAAACCGTCGTTCCACTTGCGCACGATCGGCATGATCTTGCGATGCAGCGCGCGGCCGTCGGTGGTCAGCGCGATCAGCACGATCCGGCCGTCTTCGTCGCTCGCGCTGCGCTCGAGCAGCCCCTGGCGCAGCAGCGCTTCGGCCGCGCGGCTCGCCTGGCTCTTGTCGAGATTGGTGTGGCGCGCGAGATCCATGATCGAGAACGGGCCGAACGCGCCGACGGCGGCGATCACACGCGCCTCCGGCAGCGAGATGTCGAGCTTGTGCCGGTACACCTCGCCGATCCCGCGGTCGGAGCGCTTCGTGAGCGCATGGAGGCGATAGGTCAGAAACTGATCGAGCCCGGCTTGACGGCCTTTCATGTCGAATCCTGAAGAAAAAGGGCGGGCCCGATTGTTCCTGTATCGCGCGCTCGGGTCAACGGTCAGTGTGCACCGTACTTCAGGCGTGTCAACTGTTCCGCTTCGTTCGCAAGCAGATTGGCCGCGTCGCGGATCGCGGCGTCGAGCGTGATCGGCCCGGGAGCCGGCGAAAAGCAGCCGGAGAAATGCTCGGACAGGCGCGGCAACGCGGCCGGATCGACCGCGCCCGACAGCAGCGATGCGGGTACGCCGGCCGCCTGCGCGTGCCGGCATGCGATGAACGGCGCCTTGCCGTGCAGCGTCTGCACGTCGGAGCGGCCTTCGCCGGTGATCAACCAGTCGGCGCCGGCCAGTGCGGCGTCGAGCCCGACCTGGCGTGCGACCACTTCGGCGCCGGGCTCGAAGCGTGCGCCGAGCATGTGCAGCGCGAAACCGAGGCCACCCGCCGCGCCCGCGCCCGGCAGTTCGCGGCCGCGGCGGTCGAGCGCGGCTTCGAGCAGGTCGGCGAAGCCGGCGAGGGCCGCATCGAGGGTCGCGACCTGGGCGGCCGTCACGCCTTTTTGCGGACCGAACACGGCGGTCGCGCCATGCGCGCCCGTCAGCGGGTTGTCGACGTCGGACATGCCGACGAATTCCGTTTCCTTCAGGCGCGGATCCAGCCCCGACGCGTCGATGCGCGCGATGTCGGCGAGCCGCGACGGCACGGGCTCGACCGGCTGGCCGCCGGCGTCGAAGCACTGCAGGCCGAGCCCGGCGAGCAGCCCGGCGCCCGCGTCGTTGGTGCTGCTGCCGCCGAGCGCGACGAAGAAGCGGCGCAGGCCGTCGTCGAGCAGCGTGCGGATTGCCTCGCCCATCCCGCGCGTGCTGCGTGCGTCGACCGGCACGCTCATGCCGACCGGGTCGGTAATCCCGACGATCTCGGCCGTCTCGACGATCGCGGTGCGCGCATTGATGACGCCGACCGCCGCATCGCGCGCCGCCAGCGACGCGCCGGCCACCCGCAGCGTGCGCCGCGTGCCGCCGCCCGCCAGCATCGCGTCGAGCGTGCCTTCGCCGCCGTCGGCCATCGGGCAGCAACGCACGACCGCATCGGGCCGGGCGCGGCGAATGCCGGTGGCGATCGCGTCCGCGACCTGCTCGGCGGAAAGCGAGCCTTTGAACGAATCGGGCGCGATGACGACGACAGGCGCGGACGGGTGGTGCGGCATGGTGTCTCCGGAAGGCGTGATTGGTGTGAAGAATGAATGGTCGCCGCCATGACGGCGGCGCACACGCTATCGGAGCTTACAGGATGGAAGGCCCGAGGTGGATATGCCGTTCGGCATAGCGGCGATCCGCGTGCAGGGCCGTGCAACGGGCTGTCGACGGGGCGGGGACGCACGCGTGTCGCACCGATCTGGCGATACGACGAAAATTGTTTGCTAGAATAGTCGATTCTTCCGGCCAAAGCCGTGCTCCGAGCCGCTTGCGCTAGCCATCCGGCGCGTGCAGGGATGGCGTGGCGCTCCGGCGCGGCGTGCGAGTGCGACGCACCGCATGCTGCAGGCAGGCACGGCAAGGAAAACCCGATTCGCTCGAATAATTTTAGGACGATTGAAGCCATGGCTAACGTTGTTGAGAACCTCGGCAAGCTTGAACGCCGTGTGACGATTTCTTTGCCGAAAGACACCGTGCAGAAGGAAATCGACGCCCGCATCCAGAAACTCGCGAAGACCGTGCGCATGCCCGGTTTCCGCCCGGGCAAGGTGCCGGTGAAGATGGTCGCCCAGCAATACGCGGGTCAGGTCGAAGCGGAAGTGCTGAGCGACAAGATCGGCCAGGAATTCTTCACGGTCAGCCGCGCGGAAAACCTGCGCGTCGCCGGCCAGCCGAGCTTCGAGCCGAAGCAGGAACAGGCTGAGGACGCATACGCGTTCGACGCGACGTTCGAGGTCTACCCGGAAGTGAAGATCGGCGATCTGGCGACGGCTGAAGTCGAGCGCTCGACCACGTCGATCGGCGACGCCGAAATCGACCGCACGCTGGACATCCTGCGCAAGCAGCGCGTGCACTATCACGCACGCGGCGAAGCCGGCGAGCACGGCGACGGCGGGGCGGACACCGCAGCGAAGAACGGCGACCGCGTGACGGTCGACTTCGTCGGCAAGATCGACGACGTCGCGTTCCAGGGCGGCACGGCCGAAGATTTCCCGTTCGTGCTCGGCGAAGGCCGCATGCTGCCGGAATTCGAAACGGCGGCGCTCGGCCTGAAGGTCGGCGAACAGCGTACGTTCGACCTCAAGTTCCCGGATGACTACCACGGCAAGGACGTCGCCGGCAAAACGGCGCAGTTCACGGTCACGATGAAGAAGATCGAATGGCCGCACCTGCCGGAAATCGACGCGGAATTCGCGAAGTCGCTCGGCATCGAAGACGGCGACCTCACGAAGATGCGCGCCGAAATCAAGGAAAACCTCGAGCGCGAAGCGAAGCGTCGCACGCAGTCGATCGTCAAGAACCAGGTGATGGACGCGCTGCTGAAGATTTCCGAACTCGACGTGCCGAAGGCGCTGATCGAGCAGGACCAGCAACGCCTCGTCGAAATGGCTCGCCAGGATCTGGCGCAGCGCGGCGTGCCGAACGCGAAGGACGCACCGATCCCGGCCGAAATGTTCGCCGAGCAGGCCGAGCGCCGCGTGAAGCTGGGCCTCGTGCTGGCCGAGCTCGTGAAGGCGAACGGCCTGGAAGCGAAGCCGGAACAGATCCGCGCGGAAGTCGACGAGTTCGCGAAGAGCTACGAAGACCCGAAGGAAGTGGTCCGCTGGTATTATTCCAACCAGCAGCGCCTCGCCGAGATGGAAGCGTTCGTCGTTGAAAGCAACGTCGTCGATTTCGTGCTGGGCAAGGCAAAGGTGACGGACAAGGAAGTGAGCTTCGAGGCACTCGCGAGCGCATCGGCGCAAGCGTAAGTGTTGCTCTAGCGGCGTGCCGGCTGTCGGAGCGACGGCCCGCACGCCGTTTTTACGTCAAGCGCACGGTTGCCATTAATATGGCGATTGAGCGGGCGGCTTCCTTCCGTTCAATTTTCCATTCGAACAAGGTTCATTGAATGATCACTCGCGCTGAATTGCTGGACATGCTTGCTTCGAACGCGCCGCAGGGTTTCGAGGCGCAAGCGCTGGGGCTGGTGCCGATCGTCGTCGAAACGAGCGGCCGCGGCGAGCGTTCGTACGATATCTATTCGCGTCTCCTGAAGGAGCGCCTGGTGTTCATGGTCGGCGAAGTGAACGACCAGACCGCCAATCTCGTGGTCGCGCAATTGCTGTTCCTCGAGAGCGAGAATCCCGACAAGGACATCAGCCTCTACATCAACAGCCCGGGCGGCTCGGTGTCGGCCGGGATGGCGATCTACGACACGATGCAGTTCATCAAGCCGGACGTGTCGACCCTGTGCATGGGCCTCGCGGCCAGCATGGGCGCATTCCTGCTCGCGTCGGGCGCGAAGGGCAAGCGCTTCGCGCTGCCGAATTCGCGCGTGATGATTCACCAGCCGCTCGGCGGCGCGCGCGGCCAGGCATCCGACATCGAGATCCAGGCACGCGAGATCCTCTACCTGAAGGAGCGGTTGAACAACCTGCTCGCGCAGCACACGGGCCAGGACGTCGAGCGCATCGCGCGCGACACCGACCGTGATAACTTCATGTCGAGCGAGGACGCGAAGGCGTACGGGCTGATCGATCAGGTGCTATTGAAGCGCCCGTGAGCTTAAACGGGGTGCCGCCCCGATTCGGGCCGGCGCCCTCAAACGTCCCGAGTGCCCTGAGCATCTGCGGCAAGCGCATCCAGCCGGCTCCGGTCGCGCCCTAGGCGCGGCGTCCGGAGCAATCGGCGTATCATGTCATTTACCTGTCCGGAGGCTCTACATTCATGGCGGACAAAAAAGGTTCGAACAGCGAGAAGCTGTTGTATTGCTCGTTTTGCGGGAAAAGCCAGCATGAGGTGAAAAAACTCATCGCGGGCCCGTCGGTGTTCATCTGCGATGAATGTATCGACCTCTGCAACGAAATCATTCGCGACGAGGCGGCTGCCGCCGGCGTCGAGGCCAGCCTGTCCCGGTCGGATTTGCCGAGTCCGCAGGAAATTCGCGACATCCTCGATCAGTACGTGATCGGCCAGGAGCGCGCGAAGAAAATCCTCGCGGTGGCCGTGTACAACCACTACAAGCGCCTGAAGCATCTCGACAAGAAGGACGACGTCGAGCTGTCGAAGAGCAACATCCTGCTGATCGGCCCGACGGGCTCCGGCAAGACGTTGCTCGCGCAGACGCTCGCGCGGTTGCTCAACGTGCCGTTCGTGATCGCGGACGCGACGACGCTGACCGAAGCCGGCTACGTCGGCGAGGACGTCGAGAACATCATCCAGAAGCTGTTGCAGAACTGCAACTACGAGGTCGACAAGGCCCAGCGCGGGATCGTCTACATCGACGAAATCGACAAGATCAGCCGCAAGTCGGACAACCCGTCGATCACGCGCGACGTGTCGGGCGAGGGTGTCCAGCAGGCGCTGCTGAAGCTCGTCGAGGGCACGATGGCGTCGGTGCCGCCGCAGGGCGGCCGCAAGCACCCGAACCAGGATTTCATCCAGGTCGACACGACCAACATCCTGTTCATCTGCGGCGGCGCGTTCGACGGTCTCGAAAAGGTGATCACCGATCGTACCGAGAAGACCGGCATCGGCTTCGGCGCGACGGTCAAGAGCAAGCAGGAACGCGACGCGGGCGAAGTGCTGCGCGAGACGGAACCGGAAGACCTGATCAAATTCGGTCTGATCCCCGAATTGATCGGCCGCCTGCCGGTGGTCGCGACGCTCGGCAAGCTCGACGAAGCCGCGCTGATGAAGATCCTGGTCGAGCCGAAGAATGCGCTCGTCAAGCAGTATCACAAGCTGTTCGCAATGGAGCGCGTCGAACTGGAAATCCGGCCGGGCGCGTTGCAGGCAGTCGCCCGCAAGGCGATTCGCCGCAAGACCGGCGCGCGCGGTTTGCGTTCGATCATCGAACAGGCGTTGCTCGACGTGATGTACGAGCTGCCGACGATGAAAGGGGTCAGCAAGGTCATCATCGACGAGAATGTCATCGATGGGGACGGCAAGCCCTTGCTGATCTACGAGGACACGCCGAAGGTGGCGGGTTCGAACTGACCGGCTTGCCGACGATGTTCAGCGAAAAAGGCCGTTCATGAGTCCGTGGGCGGCTTTTTTTCGTTTATCTTGTGGGTAACTCTGACTCGACACGCGGTGGTTACTTTCTTACCGAATATTTCCCGCACTTGAAGGCTTGCAATTCGTTGTGGCGGCCTCAATTACCGAACAATTGATTCCACTCATGGGGAAATGAAATGTCAGGCACCCAACTTCTCCCGCCGGAACGCATCACGCTCCCGCTGCTGCCGCTGCGGGATGTCGTCGTTTTCCCGCACATGGTCATTCCGCTCTTCGTGGGCCGGCCGAAATCGATCAAGGCCCTCGAAGCAGCGATGGAAGGCGGCAAGCACATCATGCTCGTCGCCCAGAAAACCGCGGCCAAGGATGAACCGACCGAAAAGGACATGTACGAGGTCGGTTGTATCGCCAACATTCTGCAGATGCTGAAGCTGCCGGACGGCACCGTGAAGGTGCTCGTCGAGGGCCTGCAGCGCGCGAAGGCGTTGTCGATCGAGGAACAGGAGACGCAGTTCTCCTGCGAAGTGATGCCGCTCGAGCCCGATCACGCCGACAGCGCCGAGACGGAAGCGCTGCGTCGCGCGATCGTGTCGCAGTTCGACCAGTACGTGAAGCTGAACAAGAAGATCCCGCCGGAGATTCTCACGTCGTTGTCGGGCATCGACGAAGCGGGGCGCCTCGCCGACATGATCGCCGAGCGCCTGCCGCTCAAGCTCGACCAGAAGCAGCACATCCTCGAGATGTTCCCGGTCATCGAGCGCCTCGAGCACCTGCTCGCGCAGCTCGAAGCCGAGATCGACATCCTGCAGGTCGAAAAGCGCATCCGCGGGCGCGTGAAGCGCCAGATGGAAAAGAGCCAGCGCGAGTACTACCTGAACGAACAGGTCAAGGCGATCCAGAAGGAACTGGGCGAGGGCGAGGAAGGTGCGGATCTCGAGGAACTCGAGAAGCGCATCAACGCCGCGCGCATGCCGAAGGAAGCCAAGAAGAAGGCCGACGCAGAACTGAAGAAGCTGAAGCTGATGTCGCCGATGTCGGCGGAAGCCACCGTCGTGCGCAACTACATCGACACGCTGATCGGCCTGCCGTGGCGCAAGAAGAGCAAGGTCAACAACGACCTGTCGAACGCCGAGCAGGTGCTCGACGAGGATCACTTCGGCCTTGAGAAGGTCAAGGAACGGATCCTCGAGTATCTCGCGGTGCAACAGCGCGTGGACAAGGTCAAGGCACCGATCCTGTGCCTCGTCGGGCCTCCGGGCGTCGGCAAGACCTCGCTCGGCCAGTCGATCGCCCGCGCGACGAATCGCAAGTTCGTCCGGATGGCGCTCGGCGGCGTGCGTGACGAAGCCGAGATCCGCGGCCACCGCCGCACGTACATCGGTTCGATGCCGGGCAAGATCCTGCAAAGCCTCGCGAAGGTCGGCGTGCGCAATCCGCTCTTCCTGCTCGACGAAGTCGACAAGATGGGGATGGATTTCCGCGGCGATCCGTCGTCGGCGCTGCTCGAAGTGCTGGATCCGGAACAGAACCACACGTTCGCCGACCACTACATCGAAGTCGACTTCGATCTGTCGGATGTGATGTTCGTCGCGACGTCGAACTCGCTGAACATCCCGCCGCCGCTGCTCGACCGGATGGAAGTGATCCGTCTGTCGGGCTATACGGAAGACGAGAAGGTCAGCATCGCCCAGCGTTACCTGCTGCCGAAGCAGAAGAAGAACAACGGGCTGAAGGAAGGCGAGATCGAGGTCACCGAGCAGGCGATCCGCGACATCATCCGCTACTACACGCGCGAAGCCGGTGTGCGTTCGCTCGAGCGGGAAGTGTCGAAGATCTGCCGCAAGGTCGTGAAGATGCTGCTGCTGAAGAAGGCGTCGGGCGCGATCAAGGTCGATGGCGAGAACCTCGACACGTTCCTCGGCGTGCGCAAGTACGACTTCGGCCTCGCGGCGAAGGAAAACCAGGTCGGTCAGGTGACGGGCCTCGCGTGGACGGAAGTCGGCGGCGATCTGCTGACGATCGAAGCCGCGGTGATGCCGGGCAAGGGCAACGTGATTCGTACGGGCTCGCTCGGCGACGTGATGAAGGAGTCGGTCGAGGCTGCGCGTTCGGTCGTGCGCTCGCGTTCGCGTCGTCTCGGTATCAAGGACGAAGCGTTCGAGAAGCAGGACATCCACATCCACGTGCCGGAAGGCGCGACGCCGAAGGACGGTCCGTCCGCCGGCGGGGCGATGACGACCGCGCTGGTGTCGGTGCTGACGGGTATTCCCGTGCGGGCCGACGTCGCGATGACGGGCGAAATCACGTTGCGTGGCGAAGTGCTGCCGATCGGCGGGCTGAAGGAAAAGCTGCTGGCTGCGCATCGCGGCGGCATCAAGCTCGTGCTGATCCCGGAAGAGAACGTGAAGGATCTCGCGGACATTCCGGACAACGTGAAGAACGCGATCGAGATCGTGCCGGTCCGCTGGATCGACAAGGTGCTGGAACTCGCGCTCGAGCGTTCGCCGACGCCGCTGCCGCCGGAGGAAGAAGCGAAGGCTGCGGCGCCGGTCGGCGAGGCGGGGAAGGATGCCGGCTCGACGGAAGTCGTCAAGCACTGAGGCCGTGAACACCGTCGTTGTTGACGGTCGTTCACAAAAACCCGCGGCAACGTCCGCGGGTTTTTTTATGCGCATCGGAGTCGTGCGAGCATGTGCGTTAAAAAATTCGCGCGCAGGCTTGGCAAAATGTTCGGGGATGAATTAAACTTGCGGGCTCGCTGATTGTTGATGCGCAAAACGCAGATCGCAGTCGGAACGAATCGGAAACGGGTGCTTAGCTCAGCTGGTAGAGCGGCGCCCTTACAAGGCGTAGGTCGGGGGTTCGAACCCCTCAGCACCCACCAGTTTCACGATTCAGCCAGACCAAGGAGCGGTAGTTCAGTCGGTTAGAATACCGGCCTGTCACGCCGGGGGTCGCGGGTTCGAGTCCCGTCCGCTCCGCCAGAAATAAGAAAGCCCGCCTTGTGCGGGCTTTTTCATTTGTATCGTTCGTTGTGCCCACTTGCGGGCACGTGACCGCGGAGTGGAGAGCGGCTGCCGAATTCCAGTTCCATTCGCGCACGGCATGACCTGCTTTTTTCCCGTCCCACCCCGTATGTTGTAATATCGGTCGTTTTGTCCAATTTTTCCGTCACGCATGCTCGATTTCTTCCGTAATCACCAGCGCCTGATGATGGCGCTCCTGCTCCTGATCGTGTTGCCGGGGCTGGGTTTCGTCGGGATCCAAGGCTTCCGCGGCTTCTTCGACGACAGTGCGAACGTCGCGGCGGTCAACGGGCACAAGATCACGCGGGTCGAATTCGACGGCGCGTTCCGCCAGCAGATCGACCAGGCGCGCCAGGCGCTTGGCGGACAGTTCGACATCAAGATGTTCGATACGCCCGAGCACCGCAAGCAGGTGCTCGACGGCCTGATCCAGCAACGCGTGCTGGCCGACGAGACGCAACGCCTGCACCTGACCGCGTCCGACAACGCGGTGCGCGACGCGCTGATGAGCGACCCGATGATCGCGTCGCTGAAAAAGCCCGACGGCACGATCGACGTCGAACGCTATGCGCAACTGCTGTCGTTCCAGGGGATGACGCCGGAGCAGTACCAGGAGCGCGTGCGTTACAGCCTCGCGCTGCAGCAGATTCCGGCCAGCATCGTGTCGAGCGCGTTCACGCCCAAGAGCCTCGCGCAACGCCTGTCCGAACTCGCCGCGCAGCAGCGCGAAGTGCAGGCGCTCGTGCTGAAGACGAGCGACTTCGCAGCGAAGGTCCAGCCGACTGACGCGCAGCTCACCGCGTACTACGACGCGCACAAGCAGAGCTTTGCGACGCCGGAAACCGCGACGATCCAGTACCTCGTCTATTCGCCGGCCGCGGCGGCCGCGAGCGCGCAGCCGACGGAAGCGGACATCAAGAAGTTCTACGACGACAACCCGACGCACTTCCGTACCGAAGCGCAGGTGCGCGTGAGCCACATCTTCATCGCCGCGCCGGGCAGCGCCAGCGCGGCCGACAAGGCGGCCGCGAAAGCGAAGGCCGAGCAACTGCTCGCCGACGTGAAAGCGCATCCGGATCAATTCGCGCAGATCGCGCAGAAGAACTCGCAGGACGCACCGTCGGCGGCGAAGGGCGGCGACCTCGGCTTCATCACGCGCGGCTCGACCGCGGGCGGCAAGGCGTTCGACGATGCCGCGTTCTCGCTCAAGCAGGGCGACGTGAGCGGAGTCGTGCAGTCGGATCTCGGTTTCCACATCCTGAAGGCGACCGAAGTGAAGCCGGCCGTCGTCAAGCCGTTCGCGGAAGTGAAGGACCAGATCGCGGTCGACCTGAAGCAGCAGTACGCAGCGAAGGCGTTCTCGGACAACGCGGAAGGGTTCACGTCGACCGTCTACGAAAAGGCGAAGACGCTGCAGCCGGCCGCGGACAAGTACAAACTGACGATCCAGACGGCCACCGTCACGCCGACGCCGAATCCGCAGCTGCCGCCGACGAGCCCGTTGAACAATCCGAAGTTCCTGGCCGCCGTGTTCGCGAACGACTCGGTGAAGAACCGGAACAACACGCAGGCGATCGACGTCGGCAACAACACGCTGATCTCGGCGCGCGTGACCGACTACAAGCCGGCGGCGGTGCCCGCGCTCGACACGATCAAGGACGTCGTGCGTCAGAAGGTCGTCGCCGAGCAGGCCGCGGAACTCGCGAAGAAGGACGGTGCGGCGAAGCTGGCCGAGTTGCAGAAGTCGAAGTCCACCGACGGGTTCGCGCCCGCGCAGAAGGTGTCGCGCACGCAGTCGCAGGGCCTGACGCCGGCTGCGCTGAGCGCCGTCTACAAGGTCGACGCGAAGACGCTGCCGGCTTACGTCGGTGTCGACCTCGGCGCGGACGGCTATGCGATCTACCGCGTGAACGCGGTGATCCCCGGTTCGGCGGTCGATCCGCAGCAACTGGCGGCCGCGCAGCAACAGATGGCGCAGGTCGATGCGCAAAGCGAAGGCGAAGCGTACCTCGCCGCGCTGCGCGATCGCTCGAAGGTGAAGCTGTACGGCAGCACGACGGCCAGCCAGCAGCAGGACGGCGACAACTGAGCATCGTTTCGTCCGCAACCATCGAAAAGCCCCGCTCGAAGCGGGGCTTTTCGTTTTCCGGTGCGGCCGCGGTCAGCCGTGCGGCTTGCCGAGTAGCGGCTTCAGCGCCGGCCATACATTGTCGAGCAGGACGCCCTGGGCCTGCTGCGCGGGGTGCATCTGGTCGGCCTGGAACATGTCCGGCTTGTTCTCGATGCCGGCGAGCAGGAACGGCACGAGCGGCACGCCGAGATCCTTCGACAGCCGCGTATAGACCGCATGGAACTTCTGCGTGTAGTCGGGGCCGTAATTGGGCGGCACGTACATGCCGACCAGTACGACTTTCGCCTGCGCACGTCGCGCGCCGGCGATGATGTCGCGCAGGTTCTGCTCGGTTGTCGCGAGCGGCACGCCGCGCAGCGCATCGTTCGAACCGAGCTCGACGACGACGATCGACGGCTTGAGCCGCTGCAGCACCGCGGGCAGCCGCGCACGGCCGCCGCTCGTGGTGTCGCCGCTGACGCTGGCGTTCGCGACGCTATAATCGATTCGCTCGGTCGCGAGCCGTTGCCGCAGCAGCGCCACCCAGCCGGTATCGCGCGGCAAGCCGTATTCGGCCGACAGACTGTCGCCGAGCACGACGATCACGGGCGTGTTCGATGCCGGCGCCGTCGCGGCGCGTGCGGGCACGGTGACGGCCAGCAGGGTGCCTAGCAGCGCGGCGGCCGCCGCGCGTCTTTTCCAGCGAAATGTGGTGTCCATGTTCAAGATTACCGATCCGATCATCGAAGTCCATGACGTGTGCAAGCGGGTTGCCGATGCAACGGGCGAGTTGACGATCCTCGACGGCATCACGCTCGCCGTGCAGCCGGGCAGCAGCCTCGCGATCGTCGGCGCGTCGGGGTCGGGCAAATCGACGCTGCTCGGCCTGCTCGCCGGGTTGGACAGCGCGACGAGCGGCACGGTTCGCCTGCTCGGCCGCGCGCTCGATCGGCTCGACGAGGACGAACGCGCGGCGCTGCGCAACGGCGCGGTCGGTTTCGTGTTCCAGTCGTTCCAGTTGATGCCGCACCTGACCGCGCTCGAAAACGTGATGCTGCCGCTTGAACTGCAGGGCGGCATCAGCGCGCGCGACGCGGCCGACCGCGCCCGGGCGCTGCTCGTGCAGGTCGGCCTCGGCGAGCGCACCGCGCATTACCCGAAGCTGCTGTCGGGCGGCGAACAACAGCGCGTCGCACTCGCACGCGCGTTCGTCACGCGCCCGGCGATCCTGTTCGCCGACGAGCCGACCGGCAGCCTCGACGCGGCAACCGGCCATGCGGTCATCGACCTGATGTTCGCACTGAACCGCACGCACGGCGCGACGCTCGTGCTCGTCACGCACGATGCCGAACTCGCGCGCCGCTGCGCGACGACCGTCACCATCGATGCCGGGCGCATCGTCGCGCCGCACGCGGCGTCGCGCAACGCGTGAACGTCCGCGCCGGCCGCGTAGCGCGGAGCGCGCGGTCGACACGGCATGACGCCGTCGCGTCAGAGATTCAACGCTTGAGCGCCGCGCGGGCGCGCTCGATCAGCGCGGTGGTCGACGAGTCGTGCTTCGCCGGATCGACCGAGTCGGCCGACAGGTCGGCCTCGACGACCTTGCCGAGAATCTTGCCGAGCTCGACGCCCCACTGGTCGAATGGATTGATGTCCCACACCGTCGCCTGCACGAGCACCTTGTGCTCGTAAAGCGCGATCAGCGCGCCGAGCGTGCGCGGCGTCAGCGCATCGACGAGCAGCGTCGTGGTCGGGCGGTTGCCGGGGAACGTCAGGTGCGGCGCGAGCGCTTCCTTGCCGGGCCCGGCGACCTTGCGCGCTTCCTCGAGCGTGCGGCCGAGCATCAGCGCTTCGCTCTGCGCGAAGCAGTTCGCGAGCAGCTTCGGATGGTGGCTCGCGAGCGGATGCTCGGGCGTCAGCACCGCGATGAAGTCGATCGGCACGATCGTCGGCCCCTGGTGCAGCATCTGGAAGAACGCGTGCTGGCCGTTGGTGCCCGGCTCGCCCCACGTGACGGCCGACGTCGGGTAGTCGACGAAGGTGCCGTCCAGGCGCGCGGATTTGCCGTTGCTCTCCATTTCGAGCTGCTGCAGGTACGACGGCAGGTAGTGCAGCGCTTCCGAATACGGCGCGACGAGATAGCTCTGCGAGCCGAAGAAATTCCGGTACCAGATGCCGATCAGGCCGAGCAGCACCGGCAGGTTGCGCTCGAGCGGCGCTTCGCGGAAGTGGCGGTCCATGTCGTTCGCGCCGGCCAGCAGTTCGTCGAACTGTTCGGGGCCGACCGCGATCATGATCGACAGGCCGACCGCCGACCACAGCGAATAGCGGCCGCCGACCCAGTCCCACATTTCGAACACGTTGTCGGCGGCGATGCCGAACTTCACGACTTCGGCCGGGTTCGCCGACACGCCGACGAAGTGCTTCGCGAGCGCGTCCTCGGAGCAGCCGCGCGCGACGAACCAGTCGCGCAGCGAGCGTGCGTTCGTCATCGTCTCGAGCGTCGTAAACGTCTTCGACACGATGATCGCGAGCGTTTCCTCGGGATCGACCTGTTCGAGCACGCGCGCGAGATCGGCGCCGTCGACGTTCGACACGAAGTGCGTCGAGATTTCGGGCGTCGCGACGTGGTGCAGCGCATGCACGACCATCTTCGGGCCGAGATCCGACCCGCCGATGCCGATGTTGATCACGTGGCGGATGCGCTTGCCCGTATAGCCCGTCCACGTGCCGCCGCGCACGGCGCGCGCGAACGTCGCCATCTTCGCGCGTTCCGCGCTCACCTGGGCGTGGAACGGCGCCTGCGGATCGGTCGCGCGCAGCGCGGTGTGCAGCGCCGCGCGGCCTTCGGTCGGGTTGACGACCTCGCCCGCGAACATCGCGTCGCGCCGCGCTTCGACGCCAGCCTCGCGCGCGAGCTGCACGAGCAGGCGCAACGTTTCGTCGTCGATGCGGTTCTTCGAGAAATCGGCCGCGAGACCGCCGCCCGGAATCGTGAAGCGTTCGGCGCGGGTCGGCGCGCGGTCGTTTTCCGGCGCGAACCAGTCGCGCAGCCGCGCGTGGCGGATCTGTTCGAAGTGGGATTGAAGGGCAGTCCAGGCGGGGAGCGATTTCAGCGTCATGGCGGTTCGAGTGAAGCGTGAATCGGGAGGAATGCCGCGCCGGCTCATCGTGATCGGAAAGCCAGCGGACGAGAAGGCCCGCCGTGCGGCGGGGCAGTCAGTATAGCGGCGTTACGTGTCGGCGCGCGGCGACGGATAAAAAAGGCGATTGATCAGCGTGCGCACCATCGGCGCGAGCTCGCCCGCGGTGAGCCCGGCCGGGCCGGCGCCGTTCGCGGTCAGCGTGTCGGCCGCGAGGCCGTGCAGGTAGACGCCGGCCAGCGCGGCTTCGTACGGCGCGATCCGCTGCGCGAGCAGCGCGCCGATCAGGCCGCCGAGCACGTCGCCGGTGCCGCCGGTGGCGAGCGCCGCGTTGCCGGTCGGGTTGATCGCCACGCGGCCGTCGGGCGCCGCAATCACCGTGCCCGAGCCTTTCAGCACGACGATGGCCGCGTAACGTGCGGCGAGCGTCTGCGCGGCCGCGACGCGATCGCGTTGCACGGCGGCCGTGTCGCCGCCGAGCAGACGCGCGGCTTCGAGCGGATGCGGCGTCAGCACGCACGGATGGCCGCGGGCGCCGCGCGCGGCGACGGCGGCCGCGAGGTCCGCGTGCGTCGCGACGAGGTTCAGCGCGTCGGCATCGAGCAGCGCCGCCGTGTCGAGCGCGAGCACGTCGCGCACGAGCGTCGCCGCGGCCTCACGCGTGCCGAGCCCGCAACCGGCCGCGATCGCGGTCATCGCGCCGAGGTCGACGGTGTCGGCCGGATGCAGCATCAGTTCCGGAAACGGCGGGTCGTACGGTGGCGTGCCCGCGCCAAGGAAGCCGACGTGTACCTTGCCGGCGCCCGCGAACAGCGCGGCGCGGGCGGCGAGGATCGGTGCGCCGCACATGCCCGTGTCGCCGCCGAGCACCGCCAGGCTGCCGTACGTGCCCTTGTGCGATGCGAAGGCGCGTGCGGGCAGCGCCGCGGCGAATCGCGCGGGCGCATTCAGCACGATGGCCGGTGCGGTGGGCGGCGCGACATCGAGCGACGCGACATGGATCTCGCCGGCGAGATCGCGGCCGTCGCCCATGTAGAGGCCGGGTTTCGCGCCGATGAAGGTGAGCGTGTGGGTGGCCGCGACGGCGATGCCCGCGTCGACGATGCGGCCCGTGTCGCTGTCGAGCCCGCTCGGCACGTCGAGCGCGAGCACGCGGCCGCCGCTGCGCGCATGGGCGGCGATGCGTTCGGCCTGTTCGGCGAACACGCCGTCGAGCGCGCGGCCGAGACCGATGCCGAACAGCCCGTCGACGACCCACGCGTAGCCGTCCAGCGACGCGGGCGGGATGGCCGACAGCGGCACGCCGGCCGTGCGTGCGAGACCGAGCGCCCATTGCGCGTCGTCCGGCTTGACCGGCACCGGCATCCACGCATGCGTCGCGACGCCGAGCTGCTGGAGCCGCGCGGCGGCCACGAGCGCGTCGCCGCCGTTGTTGCCGGGGCCGACCGCGAACCAGACGGGGCGGTCGTCGCCGGCGACGCGTTCGGACAGCCAGCGCGCGGCGGCCGCGCCGGCGCGGCCCATCAGCGTGTGCGGCGGCAGCACGGCGGTGGCGTCGGCTTCGGTGGCGCGCAGGTCGGCGACGCGCAAGAGCGCGATCGGATCGGAATCGGGGAACGGGCGGGTAACGGTCATCGCGGAGTCGTGGCGGCTGGCAAGGACGCCGCCACGGGCGGGCCCGCGGCGGTCAGGTCGTGAAGCGGCCGGCGTTCAGCGCGGCAAGCGTGTCGGCGGGCCAGTGCTGGACGTTGCCGCCCAGATAGTCGCTCACCACTTTAGCAGACCCGCACGCGAGGCCCCAGCCGGCCGGGCCATGGCCGAAATTGACGAACACGCGCGGATGCGGGGTCGGACCGACGACGGGCAAGCCGTCCGGCGACAGCAGTTGCGTGCCTTGCCACGACAGCGCGGCCGAGATCTTCGCGGCGCCGGGCACCCAGTCGTGGACGGCCTGGCCGAGCAGCGCGAGCGCGGCCTCGGACAGCGGCTCTGCGAGCGGCTTCGCGGTATCGGCGAGGCTCTGCAGCACGGCGGCCCCGCCGATGCGCAGCCGCTGATGGGTGCGCGTGATCGAGATCCGCTTGATCGAATCGACGATGCTCAGATGCGGCGCATGTTCTTCGTACGCGACCGGCGCGGTGAGCGTATGGACGCGCACCGGGTGCAGCGGCAGGCGCCAGCCGAGTCGATCGAGCAGCGGGAGGCTGCCCGCGCCGGCGGCGACCACGATCGCGTCGGCGGACATCACGTCGACTTCGCGCGCGTGCGCCGCGCTCCGGTTGCCGGGCGGCGCGAGCTCGACCGCGACGCGGCCGTTGTCGACGCGGATCGCGGCGACGTCCGCGCCGAAGCGGAACTGCACGCCGTGCTCGTCGAGCGTCTGCTTGACCAGTTTCGCGAACAGCGGGCAGTTGCCGGTGCGCTCGGTTTCGAGCAGCACGCCGCCGGCAAAGCCGGGCTCGGCCGGCACCGACGGTTCGAGCGCCACGCATTCGTCCGCGGTGAGCGTGCGATACGGCTGGTCGAGCGTGCGCAGCAGGTCGAGCGCGGGTTGCAGCGCATCCCAGTCGCGCGGATCGCGCACGACGTGCAGGATACCGGGCTTCTGCTCGAATTCGAGCTCGAGGCGCGCCTCGATATCGGCGAGCGTGTCGCGCGACACGTCGATCAGCGGGCGCAGCCGCGCGTACTGCGCGGCGAACGCGTCGGGCTCGCGCAGCATGCCGAGCTGCTTGACGAAGCGGCGCACGCCGCCGTTGAAGCCCGGCTTGTAGACGATGCCGCTGTCGCGCGGCTGGCGCTCGCGCATGAAAGTCGGGCCGAACCAGACGTCGAGCGGGCTCGGCAGCAGCGCGCCGCCGTCGCCGTAGGTCGCGCCTTGCGCGACGGTCGCGTGGCGTTCGACCACGCACACGCGATGGCCGGCCGCGCGCAACTGGTAGGCGGTGGCGACGCCGCTGATTCCGCCGCCGATGACGATGACATCCATTGGATTGCTTCGATGACGGGCGGCGCGCACGCCGCCCGGTGAGAATTCGCTGAGGGCCCGGGCCCGGTGAACCCGGAATGATAGCGCCAAAAGTGCGCGAACCGGCGGCGGCCGAGCAGGGGCCGTGCGGCCGCGCCACGGCGGCCGGCGCGCGGGCCCGCGCAGGCTGGCCCCGCGGGCGGGCCGGTGCGCCGCCCGCCCGGGCATCGTGGCGGTGCGCGCGGACTACCGATTGGCCGGTCTTGGGCGGCCGACTTCCGGGTATAATTACGGCCTTCCTTTCGCCCCACGTCGCCACCTCGCGCGACTCATCGACGTCAGTCCAGCCCATGGCTCACTTCTCGTGTTTTCCCGGCGCTTCGGCCCTCTCCGATTTCCGTCAAACCCGTCTGCTCGACACGCTCAGGCAAATCGACGCCAACATCGTCGCGGTGCGCGGCCAGTTCCTGCACTTCGTCAATGCGGCCGAGCCGCTGTCGGCGGACGACAGCGCGCGCATCGACGCGTTGATGCACTACGGCGCGCCGTTCCAGCCGGCGGACGAGAAGGGCGCGACCGAGACCTTCGTCGTGCTGCCGCGCTTCGGCACGGTTTCGCCGTGGGCGAGCAAGGCGACCGACATCGCGCAGCATTGCGGCCTCACGCAGGTGCGCCGCATCGAGCGCGGCGTCGAATTCACGGTCACGCTGAAATCGGGCCTGCTCGGCGGCAAGAAGGCGCTGTCGGACGACGCGCGCGCGGCCGTCGCGGCCGCGCTGCATGACCGGATGACCGAAAGCGTGGTCGCGGCGCGCGACGACGCGAAACACCTGTTCGACGAACTGCCGGCCAAGCCGCTGTCGACCGTCGACGTCCTGGGCGTCGGCCGCGGCGCGCTGGAGCGCGCGAACGTCGAGCTGGGCCTCGCGCTCGCCGACGACGAGATCGACTACCTGGTCGACGCGTTCCGCAAGCTCGAACGCAACCCGACCGACGTCGAGCTGATGATGTTCGCGCAGGCGAACAGCGAACACTGCCGCCACAAGATCTTCAACGCGCAGTGGACGATCGACGGCGAAGCGCAGGACATGTCGCTGTTCGCGATGATCCGCAACACCGAGAAGCTGAGCCCGCAGGGCACGATCGTCGCGTATTCGGACAACTCGTCGATCATGGTCGGCGCCGAAGCCGAGCGCTGGTTCCCGCGCAAGACGGGCGCGGCCGGCGAGCCGGGTGAACGCTACGGCCGTCACACCGAATTGACGCACACGCTGATGAAGGTCGAGACGCACAACCACCCGACGGCGATCTCGCCGTTCCCGGGTGCCGCGACCGGCGCGGGCGGCGAGATCCGCGACGAAGGCGCGACGGGCCGCGGCGCGCGTCCGAAGGCCGGCCTCACGGGCTTCACCGTGTCGAACCTCGACCTGCCCAATGCCCGCCAGCCGTGGGAAAACGCGCGCGACGCCGCACAGCCGGTTAGCGAGCGCAACCCGAACGAACAGCATGGCCCGTACGGCCGTCCGGACCGCATCGCGTCGCCGCTGCAGATCATGATCGACGGCCCGCTGGGCGGCGCGGCGTTCAACAACGAATTCGGCCGCCCGAACCTCGGCGGCTACTTCCGCGTGTACGAGCAGAACGTCGGCGGCACGGTGCACGGCTATCACAAGCCGATCATGATCGCGGGCGGCCTCGGCAACATCGCGGATCAGCACACGCACAAGCACGACGTGCCGGCCGGCTCGCTGCTGATCCAGATCGGCGGCCCCGGCATGCGGATCGGGATGGGCGGCGGCGCCGCGAGCTCGATGGCGACCGGCGCGAACACCGCCGAACTCGATTTCGACTCGGTGCAGCGCGGCAACCCCGAAATCGAGCGTCGCGCGCAGGAAGTGATCAACGGCTGCTGGCAGCTCGGCGCGGAAAACCCGATCCTGAGCATCCATGACGTCGGCGCGGGCGGCCTGTCGAACGCATTTCCCGAAATCGTCGACGGCGCGGGCAAGGGCGCGCGCTTCGAACTGCGCAAGGTCGCGCTCGAGGAGTCGGGCCTGTCGCCGCGCGAAATCTGGTCGAACGAGGCGCAGGAGCGCTACGTGCTGGCGATCGCGCCGGCCGACCTGCCGCGCTTCGAGGCGATCTGTGCGCGCGAGCGCTGCCCGTTCGCGGTGGTCGGTGTCGCGACCGACGAGCGCGAGTTGAAGCTCGTCGACGACGAAGCGACGGGCGCCGACGAATACCCGGTCGACATGCCGATGGAAGTGCTGCTCGGCAAGCCGCCGCGCATGCATCGCGACGTCACGCGCGTCGCGGCCGAGCGTGCGCCGGTCGACGTGACGGGCATCGCGCTGTCGACCGTCGCGCTCGACGTACTGAAGCACCCGACGGTCGGCAGCAAGTCGTTCCTGATCACGATCGGCGACCGTTCGGTCGGCGGCACGTCGGTGCGCGACCAGATGGTCGGCCCGTGGCAGGTGCCGGTGGCCGACTGCGCGATCACCGCGCTCGACTACGCGGGCTTCAAGGGCGAGGCGATGACGATGGCCGAGCGCACGCCGCTCGCGGTGATCGACGCGCCGGCATCGGGCCGCATGGCCGTCGGCGAAGCGATCACGAACATCGCGAGCGCGCCGATCGCGTCGCTCGACAAGCTGAAGCTGTCGGCGAACTGGATGGCCGCGTGCGGCACGGCCGGCGAGGACGCCGCGCTGTTCGACACGGTCAAGGCGATCGGCATGGAGCTGTGCCCGGCGCTCGGGATCGGCATCCCGGTCGGCAAGGACTCCCTGTCGATGAAGACGAAGTGGGACGAGCAGGGCGTCGCGAAGGAAGTCGTGTCGCCGGTGTCGCTGATCATCTCGGCGTTCGCGCCGGTCGAGGACGTACGCCGTCATCTCACGCCGCAACTGCGCCGCGTGGCCGACGCGGGCGACACCGTGCTGATCGCGATCGATCTCGGCCGCGGCAAGAACCGCATGGGCGGCAGCATCTTCGCGCAGGTCACGCAGCAGGTCGGCGACACGACGCCGGACGTCGACGACGCGGAAGACCTGAAGCGCTTCTTCAACGCGATCCAGTCGCTCAATGCGCAAGACAAGCTGCTCGCGTACCACGACCGCTCGGACGGCGGCCTGTGGGCGACGGTGTGCGAAATGGCGTTCGCGGGCCATGCGGGCGTGTCGCTGAACGTCGACATGCTGACGCTCGACCCGAACCACGAATCCGACTACGGCGACGCGAAGGACTGGGCGAAGCAGACGAGCGGCCGTCGCGACGACCGCACGCTGCGCGCGCTGTTCTCCGAAGAGCTCGGCGCCGTCGTGCAGGTGCGCGCGTCCGACCGCGACGCGGTGCTGAGCGCGCTGCGCGAGTTCGGCCTGTCGACGTGCTCGCACGTGATCGGTTCGGTCAACGATCGCGACGTGATCGAGGTGTACCGCGATGCGAAGAAAATCTTCGACGCGCCGCGCACCGAACTCCATCGCGCCTGGAGCGAAGTGAGCTGGCGCATCGCCCGCCTGCGCGACAACCCGGCCTGCGCGGATGCCGAATACGACGCGCTGCTCGACGCGGCCGATCCTGGCATCTCGCCGGTGCTGACGTTCGATCCGGCCGACGACATCGCCGCGCCGTTCATCGCGATGGGCGCACGGCCGCGCGTCGCGATCCTGCGCGAGCAGGGCGTGAACTCGCATCTGGAAACCGCGTATGCGTTCGATCGCGCAGGCTTCGATGCGCACGACGTGCACATGAGCGACCTGCTCGCGGGCCGCGCATCGCTGGCCGATTTCGCGGGTGCGGTGGCGTGCGGCGGTTTCTCGTACGGCGACGTGCTGGGCGCGGGCGAGGGCTGGGCGAAGACGATCCGCTTCAACGCGAATCTCGCCGACATGTTCTCGGCGTTCTTCGCGCGTCCCGATACGTTCGCGCTCGGTATCTGCAACGGCTGCCAGATGCTGTCGAGCATCGCGTCGATGATCCCGGGCGCGGAAGCCTGGCCGAAGTTCACGCGCAACAAGTCCGAGCAGTTCGAGGCGCGCTTCTCGTTCGTCGAAGTGGAGAAGTCGCCGTCGATCTTCTTCGCGGGGATGGAAGGCTCGCGGATTCCGGTCGCGGTCGCGCACGGCGAAGGCTATGCGGACTTCTCGCAGCAAGGCGACATCGATCGCGTCGCGGTCGCGATGCGTTACGTCGACCACCGCGGCGAGGCGACCGAGCGCTATCCGTTCAACCCGAACGGGTCGCCGGCCGGCATCACGTCGGTCACGACGGCCGACGGCCGCTTCTCGGTGCTGATGCCGCACATGGAGCGCGTGCATCGCACGGTCACGATGAGCTGGCACCCGGAAGGCTGGGGTGAAGCAAGCCCGTGGCTGCGCGTATTCCGCAACGCGCGCCGCTGGATCGGCTGATCGGGACGATGTTCGACCCGAACGCGCCGGTCGAGGTCGTCACGCTGCGTGACGCGCGTGCGAGCGAAGCCGACGCGATCGGTCGCGTGATCCGTGCGGCGTTCGCGGGCGAGCCGCAGGGCGGCGAGTTCGAGCAGCGCATCGTCGACACGCTGCGCGCCGACGGTGCGCTGAGCGTATCGCTCGTCGCGGAGCGCGACGGACGTATCGTCGGGCACGTCGCATTCTCGCCGGTCTCGATCGGCGGCGAGCCGGCCGGCCGCCAGCAGTGGTACGGGCTCGCGCCGCTCGCGGTGCGGCCCGATTGCCAGCGGCAGAGCATCGGCGCGGGGCTCGTGCGCACGGGGCTCGACGCGTTGCGTCGGCTCGGCGCGCGCGGCTGCGTGGTGCTCGGCGAGCCCGCGTATTACACGCGTTTCGGGTTCGAACCGCACGGCGACATCGTGTTTCCGGGCGTGCCGTCCGAGTATTTCCTCACGTTGTCGTTCGACGAATCGGCTCCGCTGCCGGCGGGCGACGTGCGTTATCACGACGTGTTCTATCCCGCCGCGTAGCGAACGCTGCGGCCGGTAACGCCGGGCATGGAAAGCCGCTCTCCGGAGCGGTTTTTTATTGCGCGTCGGCTTGGCACCATCGCGTCGCGGTACATCTGTTTCGTGCACGCCAAAAGAAAAAGCCGCTCCGGAGAGCGGCTTTTCGATGCACGTATGACGCGCGCGGGCGTTACTGGATCTTCGCCTGCTGGCGCAGACCTTCCTCGAACGCCTGCAGCTTCTGCTGCACGAGCTGCTGCGCGATCTGCGCCTTCACCTGGTCGAACGGCGGCGGCGCGATGTCGCGGATGTCGTCGACGCGGATGATGTGCCAGCCGAACTGCGTCTTCACCGGCGTGTCGGTCATCTGGCCTTTCTGCAGCTTCTGTGCCGCCGCCGCGAATTCCGGCACGTACGCCTTCGGGTCCGACCAGTCGAGGTCGCCGCCGTTCTTGCCCGAACCCGGATCCTTCGAGTATTGCTTCGCGAGATCCTCGAACTTCGCGCCGGCCTTGATCTTCGCGATCAGGTCCTTCGCCTGCTGCTCGTCGCTGACGAGGATGTGGTGCAGGTGATATTCGCGGTTGCCGCCCGCGCCCTTGACGAGTTCGTCGTAGCGCGCCTTCACCTCGGCATCGGTCGGCTGGTTCTTCTTCAGGAAGCTCTCGATCATCGAGCGCAGCACGACGGTCTGCTGTGCGACGGCGACTTGCGCCTTCACGTCCGGACGGTTCGGGATGCCTTCGCGGATCGCTTCCTGCATCAGGATTTCGCGGTTCACGAGTTCCTGGCGCACGGCCTGCTGCAGTTGCGGGCCGTCGGTCTGGCCTTGCTGGACGAGTTGCGCGACCATCGCGTCGGCGCGCGACTTCGGAATCGGCGTGCCGTTGACGACGGCGATGTTCTGGGCAAATGCCGGTGCCGCTGCAAACGCAGCCGCCGCGACCCACAGGCGGGGGGATTTCAGGATCATCGGGAATTCCTAATGAGACTAGATTGAAGATTCGTTGAATTCTTCGGGCGTGTAAGCCACGATCGCGAGCGCGTGAATGCCGCGCTGCATCGCATCAGCGAGCGCATCATACACCAGCCGGTGCCGCGCGACGCGCGGCTTGCCCGCGAACGCGGACGATACGATCGTGACCGTGAAATGGCCGCCGGCGGCCGCGCCCGCATGGCCCGCGTGTTGCGCGCTGTCGTCGCGCACGGTGAGCGACAGCGGTGCGAGCGACGCGGTGAGGCGCGCCTCGATCAGCGCGATGCGTTCGTCGGCGGAGGCGTGGAGAAAGGCGTCGCTCATGTCATTCGTCCTTGAGATATTTCGTGAGCCACAGGCTCTGCAGGATGATGAACACGACCATCGCGCCCGTCGTACCGAACAGCTTGAAGTTCACCCATTGCGATTCGGTGAAGTTGTGCACCACGTACAGGTTCGCGACGCCGAGCACCGCGAAGAACAGCGCCCATGCGACGTTCAGCTTGTCCCACACGGGGTGCGGCAGCGTGAGCTGCTTGCCCATCATCTTCTCGATCAGGTTCTTGCCGAACGCATAACGCGCGGCGAGCAACCCGATCGCAAACAGCCAGTACAGCACAGTCGGTTTCCATTGAATGAATTTCTCGTCATGCAGCACGAGGGTGGCGCCGCCGAACACGACGATCACGCCGAGGCTGACCCACAGCATCGTGTCGACCTTCCGGTGCCGGAAGGCGACCCAGGCGACCTGGGCCAGCGTCGCGACGATCGCGACGGCGGTGGCGGTAAAGATGCCCCAGACCTTGAAGGCGACAAAAAACAGGATGATCGGAAACAGATCGAACAGGAATTTCATGGCGCTCGCAGCTGCGTGACGGGCCGCTGGCGCAGCCTGTCACCGTTGTAGGGACCCGCCAGGCATCGCCGTCGCGGAGCGGGGCGGCCGGCCCGCGGCTGGCCGCCCGGCAGATCCGCCCGGCGCCGCTCATTCGTTTTCGGGTCGGGACTCGAAGTTTAACGCAGCCGAATTGATGCAGTACCGCAAACCGGTCTGGTCGCGCGGGCCGTCCTCGAACACGTGGCCCAGATGGGCGCCGCAGTGGTTGCAGCGCACCTCGACGCGCACCATCCCGTGCGAGTAGTCGACCTTCTCGTCGATCACCTCGCCGTTGAGCGGCTTGAAGTAGCTGGGCCAGCCGCAGCCCGAATGGAACTTGGCGCCGGATTCGAACAGCGGCGTGCTGCAGACGACGCACTTGTAGATGCCGGCATCCTCGGTGTCGGTGTATTCGCCGGTAAACGCGCGCTCGGTCGCCGCGTGCTGCGTGACCTCGTACTGCATCGGCGTGAGCCGGCGGCGCAGCTCGGCGTCGTCCTTCCGGTACGGGAAGGTCTTGTCGTCGGAATCGTGGGACATGGGGTTCTCCTGATCGGTCGGTCGAGATGCGCGGGTTGCGGGCTCAGGACGAGCAGCTCACTTCGAGCGTGCCGGCCCAGTCGGGCGGCAACGCCGCGTACGCTTCATGCTCCGGTTGTTCGTCGAACGGGCGGCGCAGGATCCGCGCGAGCCGCTCGACTTCCGAAAAATCCTTTTCCTTCGCGCGCCGGATCGCCACTTCGGCCAGATGGTTGCGAAGCACGTATTTGGGGTTCGCACGGTTCATTGCAACCGCGCGCGCCGCGTCGTCGCGCGTTTCCTCGGACAGCCGCGCGCGGTAGAGGTTCGCCCATGCGTCGAACGCTTCGCGGTCGATGAACAGGTCGCGCACGGGCGCGTCGCGGCTCGCGTCGTGCTTCGAGAGCTGCGCGAGCCGGCGGAACGTCAGCGTGAAATCCGCGTGGCCCGCATGCATCGTCTCGAGCAGCTTGTTCGCGAGGTCGGCGTCGCCCTCGCGTTCGAGCGCGAGGCCGAGCTTCGCGCGCATCGCGCGTTCGAGCGCGGGGCCGAAGCGTTCGGGGAAGGTCGCGAGCACGGCCTGTGCGTCCTCCACCGCGCGCTCGGCGCGCGCGTCGTCGTCGGCGATGCCGTGCTGCAGCCCGATCAGCGGCAGCAGCGCCTGCGCGAGGCAATAGCAGTTCCAGTGCGCGATGCGCGGCTGCATCCGGTACGCATAGCGGCCGCTCGTGTCGGAGTGGTTGCAGATGTGGTTCGCGTCGAATGCATCGACGAAGCCGAACGGACCGTAGTCGATCGTCACGCCGTGGATCGACATGTTGTCGGTGTTCATCACGCCGTGGCAGAAGCCGACGGCCTGCCATTGCGCGACGAGGTCGGCCGTGCGCAGCGTCGCGGCCTCGAGCAGCGCGAGGTACGGATCGTCCGCGTCGCGGCACGCCGGATAGAAGCGGTCGATCACGTGATCGGCCAGCTGGCGCAGCAGGTCGGGGCGATCGTTCGAGAAGAAGTGCTCGAAGTGGCCGAAGCGCACGAAGCTTTCCGACACGCGCGTGACGACGGCCGCCGTCTCGATCTCCTCGCGCACCACCGGCTGGTCGGAGCCGATCACCGTCAGCGCGCGCGTGGTCGGGATGCCGAGGTGATGCATCGCTTCCGAGCACAGGAATTCGCGAATCGACGAGCGCAGCACCGCGCGGCCGTCGCCCATCCGCGAATACGGCGTGCGGCCGCCGCCCTTGAGCTGCAGTTCGTAGCGCCGGCCGTCGGCGCCGGGCAATTCGCCGATCGTCAGCGCGCGGCCGTCGCCGAGCTGGCCGGCCCACACGCCGAACTGATGGCCGGAATAGACCGACGCGTACGGCATCGCGTGCGCGGGCCAGTCGCGCGTGGGATTGCCGGCGAACAGCTCGGCGAAGCCGGGCTGCGCGGCGATCGCGGGCGGCAGGTCGAGCAGTTGCGCGACTTCGTCGGAAAAGCCGACGACGTACGGCGCGGCCAGCGGCGCGGCCGGCAGCCGCGTATGAAACGCATCGCCGAGCGTGACGAACGCGCGTTCGGCGGGCGCGCCGAGCGTCGCGGCGAGGTCGGGAAGGGTGTCAGCCGCATCGGCTGCGCTTCGGGAAAACGACATGTTGAGCGCCTCTGGGTAAGCCGATATTGTAAGGCGGCGTCGCGCCGCCCGCATGGCGGCCCGCGCATCGTGCGCCACGCCCGTCCGGGCCGCCGACGGACGCGCACGCGGGCGGCTTCCGGAGGGAAACGGCCGCCAGGCTGGTCACCGATTCGCATCCTCACGGAGAACAAGACGATGGGTAAGCCGTTGCTGGGCCAGATGATGGATGTGCCGTTGCTGGTGTCGTCGCTGATCGCGCATGCCGCGCGGCACGCGGGCGACACGGAAATCGTGTCGAAGCGCGTGGAAGGCGACCTGCATCGCTACACGTACCGCGATTGCGAGCGCCGCGCGAAGCAACTCGCGCAGGCGCTCGCGCGGCTCGGCGTCGAAACCGGCGAGCGCGTCGGCACGCTGGCGTGGAACGGCTACCGGCATCTGGAAGCGTATTACGGGATCGGCGGGATGGGCGCCGTATGCCACACGATCAACCCACGGCTGTTTCCCGAGCAGATCGCGTACATCGTCAATCACGCGGAAGACCGCTACGTCTTCTTCGACGTCAATTTCGCGCCGCTCGTCGATGCGATCGCGCCGCAATGCCCGCACGTGAAGGGCTGGATCGCGATGACGGACGCCGCGCACCTGCCGTCCGGCGCGACGCCGTTCCTCTGCTACGAAACGCTCGTCGAAGCCGAGGACGGCCGCTACGACTGGCCGCGCCTCGACGAGCAGCAGGCGTCGGGGCTCTGCTACACGTCCGGCACGACCGGCAACCCGAAGGGCGTGCTGTATTCGCATCGCTCGACCGTGCTGCATGCGTACGGCGCCGCGTTGCCCGACGCGATGAACCTGTCCGCGATGGACGCCGTGCTGCCCGTCGTGCCGATGTTCCACGTCAACGCGTGGGGGCTGCCGTACGCGGTGCCGCTCACCGGCGGCAAGCTCGTGCTGCCCGGCAAGGATCTCGACGGGAAATCGCTGTACGAACTGATGGAAGCCGAGCGCGTGACGTTTTCCGCGGGCGTGCCGACCGTGTGGCTCGGCCTGCTGAACTACATGCGCGAGGCCGGCGTGCGGTTCTCGACGCTGAACCGCACGGTGATCGGCGGCTCCGCGTGCCCGCCCGCGATGCTGCGCACGTTCGAGGACGAATACGGCGTGCGCGTGATCCATGCGTGGGGGATGACCGAACTGTCGCCGCTCGGCACGCTCGCGAAGCTCAACTGGGCGCAGTCGCAGCGGCCGCTCGACGCGCAGCGCCGGCTGCTCGAGAAGCAGGGGCGCGTGATCTGCGGCGTCGACATGCGGATCATCGGCGAGGACGGCCGCGAGCTGCCGTGGGACGGCGTCGCGTTCGGCGAACTGCAGGTGCGTGGGCCGTGGGTGATCGATCACTACTTTCGCGGCGAGGCGTCGCCGCTGTCGGACGGCTGGTTCCCGACCGGCGACGTCGCGACGATCGACCCCGACGGCTTCCTGCAGATCACCGATCGCAGCAAGGACGTGATCAAGTCGGGCGGCGAGTGGATCAGCTCGATCGACATCGAGAACGTCGCGATCGCGCACCCCGGGGTGGCCGAAGCCGCGTGCATCGCGTGCGCGCACCCGAAATGGACCGAGCGGCCGCTGCTCGTCGTGGTGCCGCGCGAAGGCGCGAACCTGAGCCGCGACGCGCTGCTCGCGTTCTACGAGGGCAAGGTCGCCAAATGGTGGATTCCCGACGACGTCGTGTTCGTCGAGTCGCTGCCGCACACCGCGACCGGCAAGCTGCAGAAGCTGAAGCTGCGCGAGACGTTCCGCGATTACGTGTTGCCGACGGCGGTGTGCGCGCCGTAAGCCCGTGCCCGGGCTACCGCCGGCCCGCGAGCCGGTCGCCCGTCGCCGGTCGCCCGCTGCCAGTCGCCCGCTGCCAGTCGCCCGATCCGTCCCCGGATCGGGAGCGAAATTCAAATTGAACGATCGTGCTTTTCCGTTGTATGCTGCCTGCGTTCATTCGGACATGCGGCCGTTCGACCGCGCACAATGAAGCGCAGCCAATCCGGCGCGCGATGCATGGAGGCAGGCAGATGGCAGTGGATTACTCGACTCGCGACGGCGTGGCCGTCATCACGCTCAACAATCCGCCCGTCAACGGGCTCGGCCTGTCGACCCGCCAGGGTGTCATGGACGCGCTCGATCGCGCCGCGCAGGATCCGTCGGTCACGGCCATCGTGCTGACCGGCGCGGGCCGCGCGTTCTCGGGCGGCGCCGACATCACCGAATTCAATACGCCGAAAGCGCTGCAGGAGCCGACGCTGCACACCGTGATCCGCGCGGTGGAGGCGAGCGCGAAGCCGGTCGTCGCGGCGCTGCACAGCGTCGTGATGGGCGGCGGGCTGGAGCTCGCGCTCGGCGCGCACTACCGGGTCGCCGCGCCCGGCGCGCAAGTCGCGCTGCCCGAAGTGAAGCTCGGGCTGCTGCCGGGCGCGGGCGGCACGCAGCGCCTGCCGCGCGCGGTCGGACTCGAAACCGCGCTGAACATGATCGTGTCGGGCGCGCCGGTGCCGTCGGAGCAGCTCGCGAAGAGCGGGCTGTTCGACGAAATGGCCGACGGCGACCTGCTCGACGCGGCCGTCGCGTTTGCACGCAAGGTCGGCGCGCAGAAGGGGCCGCATCCGCGCGTGCGCGATCGCAAGATCGTCCACGAGAACGCGGCGGGCTTCATCCAGTTCGCGCGCAATTCCGCGCGGGCCGCCGCGCCGAATTTCCCCGCGCCGCACAAGTGCATCGACGCGATCGAGGCCGGCGTGCTGAACGGCTTCGACAAGGGCAGCGTTGCGGAACGCGACGGTTTCGTCGCGCTGATGATGACGCCGGAAAGCCGCGCGCTGCGCCATGCGTTCTTCGGCGAGCGCGCGGCGAGCAAGATCCCCGACGTGCCGGCCGACACGCTGCTGCGCGAGATCCGCCGGGTCGGCGTGATCGGCGCGGGCACGATGGGCGGCGGGATCGCGATGAACTTCATCAACGCGGGGCTGCCCGTCACGCTGCTCGAGACGAAGCAGGACGCGCTCGAGCGCGGCCTCGCGACGATCCGCAAGAACTACGACGCGCAGGTGAAGAAGGGCAAGCTCACGCAGGAGAAGCTCGACGCGCGCATCGCGCTGATCACGCCGACGCTGTCCTACGACGACCTGAAGGACGCCGACCTGATCGTCGAAGCGGTGTTCGAGGAACTCGGCGTGAAGGAGCAGGTGTTCCGCCAGCTCGACGAAGTCGCGAAGCCGGGCGCGATCCTCGCGTCGAACACGTCGACGCTCGACGTCGACAAGATCGCGGCGTTCACGAGGCGTCCGCAGGACGTGGTCGGCATGCACTTCTTCAGCCCGGCGAACGTGATGAAGCTGCTCGAGGTCGTGCGCGGCGCGCAGACCGCGAAGGACGTGCTCGCGACCGTGATGGCGGTGGCGAAGAAGATCCGCAAGACGGCGGTCGTGTCGGGCGTGTGCGACGGCTTCATCGGCAACCGGATGATCGAGCAGTACATCCGCCAGGCGCTGTTCATGCTGGAGGAAGGCGCGCTGCCCGCGCAGGTCGATCGCGCGATCGAGAAGTTCGGCTTCGCGATGGGGCCGTTCCGGATGAGCGACCTCGCCGGCAACGACATCGGCTGGGCGATCCGCAAGCGCCGCTACGTCGAGCAGCCCGACCTGCACTATTCGAAGATCGCCGACCGTCTGTGCGAACAGGGCCGCTTCGGCCAGAAGACGGGCGCCGGCTGGTACGACTACGTGCCGGGCGACCGCAAGGCGAAGCCGTCGTCGCTCGTCGACGAGATGGTCGTCGCGTATTCGAAGGAGCGCGGCGTCGAGCGGCGCAAGATCGGCGACGACGAAATCGTCGAGCGGCTGGTGTTCGCGCTCGTCAACGAAGGCGCGAAGATCCTCGAGGAGAAGATCGCGTCGAAAGCGTCCGACATCGACATGGTGTACCTGACCGGCTATGGCTTCCCGCTGTGGCGCGGTGGCCCGATGCTGTACGCGGACATGGTCGGCCTCTACAACGTCGAGCGCGCGATTCGCCGCTATGCGGCCGCGCCGAACGGCGACGCATGGCAGCTCGCGCCGTCGATCGCGGAACTGGCGAAGGCCGGCCGCGGGTTCAACGGCTGACGCGGCCGCGTCGCGGCGCGACCGATCCTCTGTCTGGAGAGACGCAATGAAACGCACCGACGACGTCCTGCTCGTGATCGACGTGCAATACGACTTCATGCCCGGCGGCGCGCTCGCGGTGCCGGACGGCGATGCGGTCGTGCCGGTGATCAACGCGCTCGCGCAACGCTTCGACCAGGTCGTGCTCACGCAGGACTGGCACCCGCGCGAGCACGTGTCGTTCGCGGCGAACCACCCGGGCCGCGAGCCGTTCTCGACGCTGGCGCTGCCGTATGGCGAGCAGGTGCTGTGGCCCGTGCACTGCGTGCAGGACACCGACGGCGCGGCGCTGCATCGCGACCTCGACATCCCGCACGCGCGGCTCGTGATCCGCAAGGGCGGCGACGCGCAGGTCGACAGCTATTCCGCGTTCGTCGAAGCCGACCGCACGACGCGCACGGGGCTCGCGGGCTATCTGCGCGAACTCGGCGCGAAGCGCGTGTGGTGCTGCGGGCTCGCGACCGACTATTGCGTCGCGTGGTCGGCGCTCGATGCGCGCGCGGCCGGCTTCGAAGCCGCGGTGATCAACGATGCGTGCCGGGCGATCGACCTGAACGGGTCGCTCGCGCACGCGTGGCAGCAGATGCAGGCAGCGGGCGTCGTGCATGCGACGTCCGCGGGCGCACGCCCGGCGGCGTAGCGCGGACCCCAACATGAAGCAGGACCGAAGGAGACTCGCATGACCGAAGCCGTAATCGTATCGACCGCACGCACGCCGCTCGCGAAATCCTGGCGCGGCGCCTTCAACATGACGCACGGCGCGACGCTCGGCGGCCACGTGGTCGCGGCCGCGCTCGAACGCGCGAAGCTCGACCCGGCGCGCGTCGAGGACGTGATCATGGGCTGCGCGAACCCCGAAGGCGCGACCGGCGCGAACATCGCGCGGCAGATCGCGCTGCGCGCCGGGTTGCCGGTGAGCGTGCCGGGCATGACGGTGAACCGTTTCTGCTCGTCGGGGCTGCAGACCATCGCGCTGGCCGCGCAGCGGATCATCGCGGGCGAAGGCGAGATCTATGTGGCCGGCGGCGTCGAGTCGATCTCGTGCGTGCAGAACGAGATGAATCGGCACATGGTCCAGGAAGGCTGGCTCGTCCAGCACAAGCCCGAGATCTACTGGAACATGCTGCAGACCGCCGAGAACGTCGCGAAGCGCTACGGGATCTCGAAGGAGCGGCAGGACGCGTACGGCGTGCAGTCGCAATTGCGTGCCGCGGCCGCGCAGGAAGCCGGGCGTTTCCGCGACGAGATCGTGCCGATCACCGTGCTCGCGGGCATCGCCGACAAGGCCACGGGCCGCCTGTTCACGCAGGAAGTGACGGTCTCGGCCGACGAAGGCATCCGCCCCGACACGACGCTCGAAGGCGTGTCGAAGATCCGTTCGGCCGTGCCGGGCGGCGTGATCACCGCGGGCAATGCGAGCCAGTTCTCGGACGGCGCGTCGGCATGCGTCGTGATGAGCGCCGAGGCCGCGCAGCGCGAAGGGCTGCAGCCGCTGGGCGCGTTCCGCGGCTTCGCGGTGGCCGGCTGCGAACCGGACGAAATGGGCATCGGCCCGGTGTTCGCCGTGCCCAAGCTGCTGAAGCAGGCCGGGCTGACAGTCGACGACATCGGCCTGTGGGAGCTGAACGAGGCATTCGCGGTGCAGGTGCTGTACTGCCGCGACACGCTCGGGATTCCTGAGGACCGCCTGAACGTGAACGGCGGCGCGATCGCGGTCGGCCATCCGTACGGCGTGTCGGGCGCGCGCCTGACCGGCCATGCGCTGATCGAGGGCAAGCGGCGCGGCGTGAAGTACGTGGTCGTCACGATGTGCATCGGCGGCGGGCAGGGCGCGGCCGGCCTGTTCGAAATCCTCTGATCTTTGAACGGCGGCCGCCGCGGTTGCGCTTCGGCGTGACCGCGCGCCGCCGCGGCGAATCGGCGCGGTGGACGCGCCATTCGCGACGATCAGGAAGCAAAGGGCATGCGCCCGGCAGTGCCGTTTCCCCTGACTTGTCAAACGAATTCCCCCTCCTATACTTGCTCTGACATTTGCCTTTCGGCACGATGGGCCGGATCATGCGTCGCGCGATCCGGGCCGCGAAGATTCGAACCAACGCAGCAGACCGACCGGGGACCGAATGGGTACGACCTATGCAGCCGGGGAACCGCCGCGCGTCGTCAGCGCGGCCGCCAGGCTCTACGCGAAATGCCTGCTGGTCGGATTCGCGTTGCTGCCGGCCTATCTGATTGCCTATCTGTGGTTCTTCAGCGACCGGAGCGTCGTGTTCGAGAACCACGCCTTCCATGAAATCGCGATCGCGGCGGCGACGATCGAAGGCGCGTTCGTCACCTACGTGACGTGGGTGTGTTACCGGTCGTCCGGCGAGCCGCTGCTGCGCTGGCTGACGCTCGGCTTTCTCGGCTTCGCGATGATCTACGCGCTGCACGGCGCGTTCACCGGGATGGCGCACCACAATATCTGGCTGTTCCTGCTGTACGGGCCCGCGTCGCGGTTCGTGATGTCGGCGCTGCTGCTCACGGGGCTGCTGTCGTATTCGCGTCCGCCCGACCGGCTCGACAAGCGCACGAGCGTGCGGACGTGGCTGCCGTGGATCGTGTTCTTCCTGATCGTCAACGTGGCGGTCGCGTACATCGCGTATTCGCCGGTCGCGGGGGCGCTCGGCACGCGGCTGTCGATGGAAGGCGGCGCGCTGGTGTTCTCGCTGCTGAACGTGTGCCTGCTGCTCGCACGGCGGATCCGCTCGCCGCTGATGGTGATCTACGGCATGTCGATCATGGCGTTCGCGCTGTCGTCGCTTGCGTTCATCCTCGGCAAGCCGTGGAATCACATGTGGTGGCTCGCGCACGCGATCTTCGCGGGCGGGTTCTTCCTGCTGAGCTACGGCGTCGTGCAGGCGCTGCAGACGACGCGTTCGTTCTCGGCGATCTACAGCCAGGAAGACCTAATGAGCCGGCTGTCGGAATCGATGGCGCGCACCGAAAGCGCGCTGCAGGAGCTGCGGCGCACGAACCAGAAACTCGAGTACATGGCCGCGACCGACCCGATGACGGGCGCGTCGAACCGCCGTCAGTTCATCGCGCAGGTCGAGCGCGAAATCGTGCGGGCCGAGCGCGACGGCACGCCGTTCTGCCTGCTCGCGCTCGATCTCGACAATTTCAAGAACATCAACGATGCCTACGGGCACCAGATCGGCGACGAGGTGCTGCGCGGCGTCGTGCGCCAGTGCCTCGAGGCGATCCGTCCGGCGGGCGCGCTCGCGCGGGTCGGCGGCGAGGAATTCATGGCGCTCCTGCCCGAGATGCCGCTCGAAGGCGCGCGGATGACGGCCGAGCGCGTGCGTTCGTCGATCGCGAGTGCGCCGTTCGGGCTGGACTTCAAGCGCGTGCAGGTGACGGTCAGCGTCGGCGTCGCGCAATACGGCGTCGACGGCGGCACGGTCGATGCGCTGCTGCGGGCGGTCGACGAGCGGCTGTACCAGGCGAAGCGGGAAGGGCGCAACCGCGTGGTGGCGCGATGATCCGCCTTTCGCCGACGCCCCGGCGGCGGGCGTGCCCCCGGGGCTTTTGCAGGCCGGTGCCCGCGCCGCTCCCGGCCGGCACGCGCGCGGCGATGCGCTAGCGCGTCGCCACCGCCGTCGCCTGCTTCGGTTGCCCGTCCTGCATCGACTGCGACGCCTGCCACCAGTACTTGCCCGCGCGCTGCTGCGGATCGCGGATCGCGAGATACGTCGTACTCCAGAGCTGCGCCGCGTTGGCTTCGGTCGCATCGGCGCTGCGCGTGCCGAATGCGTCGGTCTGGTACTTGCCGTTCACGTAGGACCACGTCCACATTTCCGACGTGCGCATGTCGCGTCCGTTCGAGATCACCTGCCAGATCGTCTGCCGCGCCTGCGCGAGCAGCGTGCGTGTCGCGGCCGACAAATCCTGGCGCGCCAGTTGCCGATCGAGCCCGGCCACCCACATCGCCTGCTGCCACGACCAGATCACCGTGCCGTGATACGCGGAACTCGTGAATTTCGGCCACAGCGACGGGTTCGCATATGCGGGGTTCGCGATCAGCATCCCGACATCGGTCACGAGCCCGGTCGGGAACGGCCGCGTGACGTCGGCGACGATCCGCTGGAGCTGATCGTCCGGCGGCGTGCCGAACAGCAGCGCGAAGCCGCCGTCCGAATTCATCACCGGGATCGGGTTGCCCTGCTGGTCGAGTGACAGCGCGTAGAAGGCCAGCGGCGCGTTGGGCGCGGCGCCGGCCGGCACGCCGGCGGACGGCGCATAGGCCGACACGTCGGTGGCCGCCTGCGCGGCCGGCACGCTGACCTGGAACAGCGGCGGCGCCTGCGTTTCCCACGTGGCCGCTTCGTTCGCGGTGTTGGCGAGCGTCGCGCGCTGCCCGGCATCGAGATAGGGATCGAGCAGCCCGCGGGCGAGGAACGCGTTCGCCGCGCGCAGCGCGGCCGGCACGAGCACCGCGTTCACGTCGTACGGGTACACGCCGCCGCCGAGGCCGTCGGTACTGTCGCGCCAGTTGCCGACGATTTCGCCGGGCCGCAGGTGAATCAGGTTGGCGACCGACGGCTGCTGCGCGAACGGCTGCGCGGTCGTCGCGACGTGCAGTAGATTGACGACGAGGCGGCTGCCGTTGGTCTGCCCGTCGCTGCCGCGCTGCGCCAGATACGCGGCCGCACGCGCCTGGCCGCGCGTATCGTCGATCAGCCACGCGGCCGCGATCGGCGCGAGCAGGTAGTCGCTGTCGATCATCTTGTAGTCGTAGGTCGGTGTCGCATCGTTCGGCCGCCCGTTCTTCTGGTTGTCGACCAGTGCGAATTCGCCGATGCCTTCCTCGTGCGCGACCTTGCCGTCGGCCGACAGGCGGCTCAGCACCGACGACAGCCCGGCCTCGATCGCGGCCGGTTCGAGTACGGGCATCAGCATGCGGACCGAGATCAGCGTATCGCGGCCGAAATACGTGTCGTACTGCCACGAGCCGGCCAGCAGCTTGTCGTTGAAGCTCAGGAATTCGAGCACGTTCTGGCTGACCGGGTCGGGATTCACGGACGGGGCGAACAGGTCGGCGTGCGTGATCGGCGACAGCGGTGTCTCGCCCGTCAGCGCATCGATGTGCAGCTTCAGCGTATGCGAGCCCGCCGGCGCATTCAGCACGAGCTTGCCGCCCGCTGCCGGCGCGATGCTGCCGCCGTCGCGCAGCGTGATGCGCAGCGCATAGCCGGGCGCGCCGTCGAGCCGATCGCGTTGCCATTGCGCGGTGCTGCCCTGCACCGTCGGCGCGGTGAGGATCTGCTGCGGAATCGTCGCGCCGCCGTTGAAGTCGCGCAGGAAGCGCACGTTGCTGAGCACGCCCTGGCGGATCGTCAGCGTAGCGGTGTCGACCGACACGTCGGCACCGATGCCGTACAGCGGGCGGCCGTGTGGGTCCGGCGCCGACAGCGCGGACGGCGGCGTGTCGAGGCTCCAGTTCACCGGCTGCGCGGTGTCGTCGAACCACAGCCCGGTGCCGCTGTTGCCGGCGGGGAAGACCACCAGCAGGCGCGGTTTCGTCGACGAGCGCACCAGCAGGTGCGCGGCGACCTTGTCCTGCCGGTAGAACGCGTTGATCTGGCCGCCGGTATCCATGCGGAACGACAACGCGGCGGTGTTCGACGGCGGGGTGGTCGACTGGACGTCGTCGTCGTTGCAGGCCGACAGCAGGCCGGCGCAGACGAGCCCGAGACACAGCGACTTCGCAAGGCGATGCATGTTGATGTCCCTCCTGATGACTGGCGATTTTTTATCTGGATATCTAATCGGCGGATCTTGGGTCCGTTGGGTGCTGCTTTGCATTCATTGTCGAGAATGACTGGAATGAATGGGGCGTTGCGTTTATTTGAAAGGAAAATGGGTTGGCAAATAACCGATGGCCGATAAATGCCGAAAGCTGAAAGCGACAGGGGCGCGCGTCGATGCGTCGCAGAAGGTCTATGCGACGGACCTTCGCACAGGTGAGTGGCGAATCCGGAGCGGCGAGGAAAACGATACGTAAGCCGTCGTAGGCGATTCTAAATTTATGGGAAAGTCGAAGTCAATAATGTTTTTGTTTTCCAATATTGAATCGAAAACCGGTTGCAATTATTACTCGATACGTCGGTAAAATATGCGATTCAACAGGGCGGATTAATGTATCGGTTGAAAAACGATCGGCAATACTCTATCGCACCGGCGATTGATGCCGGACGGGAAACGAATCGCCGTATTGTGTCGGTCGGTGTCGTGACCGGCCGACGTGCGCTGCAACCGTTCCGGAACGCCGCTCAGCAATCCGCGTTCCCGCGCATGCCCGCACGACGCCGCATCACCGCCGTCGACGCTTCGCCGGCTGAAGCGGCACGAGGACGAGAGGGTGAAGCTCGAGGGGCTCGTTCGTGGCCGATTTGTCGTCGGACACGGTCATGTTGCAGGAGGTGCCTTCAAAAAACGCTGACGCGCTCCCGGCCCCATGAACGGATCACTGACTCGAAGCAGCGTTTCGGCGCAAGCCGGCGACAGGGGTTGCGCGTTGTTGCAACCGTCCCGTACGGTCTACCGTCACGAGTCGATCGCGCGGGATCGAAGCGCGCTGGAGCGGCGCGTGAACGGGTGTGTCAGGAGGCGGAAGCCCGCTACGAGCGGGCAGTTTTTCGTGCCGGGTATTTATAATCGCCCGCGGCTGAGCCTTTCCGTTCGCGCTGGGCGCGAATACTGGCCCAACTGATTTAGTATGAGCAATCCGCGCTCGACGGGAGCGGCGCGCATTCGCGGCGAGGAGACACATGCATCCCCGTAAGACTGCCCCTTACATCATCGTGGCGATTGCTTCCGTGATCGCATGCGCGCTCGTGGCGCTATGCGTGCTGCAACTCTTGCAGAGCCGCGACGACGCGATGGAGCGGGCAAAGGAAACGTCACGCAACCTCGGACTGATCGCGGAACGCGACATCGAACGCAATATCGAGTTGTACGACCTGTCTTTGCAAGCGGTCATCCATGGGTTGCAGCGCCGCGATGTGATGGACGCTGCGCCCGCTCTGCGCCGGTCGGTGCTGTTCGATCACGCGATGACCGCGGAATTTCTCGGTTCGATGCTCGTGATGGATGCAGGCGGCAATATCGTTCTGGATTCAGGCTACGACGAGCCGCGCAAGGGCAATTTCGCCGATCGCCGATACTTCACAGTCCACCGCGACAATCCGAACGTCGGACTCTATATCAGTGACCCGTTCGTCTCCCGTTTGCGTGGAGGAAAGCTCAGTATCGCACTCACGCGGCGGATTTCGAACCCCGATGGATCGTTTGGCGGCATCGTCGTTATCGCGGTCAATCTTGATTATTTCCATCAACTCTTCGTCGGGCTTTCGCTTGGCAAGCATGGCTCGATTTCGCTGATCGGCGAAGACGGCAAGATGGTGATGCGGCAGCCGTACGATGTGCATACTATCGGCCGCGACATCAGCAAAGCCGCGACGTTCCGGCGGTTCCAGACCGCGAGAGAGGGCACCTTCTCCGAAACATCGTCGATCGACGGCGTGCGCCGCCTGTACTACTTCAAACATTTGCCGAAACTGCCGCTGATCATCATGGTGGCAGAGGCCGAGCAGGACATATACGCCGCATGGCGGCAACGTGCGATCAAGATCGGCGGATTGGTCGCGACGTTCGGGGCGGCGTTCATCGCGCTGTCCCTGCTGCTCGGTTCGCAGCTACGGCGCCGTATGCGGGCCGAGTCGGAACTCGTGCTGCTCGCCCGGACGGACGGTCTCACCGGCCTGAACAATCGCCGCAGCTTTGGCGAGGTACTGGACCAGGAGTGGCGTCGCGCGCGACGTGCGCATTCCGTCTTCTCGCTGCTGTTCGTGGACGTGGACCGGTTCAAGGCTTACAACGACACGTACGGTCATCAGGCCGGGGACGATGCGTTGGCGGCGGTCGCGCGGTGCATCGGCGACAATATTCGCCGGCCGGCCGATACGGCGGCTCGTTATGGCGGAGAGGAGTTCGTCGTGCTGCTTCCTGACACGCCGCAGAACGGAGCGGCGCAGATTGCCGAGCGGATCCGTGCGTCGATCGATGCGTTGGCCCTCGAGCACGCGGGCAGCGAATACGGACGTGTGACGGCGAGCATTGGCCTGGCGTGCTGGATGCCGGATCAGGAAGGGCAGCCGGATGCGGTGATCAAGGCCGCTGACGAGGCGCTGTACTACGCGAAGGCGACCGGGCGGAACAAGGTTGCCGCGCTGCAGCGGGGGGAGTGACGGAGAGAGCTGCATTGCGCCGCTCGTCGGATGCATGTTGGCGGTGACCGAAGCTGTTTGCGCGCGGATTCGCAAGCGTCTTGCGGACTGACCGTCGCGTATTCGCCGATCGAGAATACGTTCTCCTTCGGAGCCGTCCTGTATCGGGATCGCCTGCGCGCCGAACTTGACGGATGCGCTGCCAGATACCGTCCATTGCCGTCGGTAAGTTTGGTAGGCTTGTCGCCTGCCTTCGCTTGGCGGATCTCGATGTCGGTAAGTGATACGGTGAAAAAGCGGGTATCGTCCGTGAAGATTTCGCGTAATACCCGCATTTTTCGACCGGGCGAGATCTCGAGCGAACGAGCGCGAACGGCGGACGGGCGTCAGGTGCCCGCTGGCAAGGGTTCCCGGCCAATCGCCGAACCAACACGAACAGGAGCGAACGAAGTGATCAGACATATCGTCATGTGGAAGTTGAAGGAATCGGCGGAAGGCGCCACGCGCGCGCAGAACGCGCTGAAGCTGAAGGAAAAGCTCGAAGGCTGCCGCGACCTCGTGCCGGGCACGTTACAGATCGACGTCGGCCTGGCGACCCCTGGCCTCGACGCGACCGCCGACATCGTGCTCGTCTCCGATTTCACCGACAAGGCAGCGCTCGACGCGTACCAGGTGCATCCGGTTCACCAGGAAGTGAAGAAATTCGTCGTCGCGGTGGCCGAATCGCGCGAGTGTGTCGACTACATCGTCGACGTCGCACGATGAGCGACGCGGCAACCCCGGCGGAAGGCCCGTCGATCGAAAGCCCGTTCGTCGATCTGCTCGGCGTGCAGCTTGTGTCCGCGAAGGATGGTGCGAGCGAGATCGTGCTGTCGCTCGAGGAGCGCCACATGAACACGTGGAGCATCGCGCACGGCGGCGTGACGATGACGCTCGCCGATATCGCGCTCGCGATGGCGGCGCGCAGCCTGACCGACGATGGCATCGGCGTCGTCACGGTCGAGATGAAGGTGAACTTCATGCAGCCGGGCCGCGGCGAGCTGCGCGCTTACGGGCGCGTGATGCACCGCTCGACGACGATGGCCTACTGCGAAGGAGAAGTGCGCGACAGCGACGGCAATTTCGTCGCGAAGGCGCTCGGTACGTTCAAATACATGCGGCGGCTCGCGGTCGGCCGCGACATCAAGCGGCAACGCTCGCGCACGGCGCCGGACGCCCACCCCGGCCCGAGCGACGCGTAAGCATCCGCCCCGCACGGCCCTGTCTCTTCGATGCGGCAGGGCCGTTTCGTTTTGGCGGCGCGGAATGCCGGCACACGGCGCTGCGCGCACGCCGGCCCGGCCTCCGCGTGGCATCATGTCACGCTTGTCCGTTCACGGCGCCACGCCGGCGCCGTCCACACCGATGCCGCTGAATCCGAAGATCGCCCAGGTGCTCGACATGATCGAGCGCGCGAAACGCCCGTCGTATCACCATCAGACGCCGCAGCAGGCGCGCGCCGCGTACGAGAAAAGCGCGCCGATCCTCGACGTCGCGCCGGCCCCGATGCATTCGGTGGAGGAGTGCGTGGTGCCGACGCGCGACGGCCGCACGATCGGCGCGCGGCTGTATCTGCCGGTCGCGCCGAGCCTGGCGGAGCCGCTGCCCGCGCTCGTGTACTACCACGGCGGCGGCTTCACGGTCGGCAGCGTCGACACGCACGATGCGCTGTGTCGGATGTTCGCGCACGATGCGCAATGCGCGGTGCTGTCGGTCGGCTACCGGCTCGCGCCCGAACACAAATTTCCGACCGCGGTGAACGACGCGGACGACGCGCTGCAGTGGCTGCATCGCGAGGCCGCCGCGTTCGGCATCGACGCCGCGCGGCTGGCGGTTGGCGGCGACAGCGCGGGCGGGACGCTCGCGACGGTCTGCGCGGTGCTCGCGCGCGACGCGGGCATTCGTCTTGCGCTGCAGCTGCTGATCTATCCGGGTGTGACGCGGAACCAGGACACCGAATCGCACGCGCGGCTCGCCAGCGGCCACCTGCTGACGCAGGAGACGATCCAGTGGTTTTTCACGCAATACGTGCGCGATCGGGCGGATCGCGACGACTGGCGTTTCGCGCCGCTCGACGGCACGCGCGATGCGCCGTCGTTCGCGGGCGTCGCACCGGCGTGGATCGCGACGGCCGAATACGATCCGCTGAGCGACGAGGGCGCCGCCTACGCGGACAAGTTGCGCGCGGCCGGCAACGCGGTCACGCTGGTCTGCTATCCGGGGATGATCCACGAATTCTTCAAGATGGGCGGCTACGTGCCGGAGGTGCGGACCGCGCATGCCGATGCGGTCGCGGTGCTGAAGGCTGCATTCGACGAGGTTTGACGGCGAGCGCCGGAAGGCGCGCGCGCCGCGGGAGGGCTGCGATGACGAACGGCGTGGGTGGGGTGGAAACGGGCGACTGGACGGTGCTGGGCGGCGACGCCGCACGCATCCGCGATGCGGTGTTCGTGCGCGAGCAGCAGATTCCGCCGGAATGGGAGCTCGACGACGACGATCCGCTGTCGCTGCATGCGGTCGCATACCGGACCGACGCGGCGACCGGGCTGCGCCGCGCGGTCGCGACAGGGCGGCTGCTGCCGTCCGGCACGATCGGCCGTGTCGCGGTGCTGGCCGACATGCGCGGACAGGGTGTCGGGTCGGCCGTGCTGAATGCGCTGCTGGACGCCGCGCGGCGCCGCGGCGAAGCCGTCGTGCGGCTGTACGCGCAGGATTCGGCGGTGTCGTTCTATCTGCGGCATGGCTTCGCGGCGGTCGGCGAACCGTTCGTCGAAGCCGGCGTGCCGCACGTCGAGATGGCGCGCGCGCCGTAGCGCGCCGCGTGTGCGCTCAGCGCGGCCGTGCCGCGTCGATATCGAACGTAAACGCGCGTTCGAATGCGCCGGGGCGGACGGTGCGGTGCGAGCCGTCGTCGTCGCAGCGTTCCTTGACCTCGACCGTCAGTCGCACGCCTTCCTTCATCGTGACGCGCAGCGCGGTCGTGCCGCGCGTGCCGTATTCGGGCGTCTCGATGAACGCGGCCGACAGCGCGCGCTCGCGCTCGATCGGAATGCCCGTGTGCGGCAGCGCGTCGTCGTCCGCGACGTGCGGGTCGCGCATCAGCGCGATCAGCTCGTCGAGCGACGGGGTCGGGTTGTCGGTGAGCAGCGTGCCGAGCTCCGCGCGCTTGCGCACCACTTTGGGCCAGGGCGTATCGAGCCGTGCATTCGACAGCGCATGCACGCCCGGCGCGATCGCGACGGGCGCGGCGACACGGCTTTCGCCTTCGGGCGCGCGATTGCAGAACCACGCGAGCTCGCGCCGGCGCCAGTCGCCGACGAGCAGGTTGAAGCCGTTGTACACGGCCGCATGCTCGGCAAGCTGCGCGAGATAGTCGAGCGGCGCGACGGACGTGCCGCCGAGAAAGTCGGAGACCAGCTTGCCGCGGGTCGGCGCGCCCGCGCGGATGTCGAACGGCGCGCGGTAGTTGGTCAGCGCGGCGAAGCGGCCGTCGCGCGAGACGCCGAGCCACGTGCCGCCCGCTTCGAGATCGCGGCCGGCCAGTACGCCCGGCACGTCCTCCCACCACGAGAGCGGCGCGCTGGTCCGGCGAAAGAACTCGTCGCGATTGGCGGCGAGGGTAAAGACGGGACCGGCGGCGGCATCGGGCTGCCAGTCGAAGGCAATCAGACACATCGGGCGAATCTCTCGCAGGAAACGTCGTGCGCCGGCTGCGACTCGCGAGCCGGCGCGCGAACGGGTTGTCAGTGCATCACGCTTCGGTCGGCCACGCGTACGGCAGCGCGTCGAACGAGAGCGCCGGGCCGTCGGCCGAACCGAGGTGCACCGTGCCGCTGTCGAGCGCGGCGAGCTTGATCTCGACGAGCGCGTCGACGCCGCCCGCCGGCGCGGCCGCCGCGTTGACGATCATCCCGCACGGCTGGCCCGGGTCGTCGCTGTGGAACAGCTCGACGCCGGCATGCACGGTATCGGTCTCGCCGGCGACGTGCGCGAGCGCGGTGCGGCGCTTGATCGTGCCGCGGTACTGGCTGCGCGCCACCACTTCCTGGCCCGGGTAGCACCCTTTTCTGAAGTTAACGGCACCGATCACGTCGAAGTTGACCATTTGCGGCACGAACTGTTCGACGGCCGGCTGCGTGATGCGCGGCTCGCCCGCGCGAACGTCGAGCCAGTCCCACACGGCGGGCGACACGACGGGCAGCGTGCCGGCCAGCGCGGCGAGGCGCGCGTCGACCTCGGCGCGCGAGCCGATCCACAGATACCGCTTGCGGCCGGCCGCATCGGGCACGCGGATCAGCGCGCCGGCCGGGCCGTCGACCTTCACGTGCACGCCGTCGGGCAGCGCATCGAAGATGCCCGACAGCGCGTCGCGTACGTCGCCCGCGAAGCCGGCCACCGCGAGCGCGTCGTTCGCGTCGGTCAGCTTCGCCTTCGCGCGCAGCACGAACATCGACAGCCGCTTCTGCACGGCCGGCTGCACGTCCTTCGAGACGAGCAGGCGCACGTCGTGGCCGGCGCGCCACGTGAGGAACGACGCGAGCAGGCGGCCTTTCGGCGAGCAGTACCCGGACAGCCGAGCGCTACCGGCATCGAGATGCTCGATGTCGTTGGTGAGCTGGCTGTGCAGGAACGTCGCGGCGTCGTCGCCGGCCACGTCGATCACGCCGAACTGCGGCAGCGGCATGCAGGCGCCCGGCGCATCGAAATCGGCGGCGGACGGGCGGGGGAAAACGGGGAGCGAGGCAGATGCGGCCTGGGCAGCCGGTGAAGCGAACGGTGTGCTCATGGAATGAGGGAACAGTCAACCCTGACTTTGACGGAGGCGAGCAAGTATTATATGGGTCTTACCTGAGTCACGTTTCCATGTCCCTACTGAAGAAATGCGCCGCGACGATGGTGGCGCTGGCCGTCGTTGTGGCCGCTGCCGGCGCGGGCGGCGGGTATTACTGGGCAACCCGGCCGCTGTTGCTGGGCGCGGCATCGATCGACGTCACGATCAAGCCGCGCAGCAGCGTGAAGAGCGTCGCGCTGCAGCTCAAGCGCGGCGGCGTGCCGGTCGAGCCGTTCGCGTTCGTCGCGATGACGCGCGTGCTCGGGCTGTCGAGCCGCCTCAAATCGGGCAACTACGAATTCAAGACCGGCATCACGCCTTACGACGTGCTGCAGAAGATCGCGCGCGGCGACGTGAACGAGTATGTCGCGACGGTCATCGAGGGTTGGACCTTCAAGCGGATGCGCGCGGAGCTCGATGCGAACCCCGATCTGGTGCACACGACGGCCGGCATGAGCGACGCCGAGCTGCTGCGCGCGATCGACGCATCGGACAGCGCGGTGCGGCGCGGCAGCGGCGAGGGGCTGTTCTTCCCCGATACCTACCTGTTCGACAAGGGCACGAGCGACCTGAACATCTACCGGCGCGCGTACCGCCTGATGCAGACGCGCATCGACGAGGCCTGGGCCGCGCGCACGCCGGGGCTGCCGTACAAGACGCCTTACGAAATGCTGACGATTGCGTCGATCGTCGAGAAGGAAACGGGACACGCGGCCGACCGCGCGTTCGTCGCGGCCGTGTTCGCGAACCGGCTGCGCATCGGCATGCCGCTGCAGACCGATCCGTCGGTGATCTACGGGCTCGGCGACGCGTACGACGGCCGGCTGCGCAAGCGCGACCTGCAGACCGACACTCCCTACAATACCTACACCCGACGCGGGCTGCCGCCCACGCCGATCGCGTTGCCGGGTGTCGCCGCGCTGCAGGCGGCGATCAATCCGGCGCCGACGAGCGCGCTCTATTTCGTCGCGAAGGGCGACGGCACGAGCGTGTTCTCGGACACGCTCGGCGATCACAACAAGGCCGTGGACAAGTACATACGAGGTCAATAAATGGCGAGCGGTAAATTCATCACGTTCGAAGGTATCGACGGGGCGGGGAAGACCACCCACCTGCAATGGTTCTGCGAACGCCTCCGGGGCCGGCTGGCCGCGGCCGGCCGGCAGGTCGTCCTGACGCGCGAGCCGGGCGGCACGCAGCTCGGCGAGAAACTGCGCGACATCCTGCTGAACCAGCCGATGAATCTCGAGACGGAAGCGCTGCTGATGTTCGCCGCGCGTCGCGAGCACCTCGCGCTCGTGATCGAGCCGGCGCTCGCGCGCGGCGACTGGGTCGTGTCGGATCGCTTCACCGACGCGACGTTCGCATACCAGGGCGGCGGCCGCGGGCTGCCGCGCGACAAGCTCGAGACGCTCGAGCGCTGGGTGCAAGGCGGTTTCCAGCCCGACCTCACGGTGCTGTTCGACGTCGCGCCGCAAGTCGCGAGCGAGCGTCGCGGCGCCGCGCGCATGCCCGACAAGTTCGAAAGCGAATCCGACGCGTTCTTCTCGCGCACGCGCACCGAATACCTGCGTCGGGCGGAAGAGGCGCCGCACCGCTTCGCGATCGTCGACGCGACGCAACCGATTCCGGAGATCCGCCGGCAGCTCGAACGCGTGCTCGCCGCGCTGTAACCCGCAAGGAACGCACCCCATGATTTATCCGTGGCAAACCGACGACTGGAACCGCCTGCAGCAACTGCGTGCGCAATGGCCGCATGCGCTGCTGCTGCACGGTCAGGCCGGGATCGGCAAGCTGCAGTTCGCGCAGCATCTCGCGCAGGGTTTCCTGTGCGAATCGCCGCAGCCGAACGGCGAGCCGTGCGGCGCCTGCGCGGCGTGCAACTGGTTCTCGCAGGGCAACCATCCGGACTACCGGATCGTGCTGCCCGAGGCGCTGGCGGGCGAGGCGCCGGGCGCCGCCGACGACGCGAAGCCGGCCGACGCGGACGAAGGCGGCAAGAAGACGCGTGCGCCGAGCAAGGAAATCAAGATCGAGCAGGTGCGCGCGCTGCTCGACTTCTGCGGGGTCGGCTCACACCGCGGCGGCGCGCGCGTCGTCGTGCTGTATCCGGCCGAGGCGCTCAATGTCGCCGCGTCGAACGCGCTGCTGAAGACGCTGGAGGAGCCGCCGCCGGGCGTCGTGTTCCTGCTCGTGTCGGCGCGCATCGACCGCCTGCTGCCGACCATCATCAGCCGCTGCCGGCAGTGGCCGATGACCGTGCCGGCGCCGGAGGCTGCCTCTGCGTGGCTCGCGGCGCAGGGCGTGGACCATGCCAGCGCGCTGCTCGCCGAGGCCGGCGGCGCGCCGCTCGCCGCGCTGGCGCTCGCGAGCGACGAGAACCGCCCGCTGCGCGACTACACGCTGGGGCAGCTGGCCGCCGGCGCGGGCTGCGATCCTTTCGCCTGCGGCGAGGCGCTGCAGAAGCTGCCGGTGCCGCTGGTGCTCGGCTGGCTGCAGCGCTGGCTGTACGATCTGCTCGCGCAGCGGATGGCCGGCGCGCCGCGCTACTTCCCCACGCATGCGGCAGCCCTGGCGCGCTGCGCGGAAGCGGTCGACGCGAATGCATTCGCGCGCTTCATGAAGGCCGTGACGCGGCAGCGGACGGTCGAGAACCATCCGCTCAACGCGCGGCTCGTATTCGAGGAATTGTTTCTCGGATATCGGGAAATATTCGGTTGATCCGGTATTGTTTCCGATGAGTTGCGAAACGATGAACGGATCACGCGGCGGCCGGGCCGCGCACGTCGCCCGGTGCCGCATGCCGGCGGGCGCATGAGCGCCCGTCTTACGTATTCAGGAAACACGATGTTCGTCGACTCTCACTGCCACATCAATTTCAAGGGCCTGGCCGACCGCCTGCCGGCCGTTCTCGCGAACATGCGCGAGCACGAGGTCACGCACGCGCTGTGCGTGTCGGTCGATTTCGAGACGCTGCCCGACGTGCTCGCGATCGCCGAAGCGCACGACAACGTGTACGCGTCGGTCGGCGTGCATCCCGATCACGAGGACGCGCGCGAGCCGACGCTCGCGGAGCTGGTCGAGCTGGCCGCGCACCCGAAGGTCGTCGCGATCGGCGAAACCGGCCTCGACTACTACCGTCTCGAAGGCCGCTCGATCGCCGACATGGAATGGCAGCGCGACCGCTTTCGCACGCACATCCGCGCGGCGACCGCGACGATGAAGCCGCTGATCGTCCACACGCGTTCGTCGTCGGAAGACACGCTGCGGATCATGGCCGAGGAGCGCGCGGACGTGCCGGGCGGCGTGATGCACTGCTTCACCGAGCCGTGGCCGGTCGCGGAGCAGGCGCTCGCGCAGAACTTCCATATCTCGCTGTCGGGCATCGTCACGTTCAAGAACGCGACCGACGTGCAGGACGTCGCGCGGCGCGTGCCGCTCGACCGGTTGCTGATCGAGACCGACTCGCCGTACCTCGCGCCGGTGCCGTATCGCGGCAAGCCGAATGAACCTGCGTACGTCAGCCATGTCGGACGCTTTATCGCATCCGAGCGCGGTGTCGCCGTCGAGGCGCTCGCCGATGCGACGACGCAGAACTTTTTCCGGCTGTTCAAGATCGCCCGCTAACGACGTGCGCGCAGCCGACAACCCAGGGAAGGAGCCCACAACAATGACGAAGCCGACCAACCATCTGTCCAAACGCGTACTCGTTGCCGCCGCATTCGTCGCGAGCGGCCTGTTCGCCGCCGCCGGCGCGCATGCCGAGTCGCTCGACGCGGTCGTCAAGGCCGTCAAGTTCGACGACATCGCCGATATCGGCAAGCAGCTCAAGAGCGGCAAGCTCGATCCGAACACGGTCGCGCCGAACGGCGACCCGATCCTCGTGATCGCCGCGCGCGAGAAGTCCGACAAGGTCGCGGCGGCGATCGCCACGACGCCGAACGTCGATCTCGAGAAGGAAGACAAGGCCGGCGAGAACGCGCTGATGCTCGCGTCGCTGAACGGCGACCTCAACCTCGTCAAGCTGCTGATCGACAAGGGCGCGGAAGTGAGCAAGAAGGGCTGGGCGCCGCTGCACTACGCGGCGACCAACGGCCAGGACGCGGTCGTCAAGGTGCTGCTCGACCACGACGCGTACATCGACACCGCGTCGCCGAACGGCACGACGCCGCTGATGATGGCCGCGCGCGGCAACCATGCGTCGACGGTCACACTGCTGCTCGACCAGGGCGCCGATCCGCAGGTGAAGAACCAGCTCGGCATCACCGCGCTCGAGTTCGCGAAGCACTACAACGCGCCGGACGCGATCGAGATCCTGAGCAAGCGGACGACGCGTATCGGTGCGGCGACGCCGGCAGATGCTCAAAAGAGTGCAAAATAACGGTTTTTGGTGCGGCGGCGCGTGTCCGCCCGGCCGGCTTCCGGCCGGAGCAGCGCGTCCGGCGCCGCACCGGCCAAGGCAGCAGGCGGTCTCCGGCCGCATTGACATAAGAAGGAACACCATGTTGCGCGCAATGTTTTGTGCCGCGGCGTTTGCCGTGCCGTTGTCGGCGGCGGCTTTCACGGGCGCGGATCTCGACCGGCTGTGCGCGAAGACGGACGTCAAGTCGCGGGCGTCGTGCGCGGCCTATATCGAAGGCGCCGCCGACGGCGTCTACAACACGATCGATGCGATCGGCGGCACCACGGGGCCGCGCGTCGGCCAGTACTTCTGCCTGCCGCCCGACATCCGGGCGCAACAGATGACGGACGCGGTGCGCAAGTACATCGCGGAAAATCCGAAGCTGGCCGACTACAACGCGAGCACCGCGGTGTCGCTCGGTCTCGGCAAGGCGTTTCCCTGCAGGAGCGGCAACTGATCTGACGCCGTGTCCGGGCGCGTGCGTGGCCCGGACGTCGCCGACGCATCCAGGACGAAGCCTGTGCGCTTCATCACTCGAGGGCGCCGATGATTTCAATCGAGGAACTGCAGCGCATCGCCGATGCGCCGTTGCATTCGTGGCTCGGCACGCTGGGCGTGTCGGTCATCGTCATACTGGTCGTCACGGTCGTGCACCGCCTCGGCGCACGCATCGTCAAGCGCATCGCGCAGCCGTATCCGCTGATGAGCGCGATCCTGCGCTACATCGACAAACCGTCGCTCGTCGTGCTGGCGCTGCTGGCGCTCGAGTTCCTGTGGGTCCAGGCGGACGACGGCATGTCGTTCGTGCGCGGCATGCGCACCGCTGCCGCGGTCGGCTCGATCGTGTCGCTCACGTGGCTGCTGGTGCGGCTCGCGGCCGGCGTCGGCGACGCGATCATCCAGGCCCATCCGATCGATACGGCCGACAACCTCCAGGCGCGGCGCGTTCATACGCAGGCCAAGGTGCTCGTGCGGACCGTGATGGTGCTGATCGTGATCATCGGCACGGGCGCCGCGCTGATGACGTTTCCGAACGTGCGCCAGATCGGCGCGAGCCTGCTGGCATCGGCCGGCGTGGCCGGGCTGGTCGCCGGTATCGCCGCGCGGCCGGTGCTCGGCAACCTGATCGCCGGGTTGCAGATCGCGCTCACGCAGCCGATCCGGCTCGACGACGTGGTCGTGATCCAGGGCGAGTGGGGGCGCATCGAGGAAATCACCGGTTCGTTCGTGTCGGTGCGGCTGTGGGACCAAAGGCGCCTCGTCGTGCCGCTGCAGTGGATCATCGAGAACCCGTTCACGAACTGGACGCGCAGCAGCGCGGAAATCATCGGCACCGTCTATCTGTCGGTCGACTACCGCACGCCGCTCGCGCCGCTGCGCGAGGAACTCGCGCGGCTCGTCCAGGCCGCGCCCGAGTGGGACGGCCGCGTGCAGGTGCTGCAGGTGACCGACGCGACGGAGCGCACGATGCAGTTGCGCGCGCTCGTGAGCGCGGCCGATTCGTCGTCGTGCTGGGATCTGCGCTGCCGCGTGCGCGAAGGGCTGATCGCCTATCTGCAGAGCCGCTATCCGCAATGCCTGCCGCGCAGCCGGATGGAACTGTACCCGCACGAATCCGCGCCGGACGCGCCGAATCCCGAACGGTCGCATGTGCGCTCGCCCGCCGCCAGCACGGCGGCCAACACCGCAGCCGATCCGCAGGCTGTCGACGGCCGCTGAATACGCCCGGCCTGCTCATTGCCCATTTCCCATGACCGCGCTGAAGACGCTCGCCATCGCCAATTACCGCTCGCTGCGCGAGCTGATCGTGCCGCTCGCGGCGCTCAACGTCGTCACGGGGCCGAACGGTAGCGGCAAGTCGAGCGTGTACCGCGCGCTGCGTCTGCTCGCCGATACCGCGCAGGGCCGCGTGATCCCATCGCTCGCGCGCGAAGGCGGCTTGCCGTCGACGTTGTGGGCCGGCCCCGAGCGCTTCTCGCGCGCGATGCTGGCCGGCGAGGTGTCGGTGACGGGCACCGTGCGCAATGGCCCGGTGAGCTTGAGGCTCGGCTTCGCGTGCGACGATTTCGGCTATTCGATCGATCTGGGCCTGCCGGTGCCGAGCCATTCGCAGTTCGCGCTCGATCCGATGGTCAAGCGCGAATGCATCTGGGGCGGCGCGGTGCCGCGCCCGTCCACGCTGCTGGTCGACCGGCAGGGCGCGCAGATCCGGGCGCGCACCGCATCGGGAGACTGGCAGACGATTCCGCAGCCGGTCGCGAGCTTCGACAGCATGATGACCGAGTTCGCCGACCCGACCGGCGCGCCCGAGATGATCGCAGTGCGCGAACGGATCCGCTCGTGGCGCTTCTACGACCATTTCCGGACCGATGCGCAGGCGCCGGCGCGCCAGTCGCACATCGGCACCCATACGCCGGTGCTCGCGGACGACGGGGCCGATCTGGCCGCCGCGCTGCAGACGATTCGCGAAATCGGCGACGCGGCGGCGCTCGACACGGCGATCGACGACGCGTTTCCCGGCGCGTCGGTCGAGATCGACAATCCGGGCGGCCGCGGCCGCTTCGACGTGCTGATGCGCCAGCCGGGGCTGCTGCGGCCGCTGGCGGCGGCCGAGCTGTCCGACGGCACGCTGCGCTACCTGCTGCTCGCGGCCGCGCTGCTGACGCCGCGGCCGCCCGCGTTGATGGTGCTGAACGAGCCGGAGACGAGCCTGCATCCCGATCTGCTGCCGGCGCTCGGCCGCCTGATCGCGCGGGCGGCCCGGCACTCGCAGGTGCTGGTCGTGTCGCACGCGGCGCGGCTCATCGCGACGCTCGAGCGCGAGGCCGGCTGCGAATCGCTGGTGCTCGACAAGCGGCTCGGCGCGACCACGCTCGTCGATGCCGATTCACGCGACCTGCCGGCATGGAAGTGGCCGTCGCGTTGACGGCCCGATCGTGTGCCTGGAGGCGAGATCGGCAGCCGGCGGCGCCGGATCGGCCCGGCCGGGGCCTGATGCGAGGTAGGTCCCGGGCCCGGGCGGCCGAATGTATCCGGTCTGTAACAACCCCCAAAAAATGCAAGACCTGCGGTTCCGCTCCTCGGGATCGCCAATAATAATGAGATATCAGGCCGGTGCCATGCCGGCCCGCGCTGAATGGACGCAGGGCGGGATCGCATGAGCGAGTGCTCCGCCGGCCGTGCCGCAACGGACAGGACACAGGAGACGTCGACCATGAGAATTGCCCAGATCGCCCCGCTGACCGAATCCGTGCCGCCGAAGCTGTACGGCGGCACGGAGCGCGTCGTGTCCTACATCACCGAGGCGCTCGTCGAGCTCGGCCACGATGTGACGCTGTTCGCGAGCGGGGATTCGACGACGCGGGCGAAACTCGAGCCCGTGTGGCCGCGCGCGCTGCGGCTCGATTCGTCGATCCGCGACCGCGTCGCGCCGCACATGCTGCTGATGGAGACGGTCGCGCGCCGCGCGAAGGATTTCGACGTACTCCATTTCCACATGGACTACTACTCGTTCTCGGTCTTCAACCGGCAGGAAACGCCTTACGTGACGACGCTGCACGGCCGGCTCGACCTGCCCGAGCAGCAACCGGTGTTCGACACGTTCAACACGGCGCCGGTGATCTCGATTTCGAATTCGCAGCGCCAGCCGTTGCCGCAGGCGAAATGGCTGACGACCGTCTATCACGGGCTGCCCGATACGCTGTACATGCCGCAGCCCGTCGAGCCGCGCTATCTCGCGTTCCTGGGCCGCATCTCGCCGGAAAAACGCGTCGACACCGCGATCCGCATTGCCCGCCAGTGCGGGCTGCCGATCCGGATCGCCGCGAAGATCGACACGGCCGACCAGGAATACTTCGACCGCGAGATCAAGCCGCTCTTCGCGTTGCCGCACGTCGAATACATCGGCGAGATCGCCGATCACGAGAAGGCCGAATTCCTGTCGGGCGCGCATGCGCTGCTGTTTCCGATCGACTGGCCGGAGCCGTTCGGCCTGGTGATGATCGAGGCGATGTCGTGCGGCACGCCGGTGATCGCATTCAACCGCGGCGCGGTGCCCGAAGTGGTGGACGAGGGCGTATCGGGTTTCATCGTCGAGGATGAAATCAGCGCGGTGGCCGCCGTGAACCGGCTGCACCTGCTGCCGCGTGCGCGCGTGCGGCAGCGCTTCGAGGAGCGCTTCACGTCGCGCCGGATGGCGCAAGAGTACGTCGACGTGTACCAGTCGGTGATCCGCGCGCAGAAGCGCTCGCGCTTCAAGGTGATCGACTCGACGACCTGATCCACCAGACCGATCCGGCGCGCGGCGCAGGCGGATAAAAAAACGGCGATGCCCGCAAGGACATCGCCGTTTGCGCATGCCCCGCGCGCCATGCGCGCGGGCGTGCGTCGACGTCAGATCTTGAGCTTCGTGACCTTCGTGCCGTTGATCGACACGTCGCCCATCAGGCCCGCGTTGGTCAGCACGACGACCTGGATCGGCGCCGTGGCCGTGTTGGAGTCGACCGCACCGTTCGCGCCCATCTTCACGAGTGCGACCGATGCGCCGGCGCCGGCTGCCCAGCCGTCCGAGTTGCGGAATTCGTCGAGCGCCTGCTGCGTCATGAACAGGAACACGACCGCCTTCGATTGCGCGCCGGCCTGCAGGCCGACCGACAGCGACGACGTGTTGTAGTAGCCGACGGTGCTGCCGCCCACGCGCAGCGCGCCGTTGCCGGACTGGGCGCCGACGATGAAGCCGGCCTGCAGCACTTCGGGGAAGACCAGCACGCCGCGCGATTTCGCGACGAGCTCGCGCGAACCCTTGACGGTGGAGTACATGCGCGACAGCGTGGCGTCGACGCTCGCGTCGATCGACTGACGCTTCGACGCGTTGGTCGCGGCGTTGTCCGGCTTGTCCGGGGTGGTGGTGCAACCGGTGAGCGCGAGGCTACCGACGATCAGCGCGGCGGCGGCTTTGAGCACAAGAGTCCGTTTTTGCATCGTTGTTCTCCATCGGATGATGTTCGGAGTGAGTCTCGCTCAAGGAGCGGATCACGTCGGCAGTTATATCACAGCGGATTGGCGCCTTTTTTCGTTGCCGTGTGAAAAAGCGTCAAATCGCGCGGCGGTGTCGCGGCGCGCCAACGACGCATCGACGCCGACGCGCAAGGCGCGCCCGGCGCGTGACCGGCTGGCGGCGAACGCGAAGGTCGAACGCGAAGGTCGAACAAAGGGCGGCGGCGCGCGCCGGTGTCAGTGCGTGACGGGCGGAACGGGCGGCTTGATCGGCGGGCGGCGCAGCGCGCGGCGGATCAGCGCGATCACGACGCCGCACGCGAACAGGAACGCGGCCGGGACGACCCAGTAGCCGACGAACGCATGCCACAGGTAACCGGCGAGCGTGTTGCGGCGCACCACGTATTCGTCGCGGGCCGCCTGCTGGCGCGGCGCGTTGGCGGCGAGCACGTCGGCGGGGCAGCCGGCCGCGCGCGCCTCGTCAGGATCCCCGTGGCACTTCGCGGTGGCGCCGGCGGCCTGCTGCGCGTCGGTGAGCTGCCAGGTGGTCAGCGCAAGCTGCAGGTCCGTCTTGTTGTACGCCATTTCCTCGCGGATCTCGCGCACGGCGACGATCGCGACGGGCACGGCCCAGAACACGATCACGATCAGCCAGCGGCGGAACCAGCGGTGTTGTCTCCATGCCATCCAAGCCTCCGTTTGACGCGCGTGCGCGTCCGTCTCGAGGGCGGCCCGATGGCGCTTCTTGGTCTTGGGTGGGCCGCGTTGCAGCCATCATAGAAGAAAACGCGGCGAATTGCCGCACCATGTGGCGACGCCGCGGCGGCGGGCCGGAAAAACGGGGTGGGAAGGGCGGGAATGCGGGGGTCGATGCGCGTGCAACGAAAACGAAAATGCCGCGCCCGCCGAAGCGGTGCGCGGCATTCGAGACGGGAGCGCCGGAACTCAGGCGGCCGGCTGGTTGCTCAGGCAGCTCTTCATGAACGCCTTGCGATCGTCGCCTTTCTTGCCGGTGGCCTGCGTGTTGCACGCCTTCATCTTTTCCTGCTGCGTCATCGCCTTCGCGGGCTTCGCCGACAGGCAGTCCTTCATGAACGCCTTGCGTTCATCGCCCGTCTTGCCGGTGGCCTGCGTGTTACAGGCCTTCATCTTGTCCTGCTGGCTGTTCGCCGCGAATGCGGGGGAAGCCAGCATGCCGCCGAGAAGCACTGCGGCTACGAGCGATTGAATTTTCATTTCGACACTCCCATGGGGTGAATTGCGTGTGATCGACGCGTCACGAAGCACGACGCGATGAGGACGGGGCCACATCGCACCACGCGTTCCGATTATGGCAAATCAATGTGAAAACACCAAAACGGCACTTTCTATAACGTTGCGGACGCCACGGCCGTTGACGGCGCGCGCGTGCCGGAGATCGGGACAAACCATGACGCGCGACGGCCGGCCACGGCCGCCGCGCGGGAACCTGCCGGCTCGCGGCCGCGAGCCATTACAATCGCGGCCATGAATACTCCGAACTCCGCATCTTCTCCGTCCGCGGCGGCGCTGCCGCGCATCGCCGTACTCGCCACCGGCGGCACGATCGCCGGCGCCGCGCCCGACGCGGCCAGCACGGCCGGCTATCAGGCCGGCGCGCTCGGCGTCAATTTTCTGGTCGACGCCGTGCCGGCGCTCGCATCGGTCGCACGCATCGACGCCGAGCAGGTCGCCAGCATCGACAGCAAGGATCTCGCGCTGCCGCTGTGGAACACGCTCGCCGCGCGGATCGACGCGCTGATGGCCGATCCGGCCATCGACGGCATCGTGATCACCCACGGCACCGATACGCTCGAGGAAACCGCGTATGCTCTGCATCTGGTCGTCCGGGGCGACAAGCCCGTCGTGCTGACGGCCGCGATGCGGCCGGCAACCGCGCTGTCGTCCGACGGCCCGCTGAACCTGTTGAACGCGGTGACGGTGGCCGCCCATCCGGCCGCGCGCGGGCAGGGCGTGCTGGTCGCGTTCAACAACCGGATCCATGGCGCGCGCGAGGTCGTGAAGACGAGCACGTACGCGGTCGACGCGTTCCAGTCGCCGGAGCTCGGTGCGCTCGGCTGGGTGCAGGACGGCCGCGTCGAATTCGCCCGCCGCGTCACGCGCACGCGCGACGCGCAACTGGCGATCGCGGCGACCTGGCCGCCGGTCGAAGTCGTCGCGAGCTATGCGGGCGTGACGCGCACGGCCGTCGACGCGCTCGTCGCGGCCGGCGTGCGCGGCCTCGTCGTCGCGGGCACCGGCAACGGGTCGATCCATGCGACGCTGCAGGCGGCACTCGCCGAGGCGGCGAGCGCGGGCGTGGCCGTGGTCCGTGCGTCGCGCGTCGGGTCGGGGCACGTGATGCGCAACGGCGCCGCGAGCGACGATGCGCTCGGTTTCGTGAGCGCGGGCTCGCTGCACCCGTTCAAGGCGCGCGTGCTGCTGATGCTCGCGCTCGCGAACGGCATTCACGATCGCGACGCACTGCAACGCGCATTCGACACGCTGTGACCGATGGCCGCCGCTCGGGCGGCGCGTAGAGCATAAAAAAATGGCAGGCCAATGGCCTGCCATTTTTGCGTCAGTGCTGCGCGAATGCTCAGGACTGCGGCGGAATCACGAGCTTCTGGCCCGGGTAGATCCGGTCCGGGCTCGACAGCATCGGCTTGTTCGCCTCGAAGATCACCGGATACTTGTTCGCGTCGCCGTACACTTCCTTGGCGATCGCCGACAGCGTGTCGCCCGGCTTCACGTCGTGGTACTGCACTTCCGGATCGTCCGGCTGCAGATCGTCGTCGTTGACGCCCGCGACACCCTGCACGTTGCCGGCCGCGACCTTGACCTTCGCCTTGGTGTCGAGATCGGCGACGCTGCCCGACAGCGTGACGGTGCGCGATGCGCCGTCGAACGCGACGGTCAGGTTCGACGTGTCGAGCCCTTGCGAGTTGATGTAATGCTTGATCGCATCGGCCGCGGTCTGGTTCGCGGCATTCGGATCTTCCGCTGCCTGTGCATCGGCGTGACCCAGCAGTTTTTCACCCGCCTCCTTGATAAACGAAAGAAGACCCATCGTTGCACTCCTTAGGTGGTTGAAAAGAAAACGCGCCGTGAAGTGGCGAAAAAAACACCGCGCTGGGTGCGGGCCCCGGAAGGGGCGCGCGGGCGCGGCGGTTTTCTCGAAAGGCGTGGCGAAAGTGTAGGCGTTCGACGCGACGAATGCATGAAAAATCGCTCGCTCGAACGTAAAGAAATGTAATACGCGAAATCCGACAGGCGGACACCCGACGACGACGTCTGACCGACCAAGGCTTCCCCGGCGCCGCCGGGTGCCGCTGCGGACCCCACCACGCCGCTCTCAGCCCAGAGCGGCGTTTTTTCGCCCCGTCGCGCACGCGTTTTTGCGATGCGCGGCGGGGCGCCCCACCGTGATGCGCGCGTGCATCGCGCATCGATGCGACCGGCCGCGGCCGGCTCGCGTGTGTTCGTCGCGCGCGTTTGCCGTTGCAGCGAAACGCGCGCTGTTGCATCCGCGTTACGCGGCCGGCGTCTGGCCGATCTCGAAGTTCGACATGATCTCGAGTGCGCGCACGAGGGCCGAGTGATCCCATGCCTTGCCGCCGTGCGAGGCGCACACGCTGAACAACTGCTGCGCGCTCGCGGTGTGCGGCAGCGCGAGGCCGAGCTTGCGTGCGCCGTCGAGCGCGAGGTTCAGGTCCTTCTGGTGCAGCTCGATGCGGAAGCCCGGATCGAACGTGCGCTTGGTCATCCGCGCGCCGTGCACTTCGAGGATGCGCGACGCGGCGAAGCCGCCCATCAGCGCCTGGCGCACGCGCTCCGGATCGGCGCCCGAGCGGGCGGCGAACAGCAGCGCTTCGCCAACGGCTTCGATGTTCAGCGCGACGATGATCTGGTTCGCGACCTTGCAGGTCTGGCCCGCGCCATTGTCGCCGACGAGCGTGATGTTCTTGCCCATCTTCTCGAACAGTGGCTTCGCGCGCTCGAACGCCTTTTCCGGGCCGCCGACCATGATCGTCAGCGTCGCTTCGCGTGCGCCCACTTCGCCGCCGGACACCGGCGCGTCGAGGTAGTCGCAGCCGAGCGCGTTGATCTGCTTCGCGAATGCCTGCGTGTCGAGCGGCGAGATCGAGCTCATGTCGATCACGAGCTTGCCGGCTGTCAGGCCCTTCGCGACGCCGTCGTCGGCGAACAGCACGTTACGCACGTCGGGCGTGTCCGGCACCATCGAGATGATGATGTCCGCGTGCTGCGCGACTTCGGTCGAGTTCGCGACGACCTTCGCGCTCGCGCGCAGATCGTCCGGCACCGGGAACGCGCCGTTCACGACGAGCTGATGATCGCCCTTGAGCAGGTTGCGCGCCATGTGCGCGCCCATGATGCCGAGGCCGATGAAACCGATGGTTGCCATGTGAAAGTCTCCTGTGGGGCTGAAAACGGGAAGGGCGCGACTCAGGCGGCGCGACGCGCCGAGGCCGGTGCGCAGCCGGCCACGCTTTGCAGCCAGCCGAGGCCTTCCGTCGTGGTGGTGCGGGGCTTGTATTCGCAGCCGACGTAGCCGGCATAGCCGAGCCGGTCGAGCAGCGCGAACAGGAACGCATAGTTGATCTCGCCGGTGCCCGGCTCGTTGCGGCCCGGGTTGTCCGCGAGCTGGACGTGGCCGATCGACGCGAGGTTGCGTTCGATCGTCGCGGCCAGTTCGCCTTCCATGCGTTGCATGTGATAGATGTCGTACTGCAGGAACAGGTTGTCCGAGCCGACCGCGCGGATCACGTCGAGGCCTTCCGACGAGCGGTTCAGCGCGAAGCCCGGGATGTCGAAGCGGTTGCACGGTTCGACGAGCAGGCGGATGCCTTCGCGCTTGAGCGCATCGGCGGCGAAGCGCAGGTTGTCGACGATCGTCACGAACGTCTTGTCGCGCGCGGTGCTCGCCGACGGGATGCCGACGAGGCAGTTCAGTTGCGGCGCCTTCAGCGCCTTCGCATACTCGATCGCACGGCCGACGCCTTCCTGGAACTCGCCGACGCGATCGGGCAGGCACGCGATGCCGCGCTCGCCCTGATCCCAGTTGCCGGCGGGCAGGTTGTGCAGCACGAGGCGCAGGCGGTGCGTCTCGAGCCGTTCGGCGAGTTCCTCTTTCGTGTACGGGTACGGGAACAGGAATTCGACGGCGTCGAAGCCCGCGTCCGCGGCCGCCTTGAAGCGGTCGAGGAACGGCACTTCGTTGAACAGCATGGTCAGGTTTGCAGCAAACTTCGGCATGAGCTAAGCCTCTTCGGTCGGTCAGTCAAAAAATGGCGTGCGGTTCAGTCGAGCGTCGAGATCGCGGTCGGTGCGTGCTCGGCCTTTTCGGCGAGATCCTCGAATTCGTTGATCGCGTCGATTTCGGTGCCCATCGAGATGTTCGTCACGCGCTCGAGGATCACCTCGACGACCACCGGCACGCTGAATTCTTCCGCGAGCGTTTGCGCCTGGCGCAGCGCCGGTTCGATCTCTTCCGGCTTGAACACGCGCAGCGCCTTGCAGCCGAGGCCTTCGGCCACCGCCACGTGGTCGACGCCATACCCGTTCAGCTCCGGCGCGTTCACGTTGTCGAACGCGAGCTGCACGCAGTAGTCCATGTCGAACGCGCGCTGCGCCTGGCGGATCAGCCCGAGGTACGAGTTGTTCACGACGACGTGCACGTACGGCAGCTTGAATTGCGCGCCGGCGGCGAGCTCCTCGATCATGAACTGGAAGTCGTAGTCGCCGGACAGCGCGACGATCGGGCGGCTCGGGTCGGCCGCGCGCACGCCGAGCGCGGCGGGGATCGTCCAGCCGAGGGGGCCCGCCTGGCCGCAGTTGATCCAGTTGCGCGCCTTGAACACGTGCAGGAACTGCGCGGCGGCGATCTGCGACAGGCCGATCGTGCTGACGTAGCAGGTATCGCGGCCGAACACCTTGTTCATCTCCTCGTACACGCGCTGCGGCTTGACCGGCACGTTGTCGAAGTGCGTCTTGCGCTGCAGCGTGCGCTTGCGTGCCTGGCAGTCGGCGACCCACGCGCTGCGATCCTTCAGCTTGCCGGTGGCCTTCCATTCCTGCGCGACCGCGACGAACAGCTCGAGGGCGGCCTTCGCGTCGGACACGATGCCGAGATCCGGGCCGAACACGCGGCCGATCTGCGTCGGCTCGATGTCGACGTGCACGAACTTGCGGCCCTTCGTGTAGACCTCGACGCTGCCCGTGTGGCGGTTCGCCCAGCGGTTGCCGATGCCGAGCACGAAGTCGGATGCGAGCATCGTCGCGTTGCCGTAGCGGTGCGACGTCTGCAGGCCGACCATGCCGGCCATCAGCGGGTGGTCGTCGGCAATCGCGCCCCACGACATCAGCGTCGGGATGACCGGCACGCCGACCGTTTCCGCGAACTGCACGAGCAGGTCCTCGGCCGCCGCGTTGAGCACGCCGCCGCCCGACACGATCAACGGCTTGTCCGCGTCGTTGAGCATCGCGAGCGCCTTCTCGATCTGCGCGCGGGTGGCCGCGGGCTTGTAGACCGGCAGCGGTTCGTACGTGTCGATGTCGAATTCGATTTCGGCGAGCTGCACGTCGATCGGCAGGTCGACCAGCACCGGGCCCGGACGGCCCGAGCGCATCAGGTGAAACGCCTGCTGGAACACGCGCGGCACGAGCGCCGGTTCGCGCACGGTGACGGCCCACTTCGTGACCGGCTTCGCGATCGATTCGATGTCGACGGCCTGGAAGTCTTCCTTGTAGAGACGTGCGCGCGGCGCCTGGCCCGTGATCGCGAGGATCGGAATCGAGTCGGCGGACGCGGAGTAGAGGCCGGTGATCATGTCGGTACCGGCGGGGCCCGACGTGCCGATGCACACGCCGATGTTGCCCGGCGCCGCCCGCGTGAAGCCTTCGGCCATGTGCGATGCGCCTTCGACGTGGCGCGCCAGCACGTGGCTGATGCCGCCCGAATTGCGCATGGCCGAGTAGAACGGGTTGATCGCGGCGCCCGGCACGCCGAACGCGGTCTGGATGCCTTCCTTCTCCAGCACGAGTACGGCAGCGTCGACGGCTCTCATCTTGGCCATGAATGTCTCCTTGAATGGTGGAATCTTGCGAATCGATCTGTTGAGGACACTTTAGGGATGCAGGAAAGGTTTGATAAGATCAGCCGAAGTCGCTTATTTCGAAACTAAAAGTATGGAATGACGGCCGGACGGGGCTTCCCGCCGGTGCCGGAGCCGGATGGAGACAGCAGATGGATCGTTTCAAGCAGATCGAGACGTTCGTGCGGGTGGCCGATGCAGGCAGCCTCGCGGCGGCGGCGCTCGAGGAGGGTGTGTCGCCGGTGGTGCTCGGGCGGCGCATCGACGCGCTGGAGAAGCGCCTCGGCGTGAAGCTGATGTACCGCTCGACGCGGCGGCTGGTGGTCAGCGAGGAGGGCGCCGCGTTTCTCGAGCGTTGCCGCGGGCTGCTGTCCGAATGGGATCAGGCCGAGAACGAGCTGGCCGCCGGGCGGCGCGCGGTCAGCGGGCACCTGATCGTGTCGGCGCCGGCCGCGTTCGGGCGCAAGCACGTCGCGCCGCACGCGCCTGGCTTCCTGGCCGACAAGCCGGAGATGCAGCTGTCGTTCAACCTGACCGACCGCGTCGTCGACCTGGTGCGCGAAGGCTACGACCTGTCGATCCGGATCGGCGGCGCGGTCGATCCGAACTTCGTCGCGGTGAAGCTCGCGTCGAACCGGCGCGTCGTGTGCGGCACGCCCGACTATTTCCGTCAGCACGGCCGCCCGAAGTCGCTCGACGACCTGCTCAAGCACAACTGTCTCGCGTTCAACCTGCAGGGCGGGCAGAACCGCGGCTGGTATTTCCAGCGCCACGGCAAGATCGCGACGATGCGCGTGACCGGCAATCTCGACTGCAACGACGGCGAGCTGCTGCACCGCTGGGTGGCCGAAGGGCTCGGGCTCGGCTGGCGCTCGACGTGGGAAATCGCCGCGCAGCTCGAGACGGGCGAACTCGAGACCGTGCTCGACGACTACGCGCTGCCCGACTACGACATCCTCGCGGTCTACCCGCAGCAGCGCTACGTGCCGGCGCGCGTGCGCTACTTCATCGACTACCTGCGCGAAGCGTACGCGCGCCCCGGCTACTGGAGCACCACGCCGTAACGGGCGGCCCGCCCGGCCGCCCGGCGATTTTTTACGCTTCATGCACGCGGCGCGGGAATAAACTCGACGCAGCAGCGGTAAGGTCATCGAGCGCGCACGTTGCCGGTCTGTCCGGGCGCCGTGCGCGGAACGGGCGCGGCGTCGGCCGCCGGGACCAGGGAGGCCATGTGGGGCAAGCCGGACAGGCGGTCGATGAACGGGCGGCGGACGATGCGCTCGCGCGCGGCGAGCGGTTTCGCGCGCTCGTGCTGCCGCATCTCGACGCCGCTTACAACCTCGCGCGCTGGCTGAGCGGCAGCGCCGGCGACGCGGACGACGTCGTGCAAGACGCGTGCATGCGCGCGCTGCGCTTCGTCGATTCGTGTCGCGGCGACAACGCGCGGCCGTGGCTGCTGATGATCGTGCGCCACACCTGGTACACCGAATGGCGGCGGCGCACGCATGCGCACGAGGTCGCGCTGCCCGACACGCTCGACGACGCCGACGTGCCCGACGACTGGCAGCCGGCGACGGAGGACCCGCTCGCGCACCTGCTGCGCGGCGAGAACGTGCGGCTCGTGAACGCGGCGCTCGCGAAGCTGCCGACCGAATACCGCGAGGTGCTCGTGCTGCGCGAAATGGAAGACCTGAGCTACCGCGAGATCGCGGCGATCGCGGACGTGCCGGTCGGCACGGTGATGTCGCGGCTCGCACGCGGCCGGCGCAAGCTCGCCGCGCTGCTGGGCGGCGAGCCGGCGCCGACGACCGAAGGCCGGCCGGGCCGTGCGTCGGCGGGCGGAACCGCATCGGAGGCGATCGATGGACTGTAACGAAGCGCGAGCGTTGCTGGACGCGGACGTCGACCGCGAGCTGTCGGCGCCCGATGCGTTGCGGGTCCAGCAGCATGTCGAAGGGTGCGAGGCGTGCCGGCGCGAACGCGCGCGGATCGTCACGCTGGTGCAGGCGGTGCGGCAGGCCGATTATCACCGCGCGCCGGACGCACTGCGGGCGAGCATTCTCGCGAGCCTGCCGGCAGCGGTCGCGCCTGTTCACGAACCGTCGCGATCCGAGCCGCGGCCCGAGCCCCCGTCGCCGCGGCGGCCGCCGCCCGGACGCGAATGGTTCTCGTGGCTGGCCGGGCGGGGCGGGCCGGCACGACCGGGCCCGGTCGGCGCCGGCCCGCGCGTGGCCGCGTGGCCGGGCCTCGGCTGGGGCGTCGCGTTGCTGATGGCGGTCGCGGCGGCGGGCGGCATGGCGTGGTCCGCCCGCCACGCGGACACCGACCGAACGGTCGACGAACTGGTCGCAAGCCACGTGCGGGCCGACCTGTCGGCGCGCGACATCGACGTGATCTCGACCGACCAGCACACGGTCAAGCCGTGGTTCAACGGCCGGCTCGATTACGCGCCGCCGGTCGAGGATCTCGCCAAGGACGGTTTCGCACTGGTCGGCGGCCGGCTCGATTACGTCGGGCGGCGCCGTGTCGCGGTGCTCGTCTATCGCCACCGGCAGCACGTGGTCGACGTCTACGTGCAGCCGGCGGGCGAACGGCCGGCGGCCCCTTACGCGACCGTGTCGCAGGGCTATGCGCTGGATCGCTGGAACGCGGCCGGCATGACGTGGTGGGCCGTGACCGACGCCGAGCCGTCGGCGCTCGCGGCGTTCCGCACGGCGCTCGATGCGCGGCTTGCCGGCGCGCCTGACGAATGACCGTGGCGGCGGCGGGCGGGCGCATTGACGTTCCGACCCCGGCCCTCGCGAGGCCGTGCCATCGCCGCTTGCCGGGGCAATACCTGCTCAAGTCTTTGAAAACACGGCCGAATCCGGTGGCGAATCGTCGATTGGCCTTGCATGTGCCCCGTAACCGGGTTAAAATCTTCGGCTTCTCACTTGCCACACCGGTTCAGACGCCCGGGTGGCTTTAATCCACAAGGAGTGTGTAATGCGTCATTACGAAATCGTATTCATCGTGCACCCGGATCAAAGCGAGCAGGTGCCCGCGATGATCGAGCGCTACAAGTCCACGATCACGTCGCACGGCGGCCAGATCCACCGTGTCGAAGACTGGGGCCGTCGCCAGCTGGCCTACATGATCGAGAAACTCGCGAAGGCTCACTACGTCTGCATGAACATCGAGTGCGACCAGACGACGCTCGACGAACTCGAACACGCGTTCAAGTTCAACGACGCCGTGCTGCGTCACCTCATCGTCAAGATGAAGAAGGCCGAAACCGGCCCGTCGCCGATGATGAAGGAAGTTCAGCGCGAAGAAGCCAAGAAGGCGGCTGCTGCTCAGCCGGCCGAAGCGCAGGCTTAAGTTCGTCACTTATTAAGCCATCAAGGAGCGCGCCACTCACGTGAACAGGTTGCAATTGACGGCGAGCGTCGTCGAACGCGCACCGGTGCGATATACGCCGGCTGGTGTTCCGATCGCAAGCGCCACGTTGCATCACCGCACGGAAGTCGTCGAAGCAGGCATTCCCCGTCAGGTCGAAATGACGATCGAGGCGGTGGCGGCCGGTGAGGCGAGCGGCAAGCTGGAAAGTCGTGAAATGGGCGTCGAAACGCTGTTCACGGGCTTCCTGGCCAAGAAAAGCCGCAACGCGAGAACCTTGGTGTTTCACATCACTGCATTGCAGGACACAGGAAAGGACTGAAATCATGGCCCGCCCGACTGGTAAGAAATTCGACAAGCGTCGTCAGCAACAAAACCCGCTCTTCAAGCGCAAGAAGTTCTGCCGTTTCACGGCTGCCGGCGTCGAGCAGATCGACTACAAGGACACGGAAACGCTGAAGGACTTCATCGGCGAAAACGGCAAGATCACGCCGGCTCGCCTGACGGGTACGAAGGCGCACTATCAGCGTCAGCTGGATACGGCGATCAAGCGTGCGCGTTTCCTCGCGCTGCTGCCGTACACCGATCAGCACAAGGCGTAATCAGGCGACGCAATAAGGAGAATTCGAATGCAAATCATTCTGTTGGAAAAAGTCGCCAATCTGGGCAACCTCGGCGACATCGTCAAGGTCAAGGACGGTTACGCCCGCAACTTCCTGATCCCGAACCGCAAGGCTCGCCGTGCAACGAAGGAAGCGATCGCCGAATTCGAAGTGCGCCGCGCTGAACTCGAAAAGATCGCCGCTGAAAAGCTGGCGGCATCGCAGGCGGTCGGCGAGAAGCTGAACGGCCAGTCGTTCGAAATCACGCAGAAGTCGGGCGTCGACGGCCGTCTGTTCGGCTCGGTCACGAACGGCGACGTCGCGGAACTGCTGAAGAAGGCAGGCTACGAAGTCGAGAAGCTGCAAGTGCGCATGCCGGAAGGCCCGCTGAAGATGATCGGCGAGCACAACGTGCAAGTCGCGCTGCACACGGACGTCGTCGTCGACGTCACGATCAACGTGATCGGCGACCACGCGTAAGCGCAGACGCAAGCTTGCCGGGCGGCTTCCGCCGTCCGGACAAGGGCAGGCGCCCGGGTAACCGGGGCCTGCCTTTTTTGTTGCCCGCTCGCCGGCAAGCGGTGGTAGCGCTGCCGCCATCTATTCGCGATAATCCCAACCCATGAACGCGCCGCAAGATCCCCAAATCGAATCGCTGAAAGTCCCGCCGCATTCGGTGGAAGCCGAGCAGTCGGTGCTCGGCGGCCTGTTGCTCGACAACGCGGCATGGGACCGGATTGCCGATTTCCTGTCGCAGGGCGACTTCTACCGCTACGACCACCGGATCATCTACGAGCACATCGGCCGCCTGATCGCGTCGACGCGCCCGGCCGACGTCGTGACCGTGTACGAAGCGCTGACCACGTCCGGCAAGGCCGACGACGTCGGCGGGCTCGCGTACTTGAACGCGCTCGCGCAGAACACGCCGAGCGCGGCGAACATCCGCCGCTACGCGGAAATCGTGCGCGACCGCGCGGTGCTGCGCCGGCTGGTGTCGGTCGCCGACGAGATCTCGGCCGACGCCTTCAATCCGCAGGGCAAGGAAGTCCGCCAGCTGCTCGACGAAGCCGAATCGAAGGTGTTCTCGATCGCCGAAGAGGGCGCGCGCGGCAACCAGGGCTTCCTCGAGATCGGCCCGCTGCTCACGCAGGTGGTCGAGCGCATCGACACGCTGTATCACACCGCGAACCCGAGCGACGTCACCGGCACGCCGACCGGCTTCGTCGACCTCGACCGGATGACGTCGGGGATGCATGGCGGCGAGCTGATCATCGTGGCCGGAAGACCGTCGATGGGTAAGACGGCCTTCTCGATGAACATCGGCGAATACGTCGCGGTCGAGTACGGGTTGCCGGTCGCGGTGTTCTCGATGGAAATGCCGGGCACCCAGCTCGTGATGCGTATGCTCGGCTCGATCGGCCGGCTCGACCAGCACCGGATGCGTACCGGCCGCCTGACCGACGAGGACTGGCCGAAACTGACGCACGCGGTGCAGAAGATGAGCGAGGCGCAGCTGTTCATCGACGAGACGGGCGGGTTGAACCCGATGGAACTGCGCTCGCGCGCGCGGCGCCTGGCGCGGCAGTGCGGCAAGCTCGGCCTGATCATCGTCGACTACCTGCAACTGATGTCGGGTTCGTCGCAGGGCGAGAACCGCGCGACCGAAATTTCGGAAATATCGCGATCGCTGAAGAGTCTCGCGAAGGAACTCGACGTGCCGGTGATCGCGCTGTCGCAGCTGAACCGCGGCCTCGAACAGCGCCCGAACAAGCGTCCGGTGATGTCGGATTTGCGCGAATCGGGCGCAATCGAACAGGATGCGGACGTGATCCTGTTCATTTATCGCGATGAGGTCTACAATCCGGACAGCCCTGACAAGGGGACGGCCGAAATCATCATCGGCAAGCAGCGTAACGGCCCGATCGGGCCCGTTCGGCTCACGTTCCTGGGGCAATACACGAAGTTCGACAATTTTGCCGGGGCGCAAACTTTCTACGGCGAGTAACGCCGGTTGTAAACATCTATTTCGCCAATTGTTGTATCCCATCCCGGCGTGCGCATATGCGCACGTCGCGTCGCGACCGAAACCGGTACAATGTCGCCCGTTTTCGTGACAGTAGTTTGACAATCTCTCAGGAATCCCATGTTCGGTCGATTCATGCCCACCGAGGGCAAGTTCTTTGAACTCTTCAACGCGCACGCGAAGCACATCGTTTCCGGTGGCCGCGAGCTCGAACTGCTGATCGACAATCTCGCCGACGCCGAGATTCACAAGCAAAACGTGCAAATCGCCGAGAAGGCCGCCGACAAGCTCACGCACGAGGCGATCGATCTGCTGCACAAGACCTTCATCACGCCGCTCGATCGCGACGAGATCCACAAGCTGATCACGACGATGGACGACATCCTCGACCTGATGGAAGACGTCGCGACGGCCGTGTCGCTGTACGACGTGCAGTCCGTCACGTCGGAGGCGAGCCAGCTCGCGCACATCGTCACGCAGTCGGCGCAACACGTGCAGCAGGCCGTCGGCCTGCTGTCCGACATGAAGCAGTCGGCGCAGATCCTCAAGCAGTGCGAGGAAATCGACCGCTGGGAGTCGGAGGCCGACCGCGTGCTGCGCTCGGCCATGTCGAAGCTGTTCCGCGAGGAAGACGACGTGAAGACGCTCATCAAGCTGAAGGCGATCTACGAGCTGCTCGAGGAGATCACCGACAAGTGCGAGGACGTCGCGAACATCATCGAAGGCATCGTGCTGGAAAACGCCTGAGCGGACCACGATGCATTCGATACAACTCGCCCTATGGATGGTCGCGACGCTGGTGCTCGTCGCGCTCGTATTCGACTTCATGAACGGCTTTCACGACGCGGCGAACTCGATCGCCACCGTCGTGTCGACCGGGGTGCTGAAGCCCCAGCAGGCCGTGGTGTTCGCGGCCGCGTTCAACGTGATCGCGTACTTCATCTTCCACCTGAAAGTCGCGCAGACCGTCGGTAAAGGCACGATCGATCCCGAGATCGTCGACCATTACGTCGTGTTCGGCGCGCTGGTCGGTGCGATCGGCTGGAACGTGATTACCTGGTACTACGGGATTCCGTCGAGCTCGTCGCACGCACTGATCGGCGGCCTCGTCGGCGCGGCGCTCGCGAAGTCCGGCTGGGGTGCGCTGAACGTCGACGGTCTGTTGAAGACGATCGCGTTCATCTTCATTTCGCCGCTGCTCGGTTTCATCCTCGGTTCGCTGTTCATGCTCGGCGTGTCGTGGCTGTATTTCCGTACCGCGCCCAGCAAGGTCGACCGGCGCTTCCGCCGGCTGCAGCTGCTGTCGGCCGGCCTGTACAGCCTGGGCCATGGCGGCAACGACGCACAGAAGACGATCGGTATCATCTGGATGCTGCTGATCGCGAGCGGCTACGCGTCGGCCACCGCCGATGCGCCGCCGGCATGGGTGATCGGCGCATGCTACCTGTCGATGGGCCTCGGCACGCTGTTCGGCGGCTGGCGCATCGTGCGCACGATGGGCCAGAAGATCACGAAGCTCAAGCCGGTTGGCGGCTTCTGCGCGGAAAGCGGCGGTGCGATCACGCTGTTCGTCGCGTCGTTCCTCGGCATTCCGGTGTCGACCACGCACACAATTACCGGCGCGATCGTCGGGGTCGGCGCGACGCAGAAGTTGTCGGCCGTGCGCTGGGGCGTCGCCGGCAACATCGTGTGGGCGTGGGTGCTGACGCTGCCGGCGGCCGCGCTGTTCGCGGCCGGCGGGTGGTGGCTCGGGCATCAGATCTTCTGAGCGCCGACGCTGCCGGATCGACCTGAAATGCGCCGCAAGCCGAAAGGCTGCGGCGCATTTTCTTTGGGGGCGGCGCCGAGATGGAGGGGGGGATGCCGCCAACGTCGCGGCGGTTGGGGTTCGGGCAACCGCTCAGTAACTGCCGTTCGCGAACCGCGCGATTGGATCGTCAGCCGTACTCGTACGCGGGCTGACGGGCGCGGATTGCGTCGACGCACGCCACACCTGAACGGGCGTGGGCTCGATACTGCGTGGGGGCGCCGACGCGGCAGCGGGCGGCGGTTCGGCATCGAACGCGGCGGCCTGGGCGGCCGTCAGCGCGGTCGTCGGAATCTGCGTGCCGACTTCCGCCGGCGCGGCCGGTGCGGCATTGGCCGTCATCGCGGTCGCGTCGTCATTTGCCGACGTGGCCTGCTGCTGGGCCGTCCGCATCCGCGGTGGCGGCGGTTCGTACGGATCGGCGGTCTGGGCTGCCGGGGCAGTTGCGGCAGCCGTCACGACGGGCGTGCTCGGCGCGAATGCCTGCGCCTGCGTCGCTCTCGCTTGCGACGGCACGGTCGCCGACTGTCGCGGCGTGGCCGCGGCCGTCACGACCACCGGAGCGGCCGCGACCGCCGGCGCATTGCGCGGCGCGTCGCGCTTGGCCTCGTAGGTCGGTGCATCGAACGGCGTCGGGGCCGAGCGCGGCGGCGCGACGCGGCGAATGCCGTCGAATCGCTTGGCCCAGTACGGGTTCGTCAGATAGTCGAGCCGCACGGTGCCGCCTGTCGACGGCGCGTTGACGAAGCGCAGCTTGCCGACATAGATACCGACGTGCGAATGCGGCCGCCCGGTCGTATTGAAGAAAATCAGGTCGCCCGGCGCGATCTCGTCGGGTTCGACCGACACGCCGCGGCCGCTCATGTCGGCGGTCGTGCGCGGCAGGTTCACGTCGGCCGCGCGTCCGATCACGTAGCGCACGAGCCCGCTGCAGTCGAAGCCGCTCGTCGGCGTGTTGCCGCCCCAGCGATACGGGACGCCGACGAGGCTCATCGCCTGGATCGAGATTTCTTCCTGACCGACGCTGTGGTCGACGAATTTCGGGAAATTGGCGGGCGCCGGGAACGCACGCGGCGTCGTGATCTTCATGCCCGACGCGGAACGCGATGCCGACTGCGGCGGCACGCTGGAACAGGCCGCAAGCAGGGAGACGACGGCGACGGGAACCCAGATTCGAAGCATGGCAAGGCGGGCGAGCGCGACGCGCTCGCGAATCGTATGACAACAGACAGACCCGATGGTAGACGCTCCGGCGGGGCTTAAGCAACCATTCTTGAGAATTTACTTGAAGTTTCGCGCGTAAACGGGGTTGTTGCGTGACGAAGTGTTACCTCGGTATTCGACCCCAAATAAAAACGGCGCTCCGAAAATGGAGCGCCGCGTGGCGTCGAAAGCCGGCCGATCGGCCGGCGGGCGCGTTACAGAATGTCCGACGCGTAGTCGGCGAGCCGCGAGCGTTCGCCGCGTGCGAGGGTCACGTGGCCGCTATGGCCCCAGCCCTTGAAGCGGTCGACGACGTAGGTCAGGCCCGAGCTGCCTTCGGTCAGATAAGGCGTGTCGATCTGCGCGATGTTGCCGAGGCACACGATCTTCGTGCCGGGGCCCGCGCGCGTGACGAGCGTCTTCATCTGCTTCGGCGTCAGGTTCTGCGCCTCGTCGATGATCAGATACTTGTCGACGAACGTGCGGCCGCGCATGAAGTTCATGCTCTTCACCTTCAGACGCGAGCGGATCAGCTCCTGCGTCGCGGCACGGCCCCATTCGCCGGCCGCGTCGTCGGTCTTCTGCAGCACTTCGAGGTTGTCGTCGAATGCGCCCATCCACGGCTGCATCTTCTCTTCCTCGGTGCCGGGCAGGAAACCGATGTCCTCGCCGACGGGCACGGTCGCGCGCGTCACGATGATCTCGTTGTAGCGCTTGTCGTCGAGCACCTGGGCGAGGCCGGCCGCGAGCGCGACGAGCGTCTTGCCGGTGCCGGCCTGGCCGAGCAGCGTGACGAAGTCGATCTCGGGGTTCATCAGCAGGTTCAGCGCGAAATTCTGCTCGCGATTGCGCGCGGTGATGCCCCACACGTTGTTCTTGTGGTGGCTGTAGTCGCGCAGCGTCTGCAACAGCGCCGTCTTGCCGTTCAACTCGCGGACGATCGCATGGAACGTCGGTTCGCCGTTCTGCGGCTCGAGATAGACGAACTCGTTGACGAGCATCGACGCGACGAGCGGGCCGGTCACGCGGTAGTACGTGGTGCCCGTCTTCGTGTCCTGCCAGCTCTCCATGCCCTTCGCATGCCTGGTCCAGAAATCCTGCGGCAGTTCGCGCACGCCGTTGTACAGGAGATCCGAATCCTCGAGCACCTGGTCGTTGAAGTAGTCCTCCGCGGGCAGGCCGAGTGCGTGCGCCTTGATCCGCATGTTGATGTCTTTCGACACCAGCACGACCTGACGGTCGGGCCGGTCGCGCTGCAGCGCGCGCACGACGCCGAGGATCTGGTTGTCGGCCTTGCCTTCGGGCAGGCCTTCGACGGGCGCGATGTCGGCGAGCTTCGTCTGGAAGTACAGGCGGCCGAGCGCGTCGCGGCTGCCGAGGCGCGACAGCGGAATACCGCCCGTGATCGGGCCGCCGTCGGCGACGAGCGCGTCGAGCGTGCGGCTGACCTGGCGGGCGTTGCGCGCGACTTCGGACATCCCCTTCTTGTGGTTGTCGAGTTCCTCGAGCGTCATCATCGGCAGATAGACGTCGTGTTCCTCGAAGCGGAAGAGGCTGCTCGGGTCGTGCATCAGCACGTTGGTGTCGAGCACGAACAGTTTCTGCTGTTCGGTTTCGGCGGGCTTGCGGCTGCGCGACTTCGTCGCGGCGCCGGCATCGCGCGCGGGCGCGGCGGCCGGTTTGCCGGCGGCCGGCTTGTCGTTGCGTGCGACGACCGGCGCCGCGGTTTCGGCGGGCGCCTGCAGCGGCTGCAGCAGCGCGGCCGTTTGTTTGGTCTTGCGGCCGCGCGCGGGTGTGCTCGCGGCGTCGGGCGCCGAAGACGCGACGGCGCGCAGCGGCGCGGCCGTGTTCGCGGCTTCGATCATCGGTTGGGCCACGCTGGCCGGACCATAGTCACCGGCTGTGGATGCGTCCCCTTCGGCGGATTTCTTCGCGGCTTTCGCGGGCCGCGCTTTCGCCTTGTATTCGTCGGGCGGCAGCAGGCTGCCGAGCTTGCTGGGGGGAGTAGGCAAAGGCATGGTGTCCCTCGGGAGGAATCGTGTCGCATGGCGTGCGCCGCTGATCGCATCCTGCGTGACGTAGACGCATGCAGTTTGCGCGCGGTGGCGCACAGGAATTTCGTCTAGCCGGTTCGCCTAAGTGTCGATCAGCTCCTCGATGCGGTAAAGGCCGGACCGGGGAGGGCCGGCGCGCGTTCCATAAAAAAAGCCGCTGCCCCGTCGACAGGGACATGCGGCTCGGCTGATGCCGTCGTGATGCGCGTCAGGTGCCGGGAGACAATGCAACGGGCACCGGCGCAGCTACGAGAAATATGGGGCGAACGGGCATTCATTGCGGCCCAATATAACGCGCCTCAAAGCGCTTGTACAGCCTTTAGCACGTCGTCCACGTGACCCGGTACCTTGATGCCGCGCCATGCCTGGCGGAGCACGCCGTCGGCGTCGAGCAGGAACGTCGAGCGCTCGATTCCGCGTACTTCCTTGCCATACATTTTCTTCATCTTGATGACATCGAACAACGCGCACAGCGCTTCGTCGGCATCGGAGATCAGCGGGAACGGCAGCTCGAGCTTGGCCTTGAAATTGTCGTGCGAGCGCAGGCTGTCGCGCGACACGCCGATGACTTCCGCGCCGGCTTTCTTGAACTTCGGATAGAGATCGCGGAACTGCAGCCCTTCGGTCGTGCAGCCGGGCGTGTTGTCCTTCGGATAGAAGTACAGCACGAGCTTCTTGCCCTTCAGGCCGGACAGCGAAATGTCGCCGCCCGTGGCCGGTGCGGTGAAATCGGGAACTTGACGGTCAACTTCGACGGACACGTGTTTCTCCTGTTGTTATGGAATGGCGCCGCTGCGGCGGCGCGGTTCGGCGGGGCGTCGCGGCAGCGCGCCGCAAGGGCGGAGCGGCGACGCCGGCTCGCGCGCGGACTCAGTCGGGCTGGACGACCAGTTCGCCGGAGCGACCGGGGATTTCGCCCCACGCGACAGGGTACGATGGCAGCGAGCCGCGGTCCAGCGTCGCGTGGTAGTCGCCCATCGTCGCGAACGTATGGCCTTGCGCGCGCCAGCCGGCGAGCAGTTGCTCGAACACGGGCGCGAGCTTCTGGCCTTCCAGCTCCGCATGCAGCGTGAACACCTGGTCGTGCGGATTGGTTTCGGTGAACTGGAGGATGTGCGCGGCGACGTTGTGCGTGTCGATGCCGTCGACGCCGAGCACTTCGTCGAGCGTCGGCAGCGTGGTCGGCATCTGCACGTGCGACAGCGTGCGGCCGCCGACGACGGGCAGGTACGGCGAATGGCCGCGACCGTCGGACGCGTAGCGCATCCCCCATGCGTCGATCTGCTCGAACGCGGCGTCGTTCATCTGCCAGCCGGCCGCGCCGTGCGTGACGGGCGGCGCGCCGAAGATCTCGACGAAGCGCGCGTGACTCTTCTGCATTTCACGCGCGGTCCAGTCGCGATCGCGTGCGCGCACGTTGTCCTGCCAGACCACGTGATCCCACGTGTGGATCCCGCATTCGAAGCCGGCCTCGTGAATCGCGCGCATGTCGGCGATCGCGCGGCGGCCGATGTCGGGGCCGGGCAGCAGCACGCCGTACATCAGCTGCTTCACGCCGTAGTGTTCGACCACCGACGTGCGCGACACCTTCTTCAGGAAGCCCGGGCGGAACACGCGTCGCAGCGCCCAGCCCGTGTGATCGGGCCCGAGACTGAAGAGGAAAGTCGCGCGCGCGTTGAAGCGGTCGAAGATGCGCGCGAGGTTCGGCACGCCTTCGCGCGTGCCGCGCAGCGTGTCGACGTCGATCTTGAGGACGATGCGAGCCAAGCGAACGTCCCGATCAGCCTTGCTGTTCGACGAGCGCGCGCGCGTCGGCGACGTGGCCGCGATACGCTTCGAAGATGTTGCGCAGCGCGTCGTCGAACGTCGCTTGCGGCGCCCAGCCGAGTTCCTGCATCGTGTTCTCGATCTTCGGCACGCGGTTCTGCACGTCCTGGTAGCCGTTGCCGTAGTAGGCGCCGGACGTCGTTTCGACGAGCTTCACCTGCTTGGCCGAATCGGCGTACTCGGGGAATTCCGCCGCCAGTTCGAGCATCTTGTGCGCGAGTTCGCGAACCGAGAAGTTGTTCTTCGGATTCCCGATGTTGTAGATCTTGCCCGACGCGACGCCGTCCTTGTTGTCGATGATCTTCATCAGCGCGCTGATGCCGTCGCCGATATCGGTGAACGCGCGCTTCTGCGAGCCGCCGTCGACGAGGCTGATGTTCTCGCCGCGCACGATGTGGCCGAGGAACTGCGTGACCACGCGCGAGCTGCCTTCCTTCGGCGTGTAGATCGAGTCGAGGCCCGGGCCGATCCAGTTGAACGGACGGAACAGCGTGAAGTTCAGGCCTTCCATCCCGTAGCCCCAGATCACGCGGTCCATCAGCTGCTTCGAGCACGCGTAGATCCAGCGCGGCTTGTTGATCGGGCCGTAGGTGAGCGCCGACGCGTCCGGGTCGAACTGCTCGTCCGAGCACATGCCGTAGACCTCGGAGGTCGACGGGAACACGAGGTGCTTGCCGTACTTGACGGCCGAACGCACGATCGGCAGGTTCGCCTCGAAGTCGAGTTCGAACACGCGCAGCGGCTGCTGGACGTAGGTGGCCGGCGTGGCGATCGCGACGAGCGGCAGGATCACGTCGCACTTCTTCACGTGATACTCGACCCACTCCTTGTTGATCGTGATGTCGCCTTCGAAGAAATGCATCCGCTCGTGGTTGACGAGGTCGCCCAGCCGGTCGGTCTGCATGTCCATGCCGAACACTTCCCAATCGGTGGTTTCAAGAATGCGCTTCGACAGGTGATGGCCGATGAAGCCGTTCACACCCAGGATCAGGACTTTTTTTGCTTTCATGAATGACGGGAAGAATGAATGAACTGCGCGAATTCCGCGGGCGTCACGACGGTTTCGCTGCCGTCGCGCTGCTGCCGGAGTTCGAGAATGGATAGGGCGCGGCTGTCGCCGCAGACGCCGAATAGCGCATTATCGCTTACGTGCAGGCCGGGCGGCAAATCTGCCGCGGCGGCCGCTGCCGCGCTGCCGGGCGCCGCGAGGCGCGCACGCGCGATGATGAAGCGCGCGCCGTCGATGTCCGTGAAGGCGCCCGGATACGGGGGCGCGACCGCGCGCACCAGGTTGTAAACCTGCGCGGCCGGCTTCGACCAGTCGACGCGGCCGTCCTCGGGCTTGCGCCCGCCGTAGTAGCTGCCGGTCGCGAGATCGTTCGGCAGGTGCGGCGCCTCGCCCGCGAGCAGCGCGGGCAGCACGCGCCACAGCGTCTGTTCGGCGGCCACCGTGACCTTGTCGAACACCTGCGCGGCCGTATCGTCCGGCAGGATCGGCACCGCGGTCTGCGCGACGATCGCGCCCGCGTCGGGCTTGGCGGCCATCTCGTGCAGCGTCGCGCCGGTCTCGGTCTCGCCGTTCAGCACGGCCCAGTTGGTCGGTACCCGACCCCGGTATTTCGGCAGCAGCGAACCGTGCATGTTGTACGCGCCGCGCGGCGCGATCGCGAGCAGGTCCACCGGCAACATGTGACGGTAGTAGAACGAGAAGATGAAATCGGGCCGCGCGTCGGCCACCGCGCGGCGCAGCGCCGGATCGGCGGGGTCGGCCGGCGTGAGCACCGGAATGCCGTGCTCGGCCGCGACGGACGCGACGCTGCCGAACCAGATGTTCTCGTTCGGATTGTCCTCGTGCGTGACGACCAGCGCGACGTCGACGCCGCGCGCGAGCAGCACCTGAAGGCAACGCACGCCGACGTTGTGATATGCGAAGACGACCGCGCGCGGCTTCATTGCGCGGCTCCCGGGCCCGGGCGATTCGCGGCGGCCGGCACCGGCGGCATGCCGTCGTGCTGCTCGAGCACGGCCTGGATCAGGTAGCGGGGGCGCGCGCGCACCTGCTGGTAGATGCGGCCGACGTATTCGCCGAGCAGGCCGAGCGCGAAGATGATCACGCCGAGCAGGAAGAACGTGATCGCGAACAGCGTGAACACGCCTTGCACTTCCGCGCCGACGATGAAGCGGCGCACGAGCAGCAGCACGAACAGCGCCGCGGAGCCGAGCGACAGGATCACGCCGATGAACGACAGCCACTGCAGCGGCACGACCGAGAAGCCCGTCACGAGGTCGAAGTTCAGCCGGATCAGGCTGTACAGCGAATACTTCGATTCGCCCGCGAAGCGCTCCTCGTGCGCGACCTCGATCTCGGTCGGGTTCTGCGCGAACGTGTACGCGAGCGCGGGGATGAACGTGTTGACTTCGCCGCACACGTTGATCGTGTCGATGATGCGGCGGCTGTACGCGCGCAGCATGCAGCCCTGGTCGGTCATCTTGATGCGCGTGATGCGCTCGCGCAGCCGGTTCATCATCTGCGACGCCTTGCGCCGCCACAGGCTGTCCTGGCGCTGCTTGCGGATCGAGCCGACGTAGTCGTAGCCCTCGCGCATCTTCGCGATCAGCTTGCCGATTTCCTCCGGCGGGTTCTGCAGGTCGGCGTCGAGCGTGATCACGATCTCGCCGCGCGACTGCGCGAAGCCCGCGAGGATCGCCATGTGCTGGCCGTAGTTGCCGTTGAGCAGCACGACGCGCGTCGTGTCGGGCCGTACGTGGAACTGATCGGCGAGCATCGCCGCCGAGCGGTCGCGGCTGCCGTCGTTGATCAGGATCACTTCGTACGACGTGTCGAGTGCGTCGAGCGCCGGATACAGTCGCGCGAACAGCGCGGCGAGGCCGTCTTCCTCGTTGTACACGGGGATGATGACCGATACTTCGGGCCGGCCGGCGTCCAGGTGCGCGGCGCCCGGGTGCCCGGCGCCCGGATGCCCGGCGCGTGCTTCAAGGTGACTCATGTACGCTTATTTTCCGTATTGTTCGCAAATCTGATTGACGGCGTCGGCCACGCGACGCACGTCGCCTTCCGTCATCTGCGTAAACAGCGGCAGCGTGACGGTCGACGCACCGTACCGTTCGGCGTGGGGGAACATGCCCTCCTTGAAACCGCGCGCACGGTACAGCGTGAAAAGATGGATCGCCGGGTAGTGGATGCCCGTGCCGATGCCGCGTTCCTTCAGTTGCGCCATGAATTCGGCGCGCGTGATCGTCAGCCGCTCGAGCGGCAGCGTGACCAGGAACATGTGCCAGTTGCCGTTCTCGAATTCGGCGACCGGCAGGCCGAGGCCGAGCTTCACGGCCGCGCCGCCGTCGAACGCGGCGAAATACGCGCGGGCGAGCGCGCGGCGCTGCGCGGTGAAGCGCTCGATGTGCGGCAGTTGGCCGAGGCCGACGCGCGCGGCGACGTCGGTCAGGTTGTACTTGCCGCCGAGCACGTCGCAGTCCATCCCGTCGAAGCCGGTGCGCGTGATGCCCTGCAGCCGGTACTTCTGCGCGAGCACGGCTTCGTCCTCGTTGTTCAGCACGAGCGCGCCGCCTTCGATCGTCGTCAGGTTCTTGTTCGCGTGGAAGCTGAACGACACGATGTCGCCGATCGCGCCGATGCGCTTGCCGTTCCACGTCGAGCCGAACGCCTGCGCGGCATCCTCGATCACGCGCAGGTTGTGCGCGCGGGCGATCGCGTACAGGCGGTCCATGTCGACCGGCAGGCCGGACAGGTACACGGGGATGATCGCCTTCGTACGCGGCGTGATCGCCTGCTCGAGCTTGTCGAGGTCGGTGTTGCGCGTGACGGGATCGATGTCCGCGAACACGGGCGTCGCGCCGGTTTCGATGATCACGTTGCTGGTCGAGACCCACGACGCCGGTGTCGTGATCACCTCGTCGCCGGGGCCGACGCCCGCGATGCGCAGGCCGATCTCGAGCGTGCAGGTGCCCGAATTGAACGCGCGGACCGGACGGCCGCCGCAGTACTCGGACAGCGCGGCTTCGAATTTCTGGCACTGCGGGCCGGTGGTGATCCAGCCCGAGCGCAGCACGTCGACGACGCCCTGGATGGTTTCCTCATCGATCTCGGGGCGGGTGAACGGCAGAAACGGAGCGGTAGTCTGGCTCATGAACGCGTTGGGCCTGTAATGGCGTGTAATAAAAGGGTCGGGCGATCCGTCCGAAACCGGCATTAAACACCGGTTGGCCGATTCGCACCGTGATTTTTTGTAGGCGGACGCTTAACGCCGCGGCCGTGCTCAACTGCGCGCGAGCACGAGCACGCCGATCAGGATGATGCCGATGCCGACGAACTTCTGGATCGACAGCACCTCGCCGAACAGGTACCACGCCGCGAACGCGTTGACGACGTAGCCGAGCGACAGCATCGGGTACGCGATCGACACGTCGACCCGCGACAGCCCGACGATCCATACGACGACGCTCAGCACGTAGCAGCCGAGCCCGCCGATGATCGGCAACTGGGTCGCGATCTTGAACCCGACCGGGATGATGTTCGCACGGCTGAATTCGAAGTGTCCAACGGCGTTGACGCCGGCTTTCAGCAGAAGTTGCGCACAGGCGTTGAGCATCACGCCGGTGATGATGCAGACGAACGAAACGGGATTCATGCGAAGGACGTCCTTACGATTGCGGTTTCTCGACGATCACGCGGCGGTTGTCGCGCGCGATCACGCGCATCGGCACGCCTTCCTTGACCAGCGCGTCGTACTGGCCGGGCGGCATGATCGCGAGCGCATGGGCGTCTTGCTTCCAGCGCGTGACCCATTCGCCGACGGTCGGGATCCATTTGTTCGGCTCGACCGAGATCCCGAACGCCAGCTCGTCCTGGCGCTGCACCATGATCGTCGTGTGGCCCACGTAGAACGGGAACGTGTGATCGAGCATTTCGATCGAGTAGAACGGCGTGTCGGGCGGCAGTTTCGCCAGTTCGGCACGCACGGCCGGCGCGAGCAGCGCGCCCGAGCTGTAGCGGCCGAACTCGTCGTGCCCGGTGCCGCCGATCGTCCCGAACGCGAGCCATGCGGCGCCGAACGCGGCCAGGGCGGCGGCTACGCCCGCGCGGCGGTTCAGCCATGCGGCCGCGAGCGTCAGCGCGGCCGACACCGCGAGACCCGCGTACAGCCACATCTGGAACGCGCGGTACAGCGCGTTCGGCGTGCGGGCGTCGCCCTGGTACGCGAGGAAGATGATCCCGAACGCCGCGGCGACGAAGAACACGAGATAGCCGAGCAGGTGGCGGCGGAAGCGGTCGGCCGTCATCAGCGGCAGGTACGCGCCGATGATCAGCGCGAGCGCCGGCGCGACCGGCAGCACGTACGAGATCAGCTTCGAATGCGACGCGCTGAAGAACAGGAAGATGAACGCGCTCCAGATCAGCAGCACGAGCATCGGCGCGAAACCGTTCGGCTGGCGCGGCATGCGCAGCGCGTGGCGGATGCTCTGCCACGCGACCGACAGCCACGGCAGGAAGCCGACCAGCAGCACGGGCACGAAGTAGTACAGCGGGCCCGGGCGGTTCTGCTCCGGGGTCAGGTACCGGCGGAATTGCTGGACGACGAAGAAGAAATTGAAGAATTCGGGGTTGCGCTGCTGGACGAGCACGAACCACGGCGTGACGATCGCGAAGAAGATCACGAGGCCGCTGACGAGGTACAGGCGCTTCCACAGCGCCCAGTCGCGCGCGATCAGCGTATACAGCACGAGCACGGCGCCCGGCAGGATCAGCCCGACGAGGCCCTTGGACAGCACCGCGAACGCCATCGCGGCCCAGCACGCCCACATCCAGCCGCGCACCGCGGCGGGGCGTAGCCCGGGCCGCTGCGCGAGCAGCAGCGAGCACAGCGACAGCGCCATCCAGAACGCGAGCCCCATATCGAGCGCGTTGAAGTGGCCCATCAGGTTCCAGTACGGCGCGCTGGCCAGCACGACGGCCGCGAGGAAGCCCGACAGCGGATTGAACAGGCGCGCGCCGGTGTAGCCGACGAGCAGCACGCCGGCGAAGCTCGCAACGGCGGTGTACAGGCGCGCCTGCCATTCGCCGATGCCGAACCACGCGAACGTCAGCGCGTTCAGCCAGGTCTGCAGCGGCGGCTTCTCGAAGTACTTGTAGCCGTTGTAGCGCGGCGTGATCCAGTCGCCGGTGACGAACATCTCGCGCGCCATTTCCGCGTAGCGGCCTTCGTCGCTCGGGATCAGGTGGCGCAGCCCGAGCGGCGCGAACCAGACGATCGCGAACGCGACGAGCAGGAGGACGAGCGTGATGCGATTGAGCGGTAGCCTCGACGGCGTATCGTTCATGGGTTTTCAGCCTGTTGGTTGGTGTGACGGGCCGCCGGCGGGGTGCGCCGGGGGCGGGCGGTCTGGCCGGGGCGATCGGGGGATCGACCCGCTGCGCCGGCCCGTGTTTTACCGCATCGGGGATTAACGTTCAATCAAGAGCGCGGCGGCGACTTTGCGGCCTTCGGCCATCAGGATGTTGTAGGTGCGGCAAGCGGCCTGGAAATCCATCGTCTCGACGCCGATGCGCTTCGCGGTGAGCGCCGCGACGAGCCGCGGGTGCGGGAAGCGCAGCCGCGCGCCGCTGCCGAAGATCACGAGTTCGGGCGTCGGGTCGAGCAGCATCGCGAAATGCTCGGGCGCGAGCGCGTCGAACGACGACACGGGCCACGCCTGGACCGGCGCGCCGGGCAGCACGATGACGCTCGTTTCATGGCGTTCGAGGTTGACGTCGACATAATCGGGGCCGTAGCCCGTAACGGTGTTGAGCGCGCCGCTCGTGTCCTGGTGCAGTTTCAAATCGGTATTCCGCGGTTCCGTAGGGGAATGGATTGGCCGGGCCGCAGGGGCCCGGCGGGCCGGTTTCGCGCGCCCCGGCACGCGCGGACGCCCGACGGCGCGGGCCCGGCGCGGCTATGGTGCATTGCGAAAGTCGGCCAAAATCCGCTAAATTATAACTTTTTGGTCGCCTGCGGGCGCCACTTGCGTCGTGCGTCGCCACAAGCCGCGTCCGACCGCCGCTTTTTCCCAGTCTAGACAGCGCGCACAGACCGGCCGCTTTCCAGTTTTGATCCCGTCCCCCCGGCCGCAAGGCCAACCCAGGAACCGTGTCGTCGTGAAACCGATTCAGAAGTCGAACAAGCTGCTCAACGTCTGCTACGACATCCGTGGCCCGGTGCTCGAGCATGCGAAGCGCCTCGAGGAAGAAGGCCACCGCATCATCAAGCTGAACATCGGCAACCTCGCGCCGTTCGGTTTCGACGCGCCGGACGAAATCATCCAGGACATGATCCGCAACCTGCCGGCGTCGTCCGGCTATTCGGATTCGAAGGGCGTGTTCTCGGCGCGCAAGGCCGTGATGCACTACACGCAGGAAAAGGGCGTCGTCGGCGTCGGTCTCGACGACATCTACATCGGCAACGGCGCGTCCGAGCTGATCGTGATGGCGACCCAGGCGCTCCTGAACGACGGCGACGAAGTGCTGCTGCCCGCGCCCGACTATCCGCTGTGGACGGCGGCCGTGAGCCTGTCGGGCGGCACGCCCGTGCACTACGTGTGCGACGAGCAGAACGCGTGGATGCCCGATCTCGACGACATCCGCAGCAAGATCACGCCGAACACGAAGGCGATCGTCGTGATCAACCCGAACAACCCGACCGGCGCGCTTTATTCCGACGAATTGCTGCTGGAGCTGCTCGAGATCGCGCGCCAGCACGGGCTGATCGTGTTCGCCGACGAGGTCTACGACAAGATCGTCTACGACGGCCTCGAGCACACGGCGCTGGGTTCGCTGTCGGAGGACGTGATCACCGTCACGTTCAACAGTTTGTCGAAGAGCTATCGGTCGTGCGGCTATCGCGCGGGCTGGATGGCCGTGTCGGGCCTCGGCGGCGACAACCGCCGGCGCGCGAAGGATTACCTGGAAGGGCTTGGCATCCTGTCGTCGATGCGCCTGTGCGCGAACGTGCCCGGCCAGTTCGCGATCCAGACGGCGCTCGGCGGCTACCAGAGCATCAACGAGCTGATCGTGCCGAGCGGGCGCCTGTACAAGCAGCGCGAACTCGCGTATGACATGCTGACGTCGATCCCGGGCGTGACCTGCGTGAAGCCGCAGGCCGCGCTGTACATGTTCCCGCGCCTCGACCCGAAGCTCTACCCGATCCAGAACGACCAGCAGTTCATTCTCGACCTGTTGCTCGAGGAGCGCGTGCTGCTGGTGCAGGGCACGGGTTTCAACTGGGGGGCGCCGGACCACTTCCGCGTGGTCTTCCTGCCGAACCTCGACGACCTGACCGATTCGATCAACCGGATCGCACGCTTCCTCGACGGCTACCGCAAGCGCCATTCGGTCTGAGCGGGCAGCGTCACACGGAACTCACTACTTCTTACTCATCGATCACACGCAGCATGGAACCGATCAAAGTTGGCCTGTTGGGCTTCGGCACCGTCGGCAGCGGCACCTTCACGGTGTTGCACCGCAACCAGGAAGAAATCAAACGACGCGCGGGGCGCGGCATCGAGGTCGCGCGCATTGCCGTGCGCAACCCGGCCAAGGCGCAGGCGGCGCTCGGCGCTGACGCCGGCACCGCGCAGATCACCGACGATTTCAATGCGGTCGTCGACGACCCGTCGATTTCGATCATCGCCGAGATGATCGGCGGCACGGGCATCGCACGCGAGCTCGTGCTGCGCGCGATCGCGAACGGCAAGCACGTCGTGACGGCGAACAAGGCGCTGCTCGCGGTGCATGGCACGGAGATCTTCGAGGCCGCGCGCGAGAAAGGCGTGATGGTCGCGTTCGAGGCGGCCGTCGCCGGCGGCATCCCGATCATCAAGGCGCTGCGCGAAGGCCTGACCGCGAACCGCATCCAGTACATCGCCGGCATCATCAACGGCACGACGAACTACATCCTGTCGGAAATGCGCGACCGCGGGCTCGACTTCGCGACCGCGCTGAAGGCCGCGCAGGAGCTCGGCTACGCGGAAGCCGATCCGACCTTCGACATCGAGGGCGTCGACGCCGCGCACAAGGCGACGATCATGAGCGCGATCGCGTTCGGCGTGCCGGTGCAGTTCGACCGCGCGTACGTCGAGGGCATCAGCAAGCTCGACGCGACCGACATCCGCTACGCGGAAGAGCTCGGCTACCGGATCAAGCTGCTCGGCATCGCGCGCCGCGCCGCAAACGGCATCGAGCTGCGCGTGCACCCGACGCTGATCCCGGAAAAGCGGCTGCTCGCGAACGTCGAGGGCGCGATGAACGCGGTCGTCGTGCACGGCGATGCGGTCGGCACGACGCTGTACTACGGCAAGGGCGCGGGTGCGGAGCCGACCGCGTCGGCGGTCGTCGCGGATCTCGTCGACGTCACGCGCCTGCATACGGCCGACCCCGAGCACCGCGTGCCGCACCTCGCATTCCAGCCGGACAGCCTGTCGAACACGCCGATCCTGCCGATCGAGGAAGTGACGAGCGGCTACTACCTGCGCCTGCGCGTCGCGGATCAAACCGGCGTGCTCGCCGCGATCACGCGCATCCTCGCCGAATCGGGGATCTCGATCGACGCGCTGCTGCAGAAGGAATCGGAGCAGATCGACGGCGCGAACGGCGAAACCGACATCATCCTGATCACGCACGAGACGGTCGAGAAGAACGTCAATGCGGCGATCGCGCAAATCGAGAGCCTCGCGACCGTCGTGTCGAAGGTGACGAAGCTGCGCATGGAAGCGCTGAACTGAGGTGACGACATGAACTACATTTCCACGCGCGGCGCCGGCATCGGCGAGCGCCATACGTTCTCCGACATCCTGCTCGGCGGTCTCGCGAAGGACGGCGGGCTTTACCTGCCGGCCGACTATCCGAAGGTGTCGGCCGACGAGCTCGCGCGCTGGCGCACGTTGCCGTATGCGGATCTCGCGTTCGAGATCCTGTCGAAGTTCTGCGATGACGTGCCGGCCGACGACCTGCGCGCGATCACGCGCCGCACGTACACGGCCGCCGTGTACAGCAACACGCGCCACGGCGAGAACGCGTCCGACATCACGCCGCTGAAGACGCTCGGCACCGAGCACGGCACGGCGCTGTCGCTGCTCGAACTGTCGAACGGCCCGACGCTCGCGTTCAAGGACATGGCGATGCAGTTGCTCGGCAACCTGTTCGAGTACACGCTCGCGAAGCACGGCGAAGCGCTGAACATCCTCGGCGCGACGTCGGGCGACACCGGCAGCGCGGCCGAATACGCGATGCGCGGCAAGGCCGGCGTGCGCGTGTTCATGCTGTCGCCGCACAAGAAGATGAGCGCGTTCCAGACGGCGCAGATGTTCAGTCTGCAGGATCCGAACATCTTCAACCTCGCGGTCGAAGGCGTGTTCGACGACTGCCAGGACATCGTGAAGGCCGTGTCGAACGATCACGCGTTCAAGGCGCAGCAGAAGATCGGCACGGTCAACTCGATCAACTGGGCGCGCGTCGTCGCGCAGGTCGTGTACTACTTCAAGGGCTATTTCGCGGCGACGCAGTCCAACGACGAGCGCGTGTCGTTCACGGTGCCGTCGGGCAACTTCGGCAACGTCTGCGCCGGTCACATCGCACGGATGATGGGGCTGCCGATCGCGAAGCTGGTGGTCGCGACCAACGAGAACGACGTGCTCGACGAGTTCTTCCGCACCGGCGCCTACCGCGTGCGCAGCGCCGAGAACACCTATCACACGAGCAGCCCGAGCATGGACATCTCGAAGGCATCGAACTTCGAGCGCTTCGTGTTCGACCTGCTCGGCCGCGATCCGGCCCGCGTGATGCAACTGTTCCGCGACGTCGAGGAGAAGGGCGGCTTCGATCTCGCGGCGAGCGGCGATTTCGCGCGCGTCGCCGAATTCGGCTTCGTGTCGGGCCGCAGCAGCCATGCCGACCGCATCGCGACGATCCGCGACGTATTCTCGCGCTACGACACGATGATCGATACGCATACGGCCGACGGCGTGAAGGTCGCGCGCGAGCATCTGGAGGCCGGCGTGCCGATGGTCGTGCTCGAGACGGCACAGCCGATCAAGTTCGGCGAGACGATCCGCGAAGCGCTCGATCGCGAAGCCGAGCGGCCGGCCGCCTTCGACGGGCTCGAGGCGCTGCCGCAGCGTTTCGAGGTCGTGAAGGCCGACGCGCAGCAGGTAAAGGACTTCATCGCCGCCCATACGCGCGCATGACGCATGGCCGGGCCTGCGGGCCCGGCGGCGCACGACGGCCGGAATGCCGATTCGTCGAACGGATCGGGGTTCCGGCCGTTTCGTTTGGCCCGCGGGTTTGGCCCGCGGACATCGCATTCGGTGCGAAACAAGTGCCAGACCTGAAGGTGCGCGCCGATCACAGTCTTCGCATGCTCGCCATATCGCGCGTACGCGTGGCGGCGTCGCTACAATGACGTACTGACTCCAACGATTCCCGATGCCATCGATGTCGAACCCGAATCCCGCGGCGCCGCGCGCGCCGATGCTGTCGACCGCCGAGGCGCTCGCCGCGTTGCTCGACGCCGCGAAGCCGCTGCCCGGCGCGGAAACCGTCGCCACGCTCGACGCGCTGGGCCGCGTGCTGGCGGCCGACGTGAGCTCGCCGCTCGACGTGCCGCCGATGCATACGAGCGCGATGGACGGCTACGCGGTGCGCGTCGCCGACCTGCTGCACGGCGATCGGCGCTTGCCGGTGTCGCAGCGCATTCCGGCCGGGCATCCGGCCGCGCCGCTGGCAGCCGGCACGGCCGCGCGGATCTTCACCGGCGCGACGGTGCCGCCCGGTGCCGACGCCGTCGTGATGCAGGAGCAGACGTCGGCAGACGGCGACGCGGTCGAGATCCTGCACACGCCGAAGGCCGGCGAATGGATCACCGCGCAGGGCGCTGACATCCGCCAGGGTTCGGTGATCCTGCCGGCCGGCACGCGGCTCACGCCGCAGGCGCTGGGTCTTGCCGCATCGGTCGGCTGCGCGCAGTTGTCGGTCGCGCGGCGGATTCGCGTGGCGGTGTTCTTCACCGGCGACGAACTGACGATGCCGGGCGAGCCGCTGAAGCCCGGTGCGATCTACAACTCGAACCGCTTCACGCTGCGCGGGCTGCTCGAGCGACTCGGCTGCCACGTGACCGACTACGGGATCGTGCCCGACTCGCTCGCCGCGACGCGCGACACGTTGCGCGAGGCCGCCCGCGACCACGACGTGATCGTGACGAGCGGCGGCGTGTCGGTCGGCGACGAGGATCACGTGAAGCCGGCCGTCGAGGCCGAAGGGCGGCTCGCGCTGTGGCAGATCGCGATGAAGCCCGGCAAGCCGCTCGCGTACGGCGCGGTGCGCCGCGGCGACGAGCGCGCCGACGCGCACTTCATCGGGCTGCCCGGCAATCCCGTCTCGAGTTTCGTCACGTTCCTGCTGTTCGTGCGGCCGTTCCTGCTGCGCCTGTCCGGCGTGCGCGACGTCGCGCCGCGCGCGTTGTCGCTGCGTGCCGATTTTTCGCAGAGCAAGGGCGACCGGCGCAACGAATTCCTGCGCGCGCGCGTCAATGCGGCCGGCGGTCTCGACCTGTTCCCGAACCAGAGCTCGGCCGTGCTCACGTCGACGGTCTGGGGTGACGGGCTGATCGACAATCCGCCGCAGCACGCGATCAGTGCAGGCGAGACCGTGCGTTTCATTCCGTTTTCCGAATTGCTGTCGTAACGCGGCGGCTCCCCGAACCATGAAGATTCAGCTGAAGTTTTTTGCAAGCGTGCGCGAGGCACTGGGCGTCGCCGACGAACAGGCCGACGTGCCAGACAGCGTGACGACCGTCGGCGACGTGCGCGCGTGGCTGCGCGTGCGCGGCGGTGCGTGGGCCGAGACGCTCGCCGAAGGGCGCGCGTTGCGCATGGCGTGCAACCACGAGATGACCGATCCCGACACGCGGCTCACCGAAGGCTGCGAGGTCGCGTTCTTCCCGCCGGTGACGGGCGGTTGAGGCGGGCGTGATGGCGACGATACGAGTCCAGACCGACGATTTCGACCTGAACGCCGAAGTGGCGGCATTGCGGGCGCGCAACCCGAGGATCGGCGCGGTCGCGTGCTTCGTCGGCACGGTGCGCGACCTGAACGAAGGCGATGCGGTTGCCGCGATGGAGCTCGAACACTATCCGGGCATGACCGAGAAGGCGCTCGAGAAGATCGCGGCCGAGGCCGGCCGGCGCTGGCCGGGCATCGACGTTGCGATCGTGCATCGCGTCGGCAGGCTGCTGCCGCTCGACCAGATCGTGATGGTCGCGACGGTCGCGTCGCACCGCGGCGATGCGTTCGCGTCGTGCGAGTTCGTGATGGACTATCTGAAGACCGAAGCGCCGTTCTGGAAGAAGGAAACGACGCCGGATGGCGAGCGCTGGGTCGATGCGCGCAGTACCGACGACGCCGCGCTCGCGCGCTGGGGCGTCGAGTCGGGCAACACGCGGCGCTGAGTGCGGCGCGCGGGCGATGCGGCGATGTGCCGCAGATGCCGCATCGTCGCGCGTGACGGGCGTTACGCGTCCGGGTCGGCGCCGCGCCCGATGATCTTCGTCGGAAACGGCTCGCCCCGCTCGCGCGACGGCAACGCGTGCGGATCGTCGCCCGCGTCGCGGCGGCGCGGCGCGATCGCGTCGAGCAGCGCCTGCTGTTCGGCCGGAATCCGGTAGTCCCAACCGAAGCGGCTCAATTGCAGGCTCTGTGCGATCCGCAGCGCGGGCTCCATGAAACGGATCGCCGCGGCCGGCGCGTAACGCGCTTCGACGGTGTTCAGAAACAGCGACAGCCAGCGGCTGAAATGGGCCGGCTCGATGCCGTCGAGCGGCTGGTGCGCCTGCTGCACGTTGCCGCGATAGCCCTTGGTACCGAGCACGAGGCTCGACCAGAACGTCACCATCTTCGGCAGATGATCGTCCCAGCGGCCGGCGAGCTTCGCGGCGAACACGGGCCCGAGCAGCGGATCGGCGCGCACGCGGTCGTAGAACGCGTAGACGAGATCGCGGATGTTGTCTTCGGTCGGCTCGGCGTTGCGGGGGCGGGCCGGTACGGGTTCGGGCGAGGCGGGCAGGGCGGTCATGACAAAAAGGGCTGGTGGAGCAGGGCGGCGACGGGGCACCGGCGTGGGCAACGAGCAGGACGCCGGCCGGATTTTGACGCAAAATAGCGTGCTGTCACCCCTGGAAAACGTGCGGATATCACGCATGTTATTGCGCGCCCGCGATCCCGGCAACCCGGGGCCGCGCCGCGGGACCTTCGATCGGCCCTGCACGCATCGCGATCGGCCCGCCTCACGTCATCGGGGCACGATCGATCTTTTCCGTATTCGCTCATGAGACTCACCGACTACACCGACTATTCGCTGCGCGTGATGCTGTACCTGGCCGTGCGCGGCGAGGGGCTGGCGACGATCCAGGAGATCTCGGACGCCTACGGCATCTCGAAGAACCATCTGATGAAAGTCGTCCAGCAGCTCGGCGAGCTCGGCTGGGTCGACACCGTTCGCGGCCGCAACGGCGGGCTGCGGCTATTCGCCGATTCGCTGCGATTGACGGTCGGCCAGGTCGTGCGGGCGACCGAGAACGACTTCGCGCTGGTCGGTTGCTTTTCGTCCGACGGCAGCGACGCGCGCGGCTGCGTGATCGAGCCGCAGTGCCGGCTGAAGGGCGTACTGGCGGCCGCGCTCGAGGCGTTCTTCGCGGAACTCGATCGTCACACGCTCGGCGAACTGGCCCAGCCCGCGTCGCCGCTCGCGGCGCTGCTCGGCATTCGCCCGGTCGCGCTCGTGCGCGCCGCGCCGGCACCGGACGAAGCGCCGGCGGCCGCCGAGCCGTCGTCCGACGCCCGCTGACACGCGGGGCCGCATGCCCACCCCTTTGCGTCGCCGGGCCGCTTGCCGGAGATCCGGCAATTTTTGCGCTGAATCAACCCGAATTTCGCTTGAAAGCCGCATAACCATCCTCATCTTGGTGTTAATCGAAAATTGGAGGTCTCAACCAAATGAGAATCGACAAGCTCACCACCAAGTTCCAGGAAGCACTCGCGGACGCGCAAAGCCTCGCGGCAGGCCGCGACAATCAATACATCGAACCCGTTCACGTGCTCGCGGCGCTGGTCGCGCAGCAAGACGGGTCGGCCCGCTCGCTGATGTCGCGCGCGGGCGTTCACGTGCAGGCCCTGCAAAGCGCGCTGAACGAAGCCATCTCGCGCCTGCCGCAAGTAACGGGCACGGGCGGCGACATCCAGATCGGCCGTGAGTTGGCCGGGCTGCTGAACCAGGCCGACAAGGAAGCGCAGAAGCTCAACGACACGTTCATCGCGAGCGAGATGTTTCTGCTCGCCGTGTCCGACGACAGGGGCGACGCGGGCAAGCTCGCGCGTCAGCACGGCCTCACGCGCAAGGCGCTCGAAGCCGCGATCGCCGCGGTGCGCGGCGGCTCGCAGGTGCACAGCCAGGACGCCGAAAGCCAGCGCGAGGCGCTGAAGAAATACACGGTCGACCTGACCGAGCGCGCCCGCGCGGGCAAGCTCGACCCGGTGATCGGCCGCGACGACGAAATCCGCCGCTCGATCCAGATCCTGCAGCGCCGCACGAAGAACAACCCGGTGCTGATCGGCGAGCCGGGCGTGGGCAAGACCGCGATCGTCGAAGGGCTCGCGCAGCGGATCGTCAACGGCGAGGTGCCCGAGACGCTGAAGGGCAAGCGCGTGCTGTCGCTCGACATGGCCGCGCTGCTCGCCGGCGCGAAGTATCGCGGCGAGTTCGAGGAGCGCCTGAAGGCGGTGCTCAACGACATCGCGAAGGACGAAGGCCGGACGATCGTCTTCATCGACGAGATCCACACGATGGTCGGCGCTGGCAAGGCCGAAGGCGCGATGGATGCGGGCAACATGCTGAAGCCGGCGCTGTCGCGCGGCGAGTTGCACTGCATCGGCGCGACCACGCTCGACGAATACCGCAAGTACATCGAGAAGGATGCCGCGCTCGAACGCCGCTTCCAGAAGGTGCTCGTCGACGAGCCGAGCGTCGAGGCGACGATCGCGATCCTGCGCGGGCTGCAGGAGAAGTACGAACTGCACCACGGTGTCGACATCACCGACCCGGCGATCGTCGCCGCGGCCGAGCTGTCGCATCGCTACATCACCGACCGCTTCCTGCCCGACAAGGCCATTGACCTGATCGACGAAGCCGCTTCGAAGATCAAGATGGAAATCGATTCGAAGCCCGAAGAGATGGACAAGCTCGACCGTCGTCTGATCCAGTTGAAGATCGAGCGCGAAGCCGTGAAGAAGGAGCAGGACGAAGCGTCGCAGAAGCGCCTGCAACTGATCGAGGAAGAGATCGACCGCCTTGGCCGCGAATATGCGGACCTGGAAGAGATCTGGACCGCCGAGAAGGCCGCGGTGCAGGGCAGCGCGCAGCTCAAGGAAGAGATCGAGAAGGTGCGGGCGGACATCGCGCGCCTGCAGCGTGAAGGCAAGCTCGAGAAGGTCGCCGAACTGCAGTACGGCAAGCTGCCGCAACTCGAGTCGCAGCTCAAGCAGGTCACGCAGGCCGAAGAGCAGGAGCAGCACAACCCGACGCGTCCGCGCCTGCTGCGCACGCAGGTCGGCGCCGAGGAAATCGCGGAAGTCGTGTCGCGTTCGACGGGCATTCCCGTGTCGCGGATGATGCAGGGCGAACGCGAGAAGCTGCTGCACATCGAGGAAAAGCTGCACGAGCGCGTGGTCGGCCAGGATGAGGCGATCAGCGCCGTGGCCGATGCGATCCGTCGTTCGCGCGCGGGTCTCGCCGATCCGAACCGTCCGTACGGCTCGTTCCTGTTCCTCGGGCCGACGGGTGTCGGCAAGACCGAGCTGTGCAAGGCGCTGGCGTCGTTCCTGTTCGATTCGGAAGAGCATCTGATCCGCATCGACATGAGCGAGTTCATGGAGAAGCACAGCGTCGCGCGGCTGATCGGCGCGCCGCCGGGCTATGTCGGCTACGAGGAAGGCGGCTACCTGACGGAAGCCGTGCGCCGCAAGCCGTACAGCGTGATCCTGCTCGACGAGATCGAGAAGGCGCATCCGGACGTGTTCAACGTGCTGCTGCAGGTGCTCGACGACGGCCGCATGACCGACGGGCAGGGGCGCACGGTCGACTTCAAGAACACGGTGATCGTGATGACGTCGAACCTCGGCTCGCAGGTCATCCAGGCGATGACGGGCGCGCCGCAGGACGAGATCAAGGACGCGGTGTGGCTCGAGGTGAAGCAGCATTTCCGCCCCGAGTTCCTGAACCGGATCGACGACGTCGTCGTGTTCCATGCGCTCGACCGCAGCAACATCGAGTCGATCGCGAAGATCCAGCTCGCCCGCCTGCACGACCGGCTCGCGAAGCTCGACATGGCGCTCGACGTGTCGCCGTCGGCGCTCGAGCAGATCGCGAAGGTCGGCTACGATCCGGTGTTCGGCGCGCGGCCGCTGAAGCGCGCGATCCAGCAGGAGATCGAGAACCCGGTCGCGAAGCTGATCCTCGCCGGCCGCTTCGGTCCGAAGGACGTGATCCCGGTCGACGTCAACGACGGCCAGTTCGTGTTCGACCGCGTCGTGCACTGATCGCCTGCCGTCGGCAGCGTGCCCGGTTCGCACCGGGCGCAAAAACGAACACCCCGCCTCGGCGGGGTGTTTGCTTATGGAGCGGCCGAACGGGCCGCCCGATGGCGGTGGTCAGCCCTGCTTGTTGCCGCCGAACATGCCGGCGAGCTGCGTGAGCGTGCCGAGTACGTTCGACGTGTCGACCTGGCCGCTGGCCGGCACTTCGCCGTTCGGCGTCGCGCCGTTGACGACGTGCGGCAGTACCTGTGCGAGGATCGACGAGGCCTGCGACGGATCGATGCCGACCTTGCTCGCGAGCGCGCCGACGACGTCCGAGCCGAGCACGTTTTGCAGCGTATCCGGCGAGATCGGCTGGTTTTCGCCGGTGCCGACCCACGAACCGATGATCTCGCCGGCGCCGCCGGCCTTGAACTTCTCGATCAGCCCGTTCAGGCCGCCCGGCTGGTTGTTGATGAATTCGAGCGCGGTCGCGATGAGCGCGCTTTGCGAGTTGCCGCCGGCCTGGCCGCCGATCAGACCGCCAACGATGTCGAGGAGACCCATGGTTCTTCACCTTCACTGAAAAGGGCGCCGTGACGACGGCGCCCGTTGAACGAATGCCGCGCGCACGCCGTCGCGCGCGCGGCGTACATCAGGCGCCCGACGCCGCGGCGGCGGAGGCGGCCTTGTCCTTCTTGCTCTTCTTCTTCGAACCCTTCGTCGCCTTCGCGGACGATGCGGCGGCCGGTGCGCTCGCGCCGGCGTCGGCGGATGCCGCGGCAGCCGCTGCGGCCTTTTCCTTCTTCGAGGCGCGCTTGGTTTTGACGGGCTTGCTCGCCGCTTCCGGTGCGCTCGCCGTCGGCGCGGGCGCCGCGGTCGTCGTGCCGGCCGTCGCGGTCGTGGACGTCGATGCGGTGCCCGCCGACGTCGTGGTCGACGGGGTCGCCGACGTCGTCGCGGCCGGCTTCGACAGCTTCACGCCCTTCGGCGGCGTGGACGCGCCGCCGATCGTCAGGCCGTTTTCCTCGAGATGCCCGACCGACTTCGTGCCGAGGCCCTTCACGCGGTTCGCGAGATCGTCGGCGTCCTTGAACGGGCCGTTCTTGGTGCGTTCGTCGATGATCGCCTTCGACTTCACGGGCCCGAGCCCCTTCACGGATTCGAGCGCGGCCTGGTCGGCCGTGTTGACTTCGACGGCGGCGGCAAGGCCGGCGGCGAGCGACAGCGATAGCGCGACGAACAGCATCAGCAGCTTTTTCAGCATGGCGAGGGCTCCCTGGTTCTGACGGATGAATGGTTGTTGCAACGGACGGCGGCGCGCGAGCCGGCCGAGCGTCGCCGTTAAGCATAGGACAAATGCGTGCCCTTTTTGAGACAGGCTGACCGAATCTTGCTGAAGGCTTGCGGTGCTGTAAAGGCCGAAACCGGTGCCGGGCGCCGATTTTGACCATTCTTTACGGTGTCGCCGCGGTATCGCGGGCGTATCGAGCGTGAATGTCGCGCTGGCCGACAGACAATGCTTGACTTAGAGTGAACTCTAACTCCTAACCTTGTTCCTGCCATGTCGAAAGCCATATCCCAACTCTCCGCTGCCGGTCCGCTGACGATCGGGCAAGTCGCCGAACTGACCGGCGTGTCGACGCACACGTTGCGGTACTACGAGCAGGCCGGGCTGCTGCGCGCGATTTCGCGCACGGCGGCCGGGCACCGGCTCTATGCGCCGGCCGACCTCGACTGGCTGGCCTTCGTGATGCGCCTGAAGGCGACCGGCATGCCGATCGCGCAGATGCAGGCGTTCGCGGTGCTGCGCGAGCAGGGCGCGTCGACGTTCGGCGCGCGGCGCGACTTGCTGGTCGCGCATCGCGACGCGGTGCGCGCGCATATCGCGGAGCTGCAGGCGAGCCTCGATGCGATCGGCGACAAGATCGCGTACTACGAGGCGCAGGAACGGGAAACGGCACGACGGGCGAAACCTTCTCACTCTTTATCGGAACAGGACGGACACGATGGAACGACTCGTTGAGGATCGCTACACGCGCGGCTGGAACAAACTGAAGGAAATCGACGGCGAAGCGGGCGAACGCGTGATCGCGGCGCTGGCGCCGATCGCGCCGGATTTCGGGCGGCTGCTGGTCGAATTCAGCTTCGGCGATATCTACAGCCGGCCGCAGCTCGACCTGAAGGCGCGCGAAATCGCGACGATCGCGGCGCTGGCCGCGCTCGGCAACGCACAGCCGCAACTGAAGGTGCATATCGAGGCCGCGCTGAACGTCGGCTGCACGCGCGACGAGATCGTCGAGGTGTTCATGCAGATGGCCGTGTATGCGGGGATGCCGGCCGCGCTGAACGCGCTGTTCGCCGCGCACGAGGTGTTCACGCGGCGCGACGAAGCGGCCGGCGTGACGGCCGACGCGAACGAAGCGGCCGGGCAGCCCGCATGACGCGGCGTGCGCCGGTGCGTCACGCGCGGTGCGGCGCGACGATCCGGTACTTCGCGATGCGCCGGTACAGCGTCGCGCGCGACATGCCGAGCGCCCGGGCGGCCGCGTCGGGCCGCCAGCGATGCGCGGTGAGCGCGGCGACGATGCGGCCGCGTTCGTCGTCGGGCAGCGCGCCGGGCGGCGCGCCGCCGAGTTGCGCGGCGAGGTCGGCCGGCAGGTCGCGCCGCGTCACGCGCGCGGCGTCGCACACCGCGCACGCATAGCGCAGCACGTTGCGCAGTTGCCGCACGTTGCCCGGCCATGCATACGCGGCGAGCTGTTCGGCGAGCGTCGCGTCGAGCGTGAGCACGTGGCCGGTCGCCTGCGCTTCCTCGGCGAACACGGCGGCGATCACGTCACGCACGTCCGCGCGTTCGCGCAGCGGCGGCAGGTCGAATGTCGCGCCGCTCAACCGGTAGTACAGATCTTCGCGGAACGTGCCGTCCGCGACCATTCGCGCGAGATCGCGGTGCGTCGCGCAGATCACGTCGAGATCGACGCGCACCGGCGTATCGCTGCCGAGCGGCACGACCTCGCCGTCGGCCAGCACGCGCAACAGGCGCGTCTGCAGCGCGAGCGGCATGTCGCCGATTTCATCGAGAAACAGCGTGCCGCCGTCGGCGAGTGCGATCTTGCCGCGCGCGCCGTGCTTGCGTGCGCCGGTGAACGCGCCGGCCGCATAGCCGAACAGTTCGCTCTCGATCAGCGCTTCCGGCAGCGCGCCGCAGTTCACGGCGACGAATGGCCGCGCGCGCCGCGCGCCGGCGTCGTGGATCGCGCGGGCGAACACTTCCTTGCCCGCGCCCGTTTCGCCGAGCACGAGGATCGGCAGCCGTTTGCTCGCGACGCGCAGCGCGAGTTCGGCCTGTTGCGCGATGCGTGCATCGCTGCTGTGCAGGAACGGCGTCAGCGCGCCGACGTGACGCGGCGCGGTGCCCGGGCGCCGCGAGGCCGCGCCGGGTTCGCGGCCGGCGCGCCGCAGCGGCGCACGCAGCCGCGCGTAGAGCGGGGCGCCGGTCGCGCGCACGCGCAGCGCGACGATCGTATCGAGCCGCGCGGCGTCGCGCAGCGGCATCTCGGTCGCATCGAAGATCTCGTCGATATGGCGCGGCTCGCGCAGCGCCGGCAGCGCATCGCGCGCCTGCCGGTTCGCGGCGACGATGTTGCCGCATTCGTCGAATGCGATCAGCCACTCGGGCTGCGCCTCGACGTAGTGACGGTTCGGATGCCCGAACAATATCCAGTGCTGCGCGGTGCTGTGCACGAAGTAGCCGTCCTCGATCAGCGCCGCGCTCTGCCGCACGAGCTGATAGACGAGGCGCTGACTGTCGCGGCCGTCGGGCGAATGCACGGCCGACGCGTCGAGCACGCCGATCAGTTCGCCGCCCGGCGAGAAGATCGGCGCCGCGCTGCACGTGAGCGTCGTGAACGCCGCGCGAAAGTGATCGGTCTTGTGCACGGTGATCGGCGCGAGATCGGTCAGCACGCTCGCGACGCCGCACGTGCCTTCCTCGCTTTCGGACCAGCACGAGCCGATGTGCAGCCCTGCATGGCGGAAGTCGTTGCGGCGTTCGCGGTCGATCCGGTAGTCGATGGTCACGCCGTGCGCGTCGGTCAGCATCACGCAGTAGTCGGCGACGCGGATCATGTCGTGCAGCCGCGTCAGGCACTGGCCCGACGCGCGCAGGAAGGCCTCCTCCTTGTCGCGCACTTCGCGCAGCTCCGCCGCGGTCAGCACGCGCGGGCCGATCGACGACGCGGGGTCGAGACGGTAGCGCTCCAGCGACCGTTGCCACGACGACACGAGGCGCGCGGAATCCGCCGGCGCGGGCAGGCGTCCGGCGAGCGCGCCGAGTACACGGTCGGCGTGCTGGGCCTGGGGGACGGCGTAGGGCATGGTTGGCTCCGGTTCCGTACGGCGGGGATGTCGCTGTTCTTGTAGCACATCCGGTTCGGCGAATCACATTGCATCGCAGCACGCGGCGCGCATGAGACGGTCGTCTCACCGGTATCGCGCCGTGTCTCGCGCAGTTGAGACGGCCGCATGCGCGCGGCGTGACGGTCGTCCGGCCGCGCGTCGCACGCGCGGCGCCGCGCGAACGCAGGGTTTGCGGGCAGAACGGCGCGCATGCGCGGGCGTCGCGGCGATCGCGTCGCCGTATCGACGACGTGAGACGTCCCAGCGAATTCGCCGCGCGCTGTGTCGTCGCGGTCGCGCATCCCGAACACGTGCAAGCCCGCCGAACCAGTGCGGGCGCGGGTTTCGCGGCGATCGCGCGCACGATGGCACGCCGCTTGCAGAGATGACGGGCAAGCCGCCGCGATCGCGTCGGCGACGACGATCCGCCGCCCGTCGATGGCAGCGGACGAAACAGGCGGAGCCGGCGCGCGTATCGATGCGCCGGTTCCGTCGACTGGATGGAGACGAACCCGTGACGACGCCCGTTACCGTCGGCGTGATCGCGAACCCCGCATCGGGGCGCGACATCCGCCGCCTCACGACGCATGCCTCCGTGTTTCCGACGGCGGAGAAGGCGAACATGATCGTGCGCCTGCTGGCCGGCCTCGGCGCGATGGGCGTCGAGCGCGTGCTGACGCTGCGCGACCGCACGGGCATCGCGACGCTGCTGCTGCGCGCGATCGACACGCATCGCGCGGTCGCGCCGCACGAGCGCTGGCCGCAGGTCGAATTCGTCGACTTGCCGATCACCGATAGCGTCGCCGATACGCAGGCGGGCGCGGCCTATCTGCACCGGATGGAAGTGTCGCTGATCGTCGTGCTCGGCGGCGACGGCACCCATCGCGCGGTGGCCGCGCATTGCGGCGCGACGCCGCTCGTCGCGCTGTCCACCGGCACCAACAACGCGTTTCCCGAACATCGCGAGGCGACCGTCGCGGGCGTCGCCGCGGGGCTCGCCGCAACCGGCGCCGTGCCGGCCGAGGTCGCGTTCGTGCGCAACAAGCGGCTCGTCGTGCGCTGCGTCGCGGGCGCGCAGCCGGGGCGCGAGGAGATCGCGCTCGTCGACGTGTGCGCCGCGCGGCAGCGCTTCATCGGCGCGCGCGCGATTTCCGGCTCCGACGACATCGACTCGCTCTACCTGACGTTCGCGGAACCGGACGGCATCGGGCTGTCCGCGCTCGGCGGCGCGTGGGCGCCGCTCGAACGCAGCGCGCCGCACGGGCTCGCGATGCGCTTCGCGCAAGGCGGCAACGCGGCCGGCACGCCGCTCGTCGCGCCGATCGCGCCGGGGCGCGTCGACCGTGTCGTGATGCGCAGCTGCGAGCGGCTGGAACCGGGCACGTGGCACGCGATTCCGTTCGAGCACGGCACGCTCGCGTTCGACGGCGAGCGCGAGATCGAGGTCGCGCGCGGCGATCGCTACGAGATTGCGCTCGACTGGCACGGGCCGTTGACGGTCGACGTCGGCCGCACGCTGCGCTACGCGTCGTCTCGGCAACTGCTGCGCGACGCCGGTGCGTGGCACGACTGATACACCGGTTTTACGAAAATTCTTCGCCATCCGTAACGATCATCCAGGAGACATCGCATGACAGCCCCGCTCGTAGGACAGGTCGCCGTCGCCACGGGCGGCGCGCGCGGCATCGGCCGCGGCATCGCGCTGACGCGGGCCGGCGGCTTCACGTTCCACTGACGGCCGCAAGGCCGTGCAATCCGCCGCCACGGCACGGCCGGGGCGGCATTCGCAGTCAGACCTAACCAGGAGACACACATGACCGCTTCGACACAGCTCGGCAGGGACACGCTGCTGGACGCCTATCGGCTGATGCGTACGATCCGCGAATTCGAGGAACGCCTGCACGTCGAATTCGCGACCGGCGAGATTCCCGGCTTCGTTCACCTGTACGCGGGCGAGGAGGCGTCCGCCGTCGGCACGATCCTGCACCTCGGCCTCGACGACTACGTGGCCACCACGCACCGCGGCCACGGCCATTGCATCGCGAAGGGCGTCGACGTGCACGGGATGATGGCCGAGATCTACGGCAAGAAGACGGGCGTCTGCCGCGGCAAGGGCGGCTCGATGCACATCGCCGACCTGTCGATGGGGATGCTCGGCGCGAACGGGATCGTCGGCGCGGGCGGCCCGCTCGTGTGCGGCGCGGCGCTCGCGGCCAAGCACAAGAAGACGGGCGGCGTCGGCGTGTGCTTCTTCGGCGACGGCGCGTCGAACCAGGGCGTGATCTTCGAATCGATGAACCTCGCGTCGGTGTGGCGGCTGCCCGCGATCTTCGTCGCCGAAAACAACGGCTACGCGGAAGCGACGTCGTCGAGCTGGTCGGTCGCGACCGACAACATCGCCGATCGTGCGAACGGCTTCGGGATGCCGGGCGTGATCGTCGACGGCTTCGACTTCTTCGCGGTGCACGAGGCGCTCGGCGAGGCCGTCGAGCGCGCGCGCAACGGCGGCGGCCCGACGCTCGTCGAGGTGAAGTTCACGCGTTATTTCGGCCACTTCGAGGGCGACGCGCAAACCTACCGCGCGCCGGGCGAAGTGCAGAAGCTGCGCGACGAGAAGGACTGCCTGAAGCATTTCGAAACGCGCGTCGTGCGCGCCGAAGCGCTGACGATCGCCGACCTGCGCGCGGTGGACGCACAGGTGAAAGCGCTGATCGACGACGCGGTCGCGCAGGCGAAGGCGGCGCCGCTGCCGGATGCCGCCGACCTGCTGGCCGACGTCTACGTGTCGTATCCGTGAGCGCGGCCTGATCCAGCAGCCGGCACGGCGAACCGAACATTCCAGGAGACAGACATGGCAAGGAAGATCACTTATTCGCAGGCGATCAACGAGGCGCTCGCGCAGGAAATGGCGCGCGACGACAGCGTGATCGTGATGGGCGAGGACAACGCGGGCGGCGCGGGCGCGCCGGGCGAGGACGACGCGTGGGGCGGCGTGCTCGGCGTGACGAAGGGGCTGTTCCACAAGTTTCCGGGCCGCGTGCTCGATACGCCGCTGTCGGAGGGCGGCTACATCGGCGCGGCGGTCGGCGCGGCCGCGTGCGGGATGCGGCCCGTCGCGGAACTGATGTTCATCGATTTCATGGGCGTGTGCTTCGACCAGATCTTCAACCAGGCCGCGAAATTCCGCTACATGTTCGGCGGCAAGGCCGTGACGCCGGTCGTGATCCGCGCGATGTACGGCGCGGGCCTGCGCGCGGCCGCGCAGCACTCGCAGATGCTCACGTCGCTGTTCACGCACATTCCCGGGCTGAAGGTCGTGTGCCCCGCGACGCCGTACGACGCGAAGGGGCTCCTGATCCAGGCGATCCGCGACAACGATCCCGTGATCTTCCTCGAACACAAGCTGCTCTATACGCGCGAGGGCGACGTACCGGAGGAATCCTATGCGATTCCGTTCGGCGAGGCGAACGTGCTGAGCGACGGCGACGACGCGACGATCGTCACGTACGGCCGCATGGTGCATCTCGCGATGGACGCGGCCGCGACGCTCGCGAAGGACGGCGTTCAGTGCGACGTGATCGACCTGCGCACGACGTCGCCGCTCGACGAGGAAACGATTCTCGAAAGCGCGGAACGCACGGGGCGCGTGGTCGTCGTCGACGAAGCGAACCCGCGCTGCTCGATCGCGACCGACATCGCCGCGCTCGTCGCGCAGCGTGCGTTCCGTTCGCTGAAGGCGCCGATCGAGCTCGTCACCGCGCCGCATACGCCCGCGCCGTTCGCCGGCGTGCTGGAAGACCTGTATATCCCGTCCGCCGATGCGATCGCGCAGGCGGTACTCAAGACGAGGAGCTGACACGATGTCGATTCACATGATCACGATGCCCAAGTGGGGGCTGTCGATGGAGCAGGGGCAGGTCAACGGCTGGCTGAAGGCGATCGGCGAACGCGTGGCGAAGGGCGACGAGGTGCTCGACGTCGAGACCGACAAGATCTCGTCGGGCGTCGAATGCGCGTTCGACGGCACGCTGCGCCGGCAGGTCGCGCAGGAAGGCGAGACGCTGCCCGTCGGCGCGCTGCTGGGCGTCGTCGCGGCCGCCGATGCGAGCGACGCCGACATCGATGCGGCGATCGCCGACTTCCAGCGCGATTTCGTGCCGAGCGCGGCGTCGGACGAGGCGGCCGGCCCGCAGCCGGAGAAGGCGCAGATCGGCGGCCGCACGGTCCGCTTCCTGAAGCTCGGCGACGGTTCGGGCACGCCGGCCGTGCTGATCCATGGCTTCGGCGGCGACCTGAACAACTGGCTGTTCAATCATGCGGAGCTCGCCGCGCACCGGCCGGTGTGGGCACTCGATCTGCCCGGCCACGGCGAATCGGGCAAGGCGGTCGAAACCGGCAGCCTCGACGAGCTGGCCGACGCGGTGCTCGCGCTGCTCGATGCACAGCATATCGAGCGCGCGCACCTGATCGGCCATTCGATGGGCGGCGCGGTGGCGATGACGTTGGCCGACAGCGCGCCGGAGCGCGTGGCGTCGCTGACGCTGATCGCGAGCGCCGGGCTCGGTACCGACATCAATCGCGCGTACATCGACGGCTTCGTCGCCGGCAACAGCCGCAACACGTTGAAGCCGCACCTCGGCGCGCTGTTCGCGGACAACGCGCTGGTCACGCGGCAACTGGTCGAGGATCTCGTCAAGTACAAGCGGCTCGAAGGCGTGCAGGGCGCGCTCGAGAAGATCGCGAACGCCGCGTTCGACGGCGCCGCGCAACGGCGTGTGTTCCGCGACCGGCTCGCGTTGCTGGCGCCGCGCACGCTCGTGATCTGGGGCGAGCGCGACCAGGTGATTCCCGTGCAGCACGCGCAGGGCTTGCCGGATGGCGTGCGCGCCGAGGTGATCGCCGCCGGCGGCCACATGGTGCAGATGGAGGCGGCCGCCGACGTGAACCGTCTGATCGTCGCGTTCCTCGGAGACTGACGATGGCCGCCGCGCTCGAACGACCCAGCCTCACGGCGCTCGGCCAGCCCGGCGCGAGAAGCCGCGACAAGCTCGCGCGCATTCCGGTGCGCGTCGAGCCCGCGGCCGGCGCGGCGCTGCCGAAGCCGCCGTGGCTGCGCGCGCGGCCGATGATGAGCGCGGCGGTGGCCGACATGGCCGCCGTGCTGCGCGAGCATCGGCTGCATTCCGTCTGCGAGGAGGCGATGTGTCCGAACATCGGCGAATGCTTCGCGCAGCGCACCGCGACTTTCATGATCATGGGTGGGCTGTGTACGCGGCGTTGCGCGTTCTGCGATGTCGCGCACGGCCGTCCCGAGCCGCTCGATCCCGCCGAGCCCACACGGCTGGCCGACGCGGCGGCGGCGCTCGGGTTGCGCTACGTCGTGATCACGTCGGTCGACCGCGACGATCTGCGCGACGGCGGCGCCGCGCATTTCGCCGCATGCATCGCGGCGGTGCGCGCGAGCGTGCCGGGCATCGGCGTCGAGGTGCTGACGCCCGACTTCCGCGGCCGCGCGGCCCGTGCGCTCGACGCGCTGTCGTCGGCGTGGCCCGACGTGTTCAATCACAACATCGAGACGGTGCCGTCGCTGTACCGGGCGGCGCGGCCGGGCGCCGACTATCGCGGCTCGCTGGAGCTGCTCGCGCAGGCGAAGGCCGCGCGGCCGACGCTCGTGACGAAATCGGGATTGATGCTCGGGCTCGGCGAACGCGACGACGAGGTGCGCGACACGTTGCGCGACCTGCGTGCGCACGAGGTGGACGTGCTGACGCTCGGCCAGTATCTCGCGCCGTCGGCGCACCATTTGCCGGTGCGGCGCTACGTGAGCCCGGACGCGTTCGCCGCGTGGCGCGACGAGGCGCTCGCGCTCGGTTTCAGGGAAGTCGTCGCCGGCCCGCTCGTGCGGTCGTCATATCACGCAGCCGACGTGCTGGAGGATGCGTAGCGCGCCGCGCGTCAGGCCGCGGCGGCGTGCGCGCGACTGATGCGGCGCAGGTACAGCACGAGCCCCGCGCCCGCCAGCATCAGGCTGACCGTGTTCGCGAACCAGAAGCCGCGCGCGCCGGTCAGCCACGCGGGCGCGATGCCGCCGACGTCGAAGCCGAGCACGTAGCCGCCGCTGAGTCCGACGCCCCACAGCGCGACCGCATAGATTACGGTCGGCACGACCGCCACCTTGTACGCGCGCAGCACGAACGCCGACGTGACCTGCAGCGCATCGAACACGTGGTAGCACGCGACGATCGCGACGAGCGGCATCGCGGCCGCGGCGACGGCCGGGTTCGGCGTATACCCGCCGATGATCAGCGGGCGCAGCGCGAACACGAGCACGCCGTAGGCGGCCGCGATCGCGCACGCGAACATCACGCTGTGCCGGCCGAGCAGCCGGGCTTCTTCCGGACGTCCGGCGCCGAGCGCGCGCGCGACCAGCGTCGACGAAGCCACGCCGATCGACAGCGGCGTCATGTACAGCACCGCGCCGATGTTGCCGGCGATCTGATGGCCGGCGAGCGTCGTCGTGCCGAACTGCGCGATGAACAGCGCCATGCACGTGTACGACGTGACCTCGATCAGGTACGACAGGCCCATCGGCACGCCGAGCTTCAGGATGGCCTTCTGCCGTTCCCACACGGGCCAGCAGAAGCGCGAGAAGATCGCGAGCGGCGCGAACACGTCGAGCTTCGCGAGCAGCGTGTAGCCGATCAGCGCGAGCGCCCAGTTGATCAGCGTGCTCGCGAGCCCGCAGCCGGGGCCGCCGAGCGCCGGTACGCCGAAGCCGCCGAAGATGAACCACACGTTCAGCGGAAACTTGAGCAGCAGCGCGCCGATCTGCAGGATCATCGCGAGCCGCGGCTTGCCGGCCGCGTTGGTCAGCGCGTTGTAGATGCGGAACACGAGGCTGGCGGGCAGCCCGTACGACAGGATGCGCAGGTAGTCGACGGTGCGCTCGTGCAGCGCGGCGGGGGCGTGCGCGACACGCAGCAGCGGTTCGGGAAAATGCAGCAGCAGGAAGCCCGGAATCGCGAGCAGCAGCGCAAGCCACAGCGCCTGGCGCACTTCCTCGCCGATCTCGGCATAGCGGCGCGCGCCGTACAGTTGCCCGGTGATTGGCTGCAACGCGGACAGGATGCCCGTCAGCCCGATATAGATCGATACGTAGATCGACGAGCCGAGCCCGAGCGCGGCGAGATCGACGGCCGAGTAGCGGCCGACCATCGCGGTGTCGATCACGCCGAACGCGATGATCGCGAGCTGGCCGACCAGCACCGGCCACGCGAGACCGACGATCCGGCGGATGTCGCCGAACATCGTCAATCGGCCGCCTGGCGGCGCGGCGGACGCCGCTTGACGGGGGTCTTCGGCCGTTCGATGCGCTCGTACAGGCGGAAGCGCTCGTCGCGGTCGGCGACGCGGCGGCCTTCCCAGACGAGACGCCATACGTATTGCGACATCGCGCTCGGCTCGCCGAAGTCGGAGCGGTCCTGACGCAGGATCACGTCGCAGTCGCCGGAGAAATCGAAGTGCATGTTGCCGAAGTAGGCGAAGGTCGCGATCTGCGCGTCGCCGAGCCGCACCGGCGAGATGCACTCGTAGTCGGACGGCAGGTGCACGGCGATCTGTTGCGCGACGTCGCGATAGGTCCGGCCGTAGTTGACGATCGGCAGCCACAGCGTCATCAGCAGCACCCACATCAGCGTGGTGCCCGCGCTCGACAGCACGACGCTGCGCCACAGCACCTTCGGCTGTCGCGACACGCGCCAGCGCGCGAGGAAGCACCAGCACACGGTGACGATCACCGCGCAGATGAACGACAGGATCTTGAAATGCGGCTCGTAGCCGGGCACGAGGCGCGCGAGGTTGCGCGCGAGCGGATGCGGGAAGCCGGTGAGCGACGCGAGCCACACGAGCCACACGAAGGTGCCGAGGATCGTGAAGCTCAGCACCGCGAACCAGTCGATCGCGTTGATCGCGCCGCGCTTGAGGGTCGGCAGCGCGAACGTCGCGAGCACCGCGAGCGGCGGCAGCAGCAGCATGTACATGCGGTTCGACTGCTGGCTTTGCAGGATCACGAGCGCGACGAGCGGCACGGCGACCGACAGCGGAATCGCGATGTGCGCACGGCGACGCATGCCGGCCCAGCTCCACCACGCCCAGATCGCGAGCGGCCACGCGGGCCACGTGAACAGCGGCAGGTTCTTCGCCGCATAGCCGAGCACGGCCGTCGGCGGGCCCGAAAAGCGCATCAGGCTGCCGTGGATCCACTGGTTGAAGAACCATGCGGCGTCGTCGGGCGCCGCGACGAACGCGGCGAGCGGCCACAGCGCGAAGATCACGGCCGCGAGCGGCAGGCCGACCAGCGGCAGGCGCAGGTTGCGCATTTCGGGTGTGACGAGCCACAGCGCGGCCGTGCCCGCGAGCAGCGCGACGACCAGCACCGGGTTGCCGGACAGCGCGACGAGCCCCATCGCGAGGCCCCACCACAGTGCGCCCTGCAGCGGCTTGTCGATGCCGCGCACGATCCCGTACACGAGCATCGCGATCCACGCGAACTGTGCGAGCTGCGGCGTCGTTTCGTGCCCGCGTTCCGCGAGGCCGAAGCAGGCGACGAGCACCAGCAGCGCGCCATCCGCGAGCGTGCGGCCGTAGTCGCGCGGCTCGGGTTCGCCGCCGAACGCGTATTTGAACGGTTGAACCTCGGCGCGCCGGCCGAGCAGGTAGGCCGCGTACCAGACGAACGCGCACGCGATGCAGAACAGCACGCCGGTATCGACGCGCGACGCGTTGCTCGCATCGACCCACGGATCGAGACCGCGGATCGACAGCGCGCCGAGCCAGTAGCCGAGCGGCCCGTCGGTCGTGATGAACTTGCCGACCAGGTTCGGCAGCAGCCAGTCGTGCCAGCCGCCCTTGGCCATCGTCCACATCACGCCGAAGCCCGCCGCGTCCTCGTTTTTCCACGGGTCGCGGCCGAACAGGCCGAACGCCGCGTAGACGAGGCAGAGCGTGAGCAGCAGCCAGCGCGGTAGCGCGCGCGTGGCGGAGGCGGTGAGACGGACGACAGGCTTCATGCAGATGAGCGATTTGTTATGGGCGGGCGGCCGGCGCGATCGCACGCGGCCGAGCCGGTTTCGAGCATCCGGCATTGTAGTCGCGCCCGCTGTTGAGCGTCAGGTCGTTTCCCGGGCGCCGGCCGGCGCGTGCCAGGCGAGCAGAGACAAAAAAGGGCAGCCTGGGCTGCCCTTTCGTGCGGTACCGGGTGCGTTGCCGCCGCCGGATCGGTGCAAAGCTTACTTTGCAGCAGCCTTGCCGTTGGCGCGTGCGCCGAACTTGTTCTTGAACTTCTCGACACGGCCTGCCGTGTCCATGATCTTTTGCTGACCCGTGTAGAACGAGTGCGATTCCGACGACACTTCGATCTTGGCGAGCGGGTAGGTCTTGCCGTCGAGTTCGATGTTTTCACGCGTCTGGATCGTCGAGCGCGTGATGAACTTGAAGCCGTTCGACATGTCTTGGAAGACGACTTCGCGATAATTCGGGTGGATGCCTTCTTTCATGGTCTTTCCTTGGTGAGAGCGGTAGCCAACCCGCCGCTTGCCGTGCCGGGTACGCCAATTTGCGTATCACCAGACGACGCCAAGCCCGGCGCGAGCCACTTGCCTAAGGTCGAAAAACGGCGATTATGCCAGAAAATCAGACGGTTGACGAATAATTTTCACGGTGCGTCGAGCGCGCCGGTGCCGGCCGGATCCTGCCGGTAGTAGCGCGCGAGCAGCCGGTACAGCTCCGGAAATTCGGACTCGAACGCTTTCGGCCGAACGAACAGCGCCTCGCTGCACACCGCGAAGAATTCCGACGGGTGGTCGGCCGCATAGGGATCGATCAGCGAATCCCGCTCGAAGCGCGCCCATGCGCGATCCGGCACCGCGTCGACGCGCGCGCAGAACTGGTCGTACGCATGTTCGAACACGTCGGCCCACGTCTGCGCGTCGAGGTGCGGCGCATGCCAGCGGCGAAAAAGGGGCGGATAACCGTCGGCCGCGCCGTTGACCATGTCGATCTTGTGGGCGAACTCATGGATCACGACGTTGTACGCGTCCCGGCCGTCCGTCATCTGCGCGTCTTCCCACGACAGGATCACGGGGCCGCCTTCCCACGCTTCGCCGCTCGCGTCCTGCTCGACTTCGTGGACGACGCCGTCCTCGTCCTGCACGGTCTTGCGGATCACGAATTCGCCCGGATACACGACGACGCCGACCCAGCCGTCGTACAGCGACAGGTCGAGATTCAGCACGGGCAGGCAGGCCTGCGCGGCGATCGCGACGATCATCGCGTCGGTCAGCTCGAGCCCGTGCGCGGTCGAAAACGACTTTTTCGCGACGAACAGGCTCGTCAGCTCGCGCAGCCGGCCGAGCGCGTCGGGCGGCAGGGCGCCGAGGAACGGCAGGCGCTCGACGGTTTCGTGCCACAGCGCGTCGGGAATCGGATGGCTGCGCAGCGCGCGGTCGCGGCGGCGGTCGTCGAACCAGCGGGTCAGTTTCGAGAGCATGGAGGCGGCGGACGAAAATCCAAAGCCTGTCTTTTAACTCAATCGATCTGTTTTTGCCATGCCGCGAAGAGGCCGCCGACGAGCGCGACGCCCGCGAGGAAGTAAAAGCCGTCGAGCGACGCGAGGAACGACGCCTGTTGCGCGACCATTCGCGCGATCGACGCGATCGCGAGGCCGTGCGCGTCGTTCAGCGCGTGGCCGGCGGCCGCATAGCTGCGCGTCAGCGCGTCGGCGGTTTGCTGGAACAGCGGATCGAACACGTTCGCGCGCTCGACGAGCCGCGTCCGATGCATGGCCAGCCGGTGCTGCTCGACGATGATCACCGACGACGTCGCGAACGAGATCGTCAGTTGCCGCACGATGTTCTTCACCCGGTAGCCATGCGTATATTCGTCGATCGCGAAGATCCGGAACGTGAGGTTGGCCACCGGCAGCACGATGAACAGCAGCAGCAACCCGCGCAGCAGCAGCGGGACGACCAGCGCCGCTTCGCCGACCTGCGGCGTCATCCGCGTCATCCACAGCGCGGCCGTGACGGCGATCGCGAATCCCGGCACGACGAACCACTTCTTGTGCGTGACGAATTTCGCGTAGCGCAGGTAGGCGAACAGCGCGATGGCCGAGAGCAGCGACATCGTGCCGACCAGGCGCCCGGCATTCTCGACCGGATAGCCGAGGCCGCTCTCAAGCAACCGCGCCGTCAGGTAGCTGAAGCCCGTCGTCTCGTAGTAATAGAACATGTAGAGCAACAGCCCGACCTGGAACGTCCGCTCGCGAAACGCATGCAGCCGCACGAGCGGCGTCGGGTGATGCCACTGGTGATACGCGAACCACGCGAGCGCGCCGAGCCCGGCAAACGTCAGCAGGATCAGCATCGGCGAGCCGCTGTAGAGCTGGTAATGCACCTGCTGCAGCACGATCTGCAGCGCGCCTTGCGCGAGCGCGAACACGACGTATGGCCAGAAATGTCCGGAGCCGCGCTCGTCGTCCGGCGTGCGGCCCGAATCGGGCAGCGTGAGCAACGCGAGGATCGCGAGCGCGATGCTGGCCGGCGCCGTGCACGCGAACAGTGCGCGCCACGTCGAATGCGCGACCAGCAGCCCGCCGACGATCGGCGCGAGCGCGCTGCCGAGCAGGATCATGATCAGGAACGCGCGCGTCGCGGGCGGCCGTGCCTGCGGCTTGAAGCTGATCTGGATCAGGATCCGGCACGCGCCCATCATCGGGCCGATGCAATAGCCCTGAAAGCCGCGCGCGAACGCCAGCTCCAGCGACGTGTCGGCGAGCGCCGCCGCGATCGCGCCGAACGAGAACATCAGCATGCAGCCCGCGACGTAGCGGCGATGGCCGAGCCGGTCGACCCACCATTGCTGCTGCAGGATGCCGAGCACGGCCGCGACCGCGTACGCGCTCGACGACCACACGAGTTCGTCCGGCGATGCGTTGATGCCGCCCGCGATGTAGCTCGCGAAGAACGAGAAGACGGCGTTGTCGAAGTAGTCGATGCCGGTGACGAGCGCGAGCGCCCATGGAAACAGGTCCGCGCGCAGGTTCGCGCGGCTCCACGGCGCCCGGCCCGGCACCGCGTTCATTCGCGATCCTTGCGGGCGCGCCGTGTGCCGGCCTCGGCCCGCCGCTGCGCGATCAGCGCATCGGCGTTCTCGCCGGCGAGACGCCGCTCGACGTAATCGATGTCGTGCTGCAATTCCTTGCGCAGCGTGACGGCTTCCTTCAGTTCGCGCTGGACGGCCGCGATGCGCCGGTCGAGCGTGTCGATCTGTTCGGCGAGGCCGGCGCGGATGTCGCGCAGCGATGCGTCCGAATAGCGGCGCCGGCCGTCGCCCGTTTCTTCCAGCGGGCGCTTCAGCATTTCGGTGATGCCGTGCAGCGAGAAGCCGAGCGCGCGCAATCGCAGGATGCGCGCGAAGCGCTCGAGGTCGGCTTCGTCGTAGAGGCGGTAGCGGCCTTCGCTGCGCGACGGCGTGACGAGCCCGCGCTCTTCGTAGTATTTCAGCGTGCGCGGCGTCACGCCGAGCCGCGACGCGGCGTCGCTGACGGTCAATAGCGGGGCGGAGGCATCGTTCGGCATCGGATGGAGGGATTGGGCGGGACAATGATGCGATTATAGATCAACCTGTACGTTCACGTTCAGGTTGGGATCGAAAAACGGCCGCCGGGCAGGATGCGCGGGCGGCCGTGTTGCGGAGCGGGAGGGCGATCAGCCGCCGCGGCGCATCAGGTCGAAGAACTCGGAATTGCTCTTCGTCTGGCGGATCTTGTCGAGCAGGAATTCCATCGCCTCGACTTCGTCCATGTCGTGAATGAACTTGCGCAGCACCCAGATCTTCTGAAGGATCTCGGGCTTGATCAGCATTTCCTCGCGACGCGTGCCCGACTTGTTCAGGTTGATCGACGGGTACACGCGCTTTTCCGCGAGACGGCGCTCGAGGTGCACTTCCATGTTGCCGGTGCCCTTGAACTCTTCGTAGATCACGTCGTCCATGCGGCTGCCGGTTTCGATCAGCGCGGTGCCGATGATCGTCAGCGAGCCGCCTTCCTCGATGTTGCGCGCCGCGCCGAAGAAGCGCTTCGGACGCTGCAGCGCGTTCGCGTCGACACCGCCCGTCAGCACCTTGCCCGACGCCGGGATCACGGTGTTGTACGCACGCGCGAGACGCGTGATCGAGTCGAGCAGAATCACGACGTCGTGCTTCATTTCGACGAGGCGCTTGGCCTTCTCGATCACCATTTCGGCAACCTGGACGTGGCGCGTGGCCGGTTCGTCGAACGTCGACGCGATCACTTCGCCGGCGACCGAGCGTTGCATTTCGGTCACTTCTTCCGGACGCTCGTCGATCAGCAGCACGAACAGGATCACGTCCGGGTGGTTCTGCTTGATCGCGTGCGCGATGTGCTGGAGCATCACGGTCTTGCCCGACTTCGGCGACGCGACGAGCAGGCCGCGCTGGCCCTTGCCGATCGGCGCGATCATGTCGATGATGCGGCCCGTGACGTTTTCCTCGCCGCGCATTTCGCGTTCGAGCGACAGCGGCTTGTTCGGGTGCAGCGGCGTGAGGTTCTCGAACATGATCTTGTGTTTCGAGGCCTCGGGCGGCTGCCCGTTGACTTTGTCGACCTTCACCAGCGCGAAGTAGCGCTCGCCGTCCTTCGGCGTGCGGACTTCACCTTCGATGGTGTCGCCGGTGTGCAGGTTGAAGCGGCGGATCTGCGACGGGCTGATGTAGATGTCGTCGGTGCTCGCGAGGTACGACATTTCCGGCGAGCGCAGGAAGCCGAAGCCGTCCGGCAGCACTTCGAGCGTACCGTCGCCGAAGATCGTCTCTCCCGTCTTGGCGCGCTTTTTGAGAATGGCGAACATCAGCTCCTGCTTGCGCAGGCGGTTCGCGTTTTCGATCTCCAGGCCGTTGGCCATTTCGATCAGTTCGGAGACGTGCAGAGACTTGAGCTCGGATAAATGCATACGGAGAACCCGCCAGGGAGGAGATGCGACGAAAGAAAATAAGGGAGGAGGGCGAGCGGAAGCGCTCAGAGACTTAAATGCGTCTTGTCGACGTTTTTTAATTCTAGCATAGGCCGATTCGCGCTTGAGCGAGCGATCGGCGGCTTGACGGCGGACGTGTTGCCGACTGACAACACGTCCGCGGACCTGCCGATATTACAGGTGGCTGTCCAGGAATGCGGTGAGTTGCGACTTCGACAGCGCGCCGACCTTCTGCGCGGCGGCCGCGCCGTTCTTGAACAGGATCAGCGTCGGGATGCCGCGCACGCCGAATTTCGCGGGCGTGGCCTGGTTGTCGTCGACGTTGATCTTCGCGATCTGCAGCTTGTCGCCGTAGTCCTTCGCGACTTCGTCGAGGATCGGGGCGATCATCTTGCACGGGCCGCACCATTCGGCCCAGAAATCGACGAGCACGGGCTTGTCGGACTTGACGACGTCCTGTTCGAACGATGCGTCGCTGATGTGTTTGATCTGTTCGCTCATTGGGTCAATACCTCTTACGGTTCGGGGACTGCCTGCTTGCGCGTTGCAGCGTACCGGCCTGCGCAAGGCTGCCGGCCGCTGCGGCAGGGCACTCCGCCTTCCGGGAAGGAGGGACGTAAGCGCTGCATGCCGCGGCTCGCGGGTCGTTCGGGCGTCATATTAGCCTAAATTGCTATCTGCTGCGGGCGGCGATAGTAGCCGCTACGCGAGTAGGGGTACGACGCGACGTTCGACCGTTGTGCGACGCAGATGGAGGCCGGCCCGCCAATTACAAGGGGCGGGCCGCATGCAGTGCGTGCGCATGGACGACGCGCCGGTTTGCCCGGCGAGATTCGCATTGATGCGAACAAACGGTCGCATTCGTCCGGAAGCGGTGATAGAATATGCCGTGACGGGCCTCCTCGCATGGTGGGGCGGTGAACCTGGTCAGGTCGGGAACGAAGCAGCCACAATCGTTTTCTGCCAGTGCCGAGGGTTGGGCTCGTCACCTTCCTTCTCGCCCCGTTCGCAGGGCGTTTTTTATTTCTGCGTCACATTCCGTTCGACCTGCGCCTTGCCCGTGTTCCGCCCCGTTTCGCGTGTCGGCGCGACGCAGCGTTACTGATACAATTTCCCGATGACCTATCAAGTTCTCGCACGCAAGTGGCGTCCGAAGGATTTCGCTTCGCTCGTCGGCCAGGAGCACGTCGTCAGGGCGCTCACGCATGCGCTCGACGGCGGGCGTCTCCATCACGCCTATCTGTTTACCGGAACCCGCGGTGTCGGCAAGACGACGCTGTCGCGGATCTTCGCGAAGGCGCTCAACTGTGAAACCGGCGTCACGTCGCAGCCGTGCGGCGTGTGTCGCGCCTGTCGCGAGATCGACGAGGGCCGTTTCGTCGATTACGTCGAGATGGACGCGGCGAGCAACCGCGGCGTCGACGAGATGGCCGCGCTGCTCGAGCGCGCGGTGTATGCGCCCGTCGATGCGCGCTTCAAGGTCTACATGATCGACGAAGTGCACATGCTGACGAACCACGCGTTCAATGCGATGCTGAAGACGCTCGAAGAGCCGCCGCCGCACGTCAAGTTCATCCTCGCGACGACCGATCCGCAGAAAATTCCCGTCACCGTGCTGTCGCGCTGCCTGCAGTTCAACCTGAAGCAGATGCCGGCCGGGCACATCGTGTCGCATCTCGAGCGGATCCTCGGCGAAGAGCGGATCACGTTCGAGCCGCAGGCGCTGCGTTTGCTGGCGCGTGCCGCGCAGGGCAGCATGCGCGACGCGCTGTCGCTGACCGACCAGGCGATCGCCTATTCGGCGAACGAAGTGACCGAATCGGCGGTGTCCGGCATGCTCGGCGCGCTGGACCAGACCTACATGGTGCGCCTGCTCGATGCGCTCGCGGCCGGCAACGGCCCGGAAATCCTCGCGATTGCCGACGAGATGTCGCTGCGCAGCCTGTCGTTCTCGACCGCGCTGCAGGATCTCGCGAGCCTGCTGCACCGGATCGCCTGGGCGCAGTTCGCGCCGGGTTCGGTGCTCGACGAATGGCCGGAAGCGGCCGACTTGCGCCGTTTCGCGGAGATGCTGAGCCCCGAGCAGGTGCAATTGTTCTATCAGATCGCGACGGTGGGGCGCGCCGAACTCGGCCTGGCGCCGGACGAATACGCCGGTTTCACGATGACGCTGCTGCGGATGCTCGCGTTCGAGCCGTCCGCTGGCGCCGGCAGCGCGCCGGGCGGTCAGCCGTCCGTGCCGCCGCGTGCGGTGCCGGCCCCGCGCGCTGCCGCGGCGCCGGCCGCCGCTGCGGCGAAGCCGGTAGCGGCCGCGCCGCCTGTCGCAGCGCGGCCGCAAGCCGCGGCGCCGGCTGCACCTGTTGCGCCGGTCGCGCGTCCGGCGCCGGCGCAGTCCGGTGACGACGCGGACCGCCCGGCCGCCAAGCCCGCAGCCGTTTCGGCACCGGCAGAAGCAGCAGCGCCGGCACCCGTAGCGGCCGACGCTCAAGCGATCGAGCCGCCGCAGCCGGAAGCGAAAGCTGCGCCCGCTGGCGACATGCGGCCTCCCGCCCGCAAGGAACCCGAGCCGACGGCCGTTGCCGCCGTGCAGCGAAACGACGAACCGGCGCCGCAGCCGGAACCGGCACCGCGCGCCGTGTCGCCCGAGCCGGCCGCCGCGCGCTCCGCGGCGCGCGCGGGCGGTGCCGCCGCCGCGCTCGACGTGCTGCGCAATGCAGGGATGCGCGTGTCGTCGGACCGCGGGCGCGCGGGCGCAGCAGCCAAGCCGGCGGCGTCCCAGCCGGTCGCCGAAAAGCCGGCCGCGCCGCGTCCGGCCGTCCAGGTGCCCACGCCGCGTGCCGCTGCGCGTGCGCCGCAAGCAGCCGATTCGCGCCAGCCATCGCCGCCGTGGGAAGACATTCCGCCCGACGACTACGTGCCGCTCAGCGCCGACGAGATGTTCGGCGGTTCCGACGACGGTTTCGTGCCGGCGTTCGACAGCGGTCCCGACGATGTGCGCGTGACGCCGAAGCCGGCGGAGGCACGCCCGGCCGCGCCGATCGACACGCGCCCGTTGCCGCCCGCGATCGCGCTCGATCCGATCGGCTTCGACGGCGAATGGCCGGCGCTGGCCGCGCAGTTGCCGCTGAAGGGCGTCGCGTACCAGCTCGCGTTCAACAGCGAGCTGACGGCCGTCGATGCGAGCGCATTGAAATTGTCCGTGCCGGTGCCGCAGTATGCGGACGCCGCGCAGGTGGCGAAGCTGAAGGCCGCACTGGCCGACGCGCTCGGCAAGCCGGTCGAGGTGAACGTCGAGGTCGGGCCCGCACGGCGCACCGCGGCGGCGCTCGATGCGGCCGCACGCGCGGCGCGCCAGCGCGAAGCCGAGCAGGAGATTCACGGCGATCCGTTCGTCCAGCAGCTCGTGCGCGAGTTCGGTGCGCGCATCGTCGAGGGCTCGGTGCGCCCGCTGGCCGATTCGACGCCGGACGGCGCGCCGCCCACGCTGCATTGAACTGACCGCCCCGCGACAGGCACAATCACGCCCCGCACACATTGGCCGGCACGCGCCGCGTGCCGGTTTTCACACGATCAAGAAGGAGTATTCCCATGTTGAAAGGCAACCTCGCCGGACTGATGAAGCAAGCGCAGCAAATGCAGGAAAACATGAAGAAGATGCAGGAGCAGCTTGCGCTGATCGAAGTCGAAGGGCAGTCGGGCGCCGGCCTCGTCAAGGTGACGATGACGTGCCGCAACGAAGTGCGCCGCGTGTCGATCGACCCGAGCCTGCTCGCGGACGACAAGGACATGCTCGAGGATCTCGTCGCCGCTGCGTTCAACGACGCGGTGCGCAAGGCCGAAGCCACGTCGCAGGAAAAGATGAGCGGCATGACGTCGGGCCTGCCGCTGCCCCCGGGCTTCAAGCTGCCGTTCTGAGCGCCGCGTCCTTGCCACCGTTTGCCGCCGTATGAAACAGCCGTCCGCCTTGTCCGCTCTCGTCGAAGCGTTGCGCGTGCTGCCCGGCGTCGGGCCGAAATCCGCGCAGCGCATGGCGGTTCACCTGATGCAGCACGACCGCGAGGGCGCGGAGCGGCTCGGCCGGTCGCTGCTGTTCGCGACCGAGCACCTGCAGCACTGCGAGAAGTGCAACACGTTCACCGAGGCGCAGATCTGCGAGGTCTGCAGCGACGAGGAGCGTGATCCGACGCTGCTGTGCGTCGTCGAGACGCCCGCCGACCAGATCATGCTCGAGCAGACGATGACCTACCGCGGGCTGTATTTCGTGCTGATGGGGCGACTGAGCCCGCTCGACGGAATCGGCCCGAAGGAAATCCATTTCGACCGCCTCGTGCGGCGCGCATCCGACGGCGTCGTCAAGGAAGTCGTGCTCGCGACCAACTTCACGAACGAAGGCGAAGCCACCGCCCACTACCTCGGCCAGACGCTCAAGGCGCGCGGGCTGGCGGTCACGCGCCTCGCGCGCGGCGTGCCGGTGGGCGGCGAGCTCGAGTACGTCGACGCGGGCACCATCGCCCGCGCGATGCTCGATCGCCGCACGATGTAAGCCGGGCGCCGCCTGCCGGCGGCGCCGTTCCTCATGCCAGGGAGACACATGAGCACCAGCCAGGGCCCGCTCGCGGGCGTCAAAGTGCTCGAATTCGGAACGCTGATCGCGGGGCCGTTCGCGTCGCGGCTGTTCGCCGAATTCGGCGCGGAAGTGATCAAGATCGAGGATCCGAACGGCGGCGACCCGCTGCGCAAGTGGCGCAAGCTCCATCCGGAGCAGGGCGGTACGTCGCTGTGGTGGTCGGTGCAGGCGCGCAACAAGAAATCGGTCACGCTCAATCTGAAAGCCGATGCCGGCAAGGCGATCGCGCGGCAGCTCGCGAGCGAGGCCGACATCGTGATCGAGAATTTCCGCCCGGGCCTGCTCGAAAAGCTCGGGCTCGGCTACGACGTGCTGTCGGCCGACAATCCGGGCCTCGTGATGGTGCGTCTGTCCGGCTACGGGCAGACGGGCCCGTACCGCGACCGGCCCGGCTTCGGCGCGATCGCCGAATCGATGGGCGGGCTGCGCCACATCACCGGCTATCCCGATCTGCCGCCGCCGCGCATCGGCATTTCGATCGGCGATTCGATCGCAGCGCTGCACGGCGTGATCGGCGCGCTGATGGCGCTCCATCACCGCAAGGTCAACGGCGGCGCGGGGCAGGTGGTCGACGTTGCACTGTATGAAGCCGTGTTCAACATGATGGAAAGCGTGGTGCCCGAATACGGCGTGTACGGGATGGTGCGCGAGCGCACCGGCGCGTCGCTGCCGGGCATCGTGCCGTCGAATACGTATGCATGCCGCGACGGCAGCATCGTGATCGGCGGCAACAGCGATCCGATCTTCAAGCGGCTGATGAAGGCGATCGAGCGCGACGACCTCGCCGACGATCCCGCGCTCGCGCAAAACGACGGGCGGGTGCCGCGCACGCAGGAAATCGACGACGCGATCGCCGCGTGGCTCGCGCCGCGCACGATCGACGAGGCGCTCGTCGTGCTCAATGCGGCCGACGTGCCGGCCGGGCGCATCTACAGCGCGGCCGACATGTTCACCGATCCGCAGTTCGTCGCGCGCCAGATGATCCAGCGTTTCAAGCTGGCCGACGGCACCGACATTCCGCTGCCGAACATCACGCCGAAGCTGTCGGACACGCCGGGCGAAACGCGCTGGCTCGGGCCCGAGCTCGGCGAGCATACCGACGAGGTGCTGCGCGGCCTCGGCTACGACGCGCACGCGATTGCCGCGCTGCGCGAGGCGGGCGCGATCTGAGCGCATCCGGCGTGGCGCTTTGCGCCGGGCCGCTCGACGAAGGGTTCCCCGAGGCGATTTTGTCCGGGCGGAAAACCCGGCGGCCCGGTGTTTTCCCCAGCGCGCGGAATGCCGCCGCGCAGTGCGGCGGCGCATCGCATGCCCATGCGTATACCCGGCCGTCCGCGGCGGCCGGACTGTCGCTCTCGCGCCATCTTTCCTCGGTTACAATCGCCGGATGCGAATCCTACTCAGCAACGACGACGGCTATCTCGCCCCCGGTCTCGCCGCGCTCAGCGAAGCGCTGCAGCCGCTGGCCGAGCTTACGGTGATCGCGCCCGAGCAGAACTGCAGCGGCGCGTCGAATTCCCTCACGTTGTCGCGGCCGCTGTCGGTGCAGCGCGCAGCGGGTACGGGTTTCTTCTACGTGAACGGCACGCCGACCGATTCGGTGCACGTCGCGCTGACGGGGATGGCCGACGCGAGGCCGGACATCGTCGTATCCGGCATCAACAACGGCCAGAACATGGGCGAAGACACGCTCTATTCGGGGACAGTTGCGGCCGCCACCGAAGGCATCATGTTCGGCGTGCCGGCCGTCGCGTTCTCGCTGGTCGACAAGGGCTGGGCCCATCTGGCCGACGCCGCGCGCGTCGCCGCGGAAATCGTCGCGCACTATCTCGCGCATCCGCTGCCGGGTAACCCGCTGCTGAACGTCAATATTCCGAACCTGCCGTACGACCACCTGAAGGGCTGGAAGGTCACGCGTCTTGGCAAGCGTCATCCGTCGCAGCCGGTGATTCGCCAGACCAACCCGCGCGGCGAGCCGATCTACTGGATCGGCGCCGCGGGCGACGCGCTGGACGCCAGCGACGGCACCGATTTCCACGCCGTCGCAAACGGTTTCGTATCGATCACACCGCTGCAGCTCGATCTCACGCATACGCAGATGCTGCCCGCGACGCGCGAATGGGCGCGCGCCGGAGGGCGGGCTTCATGAGCGGCGAGCGCGCGAAGCGGTTCCCGCTCGCGCTCGAAGATCTCAAACGAGCGCCACGCAAATCGGAAGGTCGGGCCGGCGAACGCCAAGCGGCGGGCGCGGTGCCGAAGGCCGCCGACAAACCCGCAGCCGTACTGAAACCGGTTGCGGTGAAGCCGGCCGCCGCGCGGGTGCCGCTGTCGGGCATCGCCGCCGCGAAGCCGGCGACCGCACCGAAGCCGACCGCGCTGAAACCCGCACTGCCGAAGCCGGCTGCGCCGAGCATCGCGCCGGCCGGCGCGTTCGCCCTCACGTCGGAACGCGTGCGCGAGCGGATGGTCGAACGGCTGCGCGCGAACGGCGTGACCGATGCGCGCGTGCTGGACGCGATGGCCGCGGTGCCGCGCCACCTGTTCGTGGATCCCGGGCTCGCGACGCAGGCCTACGAGGATTCGGCGTTGCCGATCGGCCACCAGCAGACCATTTCAAAGCCGTCGGTCGTCGCGCGCATGATCGAGCTCGCGATGGCCGGCCGCACGCTCGAGCGCGTGCTCGAGATCGGCACGGGTTGCGGCTATCAGGCCGCCGTGCTGAGCCACGTGGCACGCGACGTGTATTCGATTGAACGCATCAAGCCGCTCTACGAGCGCGCGAAGCTGAACCTGCGGCCGCTGCGCGTGCCGAACATCCGTCTGCATTACGGCGACGGGCGTGTCGGCCTGCCGTCCGCGGCCCCGTTCGACGCGATCGTGATCGCCGCGGCGGGGCTCGACGTGCCGCAGGCGCTGCTCGAGCAGCTCGCGATCGGCGGGCGGCTCGTCGCGCCGGTCGGCGGCCAGAGCGGGCAGCACCAGGTGCTCACGCTCGTCGAGCGCGTCGCGCACGCGCAATGGCGAGCGTCCCGGCTTGATCGCGTTTTCTTTGTCCCTTTAAAATCCGGAGTGATTTGAAACCGATGAGTATGTTGCGCGCGATGCAAAACAACCGATCCAGGGAACCGCTCACGCTCGCCCAGCGCGCGATCTGTGTGGCTGCGTTCTCCACGCTGCTGGCCGCCTGTGCGACGCGGCTCGACAACGCGCCCGTCGTCGATCGCTCCGGGTCGCTCGGCACGACCGCCGCCGCGCAGCCCGCGGCGCCGCTTCCGCCGGCGCCGCCGGGTTACTACCGGGTGAAGCCGGGCGACACGCTGTACCGGATCGCACTTGAAAACGGGCAGAACTATCGCGACATCGCCGCGTGGAACAATCTGGCGAACCCGAATCAGATCGAAGTCGACCAGCTGCTGCGCGTGTCGCCGCAAGCCGGCGCCGCGGTCGCGGGCACGCCGGCCGCCGCGCCGATCGTCGGCGGTGCGGTCGCGACCGCACCGCTGAGCAGCGGTCCGGCCGCGCCGGCTGCCGGCACGTCGTCCTCGCTCGCCGCCACGCCGCCGGCCGCGGCAACCGGCTCGAGCGATACGGCGGCGGCGCCGAGCGGTCCCGTGACGTTCGCGTGGCCCGCGCGCGGCCCCGTGCTGAACGGGTTCGACGATGCGAAGAACAAGGGTGTCAATATCGGCGGGACGGCCGGCGAGGCCGTGAAGGCGGCGGCGGACGGCCGTGTCGTTTACTCCGGCAACGGTCTGCGTGGTTACGGCAACCTCATTATCATCAAGCACGACGCAACTTACCTCACGGCGTATGCACACAATCGCGCTTTGATGGTAAAAGAGGGGGACGCGGTAACGAAGGGGCAGAAGATCGCCGAGATGGGTAACAGCGATGCCGACCGCGTGATGCTGCATTTCGAGGTTCGCCGGCAGGGTAAGCCTGTCGATCCGCTGAAGTATTTGCCGCCTCAATAACCGAGACGACCATGCCGAAATCGAAGCGCCACGAGCCGCAAGCCGAGTCTGAGAAGATCAGTCGTGCCACGCAAGCATCGGTGGGGCGAGCAGGTGCTTCGACGGACGACGAGGACGACGTCGCGGAAAACGAACGCGATCTCGAGGCCCGCGACGCCGAAGCGGACGGTGGCGACGACGAGCGCGAAGGCCGCCAGGAAGCGGCGCCCGACGTCGACGATTTCCGCACGCTGCTGCAGGCCGAGCTCACGGCCGACACGATCCAGCATTACCTGAACCGCATCAGCGTGAAGCCGCTGCTGACCGTCGAGGAAGAGCAGCGCTATTCGCGCCTGGCGAAGGCCGGCGAATTCGAGGCGCGGCAGGTGATGATCGAGCGCAACCTGCGTCTCGTCGTCAGTATCGCGAAGGGCTACCTGAACCGCGGCGTGCCGCTGCTCGACCTGATCGAGGAAGGCAACCTCGGCCTGATGCACGCGATCGAGAAATTCGACCCGACGCGCGGTTTCCGTTTCTCGACCTACGCGACGTGGTGGATCCGGCAGAGCATCGAGCGGGCGATCATGAACCAGGCTCGCACGGTGCGCCTGCCCGTGCACGTGATCCGTGAACTGAACCAGGTGCTGCGCGCGAAGCGCCATCTCGAAAAGAATTCGATGTCGACGGGCGAGGCGGCCGAACGCCGCGAAGCCAGCATCGACGACATCGCCTATCTCACCGGCAAGACCGCCGAGGAAGTCACCGATATCCTCGCGCTCAACGAACACACCGCGTCGCTCGACGCGCCGCTCGATCTCGATCCCGCGAGCAGCCTGCTCGACCTGTTGCCCGACGACCAGAGCCAGTCGCCCGACGCCGAGGTGCAGCACCGCGAACTCGAAACGCTGACGCGCGCGTGGCTGTCGCGGCTGTCCGACAAGCACCGGCACGTGATCGAGCGCCGCTTCGGCCTGAACCACATCGAACCGGCGACGCTCGAGGAACTCGCCGACGAGATGGGGCTCACGCGCGAGCGCGTGCGGCAGATCCAGCAGGAAGCGCTGGTGCGCCTCAAGCGGTTCTTCGCCTCCAACGGCGTGCGCAAGGACGCCGTTCTGTAACTGATGACCCCGATCCTTGTTTTTGACATCGAGACGATTCCCGATGTCGACGGCATTCGCCGTCTGGAAGACCTGCCCGCGACGCTCGACGATGCCGCGGTGGCCGAACATGCGTTTGCCGCACGCCGCGAGAAGACCGGCGGCGATTTCCTGCCGCATCATCTGCAGCGGATCGCGGCGATCTCGTGCGTGTTCCGCGACAACAACGGTTTTCGCGTGCGCTCGCTCGGGACGCCGCAGGACAACGAAGCGACGCTGATCCAGTCGTTCTACCGCGTGATCGAGAAGTACACGCCGCAGCTCGTGTCGTGGAACGGCGGCGGTTTCGATCTGCCGGTCCTCCATTACCGCGCGCTCGTGCACGGCATTCCCGCCACCCGCTACTGGGATCTCGGCGAGGACGACCGCGAGTTCAAGTGGAACAACTACATCTCGCGCTATCACTCGCGGCATACCGACCTGATGGACGTGCTCGCGATGTATCAGGCGCGCGCGAACGCCCCGCTCGACGCGCTGGCGAAGCTGTGCGGTTTCCCGGGCAAGCTGGGGATGGACGGCAGCCAGGTGTGGCCGGCGTTCCGCGATGGCCGGATCGACGAAATCCGCAACTATTGCGAAACCGACGTCGTCAATACGTATCTGCTGTATTGCCGGTTCCAGTTGATGCGCGGCGGCCTGACGCCGAGCGAGTACGCGGACGAGATCCTGCTCGTGAAGAACGCGCTCGCGCTGGAACCGGCGCCGCACTGGGTCGAATATCTGGCGGGCTTCGACGCGTAGCGCGGGCAGGCCGCGCCGCAACCGGTGCGATCAGGCGAGTTCGAGCAGCACCGGCTGATGATCGGACGCGCGTACGTCGCCGTTGATCTCGCAGCCGACGACGCGCGGCAACAGCGTGTCGGTCACGAATACGAAATCGCACGCGAGCGGGCCTTCCGACCATTGTGCGGTGTCGTAGACGCCGGCCGTCGGCGGCGGCGTGCGACCGGGATGCCGTGCGACCCACGCGTCGACGAAACCGGGTGCGTCGGCAATCGGCTCCAGAAAGCGCTGGTACGCATCGTTGCCGAACGCGCTGTTGAAGTCGCCGCAGACGATCGCATCGCGCGGTTGTCCGGTCGCGGTGAACGGCCCGTCGGCGGTTTCGGCGGGAGCGGGATGGGTCGCATGCGCGCAGGCGTCGCGATGCCGGTCGCGTAGCGCGTCGACCTGCGCCAGCCGCTGGCGTGCCGAGTAATACTCCAGATGCGTGGTGACCACGCGCAACGCCCCGAACGGCGTATGCAGCTCGACATCGAGCGCGACGCGCGGCATCGACGGCGCACCGGCGTCGGCCGGCCACGGCAGCGAGTGACGCAGCACGCGCCCGATCGGCAGCCGCGTCGCGATCGCGTTGCCGAACTGGCGGCGCGGTGCGCGTGGCCGGATGGCCGGCAGGTCGGCGCCGATGACGCCGACGATCGTATAGCCGGGCAGCAGCGCCGCGAGTTCGGCGAACTGGTCCGGGCCTGGCCGGCCCGGCAGGGCGTCGAAACCGCGCGTGACCTCCTGCAGGCACAGCACGTCGAAATCGCCGAGCCGGCGAATAGCCGCGACGGTGCCGGACAGATCGACCACGCCGTCGGCGTCCCGACCCCATTGGATGTTCCAGTCGATCAATCGCATGGTCGAATCTCCTTGGTCTGCTGCTGCGAGCAGAACCCGTGCCGCCGGTGGGCCGTGCCGCGAATCGCACGCGACCGGCCAGCCGGCGTGCAACGGGGTGCGCGATCGTCGGCCGCTCCGGCGCCACGCAGCGCGGCATGCGCATCGGCATCGGCGCTTGCGCGACGAAAGCGCGCGACGGGGGCCGTCGTCGTCTACAATCTCGCCTTCTTCAACGTTTGTCAGGAAAAGCTGGTGTCCGAAGCCGTCCCCACTTCTGCGCGCAAATCGAAAAACGCGCCCGTCGCGCCCGGTCCCGCCCCGGTTCTCGAGATCGAATCGCTCGACATGGAAGCGCGCGGTGTCGGCCGCACGATGACCGAGGACGGTCAGCCGGGCAAGGTGATCTTCGTCGAAGGCGCGCTGCCGGGCGAGCGCGTGACCTATTCGAGCTATCGCCGCAAGCCGAGCTACGAGCAGGCGACGGTTGTCGACATTCTGCGCCCGAGCGTGATGCGCACGCAGCCGAAGTGCACATTCTTCGGCACCTGCGGCGGTTGCTCGATGCAGCATCTCGACATGCGTGCGCAGGTGGCGGTCAAGCAGCGCGTGCTGGAAGACAACCTGTGGCACCTGGCGAAGCTGCGCGCGGAAACGATGTTCGCGCCGATCCATGGACCGTCGTGGGGCTATCGCTACCGGGCGCGCCTGACCGTGCGCAACGTCGCGAAGAAGGGCGGCGTGCTGGTCGGGTTCCACGAGAAGAAGAGCAGCTACGTGGCCGACATGACGAGCTGCGAAGTGCTGCCGCCGCACGTGTCGGCGATGCTCGTGCCGCTGCGTCGGCTCGTCGAGGGGCTGTCGATTCGCGACCGGATGCCGCAGATCGAACTCGCGGTCGGCTCGGCCGTCACCGCGCTCGTGCTGCGCGTGCTGGAGCCGATCAACGCGGACGACGAAGCGCTGCTGCGCGCGTTCGCTGACGAGCACAACGTGCAGTTCTGGCTGCAGCCGAAGGGGCCGGACACGGTGACGCCGTTCTACCCGCTCGACGTATCGCTCGATTACACCCTGCCGGAATTCGGCATCCGCATGCCGTTCAAGCCGACCGACTTCACGCAGGTCAATCACCAGATCAACCGCGTGCTGGTGGGGCGTGCGCTGCGCCTGCTCGCGCCGTCGCGCGACGATCGCGTGCTCGACCTGTTCTGCGGGATCGGCAACTTCACGCTGCCGCTCGCGCGGCTGTCGCGCGAGGTGATGGGCATCGAGGGCAGCGATACGCTGACCACGCGTGCGCTCGCGAACGCTCGTGAGAACGGTGTCGACGGCCACACGACGTTCGCGTGCCGGAACCTGTTCGAAGTCACGGGCGACGACCTGCGCGCACTCGGCGCATTCGACAAGTTCCTGATCGACCCGCCGCGCGAAGGCGCGCTCGCGGTGTCGAAGGCGCTGGCCGAGATCGCGCAGAGCGGCGCAGGCCCGCTGCCGAAGCGCATCGTCTACGTATCGTGCAACCCGTCGACGCTCGCGCGCGATGCGGGCCTGCTCGTGCACGAAGCCGGCTACCGGCTGAAGGGCGCCGGGGTCGTGAACATGTTCCCGAATACGTCGCACGTCGAATCGATCGCGCTGTTCGAGCGCGACTGAGCCGGGCGGCGGACGTAAAAAACCGGCCCGCGGGCCGGTTTTTCATGGTGCGTGCCGAACGTCAGTTGCGGTTGCCGCCGAAAATGCCGAGCAGCGCGAGCAGGTTCGTGAACACGTTGTACAGGTCGAGGTAGATCGCGAGCGTGGCCGAGATGTAGTTCGTCTCGCCGCCGTTCACGACGCGCTGGACGTCGAACAGCATGTAGGCCGAGAAGATCGCGATCGCGAGCACCGACACGGTGAGCATCAGCGCCGGCAGTTGCAGGAAGATGTTCGCGACCGACGCGAGCAGGATCACGATCACGCCCATGAACAGCCACTTGCCGAGGCCCGAGAAGTCGCGCTTGCTGACGGTGGCGATCGTCGCCATCGTGGCGAAGATGATGCCGGTGCCGCCGAACGCGAGCATGATCAGCGACGGGCCGTTCGAGAAGCCGAGGATGAAGCTCAGCAGCCGCGACAGCATCAGGCCCATGAAGAACGTGAAGCCGAGCAGCACGAACACGCCGGCCGCGCTGTTTTTGGTCCGCTCGATCGCGAACATGAAGCCGAACGCGATCGCGAAGAACGCGAGCAGGCTCATCATCGGGCTCGTGGCCGCGAACAGCGAGAAGCCCGTCGCGACGCCGACCCAGGCGCCCAGCACGGTCGGCACCATCGACAGCGCGAGCAGCCAGTACGTGTTCCGCAGCACGCGGTTGCGAACCTCGGCGGTGCTGACGGAGCCGCCGCGGCCGAAATTGTACGGATAGTCGTTCATGGTTTCTCCTAACATTGAACGCGTGAGCGTCCGGGGCCGGTTCGGCGCACGCGGTGTGCGGCGCAGCAAACCGGAGCAGCTATGGCTAAGATACGTTCCGTGCCCGGAGGTTTCAATGGCCGGGCGGCACAAAACACAGGGATTTCGAACCTTTCACGTATGTAAGGGTTCAATCGCAATGATACACGGGATCGTGCTACAATAGCGGATTCATTTGAACCTGTAACTTCTTAATTTTTTGGAGTTTTTATGGCAATCGAGCGCACCCTGTCGATCATCAAGCCGGATGCGGTGGCAAAGAACGTGATCGGCCAGATCTACAGCCGTTTCGAAGGCGCCGGCCTGAAGATCGTCGCATCGCGCATGGCGCACCTGTCGCGTGCCGACGCAGAGAAGTTCTACGCAGTTCACGCAGCGCGTCCGTTCTTCAAGGACCTCGTCGATTTCATGATCTCGGGCCCGGTGATGATCCAGGTTCTGGAAGGCGAAGGCGCGATCCTGAAGAACCGCGACCTGATGGGCGCAACGGATCCGAAGAAGGCGGAAAAGGGCACGATCCGCGCCGACTTCGCCGACAGCATCGACGCGAACGCCGTGCACGGCTCGGACGCTGCGGAAACGGCAGCGGTCGAAATCGCGTTCTTCTTCCCGGAAATGAACGTTTACTCGCGTTAAGCCCTGGCTGACAGCAAGTAGGCAGGATTCAGCGCACGCGGCAAGGCAGCACATCATGACGAGCGAAACTTCCGTCAATCTTCTCGACTTCGACGCCGAGGGTCTTGTCGCGTACTGCGGCAGCCTGGGCGAGAAGCCGTTCCGCGCCAAGCAGTTGCAGCGCTGGATCCACCAATACAACGCCGGCGATTTCGACGGCATGACCGATCTCGCGAAGTCCCTGAGGGAAAAACTCAAGGGCCGCGCATCGATCGTGATGCCGGACATCGCCAGCGATCACGTTTCCGCCGACGGTACGCGCAAGTGGCTGATCGACGTCGGAAACGGCAATGCGGTCGAAACCGTGTTCATCCCGGAAGAGACGCGCGGCACGCTGTGCGTGTCGTCGCAGGCCGGGTGCGCGGTGAACTGCCGCTTCTGTTCGACGGGCAAGCAGGGCTTCTCCCGCAACCTGTCGACAGCTGAAATCATCGGCCAGCTCCGGATGGCCGAATTTGCATTGCGAGCGTCGCTGGGCCGCGCGCCCGGCCCGAACGGCAAGGCCGAACGGGTCGTCACCAACGTGGTGATGATGGGCATGGGCGAGCCGCTCCTGAATTACAGCGCGGTCGTGCCCGCGATGCGGCTGATGCTCGACGACAACGCGTACGGCCTGTCGCGCCGTCGCGTCACGCTGTCGACGTCCGGCGTGGTGCCGATGATGGACCGCCTCGGCGCCGAGTTGCCGGTCGCGCTGGCCGTCTCGCTGCATGCGCCGAACGATGCGCTGCGCGACGAGCTGGTGCCGCTCAACAAGAAGTATCCGCTGCGCGAGCTGATGGCCGCGTGCCAGCGTTATCTGAAAGTCGCGCCGCGCGACTTCATTACATTCGAATACTGCATGCTCGACGGCGTCAACGATACCGAAGCGCATGCGCGCGAACTGCTGGCCGTCACGCGTGACGTGCCGTGCAAGTTCAACCTGATCCCGTTCAATCCGTTTCCGGAATCGGGCCTCATCCGCTCGAAGCCGGAGCAGATCAAGCGCTTCGCCCAGATCCTCATCGATGCGGGTGTCGTCACGACCGTGCGCAAGACGCGCGGCGACGACATCGATGCCGCGTGCGGGCAACTGGCCGGCGCGGTGAAGGATCGCACGCGCCTCGCGGAGCGGACGGGCGCGGCAGGAAAAATCATCGAAGTTCGGGCAGTTTGACGGGGGCACCTGGCCGGGGTGCCCGAACCCTTTGGCGGTGCAACACGCGAATAGCGATCGGTCGCGGCGCCTCGGCGCCGCGCATGGTATGAACCGTTGCGGGTGCCGGCCGGCAGGGGCCGGCGGCAGCCGCCAGTGAAGAAGAATCGACGCGAGGACAAGGATGAGTGAGCCGCAGCCGTCTAACGGCGCAGAGACGAATGCCGCAAAGCCGGCACCGGCGGGACTGGAATCGCTGGCGGCGGTCGGCAGCCGCCTGGCGCAGCTTCGGGAGACGAAGGGCTGGTCGGTCGACGACGTGTCGGCGCGACTCAAGGTCGCACCGCAAAAACTCCGGGCGCTCGAGGCCGGCGACATCAGCCATTTGCCCGGCGTGACGTTCGCGCTCGGTGTCGTGCGCAGCTACGCGAAGATGCTCGGCGTCGATCCGGAGCCGTTCGCGCAGGCGCTGCGCCGCGAGCGCGGGGTGCCGGAAGTCGATCTGTCGATGCCTGCGTCGTCGGGCACGGATCTGCCGCGCGGCCGCGTGTCGATTCCGCTCGGCGGCTCGTCGCGCAACCATCCGTGGCTGTGGGGAACGGGGATCGTCGTCGTCGCGGTGGTCGCCGTACTGATGTGGCACACTGGCGGCGATTCGTCGAGCCTGCTCGCGCGCTTCAAGGGCGGCGACGCCGAGCATGCGTCCGCTGCGAGCGCGTCGGCGGCATCGTCGTCTGCCGAAGAGGCGGCGACGAACGGCGCGTCGGCGGCGGTGGCGAATGAGGTTCCGGCCCCGGCTGCCGCATCGGCTGCCCCGGCGCCGGCGGCTCCGGTCGCGACGGCGGCTGCGTCGCAGCCCGTGACGGAAGCGGCAGCGGCGAGCACGGCCGCGCCGGCCCAGCCCGCGAGCGTCGTGGTGGCGGCAGGCCAGTCGATGGTCGAACTGAAGGTCAAGCAGGATTGCTGGTTCAGCGTGCGCGACAGGAACGGCAAGGAGCTGTTCTCGGCGCTGGTGCGCGCCGGCGAAACGAAGCAGGTTGCCGGTGACGGGCCGTTCAAGGTCACGATCGGCAACAAGGCCGGCCTCGACGCGGTTGCGTTCGACGGAAAACCGGTCGATCCGGCAAAATATTCGGCAGCGCGGGGTAACGTGGCGCGGTTCACGTTGCCCTGACGTCAAGCGCCGTGGCGAAGGCTTGCCGTCGATACTGGCAGGCCGTGAGGGCACGGCGCTTTTTCAATTCATGCGCCGCGTCGCGGCGCATTCCGCGTAAATGGATCTATCGATGCAATCCGAAGCTCAATCCCCACGCAGCAGTCAGATTTGTTCAACCGAGCCGGTGTTCGGCGGGCATCAGCCGCGCCGCGTATCGCATGCGGTGGATGTCCGCTGGGGCGGGCAACTCGTGACGATCGGCGGTGACGCGCCGGTGCGCGTGCAGTCGATGACGAATACCGACACGGCCGATGCGATCGGCACGGCGATCCAGATCAAGGAACTCGCGAATGCGGGCTCCGAACTGGTGCGCATCACGGTCAACACGCCCGAAGCCGCGGCCGCCGTGCCGGCGATTCGCGAGCAGCTCGACCGGATGGGCGTGACCGTGCCGCTCGTCGGCGATTTCCACTACAACGGCCACCTGCTGCTGCGCGACTACCCCGGCTGCGCGGAGTCGCTGTCGAAGTACCGGATCAACCCCGGCAACGTTGGCCAGGGCGCGAAGCGCGACACGCAGTTCGCGCAGATGATCGAGGCCGCGGCGAAGTACGACAAGCCGGTGCGGATCGGCGTGAACTGGGGCAGTCTCGACCAGGACCTGCTTGCGCGCATGATGGACGAGAACGGCGCGCGGGCGCAGCCGTGGGACGCGCAGAGCGTGATGTACGAGGCGCTGATCCAGTCGGCGATCGGCTCGGCCGAACGCGCGGTCGAGCTCGGCCTGGGCCGCGACCGCATCGTGCTGTCGTGCAAGGTCAGCGGCGTGCAGGACCTGATCGCCGTGTACCGCGAACTCGGCCGCCGCTGCGGCTTCGCGCTGCACCTCGGGCTGACCGAGGCCGGCATGGGCTCGAAGGGCATCGTCGCGTCGACGGCAGCGCTCGGTGTGCTGCTGCAGGAAGGGATCGGCGACACGATCCGCATCTCGCTGACGCCGGAACCGGGCGCGTCGCGCACGGGCGAGGTGATCGTCGGCCAGGAAATCCTGCAGACGATGGGCCTGCGCTCGTTCGCGCCGATGGTGATCGCGTGCCCGGGCTGCGGCCGCACGACGAGCACGCTGTTCCAGGAACTCGCGATGCAGATCCAGACGTATCTGCGCGAGCAGATGCCGGCCTGGCGCAAGGAATATCCGGGCGTCGAAAAGATGAACGTCGCGGTGATGGGCTGCATCGTCAACGGCCCGGGCGAATCGAAGCACGCGAACATCGGCATCAGCCTGCCGGGTTCGGGCGAGAACCCGGCCGCGCCCGTCTTCATCGACGGCGAGAAGGTCAAGACGCTGCGCGGCGAGCGGATCGCCGAGGAATTCCAGCAGATCGTCAGCGACTACGTCGCGCGCAATTACGGCCGCACCGAGGCCCTGAACTAATTCGTCCACACACACGAACGATGACTGAACAGAAACGCAAGATCGAGAAGCTCACCGGCGTCAAAGGCATGAACGACATCCTTCCGCAGGATGCCGGCCTGTGGGAATTCTTCGAAGCTACCGTGAAATCGCTGCTGCGCGCGTACGGCTACCAGAACATCCGCACGCCGATCGTCGAACACACGCAGCTCTTCACGCGCGGCATCGGCGAGGTCACGGACATCGTCGAGAAGGAGATGTACAGCTTCACCGACGCGCTGAACGGCGAGAACCTGACGATGCGTCCGGAAAACACCGCGGCCGTCGTGCGTGCGTCGATCGAGCACAACATGCTGTACGACGGCCCGAAACGCCTGTGGTACATCGGCCCGATGTTCCGTCACGAGCGTCCGCAGCGCGGCCGCTATCGCCAGTTCCACCAGGTCGGCGTCGAGGCGCTCGGCTTCGCGGGTCCCGATGCGGATGCCGAGATCATCATGATGTGCCAGCGTCTGTGGGACGACCTCGGCCTGACCGGCATCAAGCTCGAGATCAATTCGCTCGGCCTCGCCGAGGAGCGCGCCGCGCACCGCGTCGAACTGATCAAGTACCTCGAGCAGTTCGCCGACGTGCTCGACGAGGACGCGAAGCGCCGCCTGTATACGAACCCGTTGCGCGTGCTCGACACGAAGAATCCCGCGTTGCAGGAGATCGCGCAGAACGCGCCGAAGCTGATCGACTTCCTCGGCGACGAATCGCGCGCGCACTTCGAAGGACTGCAGCGCCTGCTGCTCGCGAACAACATTCCGTTCAAGATCAACCCGCGTCTCGTGCGCGGCCTCGATTATTACAACCTGACCGTGTTCGAGTGGGTAACCGACAAGCTCGGCGCGCAGGGCACGGTTGCGGCCGGCGGTCGCTACGATCCGCTGATCGAGCAGCTCGGCGGCAAGCCGACCGCCGCGTGCGGCTGGGCGATGGGCATCGAGCGGATCCTCGAACTGCTGAAGGAAGAGGATCTCGCGCCCGAGCAGGAAGGCGTCGACGTGTACGTCGTGCACCAGGGCGAGACCGCGCGCGAACAGGCGTTCATCGCGGCCGAGCGCCTGCGCGACACGGGCCTCGACGTGATCTTCCACTGCAGCGCCGACGGCGCGCCGGCAAGCTTCAAGTCGCAGATGAAGCGGGCCGATGCGAGCGGCGCCGCGTTCGCGGTGATCTTCGGCGAAGAAGAGGTCGCGAACGGCACGGTGGGCGTGAAAGCGTTGCGCGGCGCGGGTGCGGAAGGGGAAAAGAACGTTCAGCAGACCGTACCGGTCGAAAGCTTGACCGAATTCCTAATCAATGCGATGGTTGCATCCGCCGAAGACGGCGACGACTGATCGCGCTGGCATCCGCTCGACAAGAAAAGCCTGAACAGGAAGAAGGAATCGCTCGCCGATGAGTTATCACGACGAACAAGAATCGATTGAAAGTCTCAAGGCGTGGTGGGCCCGCTGGGGCAACCTCACCACGTGGATCGTGCTCGCGGCGCTCGTCGTCGCGGCCGGTTTCAACGGCTGGAACTACTGGCAGCGCCGTCAGGCTGCCGAGGCGTCCGGGCTGTACGAGCAGGTCCAGAAGGCCGCCGCCGCGAACGACAAGGCGCCGATGGCCCGCGCGGCTGCGGACATGGAAGACAAGTTCGGCAGCACGCCGTATGCGCAGATGACGGCGCTCGCGGCCGCGAAGACGCTGTATGCGGCCGGCGACGCGGCAGGCGCGAAGGCGCAGCTGCAATGGGCCGTCGATCACGCCAAGGACGACGAGTACAAGCAGATCGCGAAGCTGCGTCTCGCGTCGCTGCTGCTCGACGAGAAGGCATACGATGCGGGCCTCGCGCTGCTCTCGGGTACGCCGGTCGATGCATTCAAGGGCCTCGTGGCCGATCGTCGCGGCGATCTGCTTGCCGCGCAAGGCAAGACCGACGATGCGCGCGCGGCTTACAAGCTCGCGCTCGACGGCCTGTCGAAGGACGACCAGTCCGCGCGCCAGCTCGTGCAGTTCAAGCTGGACGCGCTCGGCGGCTGAATCCCGGTCCCCTCAACCTCTTAACTCTGCTTCGCTATCCGATGAATTTGCTGAAACGTTACGCTGTGCCCGTTGCCTGCGCGGCGGCTGTCCTCGCTTTGGCGGCTTGCTCGTCGTCGAAGGACGCGCGCCGCGTGCCGACGCCGCTCACCGAGTTCAAGCCCGTCATGGACGTGCAACAGGTCTGGAAGGCGAGCGTCGGCAAGGGCGGACGCTACCTGTTCTCGCCGGTGGCCGTGGGTGACGCCGTCTACGCGGCGGGCGAAAACGGGTCGGTCGAGAAGATCGACGCGAAGACGGGCCAGACGCTGTGGCGCTCGAAGGTCGGTTCGGACCTGTCGGCCGGCGTCGGCAGCGACGGCAACCTGACTGCGGTCGGTGCGCTGAAGGGCGGCGTGTTCGTGCTGGGCCCGGACGGCAAGCAGCTGTGGAAGACCACCGTGCAGGGCGAGATCTTCTCGCCGCCGCTCGTCGGCAACGGCCTCGTGATCGTCCGCACGATCGACGGCCAGGTGATCGCGTTCAACGCGCAGACGGGCGAGCAGAAGTGGAACTACCGCAACCGTGCGGTGCCGCTGAACCTGCGCGTGTCGGCCGGCATGACGTTCGCCGGCGACGCGGCCGTGCTCGCGGGCTTCCCGGGCGGCGGTCTGGTCGCGATCAACCTGCAGACGGGCGAGCCATTCTGGCAGACCCCGGTGTCGTTCCCGAAGGGCGTGACCGAGGTCGAGCGCATCAACGACGTCAGCGGCCCGCCGACGCTCGTGGGCGCGGAAACCTGTGCGGTGACGTTCCAGGGGCAGCTCGGCTGCTTCGATGCGAATTCGGGTCGGCCGCTGTGGGAAAAGCCGTTCTCGAGCCGCAGCGGCCTCGCGCAGGACGATTCGGTGGTTGCCGGCGGCGACGACTGGTCGGTCGTCACCGCGTACGACGCGGCCACGGGCAACCAGCTCTGGCGTAACGACAAGCTGAAGAGCCGTGACGTCGGCGTGCCGTACCTGCTCGGGCACGCGGTCGTGATGGGCGATTACAAGGGCTTCGTGCACTTCCTGTCGCGCGAAGACGGCAGCTTCATCGCGCGGATGAAGACCGACGGCAGCGCGATCACGGCGGCGCCGGTCCTCGCGGGCAATACGCTCGTCGTGCAGACGAAGGACGGCGGCCTGTACGGGTTCCGCCCGCGCTGACGCGCAGGAAACAGGCACGGCCGTGGCGCGGCGGGCAGATCCCGCGCGCCGCGGCCGCGCGACTTGAAGGCGGCCGGCGTTCCCGGCCGCTCGGTATTTGAAAGGCAGTTCGAGACGAAAGACGACGGCGCGCAACGCGCGCCGGGCGCACGCATCCGGCGCGGCCCGAATTCGTGATATTTTCATTCAGCGCAGCCGCCCGCAGCAGCGGGCCTCCCGCTGCTGCGCTTCACCGTAGAAAACACAGATGAAACCGGTCATTGCCCTCGTTGGGCGCCCCAATGTGGGGAAATCCACGCTGTTCAACCGGCTCACGCGCTCGCGCGATGCGCTGGTCGCCGACTTGCCGGGCCTCACGCGCGATCGCCATTACGGCGAAGGACGCGTCGGCGAGCGGCCGTACCTGGTCGTCGATACCGGCGGCTTCGAGCCCGTCGCGAAGGACGGCATCCTGCACGAAATGGCGCGCCAGACGCGGCAGGCCGTCGAGGAAGCCGACGTCGTCGTGTTCATCGTCGACGGCCGCAATGGGCTCGCGCCGCAGGACAAGTCGATCGCCGACTACCTGCGCAAGACCGGCCGGCCGATCTTCCTCGTCGTCAACAAGGCCGAGGGGATGAAGTACACGGCGGTCGCGACGGATTTCTACGAGCTCGGGCTCGGCGATCCGCGCGCGATCTCGGCCGCGCACGGCGATGGCGTGACCGACATGATCAACGAGGCGCTGGAAGTCGCGTATGCGGGCCAGCCCGAGGAAGCGGACGAGGACGATCCGTCGCGCGGCGTCAAGATCGCGATCGTCGGCCGCCCGAACGTCGGCAAGTCGACGCTCGTGAATGCGCTGATCGGCGAAGACCGCGTGATCGCGTTCGACATGCCGGGCACGACGCGCGACTCGATCTACGTCGACTTCGAGCGTAACGGCAAGAAATACACGCTGATCGACACGGCCGGCCTGCGACGCCGCGGCAAGGTGTTCGAGGCGATCGAGAAGTTCTCGGTCGTGAAGACGCTGCAGTCGATCTCCGACGCGAACGTCGTCATTCTTCTGCTGGATGCGCAGCAGGACATTTCCGACCAGGACGCGCACATCGCCGGCTTCGTCGTCGAGCAGGGCCGCGCGCTCGTGATCGGCGTCAACAAGTGGGACGGCCTCGACGATCACGCGCGCGACCGCGCGAAAGCGGATTTGACCCGCAAGCTGAAATTCCTCGACTTCGCGAAATCGCACTTCATTTCGGCCGCGAAGAAGACGGGTATCGGCGCGCTGATGCGCTCGGTCGATGACGCGTACGCGGCGGCGATGGCGAAGCTGCCGACGCCGAAGCTCACGCGCGCGCTGATCGAGGCCGTCGAATTCCAGCAGCCGCGCCGTCGCGGCCCGGTGCGCCCGAAGCTGCGCTATGCGCACCAGGGCGGCCAGAATCCGCCGATCATCGTGATCCACGGCAATGCGCTCGACGCGGTGACGGAGACCTACAAGCGTTACCTCGAAAACCGGTTCCGCGAAACTTTCTCGCTGACCGGGACTCCATTGCGCATAGAGTTCCGTTCGTCGAACAACCCGTACGCGGACAAGGGCTGAAGCACGCCCCGCAAGGCATCGGCCGCATGGCCAGTGGCCGGGCGGGGCAGGCAAAATCAGCTATAGTGTAGCGATTGGCGCCGGATCTCTTTTTCTTCGCCGCCAATCCAGATCAACCTGCAAAAAAAGATGGAGTACGCCATGAGCAACAAAGGGCAATTGTTACAAGACCCGTTTTTGAACGCACTGCGCAAAGAGCACGTTCCCGTTTCGATCTACCTCGTCAACGGCATCAAGCTTCAAGGGAACATTGAATCGTTCGACCAGTACGTCGTGTTGCTCCGTAATACGGTGACCCAGATGGTTTACAAGCACGCCATCTCGACGGTCGTGCCGGCGCGCCCGGTGAATTTCCACCCGGACGCGGAAGCCTCGTCCTAACCTATCGCAGCGGCCGGCATCCGGTCGCCGCGAGCGACCGATGCCAGCCGCCTTATCTTGACACCCGATAATTTGATCAACGCAGCGCTCGTCGGCATCGATTTCGGCAAGACCGATTTCGAAGCCAGTCTCGAAGAACTCAGTCTTCTCGCCTCCAGTGCGGGGGCCTGTCCCGCCGTCACCCTCACGGGTCGTCGCGCCAGTCCCGATGCCAAGATGTTCATCGGCAGCGGCAAAGCCGAAGAACTGCGGCTTGCCTGCGACGCGCACAACGTCGAAATCGTCATCTTCAACCACGCGTTGGCGCCCGCCCAGCAACGTAATCTGGAGCAAGCGCTTAACAGGCGCGTGGTCGATCGCACGAGCCTCATCCTCGACATCTTCGCGCAGCGCGCCCGCAGCCACGAAGGCAAGCTGCAGGTCGAGCTCGCGCAGCTTCAATACCTGTCGACCCGGCTCATTCGCGCGTGGACCCACCTCGAACGGCAAAAGGGCGGTATCGGCCTGCGCGGCCCCGGCGAAACCCAGCTCGAAACCGACCGCCGGCTGATCGGCGAACGCATCAAGATGCTGAAGTCGAGGCTCGACCGGCTGCGCCGCCAGCACAGCACGCAGCGCCGGCAGCGCGCGCGCAGCGGCACGATGTCGGTGTCGCTCGTCGGCTATACGAACGCGGGCAAGTCGACGCTGTTCAATGCGCTGACGAAAGCGCAGGCGTACGCGGCCGACCAGTTGTTCGCGACGCTCGATACGACGTCGCGGCGCGTGTACCTCGGCGACGAAGTCGGGCAGATCGTCGTGTCCGATACGGTCGGGTTCATTCGCGAACTGCCTCACCAGCTCGTCGCGGCGTTCCGCGCGACCCTCGAGGAAACGATCCACGCGGATCTGCTGCTGCATGTGGTCGATGCGTCGAGCACGGTCAGGCTCGAGCAGATCGAGCAGGTCAACGGCGTGCTGCACGAGATCGGCGCGGACACGATCCGCCAGGTGCTGGTATTCAACAAGATCGACGCCGTACCCGAGCTGGCGGCCCGCGGCGACGCGGTCGAGCGTGACGAGTATGGTAATATTTCGCGCGTCTTTTTGAGCGCGCGCACCGGTCAGGGTCTCGATACGTTGCGTGCCGCCATCGCCGAAATTGCCTCCGCGGAACACCTTTCCAGCGCGACGTTACCCGACGCGCTCGATGGCACGTCCGCTGAACCACACGAAGACCACACGATTTCCGAACACGGGCGCTAACCGGTCCCGGCCGGTTCGTCGGCGTCTAATCTGGTGAACAAACTCTGGTGAACGAATACAACGAGCGGAGTACCTGGCGGCGGATGCGCGCCTTGCTGTCGATCAACGATCCCCGCTGGGGACGCGGCGAAGGCAATGGCAAGGACGGATCCCGTCCGCGCGCGAACGAATCGAAGCGCCCGCCAGGCGGCGACGGCGATGGTCCGCCCGATCTCGACGAGATGTGGCGCAACTTCAACCGGCGCTTGAGCGGCCTGTTCGGCGGCAAGGGCGGCAACGGCTTTCGTCCTGACAACGGCCGGGCCGCACGGGTCGGCGTCGGGATCGTGATCGGCGTGCTGGTCGCGGTGTATGCGGGCAGCGGGCTGTTCGTCGTGCAGGAAGGCCAGACGGGCGTCGTGCTGCAGCTCGGCAAGCTGTCGGGCACGGTCGGCCAGGGCGTGCACTGGCGCGCGCCGTATCCGTTCGCGTCGCACGAGATCGTCGACACGTCGCAGGTCCGCTCGATCGAGATCGGCCGCAACAACGTCGTGCGTCTCGCGAACGTGAAGGAAGCCGCGATGCTGACGCGCGATGCCGACATCGTCGACGTGCGCTTCATCGTCCAGTACCGGATTCGTTCCGCCACCGATTACCTGTTCCGCAGCGTCGATCCCGAGCGCAGCGTGTCGCAGGCCGCGCAAGCCGCGGTGCGCGCGATCGTCGGCACGCGCAGCGCGGCCGACATGCTGAATCAGGATCGCGATGCGCTGCGCGAGCAGCTTTCCACCGTGATCCAGCGCGATCTCGACCGCTACCAGTCGGGGCTCGAGGTGACGGCCGTCACGATGCAGAGCGTCGCGGCGCCCGAGCAGACCCAGGCCGCATACGCCGAAGTCGCGAAGGCGCGCGACGAGCGCGAGGCCGCGAAGCGCGCCGCGCAGGCGTATGCGAGCGACCTGCTGCCGAAGGCGCAGGGCGATGCGGCGAAGCTCGTCGACGAAGCGAAGGCGTATGCCGATCGCGTGGTCACGGAAGCCGAGGGCGACGCGGACCGCTTCAAGCAGGTCTATGCGCAGTACTCGAAGGCGCCCGCGGTCATCCGCGAGCGGATGTACCTCGAGACGATGCAGGAAATCTATTCGAACGCGACGAAAGTGTTCATCGGCAACAAGGGCGGCAACAGCGTCGTGTACCTGCCGCTCGACAAGCTCGTCGAGCAGGGGCGGCAAAACGCCGCGGCGTCGACCGGCGCGTCCGCGCCCGATGCGGCGTCGGCACCGGCGGCCACGGCGCCGGCGGCGGCCGCAGCCGCACCGGCGAGCGCCGCACCGGCCGTCACCGCGTCGGGTGTCGACGTGCTGCGATCGCGCGAAGCGTTTCGCAGCCGCTCGCGTGAAGACGATACGAAGTAACGGGGAACGCAGAACATGAACCGAATCATTGCGCTCGTCGTCGCAATCGTGATCGTTGCCTTCGCGGCCTCGTCGACGGTCCTCACCGTCGATCCGCGCCATGCAGCCGTGCTGTCGGGTCGCGACGGCACGCAGCCGGAGCTCGCGGGGCCCGGCGTCCACTTCAAGCTGCCGCCGCCGCTGCAGACGGCCACGCTGATCGACACGCGCCTGCAATCGCTCGAATCGTCCGATCCGCTGCAACTGGCGACCGAAGACAAGCACGACCTGCTCGTCGCGTACACGGTGAAGTACCGGATCAGCGATCCGATGAAATATTTCACCGCGACGGGCGGCGACCCGGCGGCTGCGGCCGAACGGCTGTCCGGCGCGTTGAAGGGCGCGCTCGGCGACGCATTCGGCAAGCGCGCGCTCGACGATGCCCTCGGCAGTCAACGCGCGATCGCCGATGCGGCGCGCGATGCGGCGAAGGCGCAAGCGTCCGCTTTCGGCGTCGACGTGGTCGACGTCCAGCTGACGCGTGTCGACCTGCCTGCCGCGCAGACGGAAGCCGTCTATCAACGGATGATCGCCGCGTTGCGCGATCAGGCGGCCCAGGTGCGTGCGCAAGGCGCGGCCGACGTCGAGCAGATCAAGGCCGACGCCGAACGCGAGCAGCAGGCCGTGCTCGCGAACGCGTACAAGTCCGCGCAGACGATCAAGGGCGAGGGCGACGCGAAGGCCGCCACGATCGCCGCCGACGCGTTCGGCCGCGATCCGCAGTTCTATCAGTTCTACGCGAGCCTGCAGGCCTACCGGAACACGTTCAAGCGCAACGACATCATCGTCGTCGATCCCGACAGCGAGTTCTTCCGCTTCATGCGCAGCCCGACGGGCGGTGCCGCACCGGCGGCGCCTGCTCCCCGCAAACATTGACCTTGGGGCGCCGCGTCGAGCGGCGCCGTCGCTCGCATGGACCTGGCTGGCTCGTTGTTGCTCGCAGTAGCGCTGATGCTGATTATCGAGGGCGCATTCCCCTTCGTGTTTCCGTCCGCATGGCGTGACACGTTTCGTAGAATAGCGGAACGGCCGCCGCATCATATCCGGATCGGCGGGCTGATCGTGATGGTGCTCGGGCTCGTGCTGCTGTTGCTCGCGACCTGACCGGCGCCGCGATCCGGACGGCGCATCCGCCGTTCGTTCCGCCCTGATTTCGAAGTTCCGATTCAACTCGCGGCGCGCGTGACGCGCGCCGTTTCCCGTCGTAGGACCGTACCGATGTCGACCTGGTTACTTCCCGAGAATATCGCCGACGTGCTGCCGTCGGAAGCGCGCAAGATCGAGGAGCTGCGCCGCAGGCTGCTCGACCGCTTCCGCTCGTACGGCTACGAAATGGTGATGCCGCCGCTGCTCGAATACCTCGAGTCGCTGCTGACGAGCGGCGGCGCCGATCTGCGCCTGCGCACCTTCAAGCTGGTCGACCAACTGTCGGGCCGCACGCTCGGCCTGCGCGCGGACATCACGCCGCAGGTCGCGCGCATCGATGCTCACCTGTTGAACCGTCAGGGCGTGACGCGCCTCTGCTACGCGGGCCACGTGATGCATACGCGCCCGCGCGGCCTGCACGCGACGCGCGAGCAGATCCAGATCGGCGCCGAAATCTACGGCCACGCCGGGCTCGAAGCCGATCTCGAGATCCAGCAACTGATGCTCGACGCGCTGCATCTCGCAGGCCTGTCGCGCATCCGTCTCGACCTCGGTCACGCGGGCGTGCTTGCGGCGCTGCTGGCGCGCGACGCGCAGGCCGCCGAACGCGGCGAGTCGCTGTACGACGCGCTGTCGGGCAAGGACGTGCCGCTGCTGAACGAACTCACCGACGATCTCGGCGCCGATACGCGCGCCGCGCTGCGCGCGCTGCCGAACCTCTACGGCGACGCGAGCGTGCTGGCCGAGGCGCGTACGCGCCTGCCGGTACTGCCCGAAATCACGCGAGCGCTCGACGATCTGGCGCAGCTCGCGTCGCAGGCGAAGGGCGTCGAAGTCGCGATCGATCTCGCCGACCTGCGCGGCTACGCGTACCACAGCGGCGCGATGTTCACCGCATACGTCGACGGCGTGCCGAACGCGATCGCGCGCGGCGGCCGTTACGACCACGTGGGGCAGGCCTATGGCCGCGCCCGTCCGGCAACCGGCTTCTCGCTCGACCTGCGCGAACTCGCGCGGATTTCGCCGGTCGAGGCGCGCGGTACCGCGATTCTCGCGCCGTGGGCACAGGACGACGCGCTGGGCGCGGCCGTCGCGGCGCTGCGTGATGCGGGCGAAGTCGTGATCCAGGCGCTGCCGGGCCACGACCACGTGCTCGACGAGTTCGCGTGCGATCGTTCGCTCGTCGAGCGTAACGGCGCATGGATGGTCGAACCCCGATAAAGAGGTGTTCGCGGGCCGTGCTTCGGCGTGCATATCGTTGAAGCGAAACGGAAAAATTCGGAAACGCCCGCGAACATAGGTAGAATACGTTTTTAACCAGCTAACGAATCAACATGTCTGCCAGCGCAGTGAACGTGACTCCCGGGCGCAACGTCGTCGTCGTGGGAACGCAATGGGGTGATGAAGGCAAGGGCAAGATCGTCGACTGGCTGACGGACCACGCTCAGGGCGTCGTGCGTTTCCAGGGCGGTCACAACGCCGGCCACACCCTCATCATCGGCGGCAAGAAAACGATCTTGCGCCTCATTCCGTCGGGCATCATGCGTGAAGGCGTCGCCTGCTACATCGGCAACGGCGTCGTCCTGTCCCCCGAAGCACTGTTCAAGGAAATCGGCGAGCTCGAAGAAGCCGGCGTGAACGTACGCGACCGTCTGTTCATCTCCGAAGCCACGACGCTGATCCTGCCGTACCACATCGCGATCGACCAGGCGCGCGAAGCGCGCAAGGGCGCCGGCAAGATCGGCACGACCGGCCGCGGCATCGGCCCCGCGTACGAAGACAAGGTCGGCCGCCGCGCGCTGCGCGTGCAGGACCTGTTCGACGCGAAGACCTTCGCCGATCGCCTGCGCGAAAATCTCGATTTCCACAATTTCGTGCTGACCCAGTATCTGGGCGGCGCGGCCGTCGACTTCCAGGCCACGCTCGACACGATGCTTGGCTATGCCGATCGCCTGAAACCGATGGTGGCCGACGTGTCGCGCCGCCTGTACGATGCGAACAACGCGGGCCAGAACCTGCTGTTCGAAGGCGCGCAAGGCACGCTGCTCGACATCGATCACGGCACCTATCCGTTCGTCACGTCGAGCAACTGCGTCGCAGGGGCGGCGTCGGCCGGCGCGGGCGTCGGTCCGCAGAAGCTCAACTACATCCTCGGCATCACGAAGGCGTATTGCACGCGCGTCGGCTCGGGCCCGTTCCCGAGCGAGCTGTACGATGCGGACAACCCGCAGCGCCAGGACCAGATCGGCGTCACGCTCGCGAACGTCGGCAAGGAATTCGGTTCGGTCACCGGCCGTCCGCGCCGCACCGGCTGGCTCGATGCGGCTGCGCTGCGCCGCTCGATCCAGATCAACGGCGTGTCGGGTCTGTGCATGACCAAGCTCGACGTGCTCGACGGCCTCGATGAAGTCAAGCTGTGCGTCGGCTACCAGGTCGACGGCAAGGACGTGGACATCCTGCCGCGCGGCGCGGTCGATGTCGCGCGTTGCGAGCCGGTGTACGAGACGTTCCCGGGCTGGAAGGAAAGCACCGTCGGGATCAATACGTGGGACGCGCTGCCGGCGAATGCGCAGGCTTACCTCGCCCGCGTCCAGGAAGTGGCTGGCGTGCCGGTCGACATGGTGTCGACGGGCCCGGACCGCGACGAAACGATCCTGCTCCGCCATCCGTTCAAGGTGTAAGACCCAGATGACGCAGCAAATCACGATGACGGCGGCAGACTTGATGACCGATCCGCGCAACGACGACAAGAACCTGTGGGTAGGCTGGGACGAGTATCACCGTCTGATCGAACTGCTCGCGCTTCAGGTGCACGCCTCGGGCTGGAAGTTCGACCAGATCCTGTGCCTCGCGCGCGGCGGCCTGCGCGTCGGCGACCAGTTGTCGCGCATCTATGACGTGCCGCTGGCGATCCTCGCGACGAGTTCGTACCGGGAAGCGGCCGGCACCGAGCAGGGCGAGCTCGACATCGCGCAGTACATCACGATGACGCGCGGCCATCTCGCGGGCAACGTGCTGCTGGTCGACGATCTCGTCGATTCGGGCGTCACGCTCGCGCGCGTGCAGGAGCACCTGAAGGAGCGCTATCCGGCGGTCACGGCCGTGCGTTCGGCCGTGCTCTGGTACAAGGGGTGCTCGAAGGTCAAGCCCGACTATCACACGCAGTTCCTGCCGACGAATCCGTGGATCCATCAGCCGTTCGAGGAGTGGGACACGGTTCGTCCGCACAACCTCGAGGCGTGGATCAAGCGCGGTCGCGCGCAGCGCGACGGTTCGGACGCGTAAGCGCCGGCCGATCGAAGGACAGCCTTGTACGGCGCCGCTTGCGGCGCCGTTTTTCGTTGGCGCGCGCGGTGCGCCACGTGGTGCGCGGTGCGCACCCGATAGGCAGGGGGCGCGGCCGCGGCTATGATGGCTGCCCTGCCACAGGTCGCGTCGGATTGCATGCGTCACGTGGATCACGTGGTTCCACGGCAACACGGCAGGGCGGCGTTTCACGGGGGCGCGAGTAGAATAGCGCTCGTTTTGTCCGACCCGGACCCGATTATTACGCTTCATATGAACGACACGACCCACGCGACCGACGCCGCCCATTCGCCGCATTCGACGCAACAACACTCGATGCGGGCGCTAGCGATAGCAGCCATCGGCGTCGTGTTTGGCGACATCGGCACCAGCCCGCTGTATGCGCTGAAGGAGGCGTTCAGCCCCGCGCACGGCATTCCGCTGACCGAAGCGTCGATTCTCGGCGTGATCTCGCTGCTGTTCTGGGCCATCGTGCTGGTGGTCGGCGTCAAATACCTGCTGTTCGTGATGCGGGCGGACAACAACGGCGAAGGCGGTGTGCTCGCGCTGATGGCGCTGTCGCTGCGGCCGCTGGACTCCAAAACCCGGGTTGCGGGCGCGCTGATGGCGCTCGGGATATTCGGCGCGTGCATGTTCTACGGGGACGCGGTGATCACGCCGGCGATTTCCGTGATGTCGGCCGTCGAAGGTCTCGAGATCGCGACGCCGCACCTGTCCCATCTCGTGCTGCCGATCACGATCGTGATCCTGATCGCGCTGTTCTGGATCCAGCGGCACGGTACCGCACTGGTCGGCAAGCTGTTCGGCCCGATCATGGTGCTGTGGTTCGTCGTGATCGCGGCGCTCGGCGTGTACCACATCATGCGCGTGCCGGGCATCATCGCGGCGATCAATCCGTATTACGCGGCGTCGTTCATGGCCGACCACCTGCTGCAGGCCTACGTCGTACTCGGCTCGGTCGTGCTGGTGCTGACCGGCGCGGAAGCGCTCTACGCGGACATGGGCCACTTCGGTGCAAAGCCGATCCGGTACGCCGCGTACGGGCTCGTGATGCCGTCGCTCGTGCTGAACTACTTCGGCCAGGGCGCGCTGCTGATCCAGAATCCGAAAGCGATCGAAAACCCGTTCTTCCTGCTGGCGCCCGAATGGGGGCTGCTGCCGCTCGTTGTGCTGTCGACGGTCGCGACCGTGATCGCGTCGCAGGCCGTGATCTCGGGCGCGTATTCGCTGACGTCGCAGGCGATCCAGCTCGGCTACGTGCCGCGCATGAAGGTGCTGCATACGTCCGAACTCGCGATCGGCCAGATCTACGTGCCGGTCGTGAACTGGCTGCTGCTGTTCGTGATCCTCTGTATCGTCGTCGGTTTCAAGAGTTCGGACAACCTCGCGGCCGCGTACGGCATCGCGGTGACGGCGACGATGGTGATCACGACCGTGCTCGCGTGCGTCGTGATGGTCAAGGTATGGAACTGGAACCGGCTGTTGGTCGGCGCGATCATTGCGGTGTTCCTCGCGATCGACCTCGGCTTTTTCGGCGCGAACCTGCTGAAGGTCGCGCAGGGCGGCTGGCTGCCGCTCGGTATCGGCGCGCTGCTGTTCTTCCTGCTGATGACCTGGTACAAGGGGCGTCACATCGTCAAGGAACGCACGGCGGCCGACGGTATCCCGCTCGAGCCGTTCCTGCAGGGGCTGCTCGCGCATCCGCCGCACCGCGTGTCGGGCACCGCGATCTACCTGACCGGCAACGACAAGCTCGTGCCCGTCAGCCTGCTGCACAACCTGAAGCACAACAAGGTGCTGCACGAGCGGACCATTTTCCTGACGTTCGTCACGCGCGACATTCCGTACGTGCGCGACGACAAGCGCCTGAGCTCGCGCGATGCGGGTGGCGGCCTGTACATCGTCAAGGCCGAGTACGGCTTCAACGAGACGCCGGACGTGAAGGCCGTGCTCGAGGAATTCGGCCGCACGCACGACATGACGTTCGAACTGATGGACACCTCGTTCTTCCTCGCGCGCGAAACAGTGGTGCCGACGCATCTGCCCGGCATGTCGATCTGGCGCGAACGCGTGTTCGCGTGGATGCATCAGAACGCGGCGAAACCGACCGACTTCTTCTCGATTCCGGCGAACCGCGTCGTCGAGCTCGGCACCAAGATCGAGATCTGACGGGCGCGGTGGGGCCGCCCCCATGCGGCGGCCATGCCGAGCAGGCCGCGCGCTTCGCCGAAGCAATAAAAAACCCGCCTTTCGGCTAATGCCGTTCAGTTAAGAACTGAACGGCATTTTTGTTTTGGGTGTTGTAAACGGTGATGGAGGCTGTTAACCTGCGTCGCCATGCTTGATGACACCCTGAATTTTCTCGCTGAAGAACAGGAGAC
>NZ_JAUJPV010000011.1:0-202603 GCF_030481585.1 Burkholderia sp. AU45388 | reverse complement strand
CTTACTTTAGTGTGAGACTCTTGATACTTTCGCTATCTGATCCGAGGATCAGCTCGCTGCCATCAAGCGCCCACACTTATCGGCTGTTAATTTTTAAAGAGCATTTCTGCGAGGAACCTAGCGTTTCTCAGCAGCGCTGCGTTTTCAGCAGCAGAGAAGCGAGATTATGAACCGTGTTTCGCAGCTCGTCAACAACTTTCTACACGACTTCGTTGCGACTGCGGGGCTCAACTTCCTGCGCCGCCCAGGTTCGCTACTTCCCGAACCCGACAGCACCGCTTCCCTTCCTCCCGCGCCGTGTTTCCGTTAGCGCGAAAGAGGCGTGATTCTAAGCACCCGCCCCCATCCGCGCAAGCCCTTTGTGAAGAAAGCTTGAAAAAGCCCCCGTGCGCTCACGCGCACGGGGGCTTTGACGCATCGGGCAAAGCAATCGCGCCGGCGACGGATACAGATCAGTACCGGATACCCACCGAGGCGCCGGCCGATCAGCGGTGCTTGAACACCGGCTTCCGCTTCTCGACGAACGCCGCCATCCCTTCCTTCTGGTCTTCGGTTGCGAACAACGAATGGAACAACCGGCGCTCGAAGTGGACGCCTTCAGCCAGCGTCGTCTCGTACGCACGGTTCACCGACTCCTTGACCATCATGACCGCCGGCAGCGAAAACTCGGCGATCGTCGTCGCCGCGGCAATCGCTTCGTCGAGCAGTTTGTCGGCCGGCAACACGCGCGATACGAGCCCGGCACGTTCGGCCTCAACGGCATCCATGAAGCGCGCGGTCAGACACATGTCCATTGCCTTCGCCTTCGATACCGCACGCGGCAGACGTTGCGTGCCGCCGGCCCCCGGCATGACGCCCAACTTGATTTCCGGCTGGCCGAATTTGGCCGTGTCCGCCGCGAAGATGATGTCGCACATCATCGCGAGTTCGCAGCCACCGCCCAACGCAAAGCCCGAAACCGCGGCAATGATTGGTTTGCGAATCTCGCGGACCGTCTCCCAGTTGCGCGTGATGTAGTCGCCCCGATAAGCATCCATATAGGAGTAGGTCGCCATCATGCCGATGTCCGCGCCGGCTGCGAACGCCTTCTCGCTGCCGGTCACGACGATTGCGCCGATATCGTCGTCCGCGTCGAACGCCTTCAGCGCAGCGCCCAGCTCATCCATCAGCGCATCGTTCAGCGCATTCAGCGCCTTCGGACGGTTCAGCGTCACCAGACCGACACGCCCCCGGGTCTCCACCAGGATGTTCTCGTAAGCCATCTATTTCTCCTCGATCAATGAAATGAGAAACGCCTCGCACATGCGAATAGTTTGATGCTACCATTCTCCGACCAACCGGTCGGTTAATTAATCGATCCGATCCCTCTCAACGTTCATCAAGCCGCCGCCATGACCCATGCCCTGTTCACGAAGCACGAAGACACGCTGAAACACGCACTCGCCGCCATCGAGAGCCGCGGGTACTGGAGCCCGTTCGCCGAAATGCCGAGCCCCAAAGTGTACGGGGAAAGCGCAAGCGCGGACGGCGAGGCCGCGTTCAAGTCGCACCTCGACAAGACCTTCGTGCTCGACCAGCCGGCGTCCGACGAAACGGTCGGCGCCGAGCGTTCGCCGTACGGCATCGCACTGGGCATCCGGTATCCGAAATCGACGCCCGACGCTCTGATCGCTGCCTCACGCGCCGCACAACGCACATGGCGCGAAGCCGGCCCCAGCGCATGGGTCGGCGTCAGCCTCGAAATCCTTGCGCGCCTGAATCGTGCAAGCTTCGAAATCGCCTACAGCGTGATGCACACGACCGGGCAAGCCTTCATGATGGCGTTCCAGGCCGGCGGCCCGCACGCGCAGGACCGCGCCCTCGAGGCGGTCGCCTATGCGTGGAACGAACTGCACCGTATCCCGGCCGATGCGCACTGGGAAAAGCCGCAAGGCAAGAACCCGCCTCTCGCGATGCACAAGCGCTACACGATCGTGCCGCGCGGCACGGGCCTCGTGCTCGGCTGCTGCACGTTCCCGACCTGGAACGGCTACCCCGGCCTGTTCGCCGATCTGGCGACCGGTAATACCGTGATCGTCAAACCGCACCCGGGCGCCATCCTGCCGCTCGCGATCACGGTGCGGATCGCCCGCGAGGTGCTGCGCGAAGCCGGGTTCGATCCGAACGTGGTCACCCTCCTCGCGACCGAACCGAACGACGGCGCGCTCGTCCAGGATCTCGCGCTGCGCCCCGAGATCAAGCTGATCGATTTCACTGGCAGCACGCAGAACGGCACGTGGCTCGAACGCCATGCCCACCAGGCGCAGGTGTACACCGAGAAAGCCGGCGTCAACCAGATCGTGATCGACTCGACCGACGACCTGAAGGCCGCCGCCAAGAACATCGCGTTCTCGCTGGCGCTGTACTCCGGCCAGATGTGCACGGCGCCGCAGAACATCTACGTGCCGCGCGACGGTATCCGGACGGCCGACGGTCATGCGAGCTTCGACGAAGTCGCGCAAGCGATCGCGATTGCCGTGCAAAAGCTCACCGGTGACCCGGCACGCTCGGTCGAATTGATCGGCGCGATCCAGAACGACGGCGTGACCGCACGCATCGACGACGCGCGCAAGCTCGGTCGCGTGCTCGCCGACAGCGTGACGCTCCAGCATCCCGCCTTCCCCGACGCGCGCGTGCGCACGCCGCTCGTACTGCAGCTCGACGTGGCCGACCGCGAGAAATTCACGCAGGAGTGGTTCGGTCCGATTTCGTTCGTGATCGCGACCGACTCGACCGCACAATCCCTCGATCTGGCCGGTGAAATCGCCGCAGAGCATGGCGCGCTGACCCTCTCCGTCTACAGCACCGACGACGCGATCATCGATACCGCGCACGACGCGGCGGTGCGTGGCGGCGTCGCGCTGTCGATCAACCTGACGAGCGGCGTATTCGTCAACCAGTCGGCCGCGTTCTCCGACTTCCACGGCACGGGCGCGAACCCGGCAGCCAACGCCGCGCTGGCCGACCCGGCGTTCGTCGCCAACCGGTTTCGCGTGGTGCAAAGTCGCGTCCATGTTGCCCCGAAGGCGGCACCTGCGGAAGCTGGCCAGACGGCATAACCCGATTGGCCGACGTGCAAACGCCGCCATGTTCTCTACCATGAACGAATCCGCCACCCGGCGGGTTCGTCACTCACCGATACGCTCATGACAGACGCCTACATCTGCGACGCGATTCGCACCCCCATCGGCCGCTACGGCGGCGCCCTGAAAGATGTCCGCGCCGACGACCTCGGCGCGGTGCCGCTCAAGGCGCTGATCGAGCGCAACCGTAACGTCGACTGGGCGGCGATCGACGACGTGATCTACGGCTGCGCGAACCAGGCCGGCGAGGACAACCGTAACGTCGCGCGCATGTCGGCGCTCCTGGCTGGCCTGCCCACTGCCGTCCCGGGCACGACGCTGAACCGGTTGTGCGGCTCCGGGATGGACGCGGTCGGCACGGCCGCGCGCGCTATCAAGGCGGGTGAAGCGCGCCTGATGATCGCAGGCGGCGTCGAGAGCATGACGCGCGCGCCGTTCGTGATGGGCAAGGCCGCGAGCGCGTTCGCGCGCCAGGCCGACATCTTCGATACGACGATCGGCTGGCGTTTCGTCAATCCGCTGATGAAGCAGCTGTACGGCGTCGATTCGATGCCGGAAACCGCCGAGAACGTCGCGGTCGACTACCACATCAGCCGCGCGGATCAGGATTTGTTCGCGCTGCGCAGCCAGCAGAAAGCCGCACGGGCGCAGCAAGAGGGCACGCTGGCTGAAGAAATCGTCGCGGTCAAGATTGCGCAGAAGAAAGGCGATGCGATCGTCGTGTCGCGCGACGAACACCCGCGCGAAACGTCGCTCGAGGCGCTTGCGAAGCTGAAGGGTGTCGTGCGCCCGGACGGCTCCGTGACGGCCGGCAACGCGTCGGGCGTGAACGACGGCGCCTGCGCGCTGCTGCTCGCGAATGCGCAGGCAGCCGACCAGTATGGCCTGCGCCGCCGCGCGCGTATCATCGGCATGGCAACCGCCGGCGTCGAGCCACGCGTAATGGGCATCGGTCCTGCGCCGGCCACGCAGAAACTGTTGGCCCAGCTTGGCATGACGATCGACCAGTTCGACGTGATCGAACTGAACGAAGCGTTCGCATCGCAAGGTCTCGCCGTGCTGCGCATGCTCGGCGTCGCCGACGACGATCCGCGCGTGAACCCGAACGGCGGTGCGATCGCGCTCGGCCACCCGCTCGGCGCATCGGGCGCGCGGCTCGTCACCACGGCGCTCCATCAACTCGAGCGTATCGGCGGCCGCTTCGCGCTCTGTACGATGTGTATCGGCGTCGGCCAGGGCATCGCACTCGCGATCGAACGCGTGTAACCAACACGCCGCGCGCCTATAACGAAGTCATGACGGAGATACTGCATGTCCTATCAGGCGATCCAGCTGGATATCGATCAGGCCGCGCGCGTGGCCACGATCACGCTCAACCGCCCCGACAAGCTGAACAGCTTCACGCGGGCGATGCATCGCGAACTGCAGTCTGCGCTCGATGAAGTCGAGGCGGCCGGTGCACGCGCGCTGATTCTGACGGGTGCGGGGCGCGGCTTCTGCGCGGGCCAGGATCTGGCCGACCTCGATTTCACGCCGGGCGCGTCCACCGACCTCGGCACACTGATCGACGAGCATTTCAATCCGCTGATCCGCCGCCTGCAGCGTCTGCCGATTCCGGTGATCGCCGCCGTCAACGGCACGGCGGCCGGCGCCGGCGCGAATCTCGCACTCGCGTGCGATCTCGTGTTCGCCGCCCGCTCGAGCAGTTTCATCCAGGCCTTCGTGAAGATCGGGCTGGTACCCGATTCAGGCGGCACGTGGTTCCTGCCGCAACGCATCGGCATGGCGCGCGCGCTGGGGCTCGCGCTGACCGGCGACAAGCTTGGCGCCGAGCAGGCCGAACAGTGGGGCCTGATCTGGCGTGCGGTCGACGACGACGCGCTCCTTGCGACGGCCCGCCAGATCGCCGCCCAGCTCGCGCAGCAGCCGACGCTCGCGATCGCGTCGATCAAGCAGTCGATGCGAGACAGCGTCACGAACACGCTCGATCAGCAGCTCGACGTGGAACGCGACCTGCAACGCAAGCTCGGCCAGTCGCACGACTATGCGGAAGGTGTGCAGGCCTTCATCGAAAAGCGCGCGCCGCGCTTCGAGGGGCGTTGACATGACGAACGCCACCGCCACGCTCGACCCCGACTCGCTCGCCCGCGCCACCGCGCAAGCCATGTACGACGCCGATGCCTGCAGCCGCGCATTCGGCATGGAAATCGCCGAAGTCCGCGCCGGCTATGCCCGCCTGCAGATGCGCGTGCGGCCCGAATTCCTGAACGGGCACCAGACCTGTCACGGCGGGATCATCTTCACGCTCGCCGATTCGACGTTCGCGTTCGCATGCAATTCGTACAACGTGAATGCGGTCGCGGCCGGCTGCTCGATCGAATTCCTGCGCCCCGTGCACGGCGGCGACATGCTGACGGCCGAGGCGATCGAACAGGCGCGTGCCGGTCGCCACGGCATCTACGACATCCGCGTCACGAACCAGACAGGCGACACGGTCGCGATGTTTCGCGGCAAATCCGCCCAGATCAAGGGCACGGTCATCCCGGAAGACCGCTGACGGCGACGGCTCGCCCATAACAAACACTGGAGACATGCATGACTACCCCGCTACCGCTCGAGCCGATCGAGACCGCCTCACGGGACGAACTGACCGCGCTGCAGCTCGAACGCCTCAAATGGTCGCTTCGGCACGCGTATGACCACTCGCCCGTCTATCGCCGCAAGTTCGACGAAGCGGGCGTGCATCCGGACGACCTGAAGACGCTCGCCGACCTGTCGCGCTTCCCGTTCACGACCAAGGGCGACCTGCGCGATAGCTATCCGTTCGGGATGTTCGCGGTGCCGCAGGACCAGATCTCGCGCATCCACGCATCGTCGGGCACGACCGGCAAGCCGACGGTCGTCGGCTATACGGCCGCCGACATCGACACATGGGCGAATCTCGTCGCACGTTCGATCCGCGCGGCCGGTGCGCGCCGCGGCGACAAGGTGCATGTCAGCTACGGCTATGGCCTCTTCACGGGCGGGCTCGGCGCGCACTATGGCGCCGAACGCGCAGGGCTGACCGTGATCCCGTTCGGCGGCGGGCAAACCGAAAAGCAGGTACAGCTGATCCAGGATTTTCGGCCCGACATCATCATGGTCACGCCAAGCTACATGCTGTCGATCGCCGACGAGATCGAGCGCCAGGGCCTCGATCCCGTGCAGAGTTCGCTGCGCATCGGCATCTTCGGCGCGGAGCCGTGGACCAACGACATGCGCGTCGCGATCGAACAGCGGATGGGCATCGACGCCGTCGACATCTACGGGCTGTCCGAAGTCATGGGCCCCGGCGTCGCGTCCGAATGCGTCGAGACCAAGGACGGCCCGACCATCTGGGAAGACCATTTCTATCCGGAAATCATCGACCCCGAAACCGGCGAAGTGCTGCCGGACGGCGAACTCGGCGAGCTCGTGTTCACGTCGCTGACGAAGGAAGCGCTGCCGATCATCCGCTACCGCACCCGTGACCTCACGCGCCTGTTGCCGGGCACCGCCCGGACGATGCGGCGGATGGAGAAGATCACCGGCCGTTCGGACGACATGATGATCGTGCGCGGCGTCAACGTGTTCCCGACGCAAATCGAGGAGCAGTTGCTCAAGCAGCGCGCGCTCGCGCCGCACTATCAGATCGTGCTGACCAAGGAAGGCCCGCTCGACGTGCTGACGCTCAATGTCGAGCCATGCCCGGAGACGGCGCCCGATACCGCGGCGATCCAGGCGGCCAAACAGGCGCTCGCGTACGACATCAAGTCGCTGATCGGCGTGACGGCCGTGATCAATGTGCTGCCGGTGAACGGCATCGAGCGCTCGGTCGGCAAGGCGCGCCGCGTCGTCGACAAACGCAAGGGCTGAGGTCGCTCGCCGCGCGTGCATCGTGCAGCGGCGAATCCGCGCCTGCAAACGAAACAGCCCGATCGGCCAATGCCGATCGGGCTGTTTTACGCCGAAGCGCCGTTCGACGTGACACGCAAAGCATCACGCGAACTGAAATCACACGAGCACACCGGCGATCAGTCCGGCCCCCCTCACGCGCGTGAGACGCGATCCAGGCCGCGTCTCGTTCACGAGCCCCCTCCGGGCGACCCGCGCGCAATCACGAATTCGGGAACAGCAGCCACATCCGGCCGACCTGCTTCATCCGGCCGGCCTGGTCGCCCGCGTCGTCGCCGAGCCCCCAGAAATAGTCCGCCCGCACGCCGCCCTTGATCGCCGAGCCCGTATCCTGCGCGAACACGAGCCGGTTCATCGGCGTATTCGTCAGCGGACGCGTGGTCTGCAGGAACACCGGCGTGCCCAGCGGGATCGACGACGGATCGACCGCGATCGAGCGCTCCGGCGTCAGCGGCACGCCGAGCGCGCCGATCGGACCCTCCGCGCCGCCGTGCGGCGCATCCTCCTTGGTTGGCATGTCGCGGAAGAACACGAAGCGCGGATTCGTGTCGAGCAGCGCGTCCACGCGCGTCGGGTTCGCCTTCGCCCACGCCTTGATGCCCTGCATCGTCGCCTGCGCGGGCGTCAGCTCGCCGCGATCAAGCAGCCACTTGCCGATCGAACGGTACGGCTGGTTGTTGGTGCCGCCGAAGCCGACGCGCATCACCGAGCCGTCGTCGAGCAGCACGCGACCCGAGCCCTGCACCTGCAGAAAGAATGCCTCGATCGGATCGTCGACCCACACGAGCTCGTTGCCGTTCAGGATGCCGGCGCGCTCGAGCTGCGCACGTGCCGGCAGCGCGGCGCCCGCGCGATAGCCGGCCGGCCAGCGATAGAGCGCGTACTGATACGGGCCACGGCGTACGCGCGAACCGTGCAGCAGCGGCTCGTAATAGCCGGTCACGAGCCCGTCGAGCGTACCGTCGGTGTTCGCGAACTGGAACGGCGTGAAATACGTTTCGAAGAAGCTGCGGGCGCTGCTGACGTCGAGCTCGTCGAGCCGGTCGGCGGCCGCGCAAGCGCGCGCCCAGGCCGGCTGGCGCGCGAGCCGCGCGCAGTTCTGCCGCAGCGCGGCCGTCGCGCCGATCAGCGAATCGTCCTGCCAGCCCGGCACCTGCTGCCACGCGACCGGCGTGAGCCGCTTCGCGGCGACCTGCCCCGGCACGATCGCCGCTCCGGTCGGCGGCTTCAGCGCGGAGGTCCGCGTCGGCGCGCCGCCGCACGCCGCGAGCAGCGCCGCCGCTGCGGCCGCGGCCATCCACCCGGCCAGCCGGGGCCCAAACCACATACAATGTCCGTTCTTGATGGAAACCGCCATGTCAGATTTTCTCGACCAATATCCGATGCTCATCTTCGCGCTCGAAGCCTTCGTCGCGCTTGCCCTGCTGATCTTCATCGTCGTGTGGACGTCGTCGGGCAGAAAGAAGCAGGCCCGCCGCGACGACCGCCAGCCGCGCTGACGCACGTCGCACACCGCACGCTCAATGCAGCGTGCGCGGCATGTGCAGGGCGAACTCCTCGACCGGCGCCTCGAAACGCTCGCCGTCCTCCGCCACGCAGAAGTACGCACCGCGCATCGTGCCAACCGGCGTCGCGATCACGGCCCAGCTCGTGTATTCGAAATGCTCGCCCGGCTGCAGCAGCGGCTGGTGCCCGACGACGCCGAGCCCCTTCACTTCCTGCACGTGGCTCTCGCTGTCCGTGATGATCCAGTGACGGGCGATCAGCTGCGCCGCGACTTGCCCGGTGTTGCGGATCGTCAGCGTGTACGCGAATGCGTATTGACGGTGATCGGGGTCGGATTGTTCCGGCAAGTAGCTGGTTTTCACCGAAACGGTGAACTGATACTGACTCATGGTATGTCCGCTGTAGGTAACCGCGCGCGCCGACTCGAGCGGCCGGGCCGCGGGCGCGCCGCATTGGTTCGGCATTCTATGCGCAATCGGGCCGCAACCGCACGGCCTGCCGCCGCGCGCCCGGTCGCCGGACGGTAGAATGACGGTTTTGCGCCGCAACGTCCCCCGCTCCCTGTCATGACTCAATTCCGCATCGCTCCCAGCATCCTGTCGGCCGACTTCGCACGGCTCGGCGAAGAAGTCCGCAACGTGGTCGCCGCCGGCGCCGACTGGATTCACTTCGACGTGATGGACAACCATTATGTGCCGAACCTGACGATCGGCCCGCTCGTCTGCGAGGCGATCCGCCCGCACGTGCAGGTGCCGATCGACGTGCACCTGATGGTGCGCCCGGTCGACCGGATCGTGCCCGATTTCGCGAAGGCCGGCGCGAACCTGATCAGCTTCCACCCGGAAGGCTCGGATCACATCGATCGCACGCTGTCGCTGATCCGCGACCACGGCTGCAAGGCCGGTCTCGTGTTCAACCCGGCCACGCCGCTGAACTATCTCGACCACGTGATGGATCGCCTCGACTTCGTGCTGCTGATGTCGGTCAACCCCGGCTTCGGCGGCCAGTCGTTCATCCCGGAAACGCTGAACAAGCTGCGCGAGGCGCGCGCCCGCATCGACGCGTACACCGAGCGCACGGGCCGCGAGATCCTGCTCGAAGTCGACGGCGGCGTGAAGACCGACAACATCGCGGAAATCGCGGCGGCCGGCGCCGACACGTTCGTCGCGGGTTCGGCGATCTTCGGCAAGCCCGACTACCGCAAGGTGATCGACGAGATGCGCGCGGCCCTTGCGACCGTCGAGCGGAGCTGACGCCGTGGCCGACTCGTCGTTCGCCGGCCACGCGCCGGCCGGGGCCGCCGCGGACGCTGCACACGCGGCCCCGATCCGCTTCGGCGCGCCGCGCATCGAAGCCGCGCTGATCGATCTCGACGGCACGATGGTCGACACGGCCGACGATTTCACGGCCGGCCTGAACGGGATGCTCGCGCGGCTCGGCGCGCCGGCCACGTCGCGCGACGAGGTGATCGGCTACGTCGGCAAGGGTTCCGAACACCTGATCCAGAGCGTGCTGAAGCCGCGCTTCCCGGCCGACGAGGCGCGCGCGCGCTTCGACGACGCACTGGCGATCTACCAGGCCGAATACGCGAAGATCAACGGTCGCCACACACGTCTCTATCCGGACGTGGCGGCCGGGCTCGACGCACTGCGCGCGGCCGGCATCCGGCTCGCGTGCGTGACGAACAAGCCGCACCGCTTCGCGGTCGAGCTGCTCGAACAATACGGGCTGGCCGGCTGCTTCGGCATCGTGCTGGGCGGCGACAGCGTCGCGCGCAAGAAGCCCGATCCGCTGCCGATGCTGACGGCCTGCGACGCGCTCGGCGTCGCGCCGGACGCCGCGGTCGCGATCGGCGATTCGGAAAACGACGCGCTGGCAGGCCGCGCGGCCGGGATGGCGACGCTGACGGTGCCGTACGGCTACAACCACGGCAAAGCTATACAAACGATAAATTCGGATGGTATAGTCGATTCGTTGCTGGTCGCGGCTCGCGCAATTTCCGCGCACAACGCCGGCCGGCCAACCGTCTGATTATTTCTTCCATCCGCATGTTTCTGAATAAAAAACGGAGTCTGAGCAGCATCGACCGGGGAGCCTGGCCCTGGCGTCGCTGGTCGCGCTAACCTCTTCGATGAGGTACGCTGAAGCACGTCTTCAGCGCCGTTTTTTATCTCGCTGCGCATCCGCGCGCCGATCGTCGCACCACCCCGAGTTCCACCGCGTCCGAACGCTTGCGTTCAGGTTCGGCCGCAGGCTCGCGACGTTCACGCCCGGAGTGCCGGCCGGCAACAGGCACTTCTCGATCGACCGCCCTTTCGCCGACGGCCACCCGCGCAGCGTCAAATGATCCCTGGCGCACGCGCCGCTCGTCCCGAACAGGACCGGAACATGACCGAACTCGAATTCCAATCGCTCGCGAACGAAGGCTACAACCGCATCCCGCTGATCGCGGAAGCCCTCGCCGATCTCGAAACGCCGCTGTCCCTCTACCTGAAGCTGGCCCAGCCCGAACGCGCGGGCGCCAACTCGTTCCTGCTCGAATCGGTGGTCGGCGGCGAACGTTTCGGCCGCTATTCGTTCATCGGCCTGCCCGCCCGTACGCTCGTACGCACCCGCAACGGCGTGTCGGAAGTGGTGCGCGACGGCGAGGTCGTCGAGACGCACGACGGCGACCCGTTCCAGTTCATCGAATCGTTCCAGGCCCGTTTCAAGGTCGCGCAGCGCCCGGGCCTGCCGCGGTTCTGCGGCGGCCTCGCCGGCTACTTCGGCTACGACGCGGTGCGCTACATCGAGAAGAAGCTCGCGAACACCGCGCCGCGCGACGATCTCGGCCTGCCCGACATCCAGTTGCTGCTGACCGAGGAAGTCGCGGTGATCGACAACCTCGCCGGCAAGCTCTACCTGATCATCTACGCGGACCCGGGCCAGCCCGAAGCGTATGCGAAGGCGAAACACCGCCTGCGCGAACTGAAGCAGCGCCTGCGCACGACCGTGCAGCCGCCCGTCACGTCGGCGAGCGTGCGCACCGAGACGTTCCGCGAATTCAAGAAGGACGACTATCTGACCGCCGTGCGCCAGGCGAAGGAATACATCGCCGCCGGCGAGCTGATGCAGATCCAGGTCGGCCAGCGGCTGACGAAGCCGTACCGCGACAATCCGCTGTCGCTGTACCGCGCGCTGCGTTCGCTGAACCCGTCGCCGTACATGTATTACTACAACTTCGGCGATTTCCACGTGGTCGGCGCATCGCCGGAAATCCTGGTCCGCCAGGAAAAGCGCGGCGAAGACCAGATCGTCACGATCCGCCCGCTCGCCGGCACGCGCCCGCGCGGCAACACGCCCGAGCGTGACGCGGAACTCGCGACCGAACTGCTGAACGATCCGAAGGAAATCGCCGAGCACGTGATGCTGATCGATCTCGCGCGCAACGACGTCGGCCGCATCGCGGAAATCGGCTCGGTGCAGGTGACCGACAAGATGGTGATCGAGAAGTACTCGCACGTGCAGCACATCGTCAGCTCGGTCGAAGGCAAGCTGAAGCCCGGCATGACGAACTACGACGTGCTGCGCGCGACGTTCCCGGCCGGCACGCTGTCCGGCGCGCCGAAGGTGCGCGCGATGGAACTGATCGACGAGCTCGAGCCGGTCAAGCGCGGGCTGTACGGCGGTGCGGTCGGCTACCTGTCGTTCTCGGGCGAGATGGATCTCGCGATCGCGATCCGCACGGGCCTGATCCACAACGGCAATCTGTACGTGCAAGCGGCGGCCGGCGTCGTCGCGGATTCGGTGCCCGAATCCGAATGGCAAGAGACCGAGAACAAGGCGCGCGCGGTGCTGCGTGCGGCCGAACAGGTCCAGGACGGCCTCGATAGCGACTTCTGACCGGAGACTGACCATGCTGCTCATGATCGACAACTACGACTCGTTTACCTACAACCTGGTCCAGTACTTCGGCGAACTCGGCGAGGACGTGCGCACCTACCGCAACGACGAAATCACGCTCGACGACATCGCGCGCCTGAACCCCGACACGATCTGCCTGTCGCCCGGCCCGAGCAATCCGCAACACGCGGGCATCACGCTCGACGTGCTGCGCGAATTCGCGGGCAGGAAGCCGATCCTCGGCGTCTGCCTCGGCCACCAGGCGATCGGCGAAGCGTTCGGCGGCCGCGTCGTGCGCGCGAAGACCATCATGCACGGCAAGGTGAGCCGGATCGAAACCGACTGCCGCGGCGTGTTCGCCGATCTGCCGAAGCATTTCGACGTGACGCGCTACCACTCGCTCGCGATCGAGCGCGAATCGCTGCCCGACTGCCTCGAGGTGTCCGCGTGGACCGACGACGGCGAGATCATGGGCGTGCGTCACAAGACGCTGCCGGTCGAAGGCGTGCAGTTCCACCCGGAATCGATCCTGTCCGAGCACGGCCATGCGCTGCTCGAGAATTTCCTGAACCAGCATCGCGCAGCGGCCCATGCCGCCGCACCGGCTGCGTGACGGGAGATGCACGATGACGATTACCCCGCAGGAAGCGCTGCAACGCACGATCGAGCACCGCGAGATCTTCCACGACGAAATGCTGCACCTGATGCGGCTGATCATGCGCGGCGACATGTCGCCCGTGATGGCGGCCGCGATCATCACCGGGCTGCGCGTGAAGAAGGAGACGATCGGCGAGATCGCCGCCGCCGCGACCGTGATGCGCGAATTCGCGAACCACGTCGAGGTGCAGGACAACTCGAATTTCGTCGACATCGTCGGCACCGGCGGCGACGGCTCGCACACGTTCAACATCTCGACCGCATCGATGTTCGTCACGGCGGCCGCGGGCGCGAAGGTCGCGAAGCACGGCAACCGCGGCGTATCGAGCAAGTCCGGCAGCGCCGACGTGCTCGAGGCGCTCGGCGTGAACATCGACCTGCAGTCGGACCAGGTCGCCGCATCGATCGCCGAGACGGGCATGGGCTTCATGTTCGCGCCGAACCATCACCCGGCGATGAAGAACATCGCGGCCGTGCGCCGCGAGCTCGGCGTGCGCACGATCTTCAACATCCTCGGCCCGCTGACCAATCCGGCCGGCGCGCCGAACCAGCTGATGGGCGTGTTCCACCCCGACCTCGTCGGCATCCAGGTGCGCGTGATGCAGCGTCTCGGCGCGCAGCACGTGCTCGTCGTGTACGGCAAGGACGGGATGGACGAGGTGTCGCTCGGCGCCGCGACGCTCGTCGGCGAATTGCGCGACGGGAAGGTGCACGAATACGAAATCCATCCGGAGGACTTCGGCCTGCAGATGGTGTCGAACCGCACGCTGAAGGTGGAAAATGCGGACGAATCGCGCACGATGCTGCTCGGCGCGCTGGACAACCAACCGGGCGTCGCGCGCGAGATCGTCACGCTGAACGCGGGCACCGCGCTCTACGCGGCCAATATCGCCGAGTCGATCGCGGACGGCATCCAGCTCGCCCGCGAAGCGATCGCGAGCGGCAAGGCCCGCGCGAAAGTCGACGAACTCGTGCGCTTCACGCAGCAGTTCAAGCGCTGACCCTCTCACGAATCCAGCAGGAACCCCTATGAGCGACATTCTCGACCGAATCATCGCCGTCAAGCGCGAAGAAATCGCGGCGGCCCTGCGCAGCACGCCGCTCGAGGCACTGAAACTCGAGGCCTCCGCGCGCGACCTGCGCGACTTCGTCGGCGCGCTGCGGGCGAAGCATGCAGCCGGCAACGCCGCGGTCATCGCCGAAATCAAGAAAGCAAGCCCGTCGAAAGGCGTGCTGCGCGAGCATTTCGTGCCGGCCGACATCGCGCGCTCGTATGCGGCGCACGGCGCCGCGTGCCTGTCGGTGCTGACCGACGAACAGTTCTTCCAGGGCGGCGTCCGCTACCTCGAGGAAGCGCGCGCGGCCTGCACGCTGCCGGTGCTGCGCAAGGACTTCATCGTCGATGCGTACCAGATCGTCGAAGCCCGCGCGATGGGCGCCGACGCGATCCTGCTGATCGCGGCCGCGCTCGACACGCCGCTGATGCAGGATCTCGAAGCCTATGCGCACTCGCTCGGCCTCGCGGTGCTGGTCGAAGTGCACGACCGCCACGAGCTGGAACAGGCGCTGACGCTGAAGACGCCGCTGCTCGGCATCAACAACCGCAACCTGCGCACGTTCGAGACGTCGATCCAGACCACGCTCGACATGCTCGACATGATTCCGGCGGACCGCATCGTCGTGACGGAATCGGGCATCCTGTCGCGCACCGACGTCGACACGATGCGCGCGGCAAACGTGAACACGTTCCTCGTCGGAGAGGCGTTCATGCGCGCCGACCAGCCGGGCGAGGAACTCGCACGGATGTTCTTCTGATGGCGATCGAACAGGAAATCAAGCTCGCGCTGCCGGCCGGCCAGGCCGACGCGGCGCGCCGCTTCTTCGAGACGCTGACCGGCGAACCCGGTCACGCGATCACGCTCGCGAACGTCTATTACGACACGCCCGATCTCGCGCTCGCGCGTTCGAAGAGCGCGGTGCGCGTGCGCCGCACGCCGGACGGCTGGCTGCAGACGTTCAAGACGGTCGGCAGCGCGGAAGGCGGACTGCATAGCCGCCACGAATGGGAACTGCCGGTCGCGGGCGACGCGCTCGAAATCGACGCGCTCGTCGCGGCCTGCGACGTGCCGGAAGCCGCGGCCGCGCTCAATGACGCGGCCGGCGCGCTGCATGCGCTGTTCCGCACGGACTTTTCGCGTACGCTGTGGCGCGTCGCAATCGGCGGCGCAACCGTCGAGGCCGCGGTGGATCTCGGCGAGATCGTCGTCCAGGCGGAACACGAGACGCGCCGCGAACCGATCAGCGAAATCGAACTCGAACTGATCGACGGCCCGGAAACGGCGCTCGCGACGCTCGCCGCCGAACTGCAGCAGGCGCTGCCGGGCCTCGTTCCCGAAAACATCAGCAAGGCGCAGCGCGGCTACCGGCTGCGCGCGCAATAAACACGCATCACGCATGGCAACCCGCAAGACTTCCCGCGCGCCGCAACAGGCGTCGCTGTTCGACGATCCCGTGCCGGAAACGGCACCGGCCGATATTCCGTCCCCGGCTGCCGAGCCGCCGGCGGCCCGGCGCAAACCCGCGAAGAAAACCGCCGCACCGGCGCGCGAGCCCGTGCCCGAGCCGGCCCCGGCCGCCGCGGCAGCGCGACCCGTTGCCGCCGACGTACCGCATCTCGCCGCGCAATTCGACGCACTGCCGGCCGTCTGGCGCGACGTGCTGAAACCGTTCACCGACAGCGACGCGTACGCGCCGCTGTGCCGCTTCGTCGACGACGAGCGTGCGGCCGGCAAGACGGTCTACCCGACCGACGTGTTCCGCGCGCTGCGCCTGACGCATCCCGACGACGTGAAGGTCGTGATCCTCGGCCAGGATCCGTACCACGGCGACGATCGCGGCACGCCGCAGGCGCACGGCCTCGCGTTCTCGGTGCCGCCGGCCGTGCGCACGCCGCCGTCGCTGCGCAACATCTTCAAGGAAATCGCCGCGAACTTCGGTCACGACACGCCGCGTCACGGCTGCCTCGACACGTGGGCGCGCCAGGGCGTGCTGCTGCTCAACACCGTGCTGACGGTCGAGCGCGGCGCGGCCGCGAGCCATGCGAAGCGCGGCTGGGAGCGGTGCACGGACACGCTGATCCGCGAGCTTGCCGGCCGTCATCGCGGCCTCGTATTCATGCTGTGGGGCGCGCATGCGCAGGCCAAGCGCGCACTGTTCGACGCGAACGCGCATTGCGTGCTCGAGGCGCCGCATCCGTCGCCGCTGTCCGCGCACCGCGGCTTCCTGGGCTGCCGCCATTTCGCGCTCGCGAACGATTATCTGGTCGATGCCGGCCGCGAACCGATCGACTGGCGCCTGCCGGACGTGGCCGAAACGCTCGCGTAACAGCCTCGGTTGCGGCGGGTTCGCCCGCCGGCCGAATGCAAAAACGCCGCGTCCCTGTCGGGGCGCGGCGTTTTTTATCGGGCGACGCAGCGGGTGCATCGCACCCCGCCTCGACCTGACGCGTTACGCGGCGGCGATCGCTTCGCGTGCGCCGGCGAGCGCGGCGCTCTGCGCGTCCGGACCGAGGTTCAGGCCTTCCGCGTGGATGAAGCTCACGTCGGTCAGGCCGATGAAGCCGAGGAACGTGCGCAGGTACGGGGTCTGGCTGTCGTTCGGCGTACCCAGGTACTTGCCGCCGCGGGCCGTCACGACGTACACCTTCTTGCCCTTGATCAGGCCTTCCGGACCGTTCTCGGTGTAGCGGAACGTGACGCCTGCGCGCGCGATCCAGTCGAAGTACGCCTTCAGTTGCGACGAGACGCCGAAGTTGTACATCGGCGCGCCGATCACGATGATGTCAGCGGCTTGCAGCTCGGCAATCATCGCATCGCTCTTCGCGACGATCGCATTCTGTTCCGCGGTGCGCTTGTCGGCCGGCGTGAAGAACGCGCCGAGCACCGATTCGTCGAGGTGCGGCAGCGCCTCGGCGAGCAGGTCGCGAACCACGACGTTCGCGCCGGGGTTCGATTGTTGCAGCTTTGCCGTCAGTTCATTGGCCAGCAGCGTGGATTGCGCACCTTGCGAACGCGCGGCGGAATTGATTTGCAGAATGGTCGTCATGTCAGGCTCCGGGTGGGGTTGCGCTTCGGTAGCGCGAGTGACGCCATTGTGCGTGGCCACATGACCGCGAAAAAGCGGGTTCAGGGCGACGGATTGTTGCAGCAGCAGAACAATTGTTGATCGCGCCCCGATACCCGCTTCCGTACGATTACCCGTTCAGCCAGGCTTCGCGGGCCTTCGTGGCCGCGGCCGGCTTCGCGGCCGCCGTCAGCCGGTAGCGCGTGACGTCCGGGCCGTCCAGCTTCAGTTTCGCGGTGCGCAGCTCGTCGCGGCGGAACGCATGAACCTCGACCTTGTCGCCCGGCCGGTAGCGCGCGAGCAGCGCGTCGAGGTTCGTGCCGGTCACGCGCAGCCCGTCCACCGCGATCAGCGTGTCGCCGGCCGACAACCCCGCGCGATGCGCGGCGCCGCCTTCGTAGACCGCCGCCAACGTGCAGTCCGCGCCGCCGCGCAGGCGCGCGCCGATCGTAGGCTTCGCGGCCGCGCCGATCGCGACGTCGGGGGCCAGCGTCACGCCGAACGGCGCGAGCAGTTCGGTGAGCGGCAGGTCGCGCGTGCCGTGCACGGCGTCGGCGAACAGGCGGCCGAGCGCAACGCCCGTTGCCTCCTCGATCAGCGCCTCGACCTCGTTTTCTTCCACGCCCGCCTGCTTGCCGCCCCGATAGAAATCGCGGCCGTAGCGTTGCCACAGCAGGCGCATCACGTCGTCGAGCGACTTGCGGTTGCGCGTCTGCGCGCGGATCGCCAGATCGAACGCGAGCGCGACGAGCGAGCCCTTCGTGTAATAGCTGACGATCGCGTTGGTCGCGTTCTCGTCCTGGCGGTAGTACTTGATCCACGCGTCGAACGAGCTTTCCGCGACGCTCTGCTTGAGCCGCCCCGTGCCGCGCAGCACGCCGCCGATGGTGCGGCCGAGCGCCGCGAAATATTCGTCCTGCGACATCAACCCGCTGCGGACCAGCATCAGGTCGTCGTAATACGACGTGAAGCCCTCGAACAGCCACAGCAGCGACGTGTAGTTCTCGCGCGCGAGGTCGTACGGCACGAACGCCGCCGGCTTGATGCGCTTCACGTTCCACGTGTGGAAATACTCGTGGCTGCACAGGCCGAGATACGTGCGATAGCCTTCCGTCGTTTCCGGGCGCCCCTTCACCGGCAGGTCGGTCCGGTTGCAGATCAGCGCGGTCGACGCACGATGCTCGAGGCCGCCGTAGCCGTCGCTGACCGCGAGCGTCATGAACACGTAGCGATCCATCGGCGCCTTCCTCGACTTCGGCTCGAACAGCGCGATCTGCGCTTCGCACACCCGCTTCAGGTCGGTACGCAGCCGCTCCAGGTCGAGCTGCGTCACGCGCCCGGCGATCACGATGTCGTGAGGCACGCCGTGCGCGTCGAACGTCGCGAGCGCGAATTCGCCGATCGTCACCGGATGGTCGGACAGCTCGTCGTAGTTCGCTGCACGATACGCGCCAAAGCCGTAACGTTTGGTGCCGCGCGCCTCGGGCAGCGAGGTGCCGACGCGCCAGTTGCGAAACGCGGGCCCGGCCGGCTTTGAGATCTCGACTTCGCACGGTGCCGCCTCGCGGCCCGCGACGCTCAGGAACACGGCCGTCGCGTTGAAGAAGCCGCCCGAATCGTCGAGATACGCGGAGCGCACCGACAGGTCCCACGCATAGACGTCGTAGCGCAGCGTCAGCGCGCCGCTGACGGGCGCTGCCTGCCACGTGTGCTTGTCGGTCTTCGCGATGCGCACCTTGCGGCCCGCGTCGTTGAACGCATGGAGCGTCACGATGTTGCGCGCGAACTCGCGCACGAGATAGCTGCCCGGAATCCATACCGGCAGCGAGAAACGCTGGCCTTCGGGATCGGGATCGGCAACCGTCACCGTCACTTCGAACAGGTGCGCGGCAACATCTTTCGGGGCAATCGAATAGCGGATCGGCTGGGTCATCGTGGCAATCGGTCGGTCGAATACGGCGGCGAAAACGAAGAGAGGCGCCGGCAGATCATGCGGGCGCCCCTCGCTGGCCGGGCCATGCGCCCGGCGTGAGTCGGTTACTTGCTCGAGGCGAGCGCCTGGTTGAGCTGGTCGGCCGATACCGCGCCCGGCAGGCGACGGCCGTCCGGCAAGAAGATCGTCGGCGTGCCGGTGACGTTCATCCCGCGGCCGAGCGCGAGGTTCTTGTCGAGGGCGGTGGTGTCGCAGGTGCCGGCACCGGACGGCGCGCGGTGGTCGAGCATCCAGCTTTCCCACGTCTTCGCGCGGTCGGTCGCGCACCAGATCGCCTTCGACTTCACGCTCGAATCCGGCGACAGCACCGGGTACAGGAACGTGTAGACGGTCACGTTGTCGATCGACTGCAGCGTCGTCTCGAGCTTCTTGCAGTACGGGCAGTTCGGATCGGAGAACACCGCGATCTTGCGGGCGCCGTTGCCCTTGACGACCTTGATCGCATTGGCGAACGGCAGGCTCGCGAAATCGATCTTGTTGATTTCGGACAGGCGGGCGTCGGTCAGGTTCTTGTGCGTCTTGGTGTCGACGAGATCGCCGAGCAGCACGTAGTCGCCCGCCGCGTCGCTATAGATGATCTGCGTGCCGAGGTTTACTTCGTAAAGACCTGCAACCGGCGATTTCGACACGCTCTTGATCGGCGCGTCGCTGCCGAGACGGGCTTGCAGCGTGGCCTTCAGCTTGTCGGTGGTCTGGTCGGCCTGCGCGGTGCAGCCAAGCGTCGCCATCGTGACGGCGAGCGCCAGCGACGCGATGCGGATCGTTTTTTTCATCGAAATCTTCCTTCAGCTCAATCGGAGTGCACGCCACAGTGTACGCCGTAACGGAACCGTCTCCGACCCGCGCGGTGGCGGAAGGTTCGATCAGCCGAGCGCGGCCGACACGAGCCAGCGCTTCACGAGCGGCTGCGCGCCGACGAACGCCATGCCCGCATTGCGCACCGCCTTCGCGAGCGAGCCCGGCACCGCGAACAGCCGCTGCAGGCCGTCGGTGGCGACCATCAGCGCGCGGATGTCCTCGCGGCGCGAACGCTCGTAGCGGCGCAGCAATACCGTATCGCCGAGATTGCGGAAGCTTTCCTTGCCCGCGATCGCGTCGACGAGCGCGGCGACGTCGCGCAGGCCGAGGTTCATCCCCTGCCCGGCGAGCGGGTGGATCAGGTGCGCGGCATCGCCGACGAGCGCGACGCGCGGCGCGATCAGCTTGTCGACCGTCTGCAGCGCCAGCGGGAAACCGGCGGCCGGCGTCACGCATTCGAGCGTGCCGACCTGGCCGTGCGACACGCGCTCGACCTCGGCCGCGAGCTGCGCCGGATCGAGCGCGAGCAGCTCGTCCGCATGCGCGGTGTGCGCGGACCATACCAGCGACACGTGGCCGTCCGGCAGCGGCAGCAGCGCGACGATTTCGCCTTCGTGGAACCACTGGTACGCCGTCTCGCGGTGCGGCAGCGACGCCTTGAAGTTCGCGACGACGCCGGTCTGCCGGTAGTCGCGCCGCTCCACCCTGGCCCCCATTTGGGAGCGCACCCACGAATGCGCGCCATCGGCGCCGACGACGAGATCGGCCTCGAGCACCTGCCCCGACGACAGCGTGAGCACGGCCGCGTCGTCGCGCACGTCGAAGCCCTGCGCACGCGCGTCGAACCACGTGAGGTTCGGCTGGAACCGCAGCGCGGCGTCGAGCGACGCCTCGACCAGCGACGATTCGGCGATCCAGGCGAGCTGCGGCACGGACGCCTGGTAGGCGGAGAAATGCAGTTCGGCATGCGCATCGCCATACACGCGCATGTCGTAGACCGGCGCGAGCCGGCCGTGGTCGAGCGCCTGCCAGACCCGCAGCCGCTCGAGCAACGCCTGCGAACTGGACGACAGCGCGTAGACACGCGTGTCGAACGCGAGATCCGCGGGGCGCGGCGTGGCCGGCTGGGCGAGCAAGGCGGTCTTGTAGCCGGACTGGGTCAGCGCGAGCGCGGCCGTCTTGCCGACGAGCCCGCCGCCGACCACGGCGACGTCGAAGGAGTGGTGGGCAGTCATGGCGGGCATTATAGCCGCGGGGCCAAACCCTTACGCGGCCGGACTTTGCGGGAAATCAGCAGAATCGCAGGCCGGTGCGCCCGCGCGGCGGCCCGCCGCATCGGCCGTTCGGCGGCAGGCCCGGAATCCGGGGCGCCGGCACGGTACAATAGCGTCTTTGACCGTCGGCCCGCCGCGCTCCACGCGCCGGCCGCCCTTTTTTCCCGCGCCGCCGTGCCTGTCCGGCCGCGCCGCCTCACCCGTCCGAAGGATTCCATGAGTCTCAAATGCGGCATCGTCGGCTTGCCCAACGTCGGCAAGTCCACCCTGTTCAATGCGCTGACCAAGGCCGGCATCGCCGCCGAGAACTACCCGTTCTGCACGATCGAGCCGAACGTCGGCATCGTCGAAGTGCCGGATACGCGCCTGAAGGCGCTCTCCGAGATCGTCAAGCCCGAGCGCGTCGTGCCGGCCGTCGTCGAATTCGTCGACATCGCCGGCCTCGTCGCGGGCGCGAGCAAGGGTGAAGGCCTCGGCAACCAGTTCCTCGCGAACATCCGCGAAACCGACGCGATCACGCACGTCGTGCGCTGCTTCGAGGACGACAACGTCATTCACGTCGCCGGCAAGGTCAGCCCGATCGACGACATCGAAGTGATCAACACCGAACTCGCGCTCGCCGATCTCGGCACCATCGAGAAGGCGCTCACGCGCTATTCGAAGGCGGCGAAGTCGGGCAACGACAAGGAGGCGGCGAAGCTCGTCGCGGTGCTCGAAAAGGTGCGCGCGCAGCTCGACCAGGGCAAGGCCGTGCGCGGCCTCGCGCTGTCGGACGACGAACAGGCGCTGATCAAGCCGTTCTGCCTGATCACCGCGAAGCCGGCGATGTACGTCGCCAACGTGAAGGACGACGGCTTCGAGAACAACCCGCACCTCGAGGCGGTGCGCAAGTACGCGGAAAGCGAAAACGCGCCGGTGGTCGCCGTATGCGCGGCGATCGAGGCGGAAATCGCCGATCTCGACGATGCGGACAAGGAAGCGTTCCTCGCCGACATGGGCATGGAAGAGCCGGGCCTCGACCGGGTGATCCGCGCGGGCTTCAAGCTGCTCGGCCTGCAGACCTACTTCACCGCGGGCGTGAAGGAAGTGCGCGCGTGGACGATCCACATCGGCGATACCGCTCCGCAGGCGGCCGGCGTGATCCACACCGACTTCGAGCGCGGCTTCATCCGCGCGCAGACGATCGCGTTCGACGACTTCGTCACGTACAAGGGCGAGCAAGGCGCGAAGGAAGCCGGCAAGATGCGCGCGGAAGGGAAGGAATATGTCGTGCACGATGGGGATGTGATGAACTTCTTGTTCAACGTTTAAGCGTTGCTGCTGCATCGATCGTGAGAAAGCCCGCTGACTGCGGGCTTTTTCTTTTCGATGGCGGAAGACCGGCTCATTGCCGATCGACGATCGTCAGCGCCCCGGACATATGCAGGAACTGCCCGTCCTTCGTCGCGATGTTCGTATCCACCGTGCCGCGTTCGAAATCCTCGACGCGCACGACGTTCGAGCCTGTGGACGGCTCATGCCAGTACACCATGTACACCTGCGGACGGATTTCGCGCGCCGTGTACTGCACCGTATCCGTCACCCCCTTGAACTGGCCGGCCGTGCCGACGAACGACATCGTCTTGTCCGGGAGACCCGTCGCATCGTCATCGCCCGGGTTTCAATGCCATGAACCACGGTGACATGGCGAATACGCATCGGCTGTTACGAGATCGCGAAAGTGGCGGCCTTTTGTCATGTCGGATCGGTTCATGAGGATTTGCGGAAAGCGCTAGCGGACAACCTTTTCGCCATTTCCTTCGTTGCCGCCGTTGCACAGATCGCCTGTGCAGCAGGTCGCATTGAACCCTCGCCCCATGCGTGACGCGCCGATTTTTCGCAGGATGTGTCGCGCGCCTTCTTCCACTTCGCCATCCGTGCGTCGAGCGCCGCCTTGCGCCGTGGCTGCTCGCTCACCTGTTTGTCGACGATCCGCTGCAATTCCCGCTCGGCGACGATCTGATCGCGCCACGCGCAAAAATTCATACTCGTCTGGCTTGAGTCACAGTCCCTGAGCAGCGCATTGACCTCGCTTGCCGGCAACCCGCTGCGTGCCGCTATCTCGTCCGCTACCGCCGGGCCGGCAAATGCACGCGTCGACGCCAGCACGAGCAAACCAATCATTGCCGTTCTCACCGTGCCCTCTGTCGTGGCTGGAACGGCGCCGATGCCCGACGGACCCGGACCGCGAGTTGTGCATTCACTTGCGTCGCCGTAACCGGCGTGCGCAATTCTTCCGGGGAGCACGGCCCGGTGTGAGCCAGCGTTCCGATGCCATAGGTACAGTTGTTCGCCTGATCGTTGTAGTAAGCCATGACCGCGCTTTCCCGCCTCCGCAGCTCCGCCCACCCTGCGTCACTCAATCCCAGGCTTTCGTTCGCCATTTACCCCTCCCGACGCGACCGCTCACGCAAGTCGACCTCATCATTCACTTCGGTTCTCGAAGCGATCAATGTATGGCGTTGCCGTTCGCGATGAAATCAGACGAGTTCGATTTTGACGCGTGGGTACCTCAACGATCGCGAGGCACGGAAGACCGGGCAGCGTGACGTTCCGTGTATCCGTGTACTGGCGCCAAAAGACAAATGGCCCGACCGGCAACCGCCGATCAGGCCATTTTCACGCCCGGGACTTCGCGCCCCGTCGTCACATCATTCGATCAGATCACGTCGCCGACACCCGCCGCCCCGCACCCGCCTTCGCATCGCGCCCACGCTTGTTCAGCCACGACGCGAGCAGCACGATCAACGCCAGCACGGCCGTCGCACCCACTTCCATCCGGTGTTCCTCGCTGACGAACATCACGGTCAGCGTGCCGCAGATGAACAGGATCACCGCCCACGTGAGCCACGGGAACAGCCACATCCGCAGCGTCAGGTCCGCGCCGCCCGCTTCGAGCGTCCTGCGCATCCGCAGTTGCGAGATCGCGATCACGAGATACACGAGCAGCGCGATCGCGCCCGACGTCGCGAGCAGGAAGCCGAACACCTGCTCCGGCATCAGGTAGTTCGCGATCACGGTCAGGAAACCGAACGCCGTCGACGCGAGCACGGCCGCGCGCGGCGTGCCGGTCGAATCGGTGCGATGCAGGAAGGCGGGCGCGTCCTTGCGCCGGGACAGCGAGAACAGCATCCGCGATGCCGTATACAGCGCCGAATTCAGGCAGCTCGCGACCGACACGAGCACGATCACGTCGATGATCGCCTTCGCGTTCGGGACGCCGATCAGTTCCATCGCGCGCTGATACGAGCCGTGCTTCGGCAGCAGCGGGTCGTTCCACGGCACGATGGCCGCGACGACGAGGATCGAGCCGAGATAGAACAGCGTGATACGCCAGATGACCGAGTTCGTCGCCCGCACGATCTGGCGTTGCGGGTTGTCCGATTCGGCGGCCGCGATCGTCACGATCTCGGTGCCGAGGAACGAGAACATCGTCGTCAGCATCGCCGCGAGCACCGCGCTCGCGCCGTGCGGCATGAAGCCGTCGTGCACGAACAGGTTCGACACGCCCGACACGGCCGGCGCGGGAATGATGCCGACGATCGCCGCGCCGCCGATGCACAGGAACACGACGATCGCGACGACCTTGATCAGCGCGAACCAGAATTCGAATTCGCCGTAGTTCTTGACGGAAAAGAGATTGGTGACGGTGAGCAGCAGCGTGATGCCGAGCGCGAAGATCCACGTCGCGATGCCCGGGAACCACGCATTAAGGATGGTCGCGGCGGCGGTCGCCTCGATCGGGATCACCAGCACCCAGAACCACCAGTACAGCCAGCCGATCGTGAAGCCGGCCCAGTGGCCGATCGCACGATCGGCATAGGTCGAGAACGACCCGCTGTCCGGATGCGCGACGGCCATCTCGCCGAGCATGCGCATCACCAGCACGACCAGCACGCCCGCGATCGCATACGCGAGTATCGACGCCGGCCCGGCTTCCGCGATCGCGTGGCCGGAGCCGACGAACAAGCCCGCGCCGATGACGCCGGCAATCGACATCATCGTTACGTGACGCTGCTTCAGGCCGGTGCCGAGGCCTGTGTTGCTTCCACTCATCTGTCTCTCTCCAAAAAACGGTTCCGGTACGACCGGTGTCGCGTGAAGGCGGCGCGGGAGTTGTCGTTCTTGAATCCGGCCGCGGCCACGCGTGCGTCGCACGCGGGCATGGGCCGGAGGGGCCGTGCCGGTCGGGTCGTCCGCGCAGTCTGCGAAGCTGCGGGTGCGATGCGGCGCACGGGGCGCCGGCGCATCGCGTACGCCCGTTCCGTCGGCTGTCGTCAGCCGCCTTCGAAGCGAAGGAGTGTAAGCATCAAACGGTTCTTCACTAAGAACCAATTGAAGAATTTCGATGGAACCACTCGTTGCATCGATACGAATCGATGCAACGCTTGATCCGGTTCGGCGGCGGCTCGCGTGGGGGCGCGCCGTTCAGTTCGTGTCGCCGGCGGCTTCGTCCCGCCACCTCGCCGGCACGATTGCGCGCCATTCCCGCAGGAGCAGGTTTTTCACGGCGTCGGGGTGCGCGGCCGACAGGCGCACCAGCACGATCGGCCAGCCGACGTAGTGATCGGTCACGTAGTACACGTCGGGCGCCGACTCGATCAGCCACGCGCGCTCGTCGGGGCCGACGCCCTTCACGACGAGCGTGTCGCCGTCCTCGCGCAGCCGCGCGAGCAGCTTGCCCTTCACCTTGAGCGCGGGCGTGCCGTACGACGTGCCTTCCTCGACGCCGCGCCACGCCAGTGCGATCTGCCGGACTTCGTCGAATGTCACGATGCCTCCCCGACCGTGCGTCGATGGTTGACGGTCCGGCTACCCTACCGGAAACCGCGCGACGCGCCCACTATCGCCGCATCACGCGGAACGGCCGAAGCTCGCCGCGTTCCGCCGGTGGATTTTCGATGCCGCGCAGCCCGACGGCGTGGCGTCGATGTCCGGCGCGGCGTCGCGTCACGCCGGCACCCGGCGCCGATCCGCTAACATGCGGCGCGGGCAACCGGCCCGACATCGACAACAACGAACGAAACGAGAGAGACCATGCGCACCCTGCTCCGCCGCGCGACCCAGGTCGCGACCCTGTCCGCCGCGCTCTTCGTCGCGGGCGCCGCGTTGCCGCCGGCCGCGCACGCCTATCGCGCGCCGCCCGGCTACGGCAACGAAGCCGACCTCGACCGTCACGACACGTATCGCAACCGCGACGGCGAAACCGTGCATGCGCCCGCGCATTCGAAATCGGGCCGCGTGCCGGACGGCGCGAGCGCGCGTTGCCGCGACGGCACGTACAGCTTCAGCCGCCACCGGCGCGGCACGTGCTCGGGGCACGGCGGCGTCGCCGCGTGGCTGTGAGCGCGGGTCGGCCGAATGGCCTGCGCCGCGCCAGCGGCAACCGGCGGCGAAGTACAATACGCGCTCGCACCGCCGCGCCCCGCGCGGCACGCTCCGTACCGAATCACCCGACGCCGCCACGCCCGCGCGCGCTGCGCGGCCGTCTCAACCACTTCTGACTTTCACACCGAAATGGCCCAATACGTTTTCACGATGAACCGGGTCGGCAAGATCGTGCCGCCCAAGCGCCAGATCCTGAAGGACATCTCGCTGTCGTTCTTTCCCGGCGCGAAGATCGGCGTGCTCGGCCTGAACGGCTCGGGCAAGTCGACGCTGATCCGCATCATGGCGGGCGTCGACAAGGACATCGAAGGCGAAGCCACGCCGATGCCGAACCTGAACATCGGCTACCTGCCGCAGGAACCGCAGCTCGACCCGACGAAGACCGTGCGCGAAGCCGTCGAGGAAGGCCTCGGCGACCTGTTCCAGGCGAACAAGAAGCTGGAAGAAATCTACGCGGCCTACGCCGAACCGGACGCCGACTTCGACGCGCTCGCGGCCGAGCAGGCGAAATACGAAGCGATCCTCGCGTCGAGCGACGGCGGCAGCCCCGAGCAGCAGCTCGAAGTGGCCGCCGACGCGCTGCGCCTGCCGTCGTGGGACGCGAAGATCGAGCACCTGTCGGGCGGCGAGAAGCGCCGCGTCGCGCTGTGCAAGCTGCTGCTCGAAAAGCCCGACATGCTGCTGCTCGACGAACCGACCAACCACCTCGACGCCGAATCGGTCGACTGGCTCGAGCAGTTCCTGGTGCGCTTCCCGGGCACCGTGGTCGCGGTCACGCACGATCGCTACTTCCTCGACAACGCGGCCGAGTGGATTCTCGAACTCGACCGCGGCCACGGCATTCCGTGGAAGGGCAACTACAGCAGCTGGCTCGACCAGAAGGAAGAGCGCCTGAAGCAGGAAGAAGCGTCGGAATCGGCGCGTCAGAAGGCGATCAAGAAGGAACTGGAGTGGGTGCGCCAGAACCCGAAGGGCCGCCAGGCGAAGTCGAAGGCGCGTATCGCGCGCTTCGAGGAGCTGAGCAGCCAGGAATACCAGAAGCGCAACGAAACGCAGGAAATCTTCATTCCGGCCGGCGAGCGCCTCGGCAACGAAGTGATCGAGTTCAAGAACGTCAGCAAGTCGTTCGGCGACCGCCTGCTGATCGACAACCTGAGCTTCAAGATCCCGGCCGGCGCGATCGTCGGCATCATCGGCCCGAACGGCGCCGGCAAGTCGACGCTGTTCAAGATGCTGACCGGCAAGGAACAGCCGGATTCGGGCGAAGTCGTGATGGGCCCGACGGTGAAGCTCGCGTACGTCGACCAGAGCCGCGACGCGCTCGACGGTTCGAAGACGGTGTTCGAGGAAATCTCGGGCGGCGCCGACGTGCTGACGGTCGGCAAGTACGAAACGCCGTCGCGCGCGTACATCGGCCGCTTCAACTTCAAGGGCGGCGACCAGCAGAAGATCGTCGGCAACCTGTCCGGCGGCGAACGCGGCCGCCTGCACCTCGCGAAGACGCTGATCTCGGGCGGCAACGTGCTGCTGCTGGACGAACCGTCGAACGACCTCGACGTCGAAACGCTGCGCGCGCTGGAAGACGCGCTGCTCGAATTCGCGGGCTCGGTGATGGTGATCTCGCACGATCGCTGGTTCCTTGACCGGATCGCGACGCACATCCTCGCGTTCGAAGGCGATTCGCAGGTCACGTTCTTCGACGGCAACTACCAGGAGTACGAAGCCGACAAGCGTGCGCGCCTCGGCGAGGAAGCCGCGAAGCCGAAGCGTCTGCGCTACAAGCCGATCAGCCGCTGAGCGGCGCGGCCCGGGCGCCCGGCGCCGCGCTCGCGCGGGGCCGGTGCCGAACGGGGCCGCTTCCGGAACGGCACAGCGAAAAAGCGAGCCCAGCGCTCGCTTTTTTTATCCCGCGCGACTTCCGCGCCGTCTACACCAGCGCGCCCAGTTCACGCAGGCGTGCTTCGGTCGCCGCCGCGCTCGTGTGATGAATGCCGTGCCAACCAAGCGCCGTCGCGGCCGCCGCGTTGTGCGCGTTGTCGTCGATGAACACGAGCTCGTGCGGCGCGACCCCAGGCAGGTGCGGCTCGATCCGCGCATGCATCTCGCGGTAGATCGCCGGCTCGGGTTTCACGAGCTTCACGCGGCCCGACACGACGATGTCCTTGAAGCGGCGCAGCACCGGGAAGTTGTCCCATGCATACGGAAACGTCTGCGCGGACCAGTTCGTCAGCCCGAACAACGGCATCCCCTGCGCGTCCAGCCGCTCGACGAGCGCCGCGCCCTCTTCGAGCACGCCGCCGATCATCTCGTGCCAGCGCGCGTAGAACGCGCGGATCAGCGCCTCGTGCTCCGGAAACTTCGCGACGAGTTCGGCCGTGCCCTCCTCGATCGTCTGCCCGCCGTCCTGGCGGACCACCCAGTCCATCGCGCATACGTGCGTGAGGAACCAGCGGCGCTCGGCGGCGTCGGGAATCAGTTCGCGGTAAAGGTACTCGGGACTCCAGTCGATCAGCACGCCGCCGAAATCGAACACCACTGCCTTGATCGTCATGCGAACTCCGCGGCGAGCACGTCCGCGAGCGGACGCGGCGTCACCGCGTTGCCCGACAGCGAATTGTTGTGCCAGATGAAGTGATGGTGCGCGACGATCTGCGCCGCCGACAGGTGGGCACGCTCGTTCGTCGTGTGCAGGTCGGACACGACGGTCGTCCGGTAGCCGAGCAGCGCGGCACGGCGCGCGGCCGAATCGACGCAGAACTCGGTCGCATAGCCGCAGATCAGCACCGAACGGATGCCATGGCGATCGAGCTGCGCCGCGAGCGGCGTGTCGTGAAACGCGTCGCTCGCCTGCTTGCGCACGCGCCAGTCGTCGCGACCGACGACCAGCCCGGCGTGCAGTTCCCAGCCCGGCGTGCCGGGCACGATGTCGTCGTCCGCGTCGCCGTCGTGCTGCACGAAGCACACCGGCGCGTTCGCCGCATGCGCCGCTGCCGTCAACCGGTTGATGCCCGACACCACGTCGTCGAGCCGGTACGCGGGCTGCGCCCGCTGCACCAGCCCACGCTGCATGTCGACCACGATCACCGCAGTGTCCGCCATTGCTTGCCCTCGCTGTTATTGTCAGGCCGTCGTTCGATCGTGACCGACTCGCCATCCGCCGTTGCCGCGCGTTGCGTCAGATCGGCTGCGTGCGCAAGTCGAGCCACGCCTTCGCGTCGCCGCTCAGATGCCGGCCGACGCGCTCGCGCACCGTCGCGTGATACGTGTTCAGCCACGCGCGCTCTTCGTCGTGCAGCATCTCGATCAGCACGCAGCGCGTGTCGATCGGGCACAGCGTCAGCGTCTCGAATGCGAGGAAATCGCCGAACTCCGTCTTCCCGGCCGCGCGGTTCACGACCAGGTTCTCGATCCGGATGCCCCACTGGCCCGGACGGTACACGCCCGGCTCGATCGACGTGATCATTCCCTCTTCCATCGCCGTGTACGGCTCGGCCGGCGCGTAGTGCGAGATCACCTGCGGGCCTTCGTGCACGTTCAGGAAGTAGCCGACGCCATGCCCGGTGCCGTGGCCGTAGTCGAGCCCGGCCGCCCACATCGGCGCACGCGCGATCGCATCGAGCATCGGCGAGCGGATGCCGCGCGGGAAGCGGGCGCGCGATAGCGCCATCATCGACTTCAGCACGATCGTGAAATCGCGCCGCTGCAGGTCGCTGACGGTGCCGACCGGCACGACGCGCGTGATGTCGGTCGTGCCCGTCATGTACTGGCCGCCCGAATCGATCAGCAGCAGGCCGTCGCCGGCGATCGTCGCGTGCGACTCGCGCGTCGCATGGTAGTGCGGCATCGCGCCGTTCGCGTTGAAGCCGGCGATCGTCGCGAAGCTCGCCGACACGTAGCCGGGGCGGCGGGCGCGCGCGGCCGTGAGCTTCTCCTCGATCGTCAGCTCGGTGATCGTCTCGCGATTCACCGCCTGTTCGAACCACGCGAAGAATTCGGCCAGCGCGGCGCCGTCGTGCTCCATCGTCACGCGCACGTGCTCGATCTCGGCGGACGTCTTGCGCGACTTCGCGAACGTCGACGGATTCACGGCCTCGACGAGCTTCACGCCGGCCGGCACGGCCTCGAGCGTGCCGAACGTCACGCGGCGCGGGTCGATCAGCAGCGTCGCGCCGTCGGGCAACGCCCCGAGCGACGCACGCGCGGCGTCGTAGGCGCGAACGTCGACGCCATCCCGCGCGAGCGACGCGGCCAGCGCCGGCGGCACCTTGCCGTCGGCGACGAACAGCGTCGCGCGATCGGCGCCGATCAATGCGTGCGCAACGAACACCGGATTGAAATTGACGTCGGCGCCGCGCAGGTTGAACAGCCACGCAAGATCGTCGAGCGTCGACACGAAGTGCCATTGCGCGCCCTGCGCGTGCATCGCGCGGCGCACTTCGGCGAGCTTGCTCGCGCGGGTCGTGTCGGCCTGCGGCGCCACGTGCTCGAACACCGCATCGCCGGGCAGCCCCGGCCGCTCCGGCCAGATCGCGTCGAGCAGGTCGACGTCGGTGCGCAGCGCGATGCCGCGCGCGCTCAGGGCGGCGCTCAGCCCGCGCGCGGCCGCGACGCCGAGCACGGCGCCATCGACGCCGACCGTCGCGCCGGCCGCCACGTTCTGCGCGAGCCAGTCGACGTGCGGTGCGCTCTGCTGCCCGCCCGTCATCTTCATCAACTGCACGCCCGTGCCCGCCAGCTCGGCGTCGGCCTGCACCCAGTAGCGGCTGTCGACCCACAACCCCGCGAACTCCGCGGTCACGACCAGCGTGCCGACCGAGCCCGTGAAGCCCGACAGCCAGCGGCGCGCCTGCCAGCGTTCCGGCAGGTATTCGGACAGATGGGGATCGGCGGACGGCACGAGATAGGCGGCCAGGTTCTCGCGGGCCATGGCGCCGCGCAACAGCGCGAGACGGGCCGGCACCGGCGAGACTTCGGGGAGACGGGCATTCATGATTTCACCTGAGAGCATTCAGCGACGGGCCGACAGCGCGACCGTCACGGCTACGGCGAGGAACGCGACGCCGGTGCAGACCGGCCATTCGAGCGTCTCGCCATCGTAAAACAGTCCCGAGAGATTGCCGACCATGCGGGCGGCGGCCGCGCCCGCGATGCCGACGAGCACCGCGATCCACCATGCCGGCCGGCCCGTGCGCCGCATCGGATGCAGCCAGCGACCGAACAGCCCGACGGCCGCTCCCAGGACAAGGATTCCAAACCAGTTCATTCAACGCCTTCTATAAATTCAGATTCGTCCCATAGGCGTGAACGTTGCCAGCGGCTAGCATCGATTCATCCATCGAACCCGAGACCAGCCGGGCGCCGCGAACGTTCGAGTGTAGGGGCCGACTCGACGTTATGGCAAGCGCACACCGGCTGCCGTATTGAAGAAATCGTCATGCGAATCGCTCTGATCGATCCGGAGTCGCGTCATAGCGCTCTCCTGAACCGCCTGCTCTTCGCGGGCGGTCACGTGTGCCATGCGTTTCCGTCCAGCACCGCATTCTTCGAGTGGCTCGCCGCCGACAACACCTGCGACATGCTGGTCACCGGCCACTGGGCCGGCGACCGGCCAGCGCAGGAAGTCATTCCGCGCGCGCAGGCGATTCTGCCCGGGTTGCCGGCCATTGCCATGATGCAGTCGGCGCGCGAAAGCGAAATCGTCTCGTGCCTGCACGCGGGCGCCGACGATTGCCTCGTGCGCCCCGTGAGCGGGCCGGAGTTTCTCGCGCGCGTCAACGCACTGAGCCGGCGCGCGGGCGTGCGGCGAGCGCCCGCCCGCTCGCGCGAAACGTACGGCGAATACGCATTCGACACCACCCATTGCCTCGTGCGTTTCGGCGACGCAATCGTTTCACTCACGCCGAAGGAGTTCCGTTTCGCGCAGTTGCTGCTCACGAACGTGTCGCGGCCCGTGTCGCGCGCCCATATCCTCGAAACGGTATGGGGCCGCCGCCGCGACATGAAGTCGCGCACGCTCGACACGCACGCGTCCCGGCTGCGCAGCAAATTGCAGCTGCTTCCGGAGCGCGGCTACCGGCTGTTGCCGCTCTACGGCTTCGGCTATCAGCTCGACCGCGTGCCGATCGAGCCCCCAAATTCGCGCCCCCGCCACGCCGATGCCCGGTACGCAGCGAGTGAGGAAATTACTGAAACGCTATAATATGGGGCTAAACGATAGCCCTCGATATGCAACTCCTCACGATCGGAATCAACCACCACACTGCGCCTGTCGCCCTGCGCGAACGCGTGGCGTTTCCGCTCGAGCAAATCAAGCCGGCTCTCGTCACGTTCAAGAACGTGTTTCTCGGCCCGCAGGCGCCCAATACGCCGGAAGCGGCGATTCTCTCCACCTGCAACCGCACCGAACTGTATTGCGCCACCGACGATCGCGCGGCCCGCGAAGGCGCGCTCCGCTGGCTGTCGGAGTATCACCGGATTCCGGTCGACGAGCTCGCGCCGCACGTCTATGCGCTGCCGCAGTCGGAAGCCGTCCGGCACGCGTTTCGCGTGGCATCCGGCCTCGATTCGATGGTGCTCGGTGAAACCCAGATTCTGGGCCAGATGAAGGATGCCGTTCGCACCGCGACGGAAGCGGGCGCGCTCGGCACCTACCTGAACCAGCTGTTCCAGCGCACGTTCGCGGTGGCGAAGGAAGTGCGCGGCACGACCGAAATCGGCACGCAGTCGGTGTCGATGGCCGCCGCCGCGGTTCGCCTCGCGCAGCGGATCTTCGAAAAGGTGTCGGATCAGCGTGTGCTGTTCATCGGCGCCGGCGAAATGATCGAGCTGTGCGCGACGCACTTCGCCGCGCAAGGCCCGCGCGAACTCGTCGTCGCGAACCGCACGGCCGAACGCGGCCAGCGGCTCGCCGAGCGCTTCAACGGCCGCGCGATGCCGCTGGCCGACCTGCCCGCCCGCATGCACGAGTTCGACATCATCGTGTCGTGCACCGCGTCGACGCTGCCGATCATCGGCCTCGGCGCGGTCGAGCGCGCGGTGAAGGCGCGCCGCCACCGGCCGATCTTCATGGTCGACCTCGCGGTGCCGCGCGACATCGAGCCCGAAGTCGGCAAGCTGAAGGACGTGTTCCTTTACACCGTCGACGATCTCGGCGCGATCGTGCGCGAAGGCAACGCGTCGCGCCAGGCCGCGGTCGCGCAGGCCGAAGCGATCATCGAGACGCGCGTGCAGAATTTCATGCAATGGCTCGACACGCGCAGCGTCGTGCCGGTGATCCGTCACATGCATACGCAGGCGGACGCGCTGCGCCGGGCCGAAGTCGAGAAGGCGCAGAAGCTGCTCGCGCGCGGTGACGATCCGGCTGCGGTGCTCGAAGCGCTGTCGCAGGCGCTGACCAACAAGCTGATCCACGGCCCGACGAGCGCGCTCAACCGCGTCAACGGCGCCGATCGCGATTCGCTGATCGACCTGATGCGCGGCTTCTACCAGCACGCGCCGCGCTCGAACGACCAATCCGGCCACTAGCGCCGCCCGGTCGCCCTGCCGCCGGCCGGTCGTTGTCCCACCGCCGGCCTATCCTTTCCGAATACCCCTTGCCCGGGAGCGCCGCTCCACACCATGAAGACGAGCATGCAACGCAAGCTCGACCAGCTTTCCACACGGCTGGCCGAACTGAACGACCTGCTGAGCCGCGAAAACGTCACGGCCGACCTCGACCAGTACCGCAAGCTGACACGCGAACATGCGGAACTCGGCCCGGTCGTCGAGCAATACGCGTTATGGCGCCAGTCGCGCAGCGACGAGACGGCCGCGCAGGAGCTGCTCGCCGATCCGTCGATGCGCGATTTCGCGGAAGACGAAATCCGCAGCGCGCGCGAGGGCATGGCGCGGCTCGAGACCGAACTGCAGAAGATGCTGCTGCCGAAGGACCCGAACGACGACCGCAACATCTTCCTCGAAATCCGCGCGGGCACGGGCGGCGACGAATCGGCGCTGTTCGCGGGCGACCTGCTGCGTATGTACCTGCGCTTCGCGGAACGCCAGCGCTGGCAGGTCGAAATGATGTCGGAGAGCGCGTCGGATCTCGGCGGCTACAAGGAAGTGATCGTGCGAATCGCGGGCCAGGGCGCGTATTCGCGCCTGAAGTTCGAATCGGGCGGCCATCGCGTGCAACGCGTGCCGGCCACCGAGACGCAGGGGCGCATCCATACGTCCGCGTGCACGGTCGCCGTGATGCCGGAAGCCGACGAAATCGGCGAGGTCGAGATCAATCCGGCCGACCTGCGCATCGACACGTTCCGCGCGTCCGGCGCGGGCGGCCAGCACATCAACAAGACCGATTCGGCGGTGCGCGTCACGCACATCCCGACCGGGATCGTCGTCGAATGCCAGGACGACCGCTCGCAGCACAAGAACAAGGATCGCGCGCTGAAGGTGCTCGCCGCGCGCATCAAGGACAAGCAGTATCACGAGCAGCACGCGAAGGAAGCGGCGACGCGCAAGAGCCTGATCGGCTCCGGCGACCGCTCCGAGCGGATCCGCACGTACAACTTCCCGCAAGGCCGGATGACCGACCACCGGATCAACCTGACGCTGTACCGGCTCGAGGCGATCATGGACGGCGATCTCGACGAACTGATCGGCGCGCTCGTCACCGAGCACCAGGCCGAGTTGCTCGCGTCGCTCGGCGAAGCCGACTGAGGCCGCGATGCCCGACACCACCGCCGACGCGTTGCTGCGCGCATCGCCGCTCGACCCGGTCGATGCACGCGTGCTGCTCGCGCATGCGCTGGGCTGGACTCGCACGCAACTGATCACGCGCGGCGACGCGCCGCTCGACGCCGCCGTGGTCGAACGCTTCCGCGCGCTCGAAGCGCGCCGCGTCGCCGGCGAGCCCGTCGCGCAACTGGTGGGGATGCGCGAGTTCTTCGGCCGCCCGTTCGACGTGACGCCCGACGTGCTGATCCCGCGCCCCGAAACCGAGCTACTCGTCGAAGCCGCGCTCGATGCGATCAGCGGGCTGCCGCACGCCGCCGTGCTCGATCTCGGCACCGGCAGCGGCGCGATCGCCGTGTCGATCGCGGCCGAGCGCCCCGATGCGCGCGTCTGGGCGCTCGACCGTTCGCCGGCCGCGCTCGCGGTCGCGCAACGCAACGCCGACAAACTGCTCGACGCGCGGCGCCCCGGCGGCCCGCTGCGCTGGCTGCAGAGCGACTGGTACGCGGCGCTCGATCCCGCGCTCGCGTTCGATACGATCGTCAGCAACCCGCCGTACATCGCGCAAGGCGACCCGCACCTCGCGCAAGGCGACCTGCGTTTCGAGCCGCGCGGCGCGCTCACCGACGATGCCGACGGCCTCAGCGCGATCCGCACGATCGTCGCGGGCGCCGGCGCGTACCTGAAACCGGGCGGCACGCTCTGGATCGAGCACGGCTATGACCAGGCCGAAGCCGTCCGCGCGATCCTGGCGTCGCACGGCTTCGTCGCGGTCGAATCGCTCGCCGATCTCGCCGCCATCGAACGCACGACCGGCGGCCGCCTGCCGGGCTGACGCCCGGCCCGCCCGGTTGAAATCCGCTATCATTTCGATCTAACGCCCCGCAAACGCAAGGTCAGTCATGGACACCCAACAACGTATCAAGCAAATCGTCGACGAAAACCAGGTCGTGCTCTTCATGAAGGGCAACGCGCAATTCCCGATGTGCGGCTTCTCGGGCCGCGCCGTGCAGGTGCTGAAAGCCTGCGGCGTCGACCAGTTCAAGACGGTCAACGTGCTCGAGGACGACGAAATCCGCCAGGGCATCAAGGCATTCTCGAACTGGCCGACCATCCCGCAGCTCTATGTGAAGGGCGAATTCATCGGCGGCTCGGACATCATGATGGAGATGTACCAGTCGGGCGAACTGCAGCAACTGTTCGCCGCCGCTTGATACGCGGCACCCGCCCCCTTTTCGATGGCATCTCCCAGCGCGCCGCCACGCCGGCTGATCGTCGCGATCACCGGCGCCACCGGCGCGATCTACGGTGTGCGGCTGCTCGACCTGCTGCGCGCCGCCGGCGGCGTCGAAACGCACCTGCTGATTTCGAACGCCGGCTGGCTCAACATCCAGCATGAACTGAAGCTGCCGAAGGCCGACGTCGAAAGCCGTGCGGACGTCGTGCATTCGGTGCGCGACGTCGGCGCGACGATCGCGTCGGGCTCGTTCGCGACCGACGGCATGGTGATCGCGCCCTGTTCGATGAAGACGCTCGCGAGCGTCGCGCACGGGCTGTCCGACAACCTGATCACGCGCGCGGCCGACGTCACGCTGAAGGAACGCCGCCGTCTCGTGCTGATGGTGCGCGAAACGCCGTTCAACCTCGCGCATCTGCGCAACATGACCGCCGTCACCGAAATGGGCGGCATCGTCTTCCCGCCGCTGCCGGCGTTCTATGCAATGCCGAAGACGATCGAGGAACTCGTCGACCAGACCGTCACGCGCGTGCTCGACCTGTTCGCGCTCAGCGCCCCGCTCACGACGCCGTGGGCCGGCATTCGGCACACGCAGTAAATTACCCCCTTCTGCGCGGATTCCCCACCGATTCGCACCGCAATTCCGTCGATCTCACGCCTTCAGACGCGAATCGGCTTGGTGCGCGTGCCATCGCCACGATTATCAACGAACAAGCGTCAATCAAATTCCCGATTGCCGATTTATCAATGCCCGGTGCGCGCCTATAGTCACAGGCAAACCCTTTCGCAGGTCACCACCATGAACCGCTTGCCTTCGCTGTACCTGTCTCACGGCGCCCCGACACTGCCGATCGACCCCGCGCTGCCCTCCGGCGCGTTCACGCACCTCGGCGCCGAACTGCCGCGCCCGCGCGCGGTGCTGATGCTCTCCGCACACTGGGGCACGCAACAGCCGGTCGCGAGCGTCGCCGCGCATCCGGACACGATTCACGACTTCTACGGTTTCCCGCAGGCGCTGTACGACATCCGCTATCCGGCGCCGGGCGCACCCGACGTCGCCGCACGCGCGGCCGCGCTGCTGAACGCGGCCGGCATCGCGACCGCGACGACCGAACACGGCCTCGATCACGGCGCGTGGGTGCCGATGCTGCTGATGTTTCCGGAAGCCGACGTGCCGGTCGCGCAACTGTCGATCCAGCCGCGCGCGGACGCCGCGCATCACTTCGCGCTCGGCCGCGCGCTGCGGCCGCTGCGCGACGAAGGCGTGATGGTGATCGGCTCGGGCCAGATCACGCACAACCTGCGCGCCGCCGATTTCGGCGCGACGCCCGAGGATGCGGACCCGCGCGTCGCGGAATTCACCGACTGGTTCGAGGCCAAACTTGCCGCGCGCGACGTCGATGCGCTGCTCGACTATCGCCGGCAGGCGCCGCACGCGGCGCTGATGCATCCGACCGACGAGCATCTGCTGCCGGTCTTCACCGCGCTCGGCGCGGCGGACGACGACTACCGGCTCGGCATCCAGTCGCTCGGCACCTACCAGCGCGTGCTCGCGATGACGAACTACGTGTTCGCGAACGCCGACGCCTGAATCCGAACGGCGGCGCCATCGCCGAGCCAGTCAGCAAAAAGCCCGCCCGAGCATCGCTCGGGCGGGCTTTTTCGCTGCATCCTGCCGCCGCCGAATCCGGCGACAGGTCAGGCGTCAGGCGCCGACCCCCTCGAGGATCTCGTCGTGCGACTCGCGCTCGTCGAGATACTGGGTCCGGTAGCCGGTATTCACGCCCCAGAAGTAGAACACCAGCGAGATCGCCGCGACGATCAGCATGTCCCAGCCGTACGGCAGGTAGCCGTGACCGCCGAATTCCTTGCTGCCGATCAGCGACAGCACGGCCATCGTCGGCAGGTACGCGACCAGCCACCACGCGGCCTTCAGGTCGGCGCCCCAGCCGGTCCAGCCCGACTTCGCCTGGAAGTAGAAATACACCGGCAACGCGACGATCATCAGCAGGATGATTTCGCCCGTCAGCGGCCACTTCGCCCAGTACAGGATCAGCGACGCGCACACGAACGCGAACGGCGCGATCAGCTTCATCAGCGGAATCGACAGCGGACGCTCGATGTCGGTCGCCGAACGGCGCAGCGCCATCAGGCTGATCGGACCGGTCAGGTACGAGATCACCGTCGCGACCGAGATCACCGCCGCGAGCGAGCTCCAGCCGCGGAAGAAGAACAGGAAGATGAACGACACGAGCAGGTTGAACCACATCGCCTGGCGCGGCACGCCGTAGATCGGGTGCACGTTGCCGAACATCTTCGGCATCGTGTTGTTGCGCTCCATCGCGTAGATCATGCGGGTGGTCGTCGCCATGTAGGTCGTGCCGGTGCCACTCGGGCTGATGAACGCGTCGACGTACAGCAGGATCGCGAGCCAGTTCAGGTTCAGCGCGATCGCGAGTTCCGCGAACGGCGACGAGAAGTTGAAGTGCGCCCAGCCCTTCGCGACGTCGGCGGGGTTCACCGAACCGATGTACGCCATTTGGAGGAGCACGTAGATCACGAGCGCGAGCAGGATCGACGTGATCACCGCGAACGGCACGCTGCGCGACGGATTGCGCGCTTCACCGGCGAGATTCACCGGGCTCTGGAAGCCGTTGAACGCGAACACGATGCCGCTCGTCGCGACCGCGGTCAGCACGGCCGACCAGCCGTACGGCGCGAAGCTCGCGTTGGATGCGGTGCCGAGGTTCTCCGAATGGAAGCTCGTGAGCATCAGGCCGAGGATCGTGAGGCCGGGAATCAGGAACTTGAAGATCGTGATCGCGGTGTTCGCCCGCGCGAAAGCCTTCACACCCCAGTAGTTCAGCATGAAGTAGACGACGACCAGCACGGCCGACAGCAACAGGCCCAATGTCTGCAACTCGCCGTTCACGAACAAGGCATGCGCCCACGGATACGGCCACGTGCTCATGTACTGGATCGACGCTTCGGCCTCGATCGGGATCACGGATACGATCGCGATCCAGTTGGCCCATGCGCTGATGAAGCCCACCAGCGAACCGTGCGAGTAGCGCGCGTAGCGCACCATGCCGCCCGATTCGGGGAACATCGCCCCCAGTTCCGCATACGTCAGCGCGATCGCGAGAATCACGACGGCGCCGATGATCCATGCGCAGATCGCCGCCGGACCGGCGATCTTGGCGGCCTTCCACGCACCGAACAGCCAGCCCGAGCCGATAATCGAACCCAGCCCCGTCAGCATCAATGCAAACGGGCCGATGTTCCGTTGAATAGAACTCTTCACATCCTCTCCTGTGTCTCAAAAAGCATGGTCGGCCGGCGATCCGGGATCGGCTCGGAGCGCACCGCGCACGCATTCTTGGGAGGAGGGTCACCCGATCGGGGCAACCCGTCCACGCGGCGCGTAGTTTAACGGTTGCACCTCGAACGTGGCGCCAAAATCGATCGACCCCTACAAAAAATTCGCATCGCTTGCAAGCTTTGTAAACCGAATATCCGCAATAACCCTGAATGCCCGGGAATACGGTTGACCGTCAGACGGATTAGCCGTATAAAGGACTTCGCAGGATTTCAAGTGGCGAGTGAATTGGTTCTTTCGTAGTTCGCCCATCAACGGTACTCCGGTTGGTCCTATTACCCCTTCCTTGATTTTCCGCACCCCATGGGCTTCGGCCCCGTTTTATCTTTTTAGGAACAAGTAACATGGCAACCGGTACCGTCAAGTGGTTCAATGACGCAAAGGGCTTCGGCTTCATCACCCCGGAAGGCGGCGGCGACGATCTGTTCGCGCACTTCTCGGAAATCCGCGTCGAAGGCTTCAAGACGCTGCAAGAAAACCAGAAGGTTGAATTCGAAGTGAAGACGGGCCCGAAGGGTCTGCAAGCTGCGAACATCCGTCCGGTCTAAGCTTGGCGCGATAATTCGTGTAAAAAAGCCCCGCTTCGGCGGGGCTTTTTGTTTTTGGGCGCCGGTTGTCCGTCCGGCATGGCGACCTTTTAGCCGCCCGCCGTTCAGCCGAACAGGCGCTGCGCGTGAATACCGAGCCCCGTCGCGACACTCGCCAGGCGATCGCCGAACACCGGCTGCGCGTCCGGGAACGCGCCGGCCAGCGCGCCCGACAGGAACGCGAGCCCCGTCGAACCGCCGGTGAAATACAGCGCGCCGACATCGCGCGGCGCCACGCCCGCGAGCCGCACCGTCTCGCGCGCGGCGTCGACGATGCGTGCGGTGTCGTCGCGGCTCGCATCGACGAGGCGATTCGCGTCGAATGCGATCTGCAGATCCTCTTCCACGTCGTTCAGGTCGATCATCGTCTCTCCGCCCGCCGCGACGCCGATCTTCGCTTCCTCCGCGCGCGCCATCAGCGCGTGCCCGAGCCGCTGCTCGACCACGCTCGTGAGGCGCTCGTACTGTCGCACGTCCTGGTACAGGTGCTTCATCAGCTTCAGCTCGCCGATCCGCTTCGGCGTGTAGACGGTGTTGATCAGGTGCCAGGTCGCGAGATCGAAGTAGATCTTGTTCGGCAGCTCGCGCCCTTCCGGGTCGAGCGAACGGTAGCCGAATGCGGGCAGGATCGCCGCCAGTTCGACCCGCCGGTCGTAGTCGGTGCCCGCGACGTGCACGCCGTGGTGCGCGAGCACGTCGTCCTTGCGCTCGAGCCGCGCCATCCGCGCCGGGCCGACGCGCACCAGCGAGAAGTCGGACGTGCCGCCGCCGATGTCGGCGACCAGCACGAGACGCTCGGCCGACTGGCGCGATTCGTAGTCGAAGGCGGCGGCGATCGGTTCGTACTGGAAGTGAACGTCCGCGAACCCGACCGACTGCGCGGCCGCCTCGAGCTGATCCTGGGCGAGACGGTCGGCGCGCGGATCGTCGTCGACGAAGAACACCGGCCGCCCGAGCACCGCGCGGCCGATCGGCGCGCCCGCGCGCGCTTCGGCCTTGCGCTTCAGGTGCGTCAGGAAGCGCGCGATGATTTCGGTGTACGCGATCGCGCTGCCGTCGCCGAGGTCGGTCGTCGTTTCCGCGAGCGGCGAGCCGAGGATGCTCTTCATCGAGCGCATCAGCCGGCCGTCGAAACCGTCGATATAGGAGGCCAGCGCCGCTCGGCCGTATTCGACCGTCTCTTCGTCGCTGTTGAAGAAGATCGCGGTGGGCAGCGTCAGGTGGTCGCCCTCGACGGGCGCGAGGCGCATGCCATCGCCGTCGGGCAGCGCCACGGCGGAATTGGACGTGCCGAAATCGATCGCGCAGTAAGTCATGGGAAATTGCCGCAGCAGGGCCGGCGCGAAAACGGAAAGGACGGGCTTTTTAACATGAAGCCCGCGGGATCACAACCGGGGCCGGCCACCCGTGCCGCGCGACGGGGGCCCGTGGCCACGGCGCGCGGCGTGGCGCGCCGGGAACAGGCACGGACAGGACGGATGACGCAGCCTGTCCGCCCGAGGGGTCAGGCCGCCGCGTCGAAGCGCTTCTTCCACGCACCGGCATAGACGACCTCGCCGAGCGCATGCCGCGTGCGCGGCGCCTTCTCGCGATCGCGCAGCACCGGATCGAGCTTGTCGACGTTGCCGTAGTGGCCGAGCGAGATGATCGACGCGATCGCGACGTCCGCCGGAATCGCGAACGCGTCGCGGAATGCCTTCGCGTCGAACCCGCTCATCTGGTGCGCGGCGAGGCCGAGCGCATGCGCCTGCAGCACCAGCGACATCGCGGCGGCGCCGGCGTCGTACAGCGCGGTCGGCGCCGGCTCGCCCTTCGGCGTCAGCGTGTGCGCGGTGACCGCGATCAGCACCGGCGCCGGTGCATTCCAGCCCTGGTTGAACGGCACCAGCGTCGCGAACGCGCGCTTGAACGCGTCTTCGTCCTGGGTGCGATCGAATACGATGAAACGCCACGGTTGCGCGTTGTACGCGGACGGAGCCCAGCGTGCCGCTTCGAGCACCGCGTGAAGATCGCCGGCGCTGATCGGCTCATCCGAATACGCGCGCGGGCTCCAGCGGCCCGCGATCAGATCGTGAATCGAAACAGTGGTGGGAGCAGGTTTGACGGACATGCGGTTCCTCGCTGACATCGATGAAGGGGCGCGAACGCCTTCGCGAACCGCAAGCATACCCGCTTGAGCGACTGCGTGCCCGATCCGGGCGCGCTATGCCAATCTCCGTGCGTGCAATGGCCGGCCGCAGCGCGTGCGGCTGGCCGGTCCGCCGCGCTCAGGCCGCCTGCGCGGCCGCGCGCGACGGGCCGCGGTTGATCCGCAGCACGATCAGCGCGCCGACGATGCACAGCCCGCCCGAGATCATCGACGCGATCGTGTAGTTGCCGAGGCTCGCGCGCAGCAACCCGGCGCCGAGCGCGGCGAACGCCGCGCCGAGCTGGTGGCCGGCGACGATCCAGCCGAACACGACCGGCGCCGCGGCCTTGCCGAACACATCGGTCGCGAGCCGTACGGTGGGCGGCACGGTCGCGATCCAGTCGAGCCCGTAGAACATCGCGAACAGCGGCAGCCCGAAGAAATCGATCCCGAACGCATGCGGCAGGTAGATCAGCGACAGCCCGCGCAGCCCGTAATACCAGAACAGCAGCACGCGGTTGTCGTAACGGTCCGACAACCATCCCGACAGCGTCGTGCCGAACAGGTCGAACACGCCCATCGCCGCGAGCAGCGACGCGCCCTGCACTTCGGTCATCCCGTAGTCGCTGCACATCGCGATCAGGTGCGTGCCGACATAGCCGTTGGTGCTCGCGCCGCAGATGAAGAAGCTGAAGAACAGCAGCCAGAAGTCGCGCGAGCGGCTCGCCGTCAGCAGCGTGCGGAACGCGACCGCGAGCGGATTCTCCTTCGTCGCGTCGGGCGCGGGCGGCGCATCGGCCGGCTCGCCGTACGGGCGCAGCTGCACGTCGGCCGGCCGCTCGGGCAGCAGCAACGCGACGAGCGGAATCACGATCGCGGCCGCCACCGCGACGACTAGTACGACCGGCCGCCAGCCGTGACGCTGCGCGATCGCCGCGAGCATCGGCAGGAACACGAGCTGGCCGGTGGCCGTGCTCGCGGTCAGGATCCCCATCACGAGGCCGCGCCGCGCATGGAACCAGCGCGTGACGAAGGTCGCGGACAGCGTCAGCGCGACGACGCCCGTCGAGCAGCCGACCATCAGCCCCCAGATCACCACCATCTGCCAGCTCTGCGTCATCATCGACGACAGCGCGACGCCCGCGCCCATCGTCACGAGCGCGGTGAGGATGGTCGGCCGCAGCCCGAAGCGCTGCATCGCGGCGGCCGCGAACGGGCCCGTCAGGCCGTACAGCGCGATGTTGACCGAAATCGCCAGCGAAATCGTCGCGCGGCTCCAGCCGAGCTCGCGTTCGAGCGGCACCATCAGCACGCTCGGCGTCGCGCGCGTGCCGGCCGCCGCCAGCAGGATCAGGAATACCACCGCCGCCGCGAGCCATCCGTAATGGAAGCGCCCGCCGATTCGTGTCACTGCCCAGTTCATCTTCACGTTCTCCAGTGGGCGGTTTTGGCGCCATCGCGCGTGCTCCGCCCCGACCGAGCCACCTCCGCCGCGCATTTCAACATCGGCTGACCCGGGCCGATGCTTGGCATTCGTCTGTCGAGCCGGCGCGATTGTTACCGACCGGTCACAACTGTGTTGCGATCGTAGTTACCAGTCGGTAACATGTCAAGCAATCCATTACGTAGTCGAGGGTCATCATGTCGGGCATCGAGGCCGCCAAACCGCTGGCGCGGCGCACACGCCGGCCGATCGACGGCGCCACCGCGCAGGAGCACCTGCTGCGTGCCGCCGAGGAGCTGTTTTACAGGGAAGGGGTGCGCACGGTCGGCGTCGAGGCGGTGGTGGAGCGCGCAGGCGTCAACAAGATGAGCCTGTACCGCCAGTTCTCGTCGAAGGACGAGCTGATCCTCGCGTATCTGGAACGGATGGACGCGTGCTTCTTCGAGCGGCTCGACACGAGCGCCGCGAAGCATCCGGGGCAGCCGAAGGCGCAGTTGATCCAGTACTTCGTCGATCTCGCCGAACGCGCGACGCAAAAGGACTATCGCGGCTGCCCGTTCGTCAACGTCGCCGCCGAATTCCCGGATGCGTCGCACCCGGCGCGCGAACGCGTCGCGCAGAACAAGGAGCAGTTGATGAAACGGCTCGTCGCGCTGTGCGAAGGCGCCGGCGCGCGACAGCCGAAGGCGCTCGCCGATGCGCTCGCGCTGGTGGTCGAAGGCATCTATGCGGCGAGCCAGACCTACCGGCATGGCGAAACGCCGATCGGCACCGCGCCCGCGCTCGTCACGCAGTTGATCGAAGCGGCCTGCGCGTGACGGCCCGCGCGCGTTGTTCCCCGGCGCGCCCGCTACAATGCGGCCCTTTTTGCCCTTTTTGCCCTTCCGCCCGACTGGTACCACGATGACCGACACCCGCCCCGACTCGCCCGACGACATCCTCGCCGCCACGCGGCACTGGCTCGCGCGCGCGGTAATCGGGTTGAACCTGTGCCCGTTCGCGAAAAGCGTCTATGTGAAGGAACAGGTGCGCTACGCGATCAGCGAAGCGACGACACTCGAAGACGCGCTCGCCGAACTCGAAACCGAGCTGCGCGCGCTCGACGCGGCGGACCCGCAGCAGCTCGATACGACGCTCGTGATCTACCCGCACGTGTTCGCCGATTTCGTCGACTACAACGATGCGCTGTTCTTCGCCGAGCGGCTCGTGCGGCAATTGCGGCTCGACGGCGTGCTGCAGATCGCGAGCTTCCATCCGCAATACCAGTTCGACGGCACCGAGCCCGACGACATCGAGAACTACACGAACCGCGCGCCGTACCCGATCCTGCACCTGCTGCGCGAGGACAGCATCGCGCGCGCGGTCGACGCGTTCCCGGACGCGTCCGCGATCTACGAAAAGAATCAGGAAACGCTGCGCCGCCTCGGCCACGAAGGCTGGCGCGAATGGATGCGCCGGCCGGGCGACGACGTGTGAGGCAACGTGCAACGCGCTGCGCGGGCGCCATGCCCGCGCGGCCGCCCGTCAGCCTTCGGCGGGCTCGACGGCGGCGTCGCCCGCCGCGGCGGCCTGCGTGACGAAGAAGCGCTCGTTCAGTTCGGCGAGGCCGAACATCGCGAGGATCTCGTTCAGCCGCTCGCCCGGCTTGCGGCGCGGCAGGTTCTTGTACTGCGCGATGATCAGCTCGTTCTTCATCGAATGCTCCCAGCCGACCAGCTCGGTCACGCTGACCTGGTAGCCGTGCGCCTCGAGCTGCAGGCAGCGCAGCACGTTGGTGATCTGGCTGCCGAATTCGCGCGTATGCAGCGGATGCCGCCACACCTCGGTCAGCGCATTCGCGAGCGACTTGCCCTTGTTCCTGCGCAGCACGCCCGCGACTTCCGCCTGGCAGCACGGCACCAGCACGATGTGCTGCGCGCGCTTCGCGAGCGCGAAGCGGATCGCGTCGTCGGTCGCCGTGTCGCATGCGTGCAGCGCGGTGACGACATCGACCGTTTCGGGCAGTTGCGGCGACGTGATCGAATCGGCGACCGACAGGTTCAGGAACGACATGCCGCCGAACCCGAGCCGCGCGGCGAGCTCGGTCGAGCGCGTGACGAGATCCTCGCGCGTCTCGATGCCGTACACGTGCGATGCGAACGCCGGCGTGCCGTGCCCCGGCTGCTGCTTGAAGAACAGGTCGTACAGAATGAAGCCGAGATACGACTTGCCGGCGCCGTGATCGACGAGCGTCACGTGGCCCTTGTCGGCCTGCACGCCGGCGAGCAGCGGCTCGATGAACTGGAACAGGTGATAGACCTGCTTCAGCTTGCGGCGGCTGTCCTGGTTCAGCTTCCCGTCGCGGGTGAGGATGTGCAGTTCCTTCAGCAGCTCGACGGACTGCTCCGGGCGGATTTCGTGGGTCTTGTTCGACATCGTGAAGCGGCGCCGGGCCACGGTCGGTCGACCACGGCCCGGCGGCGGGAATTCGTGAGGAATGGCGGTAGTTTACCGAAAATACGCGGTCAGGCCCGGGCGCCGAGCCGCCACAGCGACGTGACCTCGGCGCGGCGCGCCGCATGCAGCGGATCGTCGGCGTCCGTCGACTTCGGATGCGCGGGGCGGATGTCGTCGCGGCCGAGCACGACGAGGCCGGCTTCGTCGATCCACTGCAGCAAGGTGTCGCGCGGCCGCAGGCCGAGATGCTCGGCGAAATCCGACAGGATCAGCCAGCCCTCGCCGCCCGGCTCCAGATGTGCGGCCAGCCCCGCGAGGAAACCGCGCAGCATGCGGCTGTCCGGGTCGTAGACCGCGTATTCGATCGGCGCGCTCGGCCGGGCCGGCACCCACGGCGGGTTGCAGACCACGAGCGGCGCACGGCCGGAGGGAAACAGGTCGGCCTCGACGATCTCGACCTGGCCCGCATGGCCGAGCCGCGCGACGTTCTCGCGCGCACAGGCGAGCGCACGCGGATCCTGGTCGGTCGCGACGATGCGCTCGACGCCGCGCGACGCGAGCACCGCCGCCAGCACGCCGGTGCCCGTGCCGATATCGAATGCGAGCGACGTCGCCGGCAGCGGCGCACGCGCGACGAGCTCGACGTATTCGCCGCGCACCGGCGGGAACACGCCGTAGTGCGGATGGATCGGCGCGCCGCCGAGCGCCGGGATCGGCACGCCCTTCTTGCGCCACTCGTGCGCACCGACGAGACCGAGCAATTCGCGCAGCGACACGACCGACGGCGCGCCGCCGGGGCCGTACGCTTCCTCGCAGGCGGCCCGCACGTCGGGCGCGCGGCGCAGCGGAATCGTGTAATCGGCGTCGAGCGGGATCAGCAGCATGCCGAGCGTGCGGGCGCGCTGCGATTGCGCGAGACGATGCAGGTTGAACGCCTCGACGCCGGCCGCGGCTTTCGCCTTCTTCGGCTTGCGTTCGACACGGCGCGCCATCGCCTGCAGAAGCTGGCGCGCATTCTGGAAATCGCCCTGCCAGACGAGCGCGGTCCCCTCGCACGCGAGGCGGTAGGCCGCATCGGCGGCGAGGCGGTCGTCGGCGGGCACCGCGCGCTTCGGCGGTTGCACGCCGGCTTCGGAGCGCCAGCGCACGGCATGATCGACGCCGTCGGCGTCGGTCCAGTGGAAAAGGGGGAAATCGGTCACGCGAACTCGGTACGGTTGGCTTCAACGGCGGCGAGAATTCACCGCGCGGACCACACCATACCGCGCTTTGCCCGACCCGGCAAAACAGGCGCCGCGACGGTCGACCGAAAGCATGCGTCGCGGCGCAACCGTCAATCAGCCGAGATCGAAGGTTTCCGCAACGGGCGCATCGCGCTTGACGGCCGCGATGCCGTTCTCGCGCCCTTGCACGCTCTTGTACGTCTCGCTCGTGCCGATGATCTGGTGGTTGGCGGCCTTCAGATTGAACATGGGCTCGCCGTTGTGGGCGAGCTTGCGCTCGTAGCGCGCGTCGAGCGGCGCGTTTTCCCGCACCGACGCGATCCCGTTTCGCGCGCCGCTTTTCTCCTCGTACCGCTCGCTCGCGAGGATGATCTCACCGTTCGCCGACTTCAGGTGGAAGTAGTACTGGCCGTTCGTGGCCTTCATCAGCTCGAATTTTGCCGCCATGGATTGCCCCTGAAAAATGTCCGACCGCCGGACATCGGCAAGTGTAGGGGCGCCACGACAAAAATCGATATTGCGCCGAAATAAGCGTTGAAGACTGTCAAATGGTGAATTTTTAGAAACATTTGGCCGACGTTGAATCCAACCGAACGAGCTACCCGCCCCACCCCGGCAAGGCCGGCAGACGCAGCGTGCCCGCGTCCTTGAAGTGCACGGTGCCCAGCCCGCTGCCGGCGAGCCGGCCGCGCAGCGCATACGGCAGCTCGCCGTTCGCGGCCGCGCCGGGCAGGTTCCACGCCTGCCGCGCGGCCGCGAAGGCCGACACCGAAACCGGCACGTCGAGCACGGCCTCGCCGAACCGCGGCACGGTGCCCGCCCGATCGCTGACGCCGCTCGCGAACGGCGTGCCGTTCAGGTCGAGCGCGACCGAGATGCCGTCGTAGTCGATCGGCGCATCGTTCGGATTCTGCACGCGCAACTTCAGGCTGAAGCGCATCTCGAGGCCCTGCCCGACGAGCGGGTCGAGCCCGGCGACCGACACGCGCACCGGCTCGCGCGTGAGCGCCGCGCAACCGCCCAGCAGGAGCACGGTCGCGACCAGCGGCAGCACGGCGCGCAGCGGCGCGAGACGGGACAGGGCTCGTGGCATGGGAAGGTCTCCTCGCGGCAATCGGTGAACGGGACGCGTCGCTGCATTGTACCGGCCGGCCTGTGCCGGCCGTGCCGTCCGTCACCGGATTTCGTAGTTTCGGCGGCTCCGCAAGATCGTTAATAGATTAAAACTACGGAATTGCCGGCCAAACGGAAAGCGCATTAATGACTTTCAGCATTCAATGAAGCGCTCGGAATTCAATAGATGCGCTTTCTAAATTTTTCGTTTCCTTTACCCAAAACCATCAAGTATATTTACGCATCCTTGGAGCAAGCCGACAAACCTTGATGCCGCATGACGGCGAATTTACAGGACGGCGACACGCTGTCCTTCCGTCCTGCGGCCTGGCCCGGCCAGCCCCGTAGGTCGTCGGTTCAAAGTGATCGCGCGCCCGCGCCGGGCGTGCGGCCCCGTGTCGTGCGCGCGAAATCAATTCAGTACAACACGCGTCCGGCCATTTTGAACCGGCCAGTTAAACGACATCCGGAAATCCAGAGGGGGCAGTAAACCATGATTACCTTCACGTAGTCGGCCGCCGTCTTTTTCGAATAATCCGTCATTGGCTTCTTTCGCTGTTGATTAAACGGCGAGGGGATTGCTTTTGCCGGTGTTTTCGCAGCACTGAACGATTCTTTCAACAATCGAGGTTTCAGTCATGTCGATTCATATTCGCAAGATGCGTTATCTGCCGCTCGTCGCCGCGCTGGCGCTCGCCGGATGCGGCGGCGACGACGGCGGTGCGGGCTCCGCTTCCGCGCTCAGCTCGGCCGGCGCGCCGCATACGGGCTCGTCGCCCGCCGTCACCGCGCCGCCGAGCGCATCGAACGTCGACAAGAGCGTCTCGCCTGTCGAATTGCCGGACACCGTGGTGCCCGTGAACTACCGGCTGTGGTTCCGCCCGAACGACGCGCTGAACGCGTTCGACGGCCGCGCCGACGTCGAGATCAAGGTGCTGAAGCCGGTCAACAACATCGTGATCGCCGGCCACCGGATCAAGTTCACCAACGGCCGCATCACGCTGCAGCCGGGCAACATCCAGCTGATCGCGACGCCGCAGGACAAGGGCGACTTCTATCAGTTGCGCCCCACCGCCGGCACGATCGCACCGGGCAATTATTCGCTGCACATGGAGTGGTCGGGCATCATCAACTTCAAGTCGTACGACGATCCGGCCACGCAGACGGGCGGCAGTTGCGGCGACGATCCGTATCCGGGCTGCTCGGCCGCCGAAGGCGTGTTCCGCGTCGACCTGAAGGGCACCGACGGCAAGACGAGCGGCGCGATCCTGACGCAGGGCGAAACCAACCTGTCGCGCCAGTGGTTCCCGGGCTGGGACGAGCCGGCGTTCCGCCCGACCTATGAAGTGACGGCCGAAGTGCCGCAGAACTGGCGCGTCGTGTCGAACGCGGCCGAGAAACCGTCGACCAACGTCGGCGGCGGCTACAAACTGGTGCAGTTCGAGAAGACCCCGCCGATGCCGTCGTACCTGCTGTTCTTCGGCGGCGGCCTGTTCGACACCTACGAGGACGATTTCACGAGCCCGCTGCCGGGCGGCAAGGGCGGCCTGCACCTGCGCGTGTTCACGCCGCCGGGCATGAGCGACTGGGCGAAGCCGGCGATGGACCGCACCAAGCAGGCGCTCGACTTCTACTACCGCTACACGGGCATCCCGCTGCCGCTGACGAAGTTCGACACGGTGGCCGCGAACGACGCGTTCAAGGAGCAGAAGGACCTGAACTTCGGCGGGATGGAGAACTGGGGGTCGATCCTCGAGTTCGCCGACGACATCCTGCCGCAGCCGGGCCAGCCGATGTCGCACTACGGCAACGAAGTGCTGACGCACGAAGTCGCGCACCAGTGGTTCGGCGATCTCGTGACGACCGACTGGTGGGACAACGTGTGGCTCAACGAATCGTTCGCGACGTTCTTCGAGACGAAGACGACGATCCAGTTCTTCCCCGACGAGTTCAGCTGGCTCGACCAGGTGAAGAACAAGTATCGCGTGATCAATCGCGACATCGGCCCGAACGCGTTCCCGGTCGCGCCGAACTTCAACGACTGGGCGTCGAACGACTTCGTGCTGAGCGCGAGCGCGTTCACGTACGACAAGGGCGGCCACGTGCTGAAGACGCTCGAGAACTATCTGGGCGAGCAGACCTTGCGCAAGGGGCTGCAGCAGTACCTGGTCGACTACTCGTTCGGCAACGGCACGCCGAAGCGCCTGTGGGATGCGCTGTCGAAGGAAAGCGGCCAGTCGGTCGGCCCGATCGGCGACAGCTACGTGCGTCAGACCGGCGTACCGCTGATCTCGCTCGACACGCAGTGCGACATGACGAAGAACCAGACGGTCGTCACGCTGAAACAGCAGCCGTTCCCGAACCAGAACGCGTATCCGGGCCTGCAGTGGACGGTGCCGATCACGCTCGCGTACGGCCAGGGTCTCGCGAAACGCACGACGCTCGCGCTGAAGGACACGCAGGCGCAGACGCGGATCGACGGCTGCACGGGCGTGGTCGCCAACCCGAGCGGTCTCGACTACTACGTCGTGAACTACAGCGACGCGGCCTGGAGCGGGCTGCTCACGCAGGTGAACAGCTCGACCGATCCGGTGCTGCTGGCGAACCTGAAGAGCGAAGCGGCGCTGCTGGTCGCGAACAACCTCGCGCCGGCTTCGCGCTCGACGTCGATCGGCTCGGTCGCTTCGCCGGCCGCGATGAAGCTGCGCCAGACGCCGACCTTCGGCGGCGTCGAACCGGTGACGAAGGAACGCCCGGCACGGCAATACCAGGGCCTCTTCAAGCCGCGCAAGGTACTGACGCAGTAACGGTGCGGATCCGGCCGGCGCCGCGCGACCCGCGGTGCCGGCCGGCGTACCGGTTTCTCCGACCTGTTGACGGGCCTCGCACGCGAGGCCCTTTTTTCATGCGGCGCGGCGTTCGCCGGCCGTCACGCCCACGCGGCATCCCACGCCGGCTGCGCGAACCACGTGGCGAGGAACGCGACGAGCCGCGACGTGCGCGCACTGCCGCGCGGCTGCTGGCGCAGCACGTGAATCGTCGCCGGCTCGGGCGCCGCCGCGTACTGCGGCAGCAGCGCGCGCAATCGTCCGTCGCGCAGCGCGTCCGCCACGAGCCAGGTCGGCAGGTGCGCGAGCCCGAGCCCGTCGATCGCCGCCTCGAGCAACGCTTCCGAATGATTACTGCGAAACCGCGGCTGCGCCGGCGCGTGGCGGCGCTCGCCGAAGCGCCATGCGCCGGGCGGCGGTGCGCCATGCCATGCGAGACAGTCATGGCCGGCGAGCGCGTCGGGCGATGCGGGTTCGCCGCGCCGGGCGAGGTAGGCCGCGCTCGCGCACAGCACGCGCCGCTGCGGCGCCAGCACCGTCGCGACCAAACGCGTGTCCTCGAGCGGGCCGATGCGCACCGCGAGATCGACGTCGGAGCCGAGCCGCGCACCCTGCAGGTCGACCATGCTGTCGGTCAGCACTAGGTCGACCTGCAGCGCCGGATGGCGCTGCATGAACGCGGCCAGCGCGGCCATCAGGTGCCGCCGGCCGAAAGGCGCCGGACAGTCGATGCGCAGCAGCCCGCCCGGTTCGTCGTGCTGACTGTGCAGGTCTTCCTGCAATCCGCGCAGTTCGGCCAGCATGCGTGTCGCGCGCCCGTACAGCAGCTGCCCGGCCTCGGTCGGCCGCAGCGCGTGCGTGGTGCGATGCAGGAGGCGGATGCCGAGCTGCGTCTCGAGCCGGTCGATGCGCCGCGTGACCGACGACGCGGCGACGCCGAGCCGGCGCGCGGCCGCCGAGAAGCTCTGTTGGTCGACCACGTCGACGAACAGCGCGAGGTGCGGGGAAAGGAAGTCGTCCATTCGTGAGCCTGCGGATTTGGCTATGCGGAATACGCAAAACAATCATCCGCCTTTGCACGTTTCCGCGTCAAATCGGGCCCGCTAGACTGCATTCACCGGTTTCATCCGCCGCACGCGCCGGCCCGCCGGGCCGGGCGGCCGCCATCTTCACGGAGATCATCATGCGCAGCATCCGCTTCGACACCCCCGCCGCCGACATCGAGTCGCTCGACGCGCTAGTCCGGGACATCGCCCCGCCCGTACCGGCCGACGGCCAGATGCTGATCGAGGTGCGCGCGGCCGGCGTGAACCCGAGCGACGTGAAGGCCGCGCTCGGCCGCATGCCGCATGCGGTGTGGCCGCGCACGCCCGGGCGCGACTGGGCCGGCATCGTGCGCAGCGGCCCCGATAATTGGGTTGGCGCGCCGGTGTGGGGCTCGGGCGGCGATCTCGGCGTCGGGCGCGACGGGTCGCATGCGGAGTGGCTCGTGCTGGACGCCGCGCACGTGCGCCGCAAGCCGGGCGTGCTGACGCTCGACGAGGCGGCCGGCGTGGGCGTGCCGTTCGTCACCGCGTACGAAGGCCTGCGCCGGGCCGGCATGCCGACGGCCGACGACGTCGTGCTCGTGTTCGGCGCGAACGGCAAGGTCGGCCAGGCCGCGATCCAGCTCGCCAGCGCGCGCGGCGCGACCGTGATCGGCGTCGAGCGCGGGCCCGGCGGCTATCGCGGCCACGCGTCGGGCGACGTCCATATGATCGACGCGTCGAGCCGCACGGTGGCCGACGCGGTGCGCGAGTTGACCGGCGGCCGCGGCGCGGACGTGGTCTACAACACGGTCGGCAGCCCGTATTTCGAAGCGGCGAACGCGTCGATGGCGATCGGCGCGCGGCAGATCTTCATCTCGACGATCGAGCGCAGCGTGCCGTTCGACATCTTCTCGTTCTATCGCGGCCAGCATACGTTCGTGGGCATCGATTCGCTGCAGCTCGGCGCGGCCGCGGTCGCGCAGATCCTCGACACGCTCGCGCCCGGCTTCGGCAACGGCACGCTGCGCCCGTTCCCGATCGGCGACGACTACGTGTACCCGCTCGAGCGTGCGCACGACGCGTATCGCGCGGTGCTGGCCGGCGCGCGCGAGCGCGTCATCCTCAAACCCTGACACCGGACCTACGGGAGACCGCCATGATGGATTACGTGACCTCGCTCGCGGTGGGCATCGGCGTCGGCGTGTTGTACGCGCTGCTGCACGTGCGTTCGCCGGCCCCGCCGCTCGTCGCGCTCGTCGGCCTGCTCGGGATGGTGATCGGCGAACGCGCGATCGCGCTGCTGCGTTGATGCGTTGATGCGTCGCCCGATGCCGCGCTAGCGATCGTCGCGGCGCCGGAACGCCCACCACGCGGCCAGCGCGGTGAAGCCGGCAACGAGCAGCACCATCAGCCAGAAGCCGTGCTTGTTCTCCGAGAACGGCACGCCGCCCACGTTCATCCCGAAGAAGCCCGCGACGATGTTGATCGGCAGCGCGATCACGGTGACGAGCGTCAGCGTGAACAGCGTCCGGTTGTTCTGCTCGTCGAGGCGCGAACCGATCTCTTCCTGCAGCAGCTTGATCCGCTCGTTGAGCCCCGCCAGATCGGCGAGCACCAGCGAGAATTCCTCGGTCGACTCGCGCAGTTCCTGCACGTCCTCCGTATGCAGCCACGCGGGCGGCTTCGCGAGCAGCCGGAAGATCGAGCCGGGCTCCGGCGCGAGCATGCGCTGCAGCCGCGTCAGCGTGCGTCGCATCGCGCCGAGCTCGATCCGGCTCGACGTGAGCCGCTGCGACAGGAAGCGATCCTCGATGCGGTCGACGTCGATGCTCGTGCGCCGCATGATCTGGATCAGCAGGTCGGCCTGATCGCGCAGCAGATGCACGAGCAGCTCCGCGGGCGAGCGGAACGGCTCGCCGTCGCGCACGCATGCGCGCAGCGTGTCGACCGAGCGCAACGGCTTGAGCCGCGCGGTCACCATGATGCGCCGCTCGACGTGGACGAACAGCGTCGCGATCTCCGACGGCGTGAGCTCGAGATTGAACATCACGTCGTTGACGACCGCGCGCAACGCGCCGTCCTCCTGCTCGATGCGCGTCGAGCGCGAGCCTTCGTGCAGGAATTCGAAGAAGCTGTCGGGCAAGCCGAGATGCGTGCGCATCCAGCGCTCGCTCGCGCCGTGCGCGAGATTGAAATGCAGCCACACGAAATCGCCCGATGCGGCCGCGCCGTGCTCGCGGCACGTGCGCAGCCACGCGGCGGCCGCGTCGGCATCGAGCAGCGCGCCGGCGCCGCCCGGAACGAAGCGGAATCCGCACACCATGCCGGACGTATCGGCGCCGTAAGTCTGTACGATCAGGTCCATCGTGTCGAAGGGGGTGCGGCGCGCGGCGCGCCGCACGTCGCGGGTCGCGGGCCCGCGCCGGGAAAAGAAAGGAAACGTATGCCCGACGGGCGTGACGCGTTCGTGACAGAGTCACGCGGCATCATACCGGCAGCTTCTCCGTGCCGTCGAAAACAACGCGCCGCCCAATGGGCGGCGCGGACAGGGAAACCCTCGTGGCGTGCGCGACAGGCGTTACTGCCGCGTCTCCGACTGCGCGGCGCTCGGGCACGCGGGGTCCTTGCCCCAGTGGCCGTCGCACACGCGCCAGCGGCACAGCTGATCCTCGAAGAAACCGCGCTCCGAACACGCCTTCACGCGCGACGCCAGCGAGCCGCCGGTCGCCGCCGTCTTGGTCGGCACCGCCTGCGCCTTCTGGGCGGCGAGTTTCTTGTCGGCCGGCTTCGTGCGCGCGACGAGCGCCGCAAGCAGATCGGCATCCGGATCGTCCTTCTCACCCGCCTTCGCGGTTCGGGTCGGCGTCGCTTCGCGGCGCTTCTTCGCCTGTGCGAGTTCGGCCTGCTGTTCCTTGCGATGCTTGCGGGCCTCGGCCTTCGTGTCGGCCTTCGCCTCGGTTTTCGTGTCGGTCTTGCCGTGGGCCGCGACCTTCGTGCTCTTCGACGCGTCGGCCTTCGCCGTCCTGGTCGTCGCCGCTGCCGCGGCAGCCGCCGTTGCGGCGACACCGGCCGTGGCCGCCGCGCCCGAACCGTCGTCGGCGCCGTTGGCGAGCGCGCGCGACAGGCGGCTGTTGTCCGCGCCGGAAGCGGATGCGCCCGACGCCGATGCGGATGCAACGGTCTGGGACGCCGAATCGTCATTCACGATCGTGGCCGGTTGCACGGCCGATGCGGCGGACGCACCGCTCTGCGCGACCTGCTCGGCGGCGCCGCTGGCCGGTGCGGCCTTGGCCGCTGGTGCCGTCGCGGCCGCGATCGCGGCAGGCTGCTCGCCCGACGACTGTTGCATGCGCCACGCGCCCCAGCCGCCGACGGCCACGACCAACGCCACGACGGCGGCGATCGGCGCCTTCAGCGAACGGCGCGGCGGCTCGGCGGGTGGCGTGACACGCCCTTCCAGATCCGCGAGAATGCGCGACTGCCGTGGTCCTCCCTCGCCTGCCGGTTTAGTATCTGACAGCAGGCTGGGCGGAGTTTTCGAATTTGAATTTTCCGGCGCACTCATTCAGCGTCTCATTGAATCCTGGTTTAATTCACCGCGATAATATAGCCCGGCTTCTCGAAGCAGCCTGATTCTAAGAGCAAGCATTGCAAAACACAATCAATTCCAATTTCCGGGGATTTCGTTGATTGCCGTCGCACTCGTCGCCTATTTCGCCCTTGCCGTCGCCATCGCGGCACTGTTGCTTTTACCGGGTATCCGCGCGACCGTTTTCGAATCGGTCGCCCAGTTTCATGGCCGCCTGACGCGCCGGGCGAACGATCGCGCCGCCCGCGCGCGCAGTCAGATTGTTAAATCGGCAAGCGTGACGCGCGGCGCATTTAGTGACGTGCAAAATTTACTGGTTCGGCGGCGCTTGATGATTATGGTGTCGGCAGGTATTCTTGCGACGCCGCCATTGGTGGCCATTGCGTTACGCGGTCGGCAATTATTTCAGTACGACGACACGGCGCGCGTGCCCGACGAGAAGATCGCCGCGCTGTTGCAGGGCGAACAGCTCGTACCGCCGCCGCCGTTGCCGCCGGAAGTCTTTGCCACGAAGGAAGTCGAGCAGGTCCGCCCGGCGCTGAAGGACGCAAGCCGCGACTGGAACCTGCTGGACCCGGATTTCCGGACGCGTTTGCTGCTGGTCTACAAGATCATGCACGAACAATATGGTTATGAAATGGCGCTGCTGGAAGGCTACCGGAGCCCGGAACGACAGAACCGGCTCGCGCAGATGGGCACGAACGTGACCAATGCGGCGGCCTTCCAGAGTTATCACCAGTTCGGGCTGGCGGCCGACAACGCGTTCCTGCGCGACGGCAAGCTGGTCATTTCCGAGAAAGATCCGTGGGCGATGCGCGGCTACCAGTTGTACGGCCAGGTCGCCGAGCAAGTCGGCCTGACCTGGGGCGGCCGATGGAAAATGATGGATCTCGGGCACGTGGAATACCATAAACCCGGTTTTAAACTGGGACGCGGCAGCTAGTCAGGGCTGCCGGACAAGAAATAATGAGGGCGGCATGGGGCTTTTTAATCACCCGGCAGGAAACGATTTGGGCGGCGCAAACAATCGGGCATTCCGGTGCGCGATTTTTTCCGGCCGCCGCTTCCGTTTTAAATCTCACAGCGTCCTTTCGTTAATGCGCGCGCCTTCTCCGATGCCGCGAGCGCGTTGATGCCGGCCTCCTTCATCCCGTTTGACAGCATGGCGACACATCGCGGCGCCACCCTTGCCGCTCGACGCGCCTGCGTCGCCTCATCGAATCGCACCGGAACCTGAACGTCCTATGCAACGCATCCTCAACGTGCTGACTCATCCGCGTACGCTCTCGATCGTCGGGATCGTCGCGCTAGCGGCCATTCTGTTCATCGTCGCCGACATGCTGCAGTTGCCGCTCCTGTGGGCGGCCATCGCGTTCGCGGCGGTCCTCGCGCTATGGCTCGTCGTCGCGCTGTGGCGCCGCTGGCGCGTGAAGCGCGCGAACCAGCAGCTCGGCCAGGTGCTGGAAGAGCAGGCGGAAACCGGCAAGATCGCCGCACCGGCCGCCGCCGCGCTCGCGCCGGACGCGAAGACGGCCGACCTCGACGTGCTGCGCACGCGCCTGTCGGACGCGGTGAAGACGATCAAGACGTCGAAGATCGGCCAGGTGTCGGGCGGCTCCGCGCTGTACGAACTGCCGTGGTACATCGTGATCGGCAACCCGGCCGCGGGCAAGAGCAGCGCCGTGCTCAATTCCGGCCTGCAATTCCCGTTCGCGGACAAGAACAGCGCCGTGATCCACGGCATCGGCGGCACGCGTAACTGCGACTGGTTCTTCACGACCGAAGGGATCCTGCTCGACACGGCCGGCCGCTATTCGGTGCACGAGGAAGACCGCAGCGAGTGGCTCGGCTTCCTCGGCCTGCTCAAGCGCTACCGCCCGAAGGCGCCGATCAACGGCATCATCGTCACGGCCAGCATCGCCGAACTCACCGGCAACCGCCCCGAATTCGCGATCAACCTCGCGAAGAACCTCCGTCAGCGCGTTCAGGAGCTGACGGAAAAGCTCGAAGTGTTCGCGCCGGTCTACGTGATGTTCACCAAGGCCGACCTGATCACCGGCTTCACCGAATTCTTCAGCAGCAGCGACAAGCACGAGTACGACCGCGTGTGGGGCGCCACCCTGCCCTACGAGCCCGACGACAAGCGCGACGTGGTCGCGCAGTTCGACACGCACTTCGAGGAACTCTACGAAGGGCTGAAGGAAATCAGCGTCGCGCAGCTGTCGCTGTCGCGCGGCAACCAGCTGTCGCCGGGCCAGCTCAGCTTCCCGCTCGAATTCTCGACGATCAAGCCGTCGCTGCGCGCGTTCCTCGCGACGCTGTTCGAGAACAACCCGTTCCAGTACAAGCCGATCTTCCGCGGCTTCTACTTCACCAGCGCGCTGCAGGAAGGCGAAACCAACAGCGCGGCCGCGCAGCGCATCGCGCAACGTTTCGGCCTCGACGGGAGCGCGCTGCCGAAACCGCACAGCGCGTTCTCGAAGAACGGCTTCTTCCTGCGCGACCTGTTCTCGAAGGTGATCTTCGCCGACCGCCAGACGGTGCGCCAGTTCGCGAGCCCGACCAAGACGCGGCTGCGCTACGCGACCTTCTTCGGCTTCGTTGCGGCGCTCGCGCTCGCGCTGGGCGGCTGGACCTGGTCGACGATCGGCAACCAGCAGCTCGTGTCGAACGTGCAGGCCGACCTCGACAACGTCACGCGCCTGCAGCAGGGCCGCAACGATCTGCAGTCGCGCCTGCAGGCGATGGACATCCTGGAAGACCGGATCGAGCAGCTCGAACAGTTCCGCCGCGACAAGCCGCTGTCGGTGTCGCTCGGCCTGTACCAGGGCGACCGTCTCGAGCAGCACCTGCTGACCGAGTACTACAACGGCGTGCGCCAGATCCTGCTGGCCCCCGTGTCGCAGAACCTCGCGTCGTTCATGAAGGACGTGAACGCGCATCCCGAGCAGCTGGTGCCGATGACGCGCCCGCCGGAATCGGGCGCCGTGCAGGGCGGCACGCTGCCGGTGTCGACGAACGCGGCGGGCGCTGCCCCGCAGGCCGGCGCCGCGCTGGCCGCGTCGGGCGCCGCGCCGGCCGCCGCCCCGCAGCAGCCCGCCGCGCCGCAGGGCGGCCTCTACAGCGACGCGTCGCCGACCAACGTGCAGGACGCGTACAACGCGCTGAAGACCTACCTGATGCTGTCCGACAAGCGTCACGTCGAACAGGCGCATCTGACCGACCAGCTCGCCCGCTTCTGGCGCGGCTGGCTCGAGACGAATCGCGGCAACATGCCGCGCGACGAGATGATCCGCAGCGCCGAGCGCATGATCTCGTTCTACCTGTCGCGCGTGAACGACGACGACTGGCCGATGATCGACGCGAACCTCGCGCTCGTCGACCAGACCCGCGAGAACCTGCGCCGCGTGGTGCGCGGCATGCCGGCCCGCCAGCGCGTGTACGAGGAAATCAAGGCCCGTGCGTCGACCCGCTTCGCGCCGATGACCATCGCGCGCATCGTCGGCGACGGCAACCAGGGGCTCGTGGCAGGCAGCTACGCGATTCCGGGCACGTTCACGCGCGAAGCGTGGTTCGACTACGTGCAGCCGGCGATCCGCGATGCGGCGACCAAGGAGCTGCAGGCGAAGGACTGGGTGCTCAACACGTCGACGCAGGACGACCTGACGCTCGAGGGCAGCCCCGAGCAGATCCAGAAGACGCTCGTCGGCATGTACAAGACCGAGTACGCGCAGCACTGGCAGAAGTTCATGCAGGGCATCGCGGTGCAAGGCTTCACGAGCTTCGGCCAGGCCGTCGACGGGATGAACCGCTTGGGCGACCCGCAGGATTCGCCGATCCGCAAGATCCTCGAGACCGCGTACGACCAGACGTCGTGGGACAACCCGTCGCTCGCGAACGTGACGATCAAGAAGGCGCAGACGGGCGTCGTAAACTGGGTCAAGCAACTGTTCACGCGCTCGCAGGCCGGCCAGATGGCGGCGGCCAACATCGACATCAACGGCAATCCGGCCGAGGTGCCGATGGGTCCGATCGGCCAGGAGTTCGTCGGGCTCGCGCGGATCGTCGCGACGCATGACGGCACGTCGATGCTGAAGAGCTACATGGAATCGCTGTCGAAGGTCCGCACGCGCTTCAACGTGATCAAGAACCAGGGCGACCCGGGGCCGGGCGCGCGCCAGCTGATGCAGCAGACGCTCGACGGCAACGGTTCGGAACTCGCCGATTCGCTGAAGCTCGTCGACGAGCAGATGCTGACCGGCCTGACCGATTCGCAACGCAAGTCGCTGCGCCCGCTGCTGGTGCGGCCGCTGATGCAGGCGTTCGCGGTCGTGATCCAGCCGGCCAGCGCCGAAGTCAACAAGGTGTGGAACGCGCAGGTCTACCAGCCGTTCCAGAACTCGCTCGCGACCAAGTACCCGTTCGCCGCGAACGCGAAGGTCGAGGCCGGCGCCGGCGAGATCGCGCAGGTGTTCGGTCCGGACGGCTCGATCGCGAAGTTCGTCGGCACGACGCTCGGGCCGCTCGCGGTGCGCCGCGGCGACACGCTCGCCGCCCGCACGTGGGGCGACATGGGCATCGGGCTCACGCCGGACTTCACGAACGGCTTCGCACGCTGGGTCGCGCCGCTCGCGGGCGGCGCCGCCGGCAGCGCGGCCGCGTCGTCCGAGCCGCAGACCGTGTTCCAGATCCTGCCGCAACCGAGCACGGGCACGACGGAATACACGATCGCGATCGACGGCCAGCAACTGCGCTACCGCAACACGCCGCCGCAGTGGACCAACTTCGTGTGGCCGAACCCGCAGGGCTCGCCGGGCGCGACGCTGTCCGCGACGACCTTCGACGGCCGCACGGTGCAGCTCGTCAACGAGCCGGGCCGCTACGGTCTCGAGAAGCTGATCAACTCGGCGCAGCGCAAGCGCCGTCCGGACGGCACCTTCGACCTGACGTGGGCACAGGGCAGCGTGAGCGTGTCGGTGACGATGCGCATCATCAGCACGTCGCAACCGTCGGCCGGTGGCGGCGACCAGCCGCAGCAGCAAAGCCTGCGCGGCCTGCAACTGCCGTCGTCGGTCGCCGACGCGAGCGCGGGCGCCGCGCAGAACGCGACGCAAGCCGGCACCGGCACGCCGGGCGCCGCGCCGGCCGTCGCGGCCGCCAACGCAACGAATGCACAGAGGGCGCAATGACGCAAACCGTACAGGCGCAAATCGCCTACTTCGGCAAGATTCCGTCGCGCGGCGACTTCGTGAAAAGCGCGCACAATCCGCAGCTGCTGCAGACGCTCGATCGCTGGATCGCGCAGGCGCTCGAACTGCTCGCGGAAGATCCGCGCTGGAAGATCGTCTACGAGGACGCGAAGCCGATGCATTTCGCGTTCCTCGGTTCGCGCAGCAAGCTCGCGATCGCGGGCCACATGGTCGCGAGCCACGACGTGTCGATGCGCCGCTTCCCGTTCCTCGGCGCCACCGCGCTGGAAGTCGACCGGCCGCTCGCATTCCTCGCGCGCAGCCCGCTCGCGTTCGCGCGGCTGTGGTCGCGGGTCGCCGCGCAGATCCCGCCGCTGCTCGGCAAGGACGAGCCGCCCGGCGCGCTGCAGGCGCTCGGCGACACGCAGGTGCCGATCGACGTCGGCGGCCCCGGCACGTCGCATGACGGCACCTTCAACGATTTCGTCGAACACCAGTCGCTGCACGGCCTGCAGGAGATGCTGCTCGACAGCGGTCATCCGGTGCGGCTGCGCGGCGCGATGCTCGCGCTCGGCTCGCTGCTGCGGCCGGTGATGCAGAGCGGCTCGTCGCACATCGAACGCGGCCTCACGCTGCCGCTGCCGGTGGATCCGTTCTACCGCAGCCTCGTCGCGGCGTTCTGGCTCGAGCTGATCGCGCCGTTCGTCGCACAGGCCGACTTCGAGCTCGCGATCTTCATCGGCACGATCGCCGAACGCGAACGACTCGTCATCGGCTTCAACGGCGCGTCGGCGAAGACGCTGCTGAGCGTCGTCGACCCGCAGACCTACGCCGCCCACAACATCGACATCGACGATCCCGAGTGGATCGACGCCCATGCGCAAAACGATCACCAGATCAGCAAGCTCCTCAGCTACCTCGACCAACCGCAACTCTCGCTGCGCTTCGCCATCGATGCGTTCCGCGAAGCGTTCATCGGAGGCTGACGGCATGCATCGCACGATTCAGGTACGGCGCACGCGCTTGTCGTCCGCCGTCTCGCCCGCCCTCGCCGTGCTGTTCGCAGCCGGCCTCGTCGCGAGCGGCGCAGCCTTCGCGCAGAACACGGGCGCGACCGTCACGCCGGTCGGCAACGGTACGGTCGCGACGACCGCGCTGCCGCAGGCGAACCCGAGCGCCGGCGGCGCGTCGGGCACGATGGTGCACGGCACCGCCGGCACGATCGCGCCGCCGCCCGCGAACGCCACGCCCGGCCAGGTGGTGGTCGGCGGCAAGGTGCCCGACGAGGCGACCAAGGCCGCAGTGCTGCAGAAGCTGCGCGACACCTACGGCGCGACCAACGTCGTCGACCAGATCGAGGTGGGCGACGTCGCGACGCCGCCGAACTGGAGCGCGAACGTGCAGAAGCTGCTCGGCGCGCAGCTCAAGCAGATCAGCAAGGGCCAGTTGAAGATCAACGGCACGCAGATCGAGATGAAGGGCGAAGTGCACAACGAGGCGCAGCGCCAGCAGCTCGCGAGCGACATGGCGAACACGCTGAACCCGACGTACACGATCAAGAACGGGCTGCGCGTGTCGGCGTCCGAACAGGGCGTGCTCGACCAGACGCTCGCGAACCGGACGATCGAGTTCGAGACCGGCAGCGCGACGCTGACGCCGCAGGGCAAGCAGATTCTCGACCAGATGGCGGTCGCGCTCGCGAAGATGCAGAACCGCACGGTCGACATCATCGGCCACACCGACAACTCGGGGAACCGGGCGTCGAACATCGCGCTGAGCCAGGCGCGCGCGGATGCGGTGAAGGGTTATCTGATCACGAAGAACATTCCGCCGCAGCAGATGACGACGACGGGGGTCGGGCCGGATCAGCCGATCGCGCCGAACGACACGGCGGATGGCAGGGCGAGGAACCGGCGGATCGAGTTCCGGGTGGGGCAGTAACGGGTGTAATGGGAAATCGGCCGGCCGCTCGCTCAACGGCGACGCGGCGCGGCACGGTACACGACGGGCGGCGGCAGCGATGCGCCGCCCGTCTTGCGTTTACGCCTGCTCGTCGGGCCGCACGCCCAGCAGCTCGCGAATGTGCGACAGCGAGCCGTCGTCCTTCACGACGCTCTCGAGCCACTTGTGCAGCGGCATGTCTGCCCATTCGGCCGCCTTGTCGGCGAGATACGCGACCGGGCTGTGCGGCTCGGTCTGACGGAAATAGCGCGCCACGGCACGCAACTGGTCGACGGCCTGCGCGCGGTTCTGGATGCCGGCGATCATCTGCGTCACCGGCGGACGCGAAGCGGTCTGCTGCTGCACGTGAGTCTCCTCGGTCTGGATCGGCTGGCCGAACACCGGCTCGATGCGTTCTGGCTGGGCCTGCTGCGCCGTCTGCGTGTGCGGCGCGCTGCCGGTATAGCCCTGTTCGCGCGCAAAGCGCTCGGCGAGCCGATATACGGTCTCGAACGCGTCGCGCGCCTGCCGGAAGCTCGGCGCGGAATCGCCCGCGCGCTCGACGAGCCGCTCCTCGAACGCATCGAGCGCGAATTCGAACGCCTTCAGGTTCGCCAGCAGCGCCGTGTAGAACGCGATCGACGTCACGCGCCGCGACGCATCGATCTGCTCGATCGACGGCTTGCCGCGCGCGATGTCGTCCGCGTGTTCGGGGTCGCGCTTGATCGACTGCGCGACGTGCTGCGCAACTTCCCAGTCGAGCGTGCTGAACGCATTCGATGCGCCGTCCGTCAGCGGCACCGCGCGCAGCAGCTCGGCCGTGCGGCCGGACAGCCACGCGACGTTGCCGAGCCGGTGCTCGACGTCGTCGTCCTCGGGCAGCGGGTGGAAGGTGTCCCAGAAGTCGCGGCACATCCCCTCGAGCAGCGCATAGCCTTCGGTGAGGCCCGTGATGCCGTCCTCGAGCGCGAGCGCCTCGGTCAGCCATACGGCGAGCCGCAGGTCCTTCGTCCGCGTGCGCAGCAGTTCGCCCGCATGGTCGACGACGAAGCCCCAGTCGGCCTCCTTGATCTCGGTCACCCATTCGCCCTGGTCGAGCGTCGGGTCGTCGTAGCGCCGCGCGTCCTGGATCGCGTCGAATTCGTTCGAAAACAGCAGGTCGTCGCCGCTGGGCGACGCGTCGCTGATCGGCGTCAGCAGCTCGGGGAGATTGATCGGCATGGTTCAGTGAATCCGTTGATGCATGAGAGGTCGCGCGCGGCGCTCATTCGACCGTGTACGCGAATTCGCCGGCCTCGTCCGCGCGCACCGCGATGCGCGCGATCGCCGCGCCGTCGGCGATCCGGCCGAGCACGTGGCCCGCGATCTCCGGCAGCAGCGTGCCGTTCAGGATGTGGTCGACGTTGCGGGCGCCCGAATCGACCTCGGTGCAGCGCGCGAGCACCGCGTCGACGAGCGACTCGTCCCACTCGAACGCGGCCTTGTGGTTCGCGTCGATCCGGCGGCGGATGCGCTCGAGCTTCAGCTCGATGATCTCGGCCAGCACGTCGTCGGAAATCGGATAGTACGGCACGACCTTCATCCGGCCGAGGAACGCCGGCTTGAAGGTCTTGTACAGCTGCGGACGCAGCGTCTCGGCGAGCGCGTCCGGATCGGGCAGTTCCTCGGCCGGCTTGTTCAGGCACGCCTGCATCACCGCGGCCGAGCCGACGTTCGACGTCAGGATGATCAGCGTGTTGCGGAAGTCGATCTCGCGCCCTTCCGCATCGTCCATCGTGCCCTTGTCGAACACCTGGAAGAACATCTCGAGCACGTCCGGGTGCGCCTTCTCGACCTCGTCGAGCAGCACGACGGAATACGGGTTGCGGCGCACGGCCTCGGTCAGCACGCCGCCTTCGCCGTAACCGACGTAGCCCGGCGGCGAGCCCTTCAGGCCCGACACGCTGTGCGCTTCCTGGTACTCGCTCATGTTGATCGTGACCATCTTGCGCTCGCCGCCGTACAGGATGTCGGCCAGCGCCAGCGCCGTCTCGGTCTTGCCGACGCCCGACGGCCCGACGAACATGAACACGCCGCGCGGCTTGTTCGGATCCTCGAGGTTCGCGGTCGCGGTGCGCACGCGCTGCGCGATCGCCTCCAGCGCGTGGTCCTGGCCGATCACGCGCGCGGTCAGCAGCGGCTGCAAGTTCAGCACGGTGTCGATCTCGTCCTTCACCATCCGGCCGAGCGGAATGCCCGTCCACGCGGCGACGATCTCGGCGACGACGTGGCCGTCGACCTGCAGCGGCACCATCGGCTCGCCGCCCTGCAGCGCGTGCAGCGCGGCAACGCGTTCGGCGAGCTTGTCGCGGGTGGCCTGCACGTCGACCGGCTGGCCGTCCTCCGACGGGCCGCGCGCGCGGTCGAGCGCGTCGCGCAGTTCGGTGATCTCGGCGACGATCACGCGCTCGGCTTCATAGCGTGCTTCGTCCTTCGCCAGTTGTTCGAGCGCCGTGTCGCGCGCGCCGCGCAGCTCGCCGAGCCGCTCGTCGTGCACCGCGCCGCCCGCCGCCTCGCGCTCCAGCGACGCGATTTCCGCATCGATGCGCTCGATGCGCTTCTTCGTATCGTCGATCGCCGCCGGCGTCGCGCTGTGCGCGAGCGCGACTTTCGCGCACGCGGTGTCGAGCACGCTGATCGCCTTGTCCGGCAACTGGCGGCCGCTGATGTAGCGGTGCGACAGGCGCACGGCCTCGGTGATCGCATCGTCGAGAATCCGCACGTTGAAGTGCTTCTCCATCAGGCCCGACATCCCGCGCAGCATCGCGGCGGCCAGCGGCTCGCTCGGCTCCTCGACCTTCACGACCTGGAAGCGCCGCGCGAGCGCCGCATCCTTCTCGAAGTACTTCTTGTATTCGCTCCACGTCGTCGCGGCGATCGTGCGCAGTTCGCCGCGCGCGAGCGCCGGCTTCAGCAGGTTCGCCGCGTCGTTCTGGCCGGCCTGGCCGCCGGCGCCGATGATCGTGTGCGCCTCGTCGATGAACAGGATGATCGGGTGCGCGCTCTTCTTCACCTCGTCGATCACGCTCTTCAGCCGGTTCTCGAATTCGCCCTTCACGCTCGCGCCGGCCTGCAGCAGCCCCATGTCGAGCACGTGCAACGCCACGCCGCGCAACGGCGGCGGCACGTCGTCGGCCGCGATGCGCAGCGCGAGCCCTTCGACGACCGCCGTTTTGCCGACGCCGGCCTCGCCGGTCATGATCGGGTTGTTCTGGCGGCGGCGCATCAGGATGTCGATCGCCTGGCGGATCTCCGCTTCGCGGCCGATCACCGGATCGATCTTGCCGTCGCGCGCGCGCTGCGTGAGGTTGGTCGTGTACGTGTCGAGCGCGGGCGTCTTCGACGGGCCGGCCGCGGGTGCAAAGCCGTCGGCGGCCGGCGCGGCGTCGCTGCCCTCGTCGTCCGCCTGACGCGGCTCGGCCTCGCTCGAGCCGGCCATGATTTCGTCGAACTTGTGCTTCAGGTCCGTCACGTTCATTTCCGCGAACCGCGACGACATCCGTTGCGCGAACTGCGCGAGATCCGGCGCGGTCAGCAGCGCGAGCAGCAGGTGCCCCGAGCGGATGCGGCCGAGCTGCGAATCGAGCGACGCGATCAGCCACGCCTGCTCGAACAGCGCGATCAGATGCACGGAGAACACCGGCGTGCGCGTGTTGCCCGTCTTCAGGCGCGTGAGTTCGCGCTCGAGATCGGCATGCAGCGCATGCGGATCGACGCGGCTCGCGCGCAACGCGAGCGGCAGGTCGCCCGTCGCTTCGTCGAGCAACGCGAGGAACAGGTGCTCCAGATCGACCTCGTAATGGCCGCGCGCCAGGCACGCGCTCGCCGCCCGCTCGGTTGCGTGGCGGCACAGCGGGTTCAGTTTCGTGATCAGGGTCTTCAGGGGCGTGCTCATGGCGTCGATCTCAGGTTCGATTGCGTGTTGTTGTTAGGGTCAGTGAATCACGTGCAGCTCGTAGCGGGCGTCCGAGCGGTCCTCGGCCGCGTCGCGCGTGCACAGGAACGCATCCCAGCCGAGCCGCGAACCCGCGCCGAGCATGCTCGCGCCGACTTCCGTGCGCTTGAGCACCAGCTTCACCTCGTACTCGAGCGTGACGCCGGCGAGCAGCGTCAGCATTCGCTCGAGCGCGACGGCGTGCGCGCCGCCGGGCAGGAACGCCTCGTAGTCGCGCTTGGACAGCGGGCCGACGACGATCCGCGCGCGCATGTCGCGCTGCCACACGCGCTCACCGACGAGCGCCGTCGCACCGAGCACCGCGTTGACTTCGCCGAGCATGCTCAACTGGTCGGGCGGCACGTCGTACCACTTGCCGACGAACTGGTCGATCTTCACCGGCACGCGGAAGTAATCGGACAGCGTGCGCTGCAGGTAGGCGGCCGACATCGGCCGGTGCCGCGCGGCGAGCGCGTAGCCGGCCACGGCTTCGTCGAGCACGCCGCCGGGGCCGGCCGCGAGACTGTCGCGCACCTCGTCGCTCGGCACGCCCGCGATCGCGAGCAGCAGCGGCAGGTAGCGCTCGTCGCGGTCGAGTTCGTAATGGAACGGCAGCCGGTATTTCTTCCACGCCGCATAGAACAGCGCGGTCGCGCGGTTCGAGAACACGTCGAAGAACGCGCGCGCCGCGTGGTCGCGCCTCAGATGCTCGCGCGCGACGATCTGCTCGGTGTAGTGCAGCGGCAGCGCACCCTGGCCACCGAGCAGCCCGAAGAACGCGGGCGTCAGCTCGACGCGGCCGAGCTCGCCGGCAGCCAGCGCGGCGCCGCGCTGTTCGTCCGAGTTCAGCGGCGCGCCGTCGCCGTCGAACGAGCGCGCGCCCTCGATTTCGCTCGGCGGGAAACCAAGCGACAGCGTGTTGCGGAATGCGATGCGCTGCGCGACCACGTCGCCCTGCCGCCACGCGCCGGGCGCGTCCGACGCCTGCCGCGCGAACAGCCCTTCGAGCACGCGCACCGCCTGGAAGAACTCGAAGCGGTGCGGCTCGTCGAGCAGCGCGTCGACTACGCCAGGATCGATTCGCCGGTTCGGGGCTTGCATCGAATGATCTCCTCGCCGGTGCGCTTCGACACGACGACCAATTGAATGAAACTGTTGAGATGGACGTACAGCCCGAAGAAGCTGTCGAGCACGCGCACGAACGACGCGAGGCTCGCGCCGACGAAGTGTTCCTCGTCGATCGTCAGCCGGATCTCGATACCGCGCACGAAAGTCGCGAACGGCTTGCCGGGCAACCACTGCACCGCGCCGCGCTGCTCGACGCCGGCCAGGCCGTCGATCTGGCGCATCGACACGGCCGTGCGTCGCAGGTCGTACAGCGTGAGCATTTCCTTCAGCGGCGCGAGGCCGTGCGCGACGAGCGACACGTGGTTGAGCGCGAGGTGCGACACGAGCCGCCAGTGCGCGGCGCGGCCGCGCTCGAAGCGCACGCTCTGCGTCGGGCGGCGCAGCATCGAGATGCCGCTCGTCTGCGCCCCGCCTTCCTGGAACAGGTCCCCGCCTTCGAGGCCGAACGCCAGCATCGCCGGCAGGTCGCGGTTCGTGCAGGTCAGGTCGAGGCTCAGCGTGTCGGTTTGCGGCGACGTCGGCTCGAAGTCGATGTCGACGATCGAGATCTCGGTTTCGTAGCCGGGGCTCTTCTGCGCGACCCAGTCGTTGCGGCGCGCGAACCAGTAATGGCCGATCCGCGCCGATTCGCCGTGATGCAGCGAATAGAACGGCCGGAACTCGATCACCGATTCCTCGTGCGCCTGCTGCCGGACGAGCTTCACCGAGTCGATCGAGTACACCTCGTACGCGAACGCGCGCCGCGCCTCGGCGATCACCGGATACGACACCGCGCGGTGCGTGATGCGGATCGGCTCGCCGTGCTGGCGGAACAGATTGACGATCGGCGTGCAGAACAGCCGGAAATGGCTCGCCGTCAGCAGCTCCAGCAGCCGCGCGACGTGCGAATCGCTGCGCACGTCCTGCAGCACGAGATGCAGCGTCGCGCGCTGGCAGCGGCCCGATGCGCGTGCGATCGCCGCGAGGTCGAAGTCGACGAAATCGAACTTGTCGGGGAACGCGAAGTATTCGGTGAGCAGCCGGTACGCGGGATGCGATTTGGCCGGGTAGTCGATCAGCGCGTCGTCCTCGGCGAAGCCGGCCTGCGCGATCGGCAGCTTGCGCAGCGCGGTCCAGCGGCCGTTGCGCTCGGGCTCGACATACGCGCCGAGCACGTTGACGAACAGGCAGTCGGTCAGCGCGGCGACGAACGACTGCTCGCCGTGCAGATGGGCGCGCAGCGTCGACAGTTTCAGCGCGCCGAGATCGAGTTGCGCGGCGAGCGATTCGAACGTGATCGAGATCACGCCCGTCGCGTTCGACGGCAGCACCGTCGCGCTCGGCGCGAGCGCGACCGGCGTATAGCGCGCCTCCGAGATGCGGATCGGCGCGAGCGTCACGTCGTAGGCGGTGCGGAACCGGCATTGCACGCCGCGGATCGGGCGGCTCTTCAGCTCGGTGCCGCGATCGATCACGACCGGCTCGGTCTGCTGGCCGGGCGAAGCCGGCGTGAACTGCGCGATCGAGCACGACGGGAACGGCCGCAGGTAGTGCGGATACAGCACTTCCAGCAGCGCTTCGGTGAATTCCGGGTAGTCGTCGTCGAGCTTCTTGTTGATGCGCGCGCCGAGCAGCGCGAACGATTCGATCATCCGCTCGACGTGCGGATCCTCGCAGTGCTCGCCCGACACCGCGAGACGCGCGGCGATCTTCGGATAACGTTCGGCGAAATCGCGCGAATAGCGCCGCAAAAACGATAATTCGCGTTCGTAATACGGCAGCAATTCTTCCATCGACGACCCCGAACCTCAATATTTCCTGCCGGACCTGATTGACCACCGGGCGGTCCGGCCCGCTCGGCGGCTTGATTTACTGCATTCGGGCCGCGCGTGCGCGCGTGACCGAGTACTGCAGCGTCGACGGTTGCAGCATCGCGTCGAAACTCACCGGCTCCTCGGCCGGGTGTACGACGAGCAGTGCCTGGATCGCGAAGTAGAGCGCGTTGGTGGCCTGCTCGTTCAGCTCGAACGTCACCTGCACCTGCTGCAGGCGCGGCTCATGGCGCGCGATCGCCTGCTGGATCGACTTGCAGATGAATGCGCGATCGTAGTGGCTCGCGAGGCTCAGCCCCGCGAAATCGTTCAGCCCGTAGGTCAGCACCGACTTCTGGCATTCCGGCAGCGCGGCCAGCTCGTTCTCGGTGTGGGCGATACGGGTGTTGAGGATCGCCTCGACGTCGCGGGCGACCGTGGTCTTGAGCTCGTCCAGCGACAATTGCCGCATCGCTGCCGAGGCCGGCAGGTGCGGTTCGTCGTCGAACAGCTTGTCGAGAAAACTGGGTTCGAATCGTTTCATCGGCCGGTGTGGACGGCGAAAACGGCAACGGGACGCGAAGCGCCCCGTTGCCGCAACCGACCTTAAACCGCGTAGGTCTTGTCGTTCTTCGTCAGGCTCCAGGCGCCTTGCGTGTTGCCGCCCTGGTTGCCGCCGATCTTCTGCTGGGTTTGCTTCCACTGCACGGCTGCGTACTTCAGCGAGAACGTCTCGAGGGGCAGACCTTCCTCGCGAACGCTCGGGGCGATGCTCGAGATGATCACGTACTTGAGCTTGACTTCCAGATACTGCACGCGCTTGCCTTCACCGTCCGCGCGCGAGAAATGGACCGTCACTTCGTCGAACGTGGTGCCGCCCGAAGCGTGTTGGTACAGCAGCGGGCTCGACGAATCGATTTCCTTCGTGAAGATCATGTCGCCGTGCTCGCAACGCGTCATCGTGTGACCGCCAGCGGTCGATGCGGTTGCCGAACGCGGCTGAACGATCGAGTGATCCCACGATTTCAGTTCGATCCAGCCCTGGTGGTCCTTGTCCGCGGATTCGCCCTTCACCGCGGGACTACCAAACTGCAAGTGCATATGTAACATGGCCCTTCGACTCCCCAAAGAGGTGGTTTTAACGTCCTACCCAGGCGGCCCGCCCGGGCGATTTGCTCGCTTATGAATTTGCCGGTTTGGGCAGATCAGCGACAAGTCGCAGAGAAATCGAGAGTTCGTCGAGCTGAAAGTGCGGGCGCAGGAACGCGACCGAACGATACGAGCCCGGCTTGCCCGGAATCTCCGACACTTGTATGGATGCCTCGCGCAGCGGAAATTGCGCTTTCTGTTCCTGCGAGGCGTTGTCGTCGAGCAGGACGTACTGCGAAATCCACCGGTTGAGGAAAGTCTCCACGTTCTGCGCCGATGCGAAGCTGCCGATCTTGTCCCGCATCATCGCCTTCAGATAGTGCGCGACGCGCGATACCGAGAAGATGTACTGAAGCTGGGCGGACAGGACGGCGTTCGCATTCGCGCTGTCGGTGCTGTATTTTTTCGGCTTCTGCACCGACTGCGCAGCGAAGAACGCGGCGTAATCTGAGTTCTTGCAATGGACGAGCGGGATGAAGCCGAGATCGCTCAGCTCCTTCTCGCGGCGATCGGTGATCGCGATTTCGGTCGGGCACTTCAGCGCGACTTCACCGTCGTCGGTCTTGAACGTGTGGGTCGGCAGATCCTCGACGAGGCCGCCGCCTTCGACGCCGCGAATCGCCGCGCACCAGCCGAAGTCGTCGAACGCGGCCGTCAGGCGGGCCGCGAAGGCCCATGCCGCGTTGCACCACAGGTACTTGTCGTGATCGGTGCCGTCGACGTCCTCGACGAAGTTGAAGTTCTCCGCGGTCTGGCCGTCCTTCGGATTGAACGGCAGGCGGCCGAGGAAGCGCGGCAGCGTCAGGCCGACGTAGCGCGAATCCTCGGCGTCGCGGAACGACTTCCACTTCGCGTATTCGACGGTGTCGAACACCTTGCCGAGGTCGCGCGGCTTGCCGAGGTCGGAGAACGACTCGAGGCCGAGCAGTTCCGGCGACGCCGACGCGATGAACGGCGCATGCGCGGCCGCGGCGACGTGCGACATCTGCTCGATGAAGTACATGTCTTCCGGCTGGCGCGAGATCTCGTAATCGCCGATCAGCGCACCGAACGGCGAGCCGCCGAACGTGCCGAATTCCTCTTCGTAGACCTTCTTGAACAGCGCGCTCTGGTCGAACTCGCTCGCCCCCTTGAAGTCGCGCACGAGGTCGCGCTTCGGCGCGTGCAGCGCCTTGATCTTGATCGTCTGGCCCGTGTTGCTTTCCTTGACCAGATAGTCCATCCCGCGCCACGTGCTTTCGAGGCGCTGGAATTCCGGCGCGTGCATCACGGCGGAAAGCTGCGTGGAAATCAGGCGGTCGAGTTCCGCGACGCGCGCATCGATCGTGGCCGACAGGTTGTCCGACACGATCACCGTGCCGTCGAGCACCTGGTGCACGAGTTCGCCGATCAGGTCCTTCGCACGCGCATGCTCGGAATCGGATTTCGCGACCTTGCTCTTCTCGACGATGTCGTCGAGCAGCGAAGTCCCGGCGGCGTATTCCGCGCCGCTCGCTTGGGCCGCAGCCGTTTGCTGGTTCATCTCAACACTCCGTCGTCATTCGCCGTCTTTGTCGCCGCCGGTGCCCTTCGCGAGCTCCTGCAGCTGCTGCGTGTTCTTCAGCACCTCGGACAGCAGATCCTCGAGCTTGTCGTTGCCGGCGAGCTTGTTGCGCAGGTCGGCGAGCTTCGAACGCGCCTCGAGCAGGCGGCGCAGCGGCTCGACCTGTTCGACGACTTCGTCCGGGCTGAAATCCGACAGCGAGCGGAACTTCAGGTCGACCGCGAACTTGCCGCCTTCCGGGCTCAGGCGGTTTTCCACCTGGAACGCGGCACGCGGCTCGATCGCCTTCATCACGTCGTCGAAATTGTCGCGGTCGATATTGACGAACTTGCGGTCGCGCAGCTTCGGCTGCTCGATTTCGGACTGGCCCGCCAGATCGCCGACGACCCCGACGACGAACGGCAGTTCCTTCACCTCGATCGCATCGCCCTTCTCGACCTCGTAGGTCAGCTGGACGCGCGGCGGCCGTATTTTCTGCAAGCTTTTCTGAATGCTTTCTTTCTTGGCCATCTCGACGGCTCCCAGGTTAGTTGTGGTTATCGCGTCAGTTGCGGTTTCAGTTGCGCAGTGCGCCGAACGGATCCGCGCTGCCCTTTTGCGCGGCGGGCGGCGTCGGCGTCGGGGCGGCGCTCGCGGCCGTGTCCGCGGCCGGTGCGGCCCCCGCCTTCGGACGATGAACCGTACGGCGGCCGGTGTACTTCTTCGCCTGCACCCTCTGCTCCGGCGGGAACAGCGCCGACTCGCCGAGCGTGTCGCGCAGTTGCTTCGCGAGCGCCTGCGCGTCGGACTTCGCATCGCCCGCGAGCGACGCATCCTGGCGCAGCTCGCCGAGCGACTGCGTCGCGATCCGCAGGCCGGCGACGGCCAGCACGCTCTTCGCCTGACGATCGGTCGCGTCGCGCTGCAGCGCTTCCTGGGCGGCGACGATCGCCTGCCCGTAATGGTTTTGTGCGAACTGGATTTGCGCGATGCGCGACCACGGTTCCTCGCGCGTCGGATCCGACTTCGCGAGCTGCTGGTACAGGCCCAGCGCCTTGTCCTGATCCCCTGCCTTCGCGACGGCGTCTGCATCGGCCAGCGACTTGTTGAACACTTCCGCAGTCGGCGGCGCGGGCGGCTGGCTCGCACAGCCGGCGATCACGCCGCAAGCCACCACCACCCCAGACAGTTTTGCGAACAGACGGTCTTTCATCGTTATATCCACCGGCGCGTGAGTTTTAAATCGTTGAGAATCTGGTTCTTTTGCTTTGCAAGAAGCGCGCGGGTATAGTACCGATCAATTTTTCATAATTCAATCGTCGTGTGAAGAGTAATTCCTTTTAAAACCGGGCGCTACCCCCTCGAATGGCCTATCGTTGCGGGCTCGCAGCGGTTTTCCCTCGGGCCGGAATGCGCAAGTTTTACTGGTCCCACGACACGCCGCCGGGGCGGCGGAAAAAATTTCCGGGCGCTTGCCACGACGCAGGCGTGCTTGATAGTTGAGCGATGCAACGTCGGGGATACGCAGCGAACGCGGCAATGCCCGGCAGTTTTGACAGGGATAAAGGCGGCACGCCGGAAAAACGATGAGATCGTCCATGATTCGCTACGCGCTGCCGCTGCTTGCGTGCGCCCTTCTGGCCGGATGCGCGGCCGCCCCGCTGCTCGGCTCGGCCGCGAGCGCCGTGATGTCCGCGGCCGGCATCGGCAAGCCCGAGGTGCCCGACGCGCAGAAGCCGCCGCGCAACATCGGGCTCACGCTGGCCGCCGCGCCGAACCTGAATGCCGCGACCGACCACAAGCCGCTCGCGCTCGTCGTCCGGCTCTATGCGCTGAAGGACCCGACCTCGTTCCAGCAGGCGCCGTTCGACGCCTTTACCGATCCGACCAAGGAAAAAGCCGCACTCGGCGCCGATCTGCTGAACGTGCGCGAAATCACACTGATTCCGGGCCAGCGCTATACGGCAACCGAGAAAGTGTCGCGCGAGGCGCAGGCATTCGGTATTGTCGCGCTGTTCCGCGATCCCGCACTGCAACGCTGGAAACTGACGTTCGATCCGGCGAAGTCGGAGAAATCCGGCATAATCATCGGCCTGCATAATTGCGCGATGACGGTCACCGACGGGACGGTCATCGCACCGCAACAGGGTGCGCCTTCGCAACCGCTGAATATGCTGTCTTCGGTCTCCTGCGGTTAAACATGACGCACGAATGTCAATTAACAAGAGTTAACAATTGGCGATTTAATTCGGGCACGAACAAATCGATTACGTCGCAACGCCACATTAACCGGATTTGACATGAGTTATTCGGCCAAGGTGCTGTGGGGGGAAGGACTGTTCCTCCGGCCTCAACACTTTCAACGGCAGGACGCGTACCACGAGGCGCGCCTGTTCGAATCCATCCAGGCGATCCAGCCGTACAACTGGGGCGTGCGTTCGGTGCGCATCGATCGCGACGCGCTGGGCAGCAACGTGCTGCGGGTCGCCGAGCTCGCGCTCGTGTTCCCGGACGGCGCGCTGTATGCCGCGCCGCAGGCCGACGACCTGCCGCCGCCGATCGCGCTGGATACGTTGCCCGACGGCATCAACGAATTCGTGTTCTATCTCGCGCTGCATCCGCTGCGCGAGAACGGCACCAACTACAGCGACGATCCGGCCGCCGGCTTCATGACGCGGTTCGTCAGCGAGCAGACGAGCGTCGCCGACAACTTCACCGACGCCGCCGAAGCCGACATCACGTTCCTGAAGACGCAGGTCAAGCTGATCGCGCACAGCGAGCCACGCGACCAGTTGCTGTCGGTGCCGCTCGTGCGCGTGCGCCGCACCGCGACGTCCGGCTTCGAGATCGACGACAGCTTCGTGCCGCCGTGCCTCGCGATCGACGCGTCGCCGATCCTGCACCAGCGGCTGCGCCAACTGGTCGACGCGCTGCAGGCGAAGGTGAACGCGCTGTACGGCTTCCACCGAGAGCCGTCGAAGAACATCATCGAATTCCGCTCGGGCGACATCGCGTCGTTCTGGCTGCTGCACACGGCGAACGCCGCATTCGCGACGCTCGCGCACCTGCACCAGCACGCGGCGCTGCATCCGGAACGGCTGTTCCAGGAACTGCTGCGCCTCGCGGGCCAGCTGATGACGTTCTCGAAGGGCTATACGCTCGCCGACCTGCCCGTCTACCGCCACGACGATCCGGGCCCGAGCTTCGCGCGTCTCGACCTGATGCTGCGCGAACTGCTCGACACCGTGATCTCGACGCGCTATTTCGCGATCACGCTCGACGAGGTGCGCCCGTCGTTCCACCTCGGCCGCCTCGATTCCGGCAAGATCGACGACAAGACGGAGTTCTACCTCGCGGTGTCCGCGGACATGCCGAGCGTCGAGCTCGTCGATGCGGTGCCGGCCCGCTTCAAGGTCGGCGCGCCCGACGACGTCGACAAGCTCGTGCTGTCGGCGATGCCCGGCGTGCGGCTGTCGTATACGCCGCAGGTGCCGCCCGCGATTCCGGTGCGCCCCGGCGCATGCTACTTCGCGCTCGATTCGCGCAGCCCGCTGTACGAGCGCATGCTGCAGGCCCAGTCCGCGATGATCTATGCGCCGACTGGCATCAATGACCTGAAATTCGAACTGATCGCGGTCACATCATGAGCTACGCGCCTTCCCTGTTCGGCGACAACGTGCCGCCGCCCCTGCATAGCCCGGCGTCGACGGACTCCGCGTTCCAGGCCCGTTCGCTGCTCGATTTGCTGTACGACGGGTTCTTCATGCTGTTCCTGCTCAAGAACAAGCGGGAGCCGGACAGCGCCAGCGAGTTCAGCACGCGAATCCAGGAGTTCCTGTCGGATTTCGAGCGCGGCGCGAAGAAGCTGAATATCGCCGCCGAGGACGTATACAGCGCGAAGTTCGCGTTCTGCGCGGCGATCGACGAGATGGTGCTGTCGTCGCAGTTCAAGATCCGCGCGGACTGGGAACGCCGGCCGCTGCAGCTCGTGCTGTTCGGCGAGCAGCTCGCGGGGGAAAAGTTCTACCAGTATCTCGAGGAAGGTCGCGCGCAGGGTGCGGCGCGGCTGCAGTCGCTCGAGGTATTTCACATGTGCCTGCTGCTCGGGTTCCAGGGCAAGTATCTGCTCGAGGGGCCGGAGAAGCTCGCTTATCTCACCGCGCGGCTCGGCGACGAAATCGCGCACATGAAGGGCAAGCGCGCTGCGTTTGCTCCGCATTGGCCGCTGCCGGATCAGATCGCGCATCGGTTGAAGCGGGAGGTGCCGGTCTGGGCGATCGGGGCGGTGTTTGCGCTGGTGGCCCTGCTTGGGTATCTCGGGCTCAACACGTATCTGAAGGACAAAACGCTACAGACGTTGGCGCCTTATTCGCAGGTGATCAAGGTGGGCCCGGAGTCGGCTAATTTGACGATTTCGTTGCCGTAACAGGAGCGCGTTTTTTCGAATGCCGCTTCATGGAAGAAGGACCGCGTGGCGGTCCTTCTTCGTTTTTACCGGCTTCCTCCGGACAACGGAAAGATCGATCGCATACCGATACGTCACGCCGTCCAGACATCTTCATAGCCCGCATCGTCGATGATGAAGCGTGCGCCGGGCGGCAACCGCAGATAGGGCAGAACCGAGGGCAGGCAGGTCGACAGGTGCGCGGCATGCAGCGGCTGATAGAAATCGTCGGCGTCCGAGTATTCGCCGCAGTGGAAGAACCAGCCGACGTTGTCGCCTTCGGACAGCGCGATGCGCGTGCCATAGACAGGCATGCGCCCGAGCGTCGACATCGCGACGGCAACCCTCTCTTCGGGCTCGGCGGCGTGCAGGCCGTAGCGCGCGCAAATCGCTTCCTGTTGCGCGCGCAATGCTGCCGGATCGTCTGCCCTATTCATTTCCTTCCTGTCCCGCGGCGAATCAGCCGGGTTGCCAGCATAACCGCGGATCGGCGCCGCCGGTCGATACGAAATAGGCTGCCGCCTGCGTCGCCGTCGCGCGATCGACGCACTGCCGCGCCGAATAGCTGCCTCGTTGGCCGCCTGTGACGAGTTCGATCACGTCGTCCGCCGGTGCTTCGGGTGTCGTCAGGTTCAGCAACGCGGCGTCGATTTCCGATGCGATGAAGACGACGTATCGGCCGTCGTGGCCGCCGCCGATCGTCATCACCGTTGCGTCGTTTGCGTCCAAGGCGACGGTCGAGCGATCGCGGCCGTTCAGCCGTTCGACGGCCGCGATCGCTTGCGCGGGGTCGTCGCACGGCGCTTCCGTCACGTGCGATCGGTTGCCGATGATTGTTTCCTCGATCACTTTCGTCGTTCGCATTCGAATTCGTGCTGCCGAGTTACCCGCGCCCCTGACGTGCACGTTGCCCGACAGGGGCCGCGTGCGCTCAACCGCCGACCATCTCCATGAAAACCGCTGCTTCCGCATCGGGCAGCGCATCGCCGATCCCCGAGCGGACCTCCGCGATGAATGCCGGCAGGATTTCATACGTGTCGTCGACGATATCGCGCGAATGCTTTCCGATATACAACTCGCACCAGATGCACAACGCGTGAGCGAAATGCGTGACGGTTGGCGCGACGCGCGACGGAGCCCAGGCGCCGGCGCCGTGGCGGCCGAACAGCACGTCACCCGCCGGTACGACGATCACGGGATCGCCGCCCAGTTGGCCCAGCACGGTCCAGTCGTCGTGCCATCCGGCGAGGCGCCGGCCGCACGCATCGACGCGATAACCGACCTGGCCACCCGCGAGGCTCGCCGCATTGCCGTACAGCAGCAGGTCGTCGGCGGTCCAGGGAATCGACAGATCGACGCCATCGAGCGCGTTGAACCACGCGGTAATGGCAGCGTCGACGGGCATGTCCTCGGCGGATACCGCATGACCGCACACCGATGTGTCGATACCTGCATTCGGCTCGGCCATGTCGCGAATCGCGACGATGAACGGCTTCAGATCCCGGTCGCGCATCGTGCCTCCGATCGACATCACGCGTTCTCTATTCGTTCGAAACCGATGCCAATTTCGCACCGTCCATACCAAAACATGCCGCCGTGCCGCCGGCTCGCCCTCAGAACAGGATAAACGCGTCGTTCTCGACGTAGAAGACGAACGCGTCGAGCAATTGCGCGACGCTCGGCTCGTCGATCTGGTCGTGTGCGTTGATCACGATGTCCTCGATCGTCGCGCTGTCGAGCGTGACTTTCCAGCCGGACTGCACCGCAACGACAGGCGCGGCGTCTGCTTCCGCGTCATCGGCATCTTCGAAAAATGCTCCTTCGGTGTCGAGCGTCCACGGCATCGGCGGCAGGTAAAGCCACCCGGAGAAATCGCCGGGACGTTCGAGAATATGGTGCAGCGACACTGCGGTCGTGGAATCGAGCGACATGGGTATTGCGGTAGTATCCGGATTGATTGCGTTGCATCGGCCGCGCGCAACCCGCGGCAGGCCGTGATTATGCCAATTCCGCGCCCGCCCGCCGCCGAACGCCCGTCAGTCGATGCGCAACGTGACCGAGGTTCCCGCAAAAACCGCCGCCAACCCCTGCTTCACGTGTTCCAGCCCGCCCGTCGCGCGCAACGCGATCGTGACAAGGCCCAGCCCTTGCGTCCATCGCGCATCCAGCGCCAGTTCGATATTCAGCATGTCTTCGCGCAGCGAGACGGATTCGACACCGCCATAACCGGCCACGCCGCGCTCGCACACTTCCATGTAGTACGTGTCGAGGCCGAGCGCCTCGTCCTGTTCGTCGTCCTCGGTTCCACGCTGCAGAATCACGTAGTTCGTCGGCGGGTCACGATCCGCGAAGCCGACGACGTGAATGCCGTCCTCGAACGTGTAAGTCGCGACGTCGGCGAAAAATCTGAAATCCATGTCGATCTGCTCCTGGCCCGATGATGTCGGCGTCTTCCAGCGGACGGTTTTCGTCAGATTATTCCGCCTGCGCGAACGCGTCACCGGTTTTCGGTGAAATCGATTGCAATCAGGGCCAATTCGACTTCCGGCGCGGCGCGGTTGCGAGTAGTGTCTACGTGCCCGCATTCCGGCCGCCCCCGGGTCCGACCGATACCCGGCGCTCACACCACGACACTGAATCCTGGAGATCTGCGATGAAACGTTCGAAGTTCCTGCTGTCGGGCCTGCTGCTCGCGTCGGCCCTCGGCTTCACGGCCGTCGCCGCGCACGCGGACGACCTGCTCGATTCCGTGAAGAAGGCCGGCGTGCTGCGCGTCGGCCTCGAAGGCACGTATCCGCCGTTCAACTCGCGCGGCACGTCCGGTCAGCTCGAGGGCTTCGACGTCGACGTCGCGAACGCGGTCGCGGGCAAACTCGGCGTGAAGACGCAGTTCGTCCCGACCGAATGGAGCGGCATCATCGCGGGGCTGCAAGCCGGCAAGTTCGACGTGATCGTCAACCAGGTCACGATCACGCCGCAGCGCAAGGAGGCGCTCGACTTCAGCGAGCCGTACACGTACTCGGCCGCGCAACTGATCCAGCGCAAGGACGACACGCGCAACTTCAAGTCGCTCGAGGACTTCAAGGGCAAGAAGCTCGGCGTGACGCTCGGCACCAACTACGACCAGATGGCGCGCAGCGTGCCGGGCATCGAGGTGCAGACGTATCCCGGTGCGCCGGAGAAGCTGCGCGACCTCGCCGCGGGGCGGATCGAGGCGACGCTCGACGACCGGCTGATGCTGCCGTACATGATCAAGACGTCGAACCTGCCGCTACGCTCGGGTGCGGTGCTGAACGGCGGCAAGCAGGAGATGGCGATCCCGTTCCGCAAGGGGAACCCGAAGTTCGAGAAGGCGATCAACGATGCGCTCGATTCGCTGCGCAAGGACGGCACGCTGAAGAAGATCTCGATGCACTGGTTCGGCAGCGACGTGACGGTGCCGGTCGCGCAGTAAGCGGTTCGGCGCGCGTTCAATGCGTCACGTTTTTCGCTGCGTCACGTTTTCACTGCGGCGAAGGCGTGACGCGCGGTTGCAGCCGTCTCCCCTCTGCTTCCCCTTTTCCTTTTTCTTTTTTTTCGTCAGGCCGCCTCGTCGAAGCGGGCAAGCAGCATCTGGCCGATCGGCGTCAGCGCCGGGCGCGCCGCTATCTCGTTCACGCGTACCTGCGTGTCGTCGACCAGCCGCTTTTCGACGAGCACGGCAAAGGCCGGGTTCGCGAGGTCGACACTGTCGGGCGCGCGCGCAATGCGCAGCAGCATAGAGAATTCATGCGGACTCAACATGGTCCATGTCTCCTGATCGTCCGCGATGCAGTTCGATCAGCGTCGGTCGCGTTTTCGAATGGAATGGATGGGTGGCAGAAGCCGATGCGCTGCCGGGAGCGAGATCCCGGGATCCTGCGCGACGCGGGCATGGCGTCGGATGCGGTCACGCACACCCCGATCGCGACAATGCTGCCGCGGCGAGAAGGTGCAACATTAGAGATGCGGCGTGACGCGGGCGTGACAAGAAAAAGGGGGTAACGACAGCGCTCGCGACATCGGGGCGCGCAACCCCGTGAACGAAAAAGGGGTTACGGAAAACTCCGTAACCCCTTGTCAGATATGGTGCGGCTGCAGGAATGGGATTTACGACTTAACAGTCTGATTTTAATAAGAATCACTTCAGACGAAGATCTGATACACCCCCAAACGTACCCCCATACAGCGGGAGACCTGCGAGAGCGTCCTCACGAAGCATATGTGTATGCTACAGGCGTCAACGTCATGCACACACTGGCAGTGGAAAAATCAAGAACGATGGTCAGTTTGACCCCGGACGCGATCGCCCAGCTCAAGACGACGGCAGTGCGCGAACGACCATACGCGCCCCGCATCAATATCGCCCTCGCGGTCCGGCTTCTGGATAAGAGCGATCGGTACTTCGACCCGTTCGCCGTGTTGGACGAACTCGACTATCTCGAAGGCATCCGCCCGACATCCAAAACAAAGCGTGAATCGCCATTCAAGGGACCTCACCTCCAACCCTTTTGGCATAAGCACTTCAGCTCGGCCCGGCACCTTGTCCGAAATATCGGAATCCGCTGGAATCTCGCCGACGGCGGAAACAGAGATCTAGATCGGATGCTGCGCGAAGTCGCGGAGGCATACGGCGAAGATCCCGAACTGTGGCAAGCCTACCTCGCGCACCGCCTAGTAGTCGGCGGGTTCGAGGAACGAGCCCAAAGGGGGCTAACTGGCGATTGGATCATCTACACGAAGCACGAAGGCGCGAACTATTACTTGGATCTCGCCACGCATGAGGAAGGGGAGCCGCAGCACGCTGAACAGCTATCGAAAAAATTGCGCGATGGCTGTTTCGCGGAATTCCCCTTCGTCTTTCCGTGAGATACGTCCAAGGATGCGTTCCGTGCGCCGCCGGAGCAAATTTTTGTTGGAGATTTGGAGACAATCGCTCATTTCGGCCGGTCTGCCATGACTGGCAAGGCTCCGACTATCTCCAAGTGTGTCTCCAAAAACACTCTTTTCTTGGAGATAGGTTTGGAGATAGATGCCGGGACTAGGCACTGCGGCTCACTCGTTCGACAGTTGCCCCGCAGTCTGGAACGCTGCGCGCAAAGAATTTCCCCGCGCCCCCGCCGGCCCCCGGGGCGCGGCAATCCTAGAAAGTTACTTTGCCATCGCCGCATCACGTCGGTGATTAGCATGAGCGAACGCGGCATAATCTCGACAAGACTGGTGATTCGGGGACTTGCCATGACAAACGCCGCGGTGCTCTCGGCGGTGCTTGCCGCACTCGCGTCCGGCTTATTCGCCCTAGTTGGCGTGGTAATTACGTCGACACTTGCTCAAAAGCGCGAACACACATCCGATTGGCGGCAAGTGAAGATGGAACGGTACCAGGAGTACATTGCCGCGCTGTCCGCGATTGTCTCGGGCCGATCAACACCCGCTGCGCAGGAGCGCTACGCTGACGCGGTGAATGCTTTGACATTGGTCGCATCCCCGGCCGTCTTGGATGCCGTCCAAGCGTTTCAGCGCGAGATCTCATACCGCAACACTGAGCGAAGCGATGAGCGGCACGACGCGCTTTTGAGTGCGGCGATTTGGGCAATGCGGACCGACGTCCAACCCGGAGCCGTGCATGCGCCTCCTCGCGCCTTTAATCTGCTCGCTCCACCACCGCCGAACGAGCCGACCTCTGGCAAGTCGTCGTGAGTTGAACGGCATGCGCCGCTTAAACTGCGTCGCGCACTCGCATGATCGTCTGGCGGCTCGTGCCGTAGCTCTTCGCGAGACTCGCCACGCTCGCACCTTGCCTCAACTGCTGGCGCACCTCGTCCTGTTGTTGCTTACTCAGTGCGGAGGGGCGGCCCATCGCCTTGCCTTCTGCCTTTGCTCGCGCGATGCCGGCGTGCGTTCGCTCGATCAACAAATCGCGTTCAAACTCGGCAACGGCGTTTAAGACCTGCATCGTCATACGGCCGGCCGCGCTTGTCAGGTCAACGCCACCGAGCGCAAGGCAGTGAATCCGAATGCCGCGATCTGCCAACACCTCTACCGTCTCGCGCACGTCCATCGCGTTCCGACCGAGCCGATCCAGCTTGGTCACGATCAGCACATCCCCCTCCTCCATCTTGAGAAGCAACTCGGCGAATCCCGGGCGCTGCTGCGCGCTGACGCTACCGGAAATGCTCTCCGTAACCATCCGACGCTTGTCGACCGCAAAGCCGGCCGCCTCGATCTCGCGGAGTTGGTTAGCTGCCGTTTGGTCGGTCGTACTGACGCGGGCGTATGCGAAGGTCCGGGACATGCTGCTCTCTCAATGTGTTCGAAAGGGATGTCCGAATCATACCCCATGTCCGAAAATATGAAAGCCTTATTTTTGGACACCACCACACCCCCATGTCCGCAAGGGATCGGTTTCGGACATGTGTGTAAGGCTAGACCTGATCTTTCAGTCAGCGTCAGGTCAGTTCTGAGATCGCTTGGACGTCATCTCTTCCTCAAGGGTAGTGATCGACCCACATCTGCCCATCGGACCGACGTAGGAGCAACGACGGCTCACGAATGCGGATTCAACCCGTCGTCGCAGCCATTTCGAGCGCCCGTCTCGGCAGCCATCGACGGACAACCCCTGTATCATTCATCTCGGGTTGCGTGGACATTGATGTTGAGCTTGCCGCGTCATCGGCATGGACGGCACCGCGACGAGACTTTCGCTGAAGATGAATGCTTGCCACCGTTAAAATGATGAACCTCGATGACAAAATAATCCGTAAGTTTTTGATCGCCAGACTTGCGGCGTTATCAAACAAACCAAAGGCAATTATCGAAGAATTGCGTGTGCACAACGGCAATGCAATTGCAGACGTCGTGGCGATTCACAAGTATGCCCATTGCTATGAAATAAAAGGGGATACGGATGCGGTGCGTCGAATTCTCGTCCAGCGACAATACTACGATCTGGCTTTTCGCCGAATCACGCTTGTGACGACAGATCGTCATCTCGGAAATGCATTAAGCTTGGCGCCCGTACATTGGGGAATTATGGTTGCGTCTGAATCAAGAGGAAGCGTAGCGATCAGATATGTGCGGAGAGCGACTCGGAATCCACTGTATGACACACGTGTAGCATTATTGACTCTATGGAAATCCGAGCTACTCGAGGTTGCGCTGCCGATTTCATCAAATAAATTAAACAAACTCAATCGCGCTCAATTGACGGACTTCATTGCCCTCAATGTCAGCCAAGAGGAACTCTGTGAGCAGATTGGCCATCGTCTTGCAGGTCGATTCAACTATGCCGAAAAATTCTTGAACATATAGCTTATGTGTGCATTTATCGTCGGCTTTAACACACTGGATGGCGTCACCTTTACTCCGGTGGGGGTCGTTCTATCCCAGATAAACTTATCGCCGAACGAAAAAGCCGGCTTTCGATAAAACGATTTCGTGACAATTTGCGCAAAGATATCGTTGTACTGCAAATTACCCCGCGGATGGGTCTTTAATGCCCCGCCTCTCGCAACATAATGTATGTCGCCGTGCGAATATACTACTTTAGCCGTCATGACGTTATACATAATCTCTGGCGCGAGCTTAACGTCCGAATATAACGGACTGACAATCGTGTAGTCGCCGCAGAACAGTTTCGATCCTTCTACTTGCTTTTGCAAAGCACGATAGATAGCTATCTCTACGCGAGAATGATCGTGCTCGGTCAGTACTCCGGTGACATCGCCAATCGACGGCGGTATTGATGAACCGGTTGCAATAATCGCGCCAAATTTGTTTGTGGCAGCTGAGTCATGGATGAATTTCGCCAATACATTGGCTCGCTGCACTGGGGCGACATCGGCGCAAACACGGTTATCAAGGACGAGAACCCAATTCGAGAACAATCCTTGGCCTCGTTTCAACAATTGATCAATTTCATTTGCGACCAGCGAGAAATTTTCAAAATCCTCTAGCTGCAAACGGAGCGCAATTGTGTTTGCAACTAATTTCCCGGTCTCCTTGGCTTTAAATACAGCCTCATTTCTTCCCGCTGCGCGATCAAGACCCACTACGGGCGCAAAATTATATTTACCTAGCGCCCCTAAAACATAACTATAGTTGTGGTCGCCATCTACCTTCAACGCGTCATCGATGTCGAAATTGTCGAGAAAAAACATCGGAAACTGCTTTAAATGTTTCTCGATGCTTTTCGCCCCCTTATCGACCATAATCTTAAACGCTTCCGGCGTCATTTCATCTTTCTTTGGCAAATCGATAAATGGCACGATAGAAGGCTTGATTTGGCTGTCTAGGGTTGAGAGCGCGCCGATCTCGCCCGTTTTCAGTTTTAGAAACGGAATATAGTTATTCATGACCGAAAAGGACCTTTCGAACATCCACTTCGTTGAGTACCGCTGAAAATAAATTCTTTCGCGCGGTTTCGCGTTGCAAGCGACCTGCGACAATAGCTGGGTGAACACCTACGCGCTGCGCAAAGTCACGCAAATTCTTTTCTGTTGGCGAATACTTCACGTTTGCGCTACGCCAATCACTGCGACTAATAAGCGACTCACCAGCAAGTCGGTCGGCTTGCTCCTCGACTAACCCTACCGGTGCGGCGTCCAAGTCCTCCAGGATGGGCTCCGTCAACAACTCTCGGTGAAGTACGATGTGAGCCAACTCATGCATCAATGTAAACCAAAAGATATCGAATCGAGGATATCGCAGGCTGAGCCCAATCACCGGGTGTCCGTCATCGAGACAAAAAACTGCACCATCGAGCTTCATACTTGGAATCGAGGGTTCGTAGATGACGACGATTCCCTTATTCAACAATAGCTGCTGCAACGAGGTAAGCTTTTCAGGGGCCGCACTTAGACGAGCAAATTCGACCAGCTCGCCCGCGGAAAGTCCTTCGAACGGGACGAGTTCCGTCGATGCTAAAAACAGTTGCGCCTGCTGTCGAACTCTCGAAAGCCAAAGACGACCCAAGGCCTCGCTTGCGTCAAGTCTTCTGCGATATAATGCGCCTTGAGCAACCCGTGCTGTATGTACCTCACGAAAGAGATCGTACTCAGCGACACTCGGATTGTTTCCCAAGTACTTTCTCGGTACCTGCGCTAAAGTAGTCTCAAATTCCAGATAGGACTGGTAGAGATCCTTTGCGTCGGTGCTGCCTATTGAGCTGACCGGAAAGTCGTCGAATTGATCGGGCGTCACGTGCTGGCCTCAAACTGAGTTGCTATCGCTTGCGGCATTTCGAAATACCTTAGAGTTTCCTTGTCCAGGGCAGCGAACGGCTTCATTCCTATTTGCTCGTAAAACGATACGGCGCGCGGCAGGGCGTGCAATGAGAAACCCTGCCGAAGCTTCAGTTCATTGGTGGCGTATGCCATAGCAGCCTTGATTAAAAGACTGCCAATCCCACTGAAGCGGCGTGGCGACATTGGATTTTTACGATTCCAAGGTGCGGACGCGATGTATTCGATGTAGAAGATGTCCCCGGTCTCGATTTCACTTTTCTTCGGATGGTAGATTAGACAAGCGCCTTGTGGGACGTCGTCTGCTATTAGAAATAACCAAACGTACTCGTCCGTCCGGTAGGCTATGGCTTTTTTTAGCCATTCCCAGTGGCTATCATCGATTTGAATCGACTCCAGTACTTTTGCTCTATCTTCGTCCGAGTAGTCTTCTTCCTTGATGAACTTCAAAAGGCTAAGATTGAAGACACCCCAGTTCTTATCGCACCAGTGTGCCTTGCCCAAATCCCACCCCGCCTGAATCTCAAAAGGGACACGAATGCCATCGTGGCGTGGTATCTCGCCTGCTTTCACAACGGCACCCTTGTCGAAAAGGGGGCTTTTGCGGTCTAGCAATGCCTTGATGTCTTCGAGTGTCATTCGCTACACGATCCATCTTAATTTATCAGAACGTATACACCCTGCCGGCACATTTGTCCATGTTTACCGCTGGCCACAGCAAAATTTACCTGCTTTTCGCCTGTGGCAATTGAAGATGCGAGAGCAGTCGAACAATTCACCGCAGAATTCGCGGGTTTTCCCTCTGTCAATCCGACGTCCGCTGTTACGAAACCGCCGCTCAAAGGGCCGCTTACCGATGATGATGGAGGACGGCTTCTGGCCGAACAGTGACATCAAGTATTGCGGTCTTAGATAATCCGAGACAAATCTTTTATGGGGGCAGACCTTTCGATATAATTGCGGTACTTGTTAGCACTTAATCGAACACGGCTCTAGAAATCTGTGGGCGATGCAAGGGGAAAAGGCGGGGAATGCTCAATCGTTGAGCATATTTCGTCGAGCTGACGAGAGGGTGCCGGGGGATGTGCTACCAACACATCCCGCCGGCGGTTTTTTGGCTTGGCTGCCTGTTCCATAATTGGAGGAACCACAAGAGCCACCGCGCCTAGGAAACGCATAGCTCTTGTTAGGACGAATGATACCGCGCGCGGCGCGCCGTGCAAAGTAACTTTGCAAGATTACTTTGTGCGTCTTCCGCAAACTTCATTGCGCCCGTACTTTGATAGTACGGCGCGGTTTATTGCTGCCGCTTTCCTCTTATTTGCGGAACAGGCCATTTCTGAACAGAAAATGGCTCTTAAGATTCTTCGACTTATTGGTGTACTGGATTGCGTCGGCGTCAAGAAAACGACGCTGTATCGCTGGATTCGTGAAGGCAAGTTTCCAGCGCCGGTCCAGTTAGGGACCAGGAGCGTCGGCTGGCGCGCGCAAGACGTCCAGAACTGGGTCGAATCCCGCCAATCGACGCGGGAGCAAGCATGAGCGCGCCCTCCCTTATGATCGATCGCGGCGGCCCGTATGGTCGCGCGATGGGCGCGGCCGTCACGGCGCGCGACGCCGCGTTCGTGCGTTGCCGCGACGCCCGCCTCCGCAAGCTCGCAGGAATCCTCGATGACATCGAGGGTTGCTTCTGGAACCGTGGCGACGACACCGGGAAGCTCGTAGCGATCGCCGTCACGCTCGCCTCGACGCTCGCGCTCGAAGCCCCGCGTCTGACGACAAAGCAACTTGGCACCACCTGCGAGAAGTTCGTCCAGGCGATCGCCGCTGCTGAACAGGATTCGGCGAACTATCGTCGTCGGCAGTATCGACAGCTGCGGAAAGCCTATCGTGCGCTTTACAACGACATCGATGCGCAGTGCACGGACGGGACGCGCCGCTTGCAAGTTAGCGCCCTGCTGCGGGGCGTCGCGCTCGGCCAATCACTGGCGCAGGGCAGCTCGCGACTGGATATCGAACAGCTCAAGCTGGCGACCGCTGTGCTCAAGGGAGAGGCCGCCTGATGTTCGCCCAAAGTCGCTTTGCACTAGCAATACATGGCGAGGGGCGTCGCGATTTGCGTCGTCCAGCATCGCGCGCTATCCTGTGCGCGTCGCTGAGACAACAGCGGCCCGGGGTGACAGCCGGAATAGTTCCAAGGCGGACAACCGCCTTCGCGCGGTTTTTTTACGTCCGTACACCTTGCGCCTTCTATGGTCGGGCCTTGGTGGGGGTGCGTTCGCGCACGCCGGTTCCCTTGGACGCCGGTCTGTCAACCCTGCCATGTGCCCGGCCACCCCGATTGACAGCGGGGACCGGGTTCGTCAACCCGTCCAAGGAGGCCGCATTCAATGCGCCAGTCAACGCACGCCCGTACCGGGCAGCAATCCCACCTCATTCAATCCATCGTGCGCGCAGCACTGCGCGACGCGGCAACCGCCAGCACGTATCAAGACGCGCTCGATGCAACCGGCGCAGCATTGGCGGCCATCGCCGCGCTCGTCCGTGCGGAGGTGCGTCATGGCTGAGCTGCGCTGCAAGATCGGCGATCTGGCGATCGTCACGAAGTGCGACGCACGCGCTCGCATCGGCATGCTGGTCGAGGTGGCATCGGCGCGGCCGACGCCCAATCACGATTGGCGCGTGCGGATCTTGGGCGGTCCCGTCTCGGGGCGCAGCGTCTACGGTCGCCGGTCCGGCGAATTCACGCACGCAGCCGTCCACGACTGGAACCTCACGCCGATTCGCGGCGAAGCGGAGCTGGATTGCACGATCGACGTCGGGCAACTCCTCGCATCGATTCTGGAGGTGCGCCATGTCTAAATACCGCCTGCCGAACGAAGTCACGATGATCGCCATGTGTGCGGCCCATCAATTCGCCCAGCTCGAAGCCCTGTTCGATGCCGTCCGTTCGCATCTTGCGGAGGGCACATACGAGCGGGCGCTCGTCGACATGGGGCAAAGCGTCGCGAGCCGCTATTCGGCCGAAATGCGCCGTACTGCGCAGCCGGAGGTGTGCCATGACTGATCAGCGCATCCGAACCGCGGTTGTCGACGGATTCGACAACGCCCCGCCGCTGGATACGGGCGCACCGATCGAGCTGCAATTCGCCGTTGACCTGGGCGCGATCTGCGCCGACGCATGGCTCGACCTGAAAGGCGACGTGCGGCTGCACGACTACGCGGCGCATCAAGCCGCCGCGTTCGCGCGCGGCATGGAAGCCGCCATGCAGGACGCAGGCGACGTCGACGCGCACCGCGTGACGATCAGCCGGCAAGCGTTCGCGGCCGGCCTAATGGGGCGCGTGCAGCAGCACCTGTTCGCGGCCCTCGGCCTCGTCACGCGCGAAGCGCGTACAACGCACTGAGGGGCGGTCATGGCAAAGACGAACAAGAACGCCGAGCAACCGCTCGCGTCGCACTTCGTGGCCGAGGTGAATCGCGCCGATCCTACCCGCATCGGGACGCGGATCAGCGATGCGATGGAGCTGCTGGACAGCCTGCATTGGGCGGCCGACAAGGCCATGTCCGATGACGACTACTGGCTTGTGCTGAGCCTGTTCCGCGCGTCCCTGCCGTCGATCGGCGCGGCGCTGGAGGCGGCGAACGACGCACTCGGCGAGTCGCGGCTCGGCCGCTACGTCTATAGCAACGACGTCACAGCCGGCGGGGCGGTTCTGTCGGTGCCTCGCGCGGCCGGCTGACGCTGCGCCGCTAGGCATCGCCGCATCATTCAATTCTTCGCGCGTCGGGTAGCTGCTTGCCCGATATGGACTACTAATCGGGAGCCGACCGACGCGCGTCCAGTGGGAACCTATGAGTAACGCACCCATGTCCGAATTCGAGCGGGCGAGAGTCGCGCTCGGCTATGTTCCGCCCGACGACCGCGACACGTGGCGTCAGGTGGGAATGGCGCTCAAGGCCGAGTTTGGCGAGGAGGGCTTCGCCCTCTGGAACGAATGGAGCCAAGGCGCGCAGAACTACAACGGCAAGGACGCGCGCGATGTGTGGAAGTCGTTCAAGGGCGGCAAGATCACCATCAACACGCTGTTCCACCTTGCCAAACAAGGCGGCTTCGATCCGCGTGCGCACCGGGCGAAGCCGGTCGATCCAGCGGAGCGCGAGCGGCAGAAGGCCGAACGCGCGGCCCGCGAAGCGGCCGAGCTGGCCGAGCTGACCGAGAAGCAGCAAGCCGCGTCGGCGCTCGCGGAATCGATCTGGTCGGCGGCCGAGCCCGCGCCGGCCGATCACCCGTATCTTGTTCGCAAGCGCATCCCGGTCGACGCGCTGCGCATCTATCGCGGCGGCTTGTGCATCGGCACGGCCGCGTGCGACGGCGCACTCGTCATCCCGGCCCGTGACGCGGAAGGCAAGCTGTGGACGCTGGAGTTTGTCCTGACGGACGGCCAGAAGCGCTATCTGCCGAACGGCCGCAAGGCGGGCTGCTTCTCGCTGATCGGCGGCCCGCTCTCTTCCGCGCGGTCCACGCTGCTGATTGGCGAGGGTTACGCCACGTGCGCGACGCTCGCGGCAGCGACCGGCTATCCGGCCGCCGTCGCGTTCGACGCAGGCAACCTGCACGCGGTCGCGACGGCGCTGCGCGGTCAGTATCCGGATGCGCGCATCGTCGTGTGCGCTGACGACGATCACACGACGAAGGGCAATCCGGGCGTGACGAAGGCCCGCGTGGCGGCCGAGGCCGTCGCCGGCATCGTCGCGGTGCCCGACTTCGGTCCGAACCGCCCGGCGGCCGGCACCGACTTCAACGACCTGGCTGCGCACCTCGGCCCGGATGCGGTGGCCGCCGCCGTGCGCGCTGCGCTCGCGCCGGCCGGCTCGGCTGACGCCGGCAAGGGCAAGGCTGCTCCAGCCGCCGCGAAGCCCGCCAAGCGCCCGAAAACAGCCCGCGCGCAGGACGGCAAGTCGCGGTTCGTCGTCGACGACAAGGGCGTGTGGTTTCACGGCTTCAACAATCAGGGCGATCCGCTGCCGCCGCATTGGGTCAGCACGCGTATCGATGTGATTGCGGAGACCCGGAACGAGATGAACAGCGAGTGGGGTTACCTGCTCGAATTCACGGATCGCGACGGCATCCTGAAACGATGGGCGGTGCCGGCCGGCTTGTTTGCTGGTGACGGCACGGAGCTGCGCCGCATGCTGCTCGATATGGGCGTGAAGCTCGGCGTGACGCAGATCGCCCGCACGCAGATCGCGAACTATGTGCAGATGGCGCAGCCGGACGAGCGCGTGCGCTGCGTGCCGCGCGTCGGCTGGCATCACGGCGCGTTCGTGCTGCCCGATCGCGTCATCGGCACCGGCAAAGAGGCGCTGATCTATCAGGCCGATACGCCGATCCAGAGCCAGTTCAAGGAGCGCGGCACGCTGGACGACTGGCAACGCGAGGTCGCGGCCTACTGCGTCGGCAATAGCCGGCTGCTGTTCTGCGTCGCTACCGCCTTCGCTGGTCCGTTGCTGCATTTCTCCGGGCTTCAGTCGGGCGGTTTTCACCTGCTCGGCACAACGTCCAAGGGCAAGTCGACGGGCGGCGTCATCGCCGCGTCCGTGTTCGGCTCGCCGGACTATGTGCGGAGCTGGAAGGCGACCGACAACGCGCTCGAAGCCGTCGCCACGCAGCATAGCGACGCGCTGCTGATCCTCGACGAAATCGGGCAGGTCGAGCCGCGCTTGGTTGGCGATGTGATCTACATGCTTGCGAACGAGTCGGGCAAGGCCCGCGCGTCGCGTAGCGGCTCGGCAAAGCCCGTGCTCACGTGGCGGCTGCTGTTCCTGTCGAACGGCGAAAAGAGCGTGTCCGCGCTGATGGCCGAGGGCAACAAGCCGATGAAAGGCGGTATCGAGGTGCGCTTGCCCGCGATCCCGGCCGAGGTTGGCGAAATGGGCGTCGTGGAGAAGCTGCACGGCTTCCCGACGCCGGCCGCGCTGATCGAGCATCTAGAGCGGCACGCCGGCATGCACTACGGCACCGCCGGCCCCGCGTTCATTGAGTGGGCTTCTTCGCAGGCCGGCGAGCTGGCCGAGCATCTGCGCATGCGCGTCGACGAGCTGGTCGGGCAATGGGTGCCGGACGGCTCGCATTCGCAGGTTGCACGCGTGGCTAAGCGGTTCTGCCTTGTTGCGGTGGCGGGCGAGCTGGCGACGGCGCACGGGCTGACCGGCTGGCCGCAGGGCGAAGCGGTCGAGGCCGCCCGTCGCTGCTTCGAAGGCTGGCTCGAACTGCGCGGCGGCACCGGCAACTCGGACGAGGCGGAAGCCGTGCGGCAGGTACAGCATTTCCTCGCCGCACACGGCGACAACCGTTTCGTGTGGATGAACCGGGCGCAGGACGACCATCGGCCGAACGTGCCGCATCGCGCCGGCTTCAAGCAACACGTGAAGCGCGACGAGCGGCGCACGCCTATCGCGTCCGATCGGGAGTATTACGCCGAGTTCGGCGGCAAGATGAGCGCCGACGATGCGGAAAGCGTCGAGACGGAATACCTGATCGAAGCGGCCGTGTTCCGCAAGGACGTGTGCGCCGGCTTCGATCATAAGATCGTCGCCAAGGCGCTGATGAAGCGGGGTGTGCTGATGCCGCGTAGCGACGGCTATCCGTACCGACAGGAGTACATCCCCGGTCACGGCAAATTCATGGTCTATCGCGTGTTGCCGTCCATCTTCACCCTTGAACTGTGAAAAGCGCCGCCGCCGTCCGGGAGGGCGGTGGCGGGCATTCCTTTGCGCGGCATTTTGGCCCGTGCGTCAAAGTCACTTTGGGCGATACGTGCCAGACGCAACCGGGCCGGCGACTGCCGCGAATCTTGCCGCAACCGTAACAATCCAGCCCGGTTTATCTCCAGTATCTCCAGCGTTCTCCAAATCGTTTGGAGACACACGAAGCCTTACCCCATAAGACTTTGCGGCCGATTCAGGCGGTTATCTCCAAATCTCCAACTCGTTTTGCACTGAGCGGACAGACGTCGACCGTCTGCGTCGACCGCGAAGCCAGATGGGACGCGGCTCTCCGGGATTCGAGGTGCGTCGACAACGTATTTTTGAGGGGGGTGTCCGCGATGTGCCCCGATCGGGCATTGTTGCGCCGACCGCAAGTGTCGCGTCGGCCGGAAAGCGGGGGACCCTGCGTCTAGGGCAAAGACGCGGGGGCTCACACCCGCGTCTTTTCTCTACTGACGGCAGATATAGGGGGGGCACATAATAATAAGGGGCCAAATCATCGTCTTACCCTCCGCCTAGTCCGTTTCCGTTTTACCGGTGGAGGACGCACGGAAGGGGGTCATACTCGCAGCGGCACGGATCTAGCCTGCCGCCGCGATCGGGATGATCTTCGCTCCAGCCTGTTTGTCGAGATAGTCCGCCCACCACTGCATCATGCGATGGCGCTCAGAGAGATACTCGGCATGGTTGTATGCCGCCCGCACGCCATCCTGCTCCGAGTGGGCAAGCTGGCGCTCGATCCAGTCGGAATTGAATCCCTTCTCGTTCAAGATCGTTGAAGCCAAACCCCGAAACCCATGCCCGGTCATGCGGCTGCGATAGCCCATACGGTACAGAGCGTACAGAATCGTGTTCTCGCTCATCTGCTGCAATGGTCTGCGGCTGTTCGGGAACAGCCAGCGCCGGTGGCCCGTAAGCGCGCGCAGGTCGGAAAGCAGAGCAATCGTCTGCTCTGCGAGCGGCACGATATGCACGCGGCGCATCTTCATCTTCTCGGCCGGAATGCGCCACTCACGACGCTCCAAGTCGATCTCCGTCCACTCCGCCTGCCGCAACTCGATAGTGCGAACGAACGTCAATGCCAGGAATCGCAGAGCAAGCCGAGTCTCCGGCTCGCCCTCATAGGCCGCGATCGAGCGAAGCAGCTCCGGCAGCTCGCTTTCGCCGACCCGCGCCATGTGCTTGACGGGCACTGCCTTCAATGCGCCTCGTAGGTCCGGCGACGGATCTCGCTCGGCACGGCTCGTTGCAACGGCATAGCGAAAGACTTGGCCGCATGTCTGCAACGTCTTGCGCGCAGTCTCGAACGCCTCTCGACCTTCGATTCGTCGAATGACCGCGAGCAAATCCGGTGCGCCGATCGAAGAAATCGGACGCTGGCCGATCAGGGGAAACACCTCGCGATCGAGCTGTTTCTTGACTCGGTTCGCGTGCGAAGCGCTCCATGTCGCTTGCTGCGCCTCGTACCACTCCAGCGCGACGGCCTCGAAGGTGTTCTGTGCGGCAATGGCGCGAGTCTGCTTCTCGACGTCACGCTCGAACGCAGGGTTCTTCCCTTCCGTTAACAGCCGCTTCGCTTCGTCACGCCTCGACCGAGCATCAGCGAGCGACGTCGCGGGATAGTCGCCGAACGTCAGCAGGTTTTCTTTGCCATTGAACCGGTATTTGAGCCGCCATTTCTTCGAACCACTGGAGCGCAGATCGAGATACAGGCCGCCGCCGTCGAAGAGTTTGTTTCCCCCGGCCTCATCGAATCTAGCGTTGCGGCACTTGGCGTCGGTAAGAGGTTTGGTTTTCATTATTCGTCGGGGGTACGACATACCCCCAAATCCGGGAAGTCATACCCCGAATCTTACCCCCAAATTTTCGGGATGCCCCGGTTCCACTCGGCACTTCCAGAAACAAAAAACCCGCGTCAGCGCTAGGCTGGACGCGGGCTTTGGGGCTTCCCGGTACTGCTTGATACTAGTGTTTGGTGCCGGCTGCAGGACTCGAACCCGCCACCTGATGATTACAAATCAACTGCTCTACCAGATGAGCTAAGCCGGCGTAGCGCGAGATTCTACCTCATTTCACGATCTTGAGGCGAGGTCTGCTGCTGCCTTTCGAGCCGTCGCCGTCGGTTTTCGGCGGTTCGTCGGCGCCTTCGGACGGTTCCTCGTTCGCGCCGCTGTCGGCGACGGGCGCCAACGGCGATACGGACTCGTCACGCTGCGCGTCATCAGCTTGCACGGCATCATCGTCGAACGCGCCCGAATCCTCGCCCTCGCCTGCGACCGCATCGACCTGGAACGCCATGCCCTGCCCGTTCTCGCGCGCATAGATCGCGAGCACGTTGGCAACCGGAATCTCGATCTTGTGCGCCTTCCCGGAGAACCGGGCCGTGAACTCGATCCACTCGTTACCCATCTGCAACTGGCTCGTCGCCTCGAAGCTGATGTTGAGCACGATCTCGCCGTCACGCACGAACTGACGCGGCACGCGCGTCGAGTTGTCGACCCTCACCGCGATATGCGGCGTGTAACCGTTATCGGTGCACCACTCGTACAACGCGCGCAGCAGATAAGGCTTCGTTGAAATCTCTTGCATCACAATCCTCGAACCCGGAGCGGGTGCGCGGCACGCCGCCACCCGCTCCGTCATGCCTTCATTGCAACATTAACGACGCATGACCTTTTCGGACGGCGTCAGTGCTTCGATGTAGGCCGGACGGCTGAAGATCCGTTCGGCGTACTTCATCAGCGGCGCGGCGTTCTTCGACAGCTCGATGCCGTAGTGATCCAGGCGCCACAGCAGCGGTGCGATCGCGACGTCGAGCATCGAGAACTCTTCGCCGAGCATGTACTTGTTCTTCACGAAGATCGGCGCGAGCTGCGTCAGGCGATCGCGGATCGCGAGGCGGGCCTTCTCGTGATTCTTCTCCGCCGCCTTGCCCTTCTCGTTCTCGAGCGTGCTGACGTGGACGAACAGTTCCTTCTCGAAGTTGAGCAGGAACAGGCGCGCACGGGCGCGCTGCACCGGATCGGCCGGCATCAGTTGCGGATGCGGGAAGCGCTCGTCGATGTACTCGTTGATGATGTTCGATTCGTACAGGATCAGGTCGCGCTCGACCAGGATCGGCACCTGACCGTACGGGTTCATCACCGAAATGTCTTCCGGCTTGTTGAACAGGTCGACGTCGCGGATTTCGAAGTCCATGCCCTTCTCGAACAGCACCAGCCGGCAACGCTGGGAGAACGGGCAAGTTGTGCCGGAATACAGAACCATCATATTTGCGTTTCCTCAAAAAAGCCGAGGGCCGGCACGCGGCGAAACCCCTTTCACGGGTTCCGCCTTGCGCCGGCCCCACGCCGGTCAGGCGTGTTTACTTGATATCTTTCCAGTACGCGGCATTCAGCCGCCAGGCCAGGAAAGTCAGGACACCGAGAAAGATCAGCACCCACACGCCGAGGCGTTTGCGGGTCTGCTGGGCCGGCTCGGACATCCATGTCATATAGGCCACCAGGTCGGCCACCGCAGCATCGTAGTCGGGCGACGACAGCGTGCCCGGCGTGACCTGCTGGAAGCCGACGAGCGTGTGGACCTTCTCGCCCGTCTCCTCGTCCGTCTTGTCTTCGAATTTGGCAACGCGCTGCCCCTGCAGTTGCCACAACACATGGGGCATGCCGACATTCTCGAACACCGCGTTGTTCCAGCCGGTCGGCCGCGTATCGTCGCGGTAGAAGCTTCGCAGATACGTGTACAGCCAGTCGCGGCCGCGCGCCCGCTCCTCGACCGACAGGTCGGGCGGCGTGGTGCCGAGCCAGTTCTTCGCGTCGTCGGGCCGCATCGCGACGGACATCGTGTTCCCGACCTTGTCGGTCGTGAACAGGAGATTCGTTTCGATCTCCTTCTGGGATATGCCCAGATCCGTCAGACGGTTGTAGCGCATCAGGTTCGCGCTGTGGCAGTTCAGGCAATAGTTTACAAACAATTGCGCGCCGTGCTGAAGCGAAACGAGATTTTCCGTGTTATCGGGCGCCCGGTCGAGCGGAAAATTACCTTCCGCCCGCACGGCCGGCGCCGCCAGCAGCGCACAGGCGGTCGCCCCGATCAGCGCGAGTGTCGAAAGCAGTTTCTTCATGTCGTTCTCTCCTCGCTCACGTTAATGGGGCTTGAAGCGCACCCGTTCCGGCGGCTGCTTGAACGTGCCAAGCGGCGTCCAGACGGGCATGCCGAGGAAGAACGCGAAGTAGATCAACGCGCAGAACTGCGCGATCAGCGTCGCCGCCGGCGAGGGCGGCCGCGTGCCGAGGAACGCAAGGGTCAGGAACGCCGCGACGAAGATCCCGAGGAACACCTTGTGGAACAGCGGCCGGTAGCGGATCGACTTCACCGGGCTGCGGTCGAGCCACGGCAGGAAGAACAGCGTGATCACCGCCGAGCCCATCACGACGACGCCCCAGAACTTCGACTCCGTCAGGTACATAAACACGACGATCGCAGCGGCCAGCACCGGCAGCCCGATCTTCCACTTGCCGCGCGCGCGGATCAGCGCGAGCACGCCGAGCAGCGCGATCACGATCATCAGCACGATCTTGAACGGGTCGGTGGTCGCGCGCAGCATCGCGTAGAACGCGGTGAAGTACCAGACCGGCGCGATCTCCGGCGGCGTCTGCAGCGGGTTCGCCGGGACGAAGTTGTTCGCCTCGAGGAAGTAGCCGCCCATCTCCGGCGAGAAGAACACGATCAGCGCGAACACCATCAGGAACACGCACACGCCGAGGAAATCGTGCACCGAGTAGTACGGGTGGAACGGGATGCCGTCGAGCGGGATGCCGTTCTCGTCCTTCTTCGCCTTGATTTCGATGCCGTCCGGGTTGTTCGACCCGACTTCGTGCAGCGCAACGAGGTGCGCGACGACGAGGCCGACCAGCACGAGCGGAATCGCGATCACGTGGAACGCGAAGAAGCGGTTCAGCGTGACGTCGGACACGACGTAGTCGCCGCGAATCCACAGCGACAGGTCCGGGCCGACGAACGGGATCGCCGAGAACAGGTTCACGATCACCTGCGCGCCCCAGAACGACATCTGGCCCCACGGCAGCAGATAGCCGAAGAACGCCTCGGCCATCAGGCACAGGAAGATCGCGCAGCCGAAGATCCAGACGAGCTCGCGCGGCTTGCGGTACGAGCCGTACAGCAGCCCGCGGAACATGTGCAGGTACACGACCACGAAGAACATCGATGCACCGGTCGAGTGCATGTAGCGGATCAGCCAGCCCCACGGCACCTCGCGCATGATGTACTCGACCGACGCGAACGCGAGCGTCGAGTCGGGCTTGTAATTCATCGTCAGGAAGATGCCCGTGACGATCTGGTTCACGAGCACCAGCAGCGCGAGGGAGCCGAAGAAGTACCAGAAGTTGAAGTTCTTCGGCGCGTAGTACTCGGAAACGTGCTTCTTCCAGGTGGACGTGAGCGGGAAGCGCTGGTCGATCCAGCCGGTGAAACCTGTCGTGGAGACTTCCTTGTTGTCGGCGGCCATCACGCTTCTCCTTTCTCGTCCTTGCCGATCACGAGGGTCGTCGCCGACGTGAACATGTAGGGCGGGATGTCGAGATTCTGAGGCGCCGGCTTGTTCTTGAACACGCGGCCGGCGAGATCGTAGGTCGAACCGTGGCATGGGCACAGGAAACCGCCCGGCCAGTCGTCCGGCAGGTTCGGCTGCGGACCCGGCGTGAAGCGTTGGCTGGGCGTGCAGCCGAGGTGCGTACACACGGCCATCACGACGAGAATGTTCTTGCGATCGGCCCGCGACCGATATTCGTTCGCGCAATACGCGGGCAACGGCATCGAATACGGGGATTTCGTGGTCGGATCGGCCACTTCCTTGTCGGCCTTGACCACGTCGGACAGCATCGCATCGGTGCGATTCAGGATCCAGACGGGTTTGCCGCGCCACGGCACGGTGACCATTTCGCCGGGCTTCAGGCCGCTGATATCGACCTCGACCGGTGCACCGGCCGCTTTCGCTTTCGCGGACGGCGCAAGCGACGCCGCGAAAGGTATGACGGTGGCGACGCCTCCTACGCCACCTGCTACGGATGTCGCAATCAGCCAGGTACGGCGGCCGCTGTCGACGCGTTTCTCTTCCTTGTCTCGCATCACACGCCCCACTTCTGAGTTGGATTTTCCGTCACGACTTTCCATTCCGCCGCTAGTTTGCGCGAATGGAGTCGCCATTTACAAGGCCCGGAGATGAAAATCCCTTCGAAGTGTTTGATAGTTAAGGGTTATCCCCCACTATCGGAGCGATTAAATCATTTCGCTTTTAAGTGGATGCTACATAGAGAAATTTCGATGCGCCGCCGCAAATCCGCCGCTCAGACCGGATTATGAATATCGATAAAAAGGTGTTCGAGATCGAATTCCTCGGACAAGTGGCGCCCCAGCGCCTGGATTCCGTAGCGCTCGGTCGCATGGTGCCCTGCCGCAACGAACGCGACACCGCTCTCGGCCGCCGCGTGCGTGGTCGACTCGGACACCTCGCCGGTCAGGAACACGTCGGCGCCGGCATCGATCGCCGCGTCGAAATAGCTCTGCGCGGCACCCGTGCACCACGCGATGCGGCGCAGCTGCGTGTCGGGATCGCCGAGCACGAGCGGCGTGCGGCCCAGCGTGCGCTCGACCTTCGCGACGAAGTGCTCGAGCGTGACGGGCATCGGCAGCGTCGCCATCCAGCCGAGATCGCCTTCGCCGAAACGCTGCTCGCCGATCAGGCCGAGCTTTTCGCCGAGCTGCGCGTTGTTGCCGAACTGGGGATGCGCGTCGAGCGGCAGGTGAAACGCGAACAGGTTCAGGTCGTTCGCGAGCAGCAGCTTCAGCCGCTGATACTTGCGGCCGGTGATCTGCGGCGCCTCGTTGCGCCAGAAATAGCCGTGATGGACGAGCACGGCATCCGCGCCCCATTCGAGCGCGGTTTCGAGGAACGCGACCGACGCCGTCACGCCGGTGGCGATCTTCTCGATCTTGCGGCGCCCTTCGACCTGGAGGCCGTTCGGGCAATAGTCCTTGAAGCGCGCGGTTTCAAGGGTATTGTTCAAGTACAATTCGAGTTCGATCCGATCCATATAAACCTCTAATCCATTCAGATGCTTAGACGCTTCTGGCTGTTCTTCGCGCAGGCGGTGACCGTACTGCTCGCGCTGATGTTCATCGTCGTGACGCTCAAGCCTCAATGGCTGCAACGGCAAGGACAGCTCGGCAAGCAGCTCGCCACGCCGATCGTCGCGCTGCGCGAAGTCGCGCCCGGTATCGGCGGCGCACCGGCGACCACGTCGTATGCCGAAGCCGCGCAGAAGGCGATGCCGGCCGTCGTCAACGTGTTCTCGAGCAAGGACGGCTCGCTGCCGCCCGACCCGCGCGCGAAGGATCCGCTGTTCCGTTACTTCTTCGGCGACCGCAACGCCCGCAAACAGCAGGACGAGCCGGCCGCCAACCTCGGCTCGGGCGTTATCGTGAGCCCTGAAGGTTACATTCTAACGAACCAGCACGTCGTCGACGGCGCCGACCAGATCGAAGTCGCGCTCGCCGACGGCCGCACGAGCACCGCGAAAGTGATCGGCAGCGATCCCGAAACCGATCTCGCGGTGCTGAAGATCAACATGACGAACCTGCCGACGATCACGCTCGGCCGCTCCGACCAGTCGCGCGTCGGCGACGTCGTGCTCGCGATCGGCAACCCGTTCGGCGTCGGCCAGACGGTCACGATGGGGATCATCAGCGCGCTCGGCCGCAACCACCTTGGCATCAACACGTTCGAGAACTTCATCCAGACCGACGCGCCGATCAACCCCGGCAACTCCGGCGGCGCGCTGGTCGACGTGAACGGCAACCTGCTCGGCATCAACACGGCGATCTACTCGCGCTCGGGCGGCTCGCTCGGCATCGGTTTCGCGATTCCGGTCTCGACCGCGCGCACGGTGCTCGAAAGCATCATCACGTCGGGCTCGGTCACGCGCGGCTGGATCGGCGTCGAGCCGCAGGACGTCACGCCGGAGATCGCCGAGTCGTTCGGGCTCCAGCAGAAATCGGGCGCGATCGTCGCGGGCGTGCTGCAGGGCGGCCCGGCCGACAAGGCCGGCATCAAGCCGGGCGACATCCTGGTGAGCGTCAACGGCGACGAAATCACCGACACGACCAAGCTGCTGAACACCGTCGCGCAGATCAAGCCTGGCACGCCGACCAAGGTGCACGTCGTACGCAAGGGCAAGCAATTCGACTTGAACGTCGTGATCGGCAAGCGCCCGCCGCCGCCGAAACAGACGCTCGACGAGCAGGACGGCGATAGCGAATGAGGTTCAGCGGGCGGCGCACCGTCTGCCGGTCATGACGCGACGCGGAAACGCAAAAGGGCAGCCGGGGCTGCCCTTTTGCTTTGCTTCAAACGACGACCGGTGCCGGGAGGTCGCTTCGCGATGCGCTGGCTGGCGGCCCAGCGCGGTGCCGGGCCCTTCGGCCGGGCCGGAAAGCCGCCCCGGCGCCGCGCCCGCCGTCAACTCGCGGCTTCGCCGTTGCCCGCCTCACCCTCTTCTACCGGCTTCTTCGGCACGAAGAACCGCGCGGCCAGGAGCCCGATCTCGAACAGCACGATCAGCGGCAGCGCGAGCATCAGTTGCGAGAACACGTCCGGCGGGGTCACGACCGCCGCGACCACGAATGCGCCGACGATCACGTACGGCCGCATCTCCTTCAGCTTCTTCAGGGACAGCACGCCCATCCGGACGAGCAGCACGACGACGATCGGCACCTCGAACGTGACCCCGAACGCGATGAACATCCCCAGCACGAAGCTCAGGTAGTTGTCGATGTCGGTGGTCATCTCGGCCCCGAGCGGCGCGTTGTAGTGCGCCATCACGCGGAAGATCGTCGGGAACACGAGGAAGTACGCGAACGCCATCCCGCACAGGAACAGCACGTAGCTGCTGCCGACGAGCGGCGTGACGAGCTTCTTCTCGTGCTGGTACAGCCCCGGCGCGACGAACGCCCAGATCTGGTACAGCACGACCGGCAGCGCGATCACGAGCGCGACGAGCATCGTGACCTTCATCGGCACGAAGAACGACCCGGTGACGTCGGTGACGATCATCTTGCCGTCTTTCGGCAGGTTCTCCATCAACGGCCGCGCGAGCAGCCTGAAGATGTCCGGCGCCCAGTAGACGAGCCCGACGAACACGACGATCACGGCCAGCCCCGCGCGAATGATGCGATCGCGAAGCTCGACGAGATGGGAAATGAAGGTTTCTTCCGGGGCGTCGCCCGGGTTCTGCTGGGGGTCGCTCACACCGGCCCTCGGTAGGATTGACGAGCGAGCATGCGCTCGGCTCAGAAGAAGCGCGTCGGCCGGCGCAGGCTGGCCGGCTGGTGGCGCGCGACACGCGCGGCGCCCGACTGCACGTGCGTGCGGCGGGTGGTCGCGCGCTTGTACCAGACAGGCGTCGCCGCCTGCTTGACGCGCCAGTTGCGACGCTTCGGCGCAAGCGCGACCGTGCTGCCACCACGCCACGACGGCGCCGCGGGCGTGTCGCTACCGTACGTGCCGGCATCGACCGAGCCTTCGTCGACACCGACGACCGCGGAATGCCACGTGTCGTTCAGTGCCTTCTCGTGCTCGCGCAGGTTGTCGTGAATCGTCGTCTCGACATTGCGCGCGGCCGATTCGAAATCGGTCTTCATCGTCCGCAGCGCGTCGAGTTCGATTTCGCGCGAGACCTCGGCCTTCACGTCGTTGATGTACCGCTGCGCGCGGCCGAACAGCGCGCCCGCCGTACGCGCGACGCGCGGCAGGCGCTCGGGGCCGAGCACCACGAGCGCGACGACGCCGATCAGCGCCATCTTCGAAAGACCGAGATCCAGCATCGCGAATGCCTGTCAGCGTGCCGGCGTTACGCCTTGTTCGAATCGGAACGCGTCGTTTCCTTCGCGTTGACGTCGACCGCGCCCGAGCGCGGCAGTTGCTGCGCATCGGCCGGCGTCTCGCCTTCCTTCATGCCGTCCTTGAAACCCTTCACGGCGCTGCCGAGGTCGTTGCCGATGTTGCGCAGCTTCTTCGTACCGAAAACCAGCGCGACGATCAGCAGCACGATCAGCCAGTGCCAAATGCTCAATCCACCCATGATGAAACCTCTCCTCAACCACGCCGCGGTGCGGCGTAAATCGCCGGCGACGCGCCGGCTTCGACTATCGATGCGGGGAAACGCCCCGCTGCGTCAACCCATCCGCTGCCACGGGCGCGGGCCGGCCAGGATATGCGCGTGCAGGTGGTAGACCTCCTGCCCGCCGCCCGGGCCCGTGTTGATCACCGTGCGAAAACCGGTTTCGCCGCCCGTATACGCGACGCCGAGCTGGTCGGCCAGACGCGCGACGAGCAACATCAGCCGGCCGAGCATCGGCGCATCGGCGTCGACCGCCGCGGACAGCGTCGGCAGGTGCCGGCGCGGAATCACGAGCACGTGCGTGTCGGCCGCCGGGCGGATGTCGCGGAACGCGACGAATTCGTCGTCCTCGTGCACCTTCGTGCTCGGGATCTCGCCTGCCGCGATCTTGCAGAACAGGCAATTCGGATCGTGACTCATGTTGCTCCTGCAAACGCCCGCGTGCCGCCGGTCAGAACCACGCCTGCGGATCGAGCGTCTTGTTGTCGTTCAGGTACAGCCAACCCTTGATGATACGGTACAGCGTCCAAATCCACGTGACAAACATGATCACGAATCCCACCACCACGAACATCAGCGCGAACCCGATCACGTAAGCGATCAGCGCGCGCCAGAACGTGCGGATCTGCCACTCGAAGTGATCGGCGTACGGCGTGCCGGCCACGTCGCCGCGCTTCACGTAATTGATGATGATCGCGATGATGCCCGTGACGCCGCCTGTCAGCCAGTGAATCGCATAGAGGCCGTACAGCACGTGGGTCAGCGTGCGCAAACCGTTCAGGCGTTCGGCATCCGCGGCCCCCGCCACCGCCGGCGTCGGAAACTGGTTCGACGTATCGTTCATGATGCTACCCCCGTTAGATGACAATTCTTACAGCTTACCGCACTGTTGCCACCGCGGCGGGCCTGTTCGTCATCCGCCGTTTTCCTCGCGCTCGCGGCGCTTGCGCAGCGCTTTTTCCTCGATGCCCGACAAGCCTTCGCGGCGCTCGAGTTCGGCGATCACGTCCGCCGGGCTGAGGTCGAAATGCGACAGCATCACGAGGCAGTGGAACCACAGGTCGGCCACCTCGCCGACGAGCGCGCTCGGCGCGCCGCCCTGGCGCACGTCCTTCGCGGCCAGCACGACTTCCGTCGCCTCTTCGCCGATCTTCTTCAGCACCGCGTCGTCGCCCTTGTGGAACAGGCGCGATACGTACGATTGATCGGGATCGCCGCCCTTGCGGCTGTCGATCACGGCCGCGAGGCGCAGCAGCGTGTCTTCGGTCGATTGCGTCATTTGTAGATGTGTTCGGGGTCTTTCAGCACCGGCTCGACCGCGACCCAGTCGCCGCTGTCCACCGTACCTTCGAATTTCTGGAAGAAGCACGAATGCCGGCCGGTGTGGCACGCGATGCCCGACACCTGCTCGACCTTCAGCAGCACGACGTCCTCGTCGCAGTCGAGCCGCACCTCGTGCACGTGCTGCACGTGGCCCGACTCCTCGCCCTTGAACCACAGGCGCTTGCGCGAACGCGAATAGTAGACCGCGCGCTGCGTCTCGATCGTCTTGGCAAGCGCCTCGCGGTTCATCCACGCGAACATCAGCACGTCGTTCGTCGACGCTTCCTGCGCGATCACCGGCACGAGGCCGTTGTCGTCCCAGCGGACCTTGTCGAGCCACGCGGGCACGGATTTCGTTTCGGTATTCATCACAGCCTCACCGCGATGCCCTGGTCGGCCATGAAGCGCTTCGCCTCGCCGACCGTGTGTTCGCCGTAGTGGAAGATGCTCGCGGCCAGCACCGCGTCGGCGCGGCCGTCCTTGATGCCGTCCGCGAGATCCTGCAGGCAGCCGACGCCGCCCGATGCGATCACCGGCACCGGCACCGCGTCCGACACGCCGCGCGTGAGCGCGAGGTCGAAGCCCGATTTCGTGCCGTCGCGGTCCATGCTCGTGAGCAGGATCTCGCCCGCGCCGAGCTCGGCCATCTTGCGCGCCCATTCGATCGCGTCGAGGCCCGTGTTCTTGCGGCCGCCGTGCGTGAACACTTCCCAGCGCGGCGTCTCGCCGTCGGCCGACACGCGCTTCGCGTCGATCGCGACGACGATGCACTGCGAGCCGTACTTGTCGGCCGCGTCGCGCACGAGCTGCGGATTCGCGACCGCCGACGAATTCATGCTGACCTTGTCCGCACCCGCGTTCAGCAGGCGCCGCACGTCCTCGACGGCGCGCACGCCGCCGCCGACGGTCAGCGGAATGAAGACCTGCGACGCGACGGCTTCGATGATCGGCAGGATCAGGTCGCGCTGGTCGGACGTCGCGGTGATGTCGAGGAAAGTCAGTTCGTCGGCACCCTGGTCGTCGTAGCGGCGGGCGATTTCGACCGGGTCGCCGGCGTCGCGCAGCTCGACGAAATTGACGCCCTTGACGACACGCCCGGCGGTCACGTCCAGGCAGGGGATGATGCGTTTAGCTAGAGCCATGATGTTGCGCCAAATGCCGCGCTGGGACGGCCGGTTGCGGAAGCCTCGCGCGAGGCTTCCGGTCGGGGCCGCCCGCGGGCAGCCCCGGCGAACGGACAACCGCGGTTACGCGTTGTCGAGTTCGCCGTTCAGTTCGTCCGCGCGCTTTTGCGCGGCCGCGAAATCGAGATCGCCGGAATAGATCGCCCGGCCGCAGATCACGCCTTCGACGCCGTGCTCTTCCACTTCGCACAGGCTCTCGATGTCCGTGAGGTTCGACAGGCCGCCCGACGCGATCACCGGGATGCCGACCGCCTGCGCGAGCTTCACGGTCGCGTCGATGTTGATGCCCTGCAGCATCCCGTCGCGGCCGATGTCCGTATAGACGATCGATTCGACGCCGTAGTCCTCGAACTTCTTCGCGAGATCGATCACCTCGTGGCCGGTCAGCTTGCTCCAGCCGTCGGTCGCGACCTTGCCGTCCTTCGCGTCCAGCCCGACGATGATGCTGCCGGAAAACGCGGTGCACGCGTCCTGCAGGAAGCCCGGGTTCTTCACGGCCGCCGTGCCGATGATCACGTAGGACAGGCCGGCGTCGAGATACTTCTCGATCGTCTCGAGGCTGCGGATGCCGCCGCCGAGCTGGACAGGGATTTCGTCGCCGACTTCGTCGAGGATCGCTTCGATCGCCTCGAGGTTCTTCGGCTTGCCGGCGAATGCGCCGTTCAGGTCGACGAGATGGAGCCGCCGGGCGCCGAGATCAACCCATTTGCGGGCCATCGCCGCCGGGTCCTCGGAGAAAATCGTGGCCTGGTCCATATCGCCCTGTTTGAGGCGCACACACTGACCGTCTTTGAGGTCGATGGCCGGAATCAGCAACATAGCAATCGGGTGTCGTCGTGGAAAATGAAAAGAATCAGGCGCGTACCGGCCAAACCGGTGCCGCGCCGTCTCGCTAGTTTAGTACAACTCTTTCGGTGCTTAAGCTTGTGCGCCATACGTGACAGGCCGTTCGGCCAGGTCGACTGTGGCTGGCGCACCACGTTTTACGGCTTCCAGTGTACGAAGTTGCGATACAGACGCAACCCGACCTCCGCGCTTTTCTCCGGATGGAATTGGGTCGCGAAGATGTTGTCCCGCGCGACCGCGGACGTAAACGGCGCGCCGTAGGCCGTTTCGCCGACCGTGTGCGCCGGGTTGTCCGGGCTCACGTAATAGCTGTGCACGAAGTAGAAATACGCGTCGTCGGGCACGCCGTCCCACAGCGGGTGCGGCCGCGCCTGGCGTACGCGGTTCCAGCCCATCTGCGGCACCTTGAAGCGCGAGCCGTCGTCCTGCACGCGGCCGTCGAGCTCGAAGCGCACGACCTTGCCGGGCAACAGGCCGAGGCCCTTCGTGTCGCCTTCCGCGCTCCAGTCGAACAGCATCTGCTCGCCGACGCACACGCCGAGCAGCGGCTTCGTGCGCGACGCCTCGATCACGGCCTCCTGCAGGCCCGATTCGCCGAGGCAGCGCATGCAGTCGGGCATCGCGCCCTGGCCGGGCAGCACGACGCGATCGGCCGCGCGAATCGCGGCCGGCGTGTCGACGATCGCCACGTCGGCGGCCGGTTCGGCCTTCTTGAGCGCCTGCGCGACCGAGCGCAGGTTGCCCATCCCATAATCCACAATCGCAATCGAAGTTTTCATCTCAGTGCAGGCAGTAGCGCCCTCAGTCCATTGACGATGAATTCCACCGCCAGCGCCGACAGCATCAGACCCATCAGCCGCGTGGCGATGTTGATGCCGGTGCGGCCGATCCAGGTCGCGATCGGCTCGGCGAGCCGCATCGCGACGAAACACAGAAAAGCCAGGACCGCGCCGATCGCGACCAGCCCGGCCCGCTCATACCAGTGATGCGCGTTCGCCGCATAGATGATCACCGTGCTGATCGAGCCGGGGCCCGTGAGCAGCGGAATCGCCAGCGGCACGACCGCGATGTTGTCCTTCAGCTCGGCTTCGTGGCGCTCCTCCGGCGTCGATCGCGTGTTGCCGATCTGCGCGTTCAGCATGTTGATCGCCATCAGCAGCATGATGATCCCGCCGCCCACTTCGAGCGACCCGACCGAAATGCCGAAGAAGTTGATGATCTGCTGCCCGAGCAGCGCGGTCACCGTCATCACGCAGAACACCGACACCGATGCGATCCGGATCGTGCGCCGCCGCTCGTCGTCCGTCTGCTGCGCCGTCAGGCTCAGGAAGAACGGCACCGCGCCGACCGGATTGATCAGCGCGAGCAGCGAAATGAACGATTTGAGCAGATCCATCGCAAGCCGGCGCCGCGCGCCGAAGCCGTGAGGTTGTCCTTGACGTCGTCCGTTCGGAAGTTAGAGGCTGCCCTTGGTCGACGGAATCTGCCCCGCCGCGCGCTCGTCGAGCTCCACCGCCGCGCGCAGCGCGCGGCCGAAGGCCTTGAACACCGTCTCGAGCTGATGGTGCGCGTTGATCCCGCGCAGGTTGTCGATGTGCAGCGTGACGCCCGCGTGGTTCACGAACCCGCGGAAGAATTCGATCGACAGGTCCACGTCGAACGTGCCGATCCGCGCGCGCGTGAACGGCACGTGGAATTCGAGGCCCGGCCGGCCGGAGAAGTCGATCACGACGCGCGACAGCGCCTCGTCGAGCGGCACGTACGAATGGCCGTAGCGGCGGATGCCCTTGCGGTCGCCGATCGCCTTCGCGACGGCCTGACCGAGCGTGATGCCGACATCCTCGACCGTGTGGTGATCGTCGATATGCGTGTCGCCGTGCGCTTCGACCTCGAGATCGACCAGACCGTGTCGCGCGATCTGGTCGAGCATATGGTCGAGAAACGGCACGCCGGTGGCCAGCTTCTGCTGGCCGGTGCCGTCGAGATCGAGCTTCACACGGATCTGCGTTTCGCTGGTATTGCGAACGACTTCCGCCACACGCATGGCAATTCCTTGATTGAGTCTGATGTAAATGGGGATTGATCGTCGCGCGCCGCCGCGCCCTGGGCTCAACCGGGCAGCGCGAGTTTCAAGGCGGCCAGCAGGCGGGCGTTTTCGTCGGGAGAACCGACGGTCAGCCGCACGCATTCGGCCAGTAACGGATGCATTTTACTCACGTTTTTGACCAGCACCCGCTCGGTGAGCAGCGCATCGAACACGGCGGCGGCGTCCGGCACGCGCACCAGCAGGAAATTGCCGGCGCTCGGGAACACCGTCGCGCCCGGCAGCGCGGCCACCGCCTGCGCGAGGCGCGCGCGTTCCGCACGCAATTCGGCCGCCTGCGCATCGAGCACGTCGAGGTGATCGAGCAGGAAATCGGCGGTCGCCTGGGTCAGCACGTTGATGTTGTACGGCGGGCGCACCTTGTCGAATTCGTTCAGCCACGCGGGCGTGCCGACGAGATAGCCGAGGCGGATGCCCGCGAGGCCGAGCTTCGACACCGTGCGCATCACGACGACGTTGTCGAACTCGCCGGCGCGCGGCAGCCACGAACGCTCGGCGAACGGCTGGTACGCCTCGTCGATCACGATCAGGCTGTGCCGCGCGGCCGCGACGATGCGCTCGACGTCGGCGTCGTCGTACAGCGTGCCGGTCGGGTTGTTCGGATACGCGAGATAGACGATCGCCGGCTGGTGCTCGGCGATCGCCGCGAGCAGTGCGTCGGCGTCGAGCGTCAGGTCCGCCTTCAGCGGCACGCCGACGAACTCGAGCTGCGCGAACTTCGCCGAGAGCTCGTACATCACGAAGCCCGGCACCGGCGCGAGCACTTTCGCGCCCGGCTTCGCGCACGCGACCGAGATCATGCTGATGATTTCGTCGGAACCGTTGCCGAGCAGCACGTCGCAGCCGGCCGGCACGCGCATCGCGTGGCGCAGCTTGTCGAGCAGCGCGGCCGGGCGCGGCGCCGGGTAGCGGTTCAGCGCGACCTGCGCGAGCCGCTCGCCGAGCGCCGCGGCGAGCGGCGCCGGCAGCGAATACGGGTTCTCCATCGCGTCGAGCTTCACGAACCCGCTCGCGTCGGGAACCGGATAGCTCGTCATCGCGAGCACGTCGCGGCGGATGATGTCTTGTGGCGTCGTCATGATCTCAAGCCGGCGTGCGTCGCGCCGGCGTCAAATGGTCGACAAGGCGGCGGCTGCCGCCCTGCGCTCGTCCCCCTGCCCCGATCCGGGGCGGCCGGCGCCGGCGCCTCGGCGCCCGTCCGGCCCGCGCGCCCTGCGCGGTCAGCCCTTCATCCGGAACTCGGCGCTCCTTGCATGCGCCTGCAGCCCTTCGCCGTAGGCGAGCTCGGACGCGATCTCGCCGAGCGTCTGCGCGCCTTCCGCGCTGACCTCGATCAGACTCGAGCGCTTGATGAAGTCGTACACGCCGAGCGGCGACGAGAAGCGCGCGGTGCGCGACGTCGGCAGCACGTGGTTCGGGCCCGCGCAGTAGTCGCCGAGGCTCTCGCTCGTGTAGCGGCCGAGGAAGATCGCGCCCGCGTGGCGGATCTGCTGGCCCCATTGCTGCGGCTCGAGCGCCGAGATTTCGAGGTGTTCCGGCGCGATGTCGTTCGCGATCCGGCACGCCTCGGCCATGTCGCGCACCTTGATCAGCGCGCCGCGGCCTTCGAGCGACGCGCGGATCACGTCCTGGCGCGGCATCGTCGGCAGCAGTTCGCCGATCGCCTTCTCGACGCGATCGAGGAACGCGCCGTCCGGGCACAGCAGGATCGACTGCGCGAGTTCGTCGTGCTCGGCCTGCGAGAACAGGTCCATCGCGACCCAGTTCGGATCGGTCGTGCCGTCGCACAGCACGAGGATTTCCGACGGCCCGGCGATCATGTCGATGCCGACCGTGCCGAACACGCGGCGCTTCGCCGACGCGACGTACGCGTTGCCGGGGCCGCAGATCTTGTCGACGGCCGGCACCGTGGCCGTACCGTACGCGAGCGCGCCGACCGCCTGCGCACCGCCGATCGTGAACACGCGATCGACGCCGCCGAGCAGCGCCGCGGCGAGCACGAGGTCGTTCTTCACACCGTCCGGCGTCGGCACGACCATCACGATCTCGCCGACCCCCGCGACGCGCGCGGGAATCGCGTTCATCAGCACCGACGACGGATACGCGGCCTTGCCGCCCGGCACGTACAGGCCGACGCGATCGAGCGGCGTGACCTTCTGGCCGAGCACCGTGCCGTCGCTTTCCGTGTACTGCCAGCTATGCGTGCCGCACTCGATCTTCTGCTTCTCGTGGTATGCGCGCACGCGCGCCGCGGCCGCTTCCAGCGCCGCGCGCGCCTTCGGCGCGAGGCCGTCGAGCGCGGTCTGCAGCGCGTCCTGCGGCAGTTCGAGCGCGGCGACGCTGTTCGCGCTCAGCCGGTCGAAGCGGTTCGTGTACTCGAGCACCGCGGCGTCGCCGCGCGACTTCACGTCGGCGAGGATCTTCGCGACCGATTGCTCGATCGCTTCGTCTTCGCTCGCCTCGAACGCGAGCACGGCGCGCAGCGCGGCGCCGAAGCCTTCGTTCGTCGAATCGAGCTTGCGGATGGTGATGGCCATGGGAGTTCCGTTACGGTGATGCGCTCAACCGCCATTCTGCGACGCGCGTTCGAACGCGTCGAGGATCGGCTTGAGCGCCGCGCGCTTCAGCTTGAGCGCGGCCTGGTTCACGACGAGGCGCGACGAGATCGCCATGATCTCCTCGACCTCGACCAGATTGTTCGCCTTCAGCGTGCCGCCCGAGCTGACGAGGTCGACGATCGCGTCGGCCAGCCCGACCAGCGGCGCGAGCTCCATCGAGCCGTACAGCTTGATCAGGTCGACGTGCACGCCCTTCGCGGCGAAGTGTTCGCGCGCCGTTTCGACGTATTTCGTCGCGACCCGCAGGCGCGCGCCCTGGCGCACCGCGTTCGCGTAGTCGAAACCGGCGGACACGGCCACCGACATCCGGCAGCGCGCAATGTTCAGATCGATCGGCTGGTACAGGCCCGAGCCGCCGTGCTCGACCAGCACGTCCTTGCCGGCCACGCCGAAATCGGCCGCGCCGTATTCGACGTAGGTCGGCACGTCGCTCGCACGCACGATGATCACGCGCAGGTTCGGATCGGTCGTCGGCAGGATCAGCTTGCGCGACGTCTCCGGATCCTCGGCCACCTGCACGCCGGCGGCGGCCAGCAGCGGCAGGGTTTCCTCGAAAATCCGGCCCTTCGACAGGGCGAGGGTCAGCGGCGCGGTCATGCTTGGCTCCCGGAGAGGCGGCGCACGTTCGCGCCGACGGCGGTCAGTTTGGTTTCCATGCGGTCGTAACCGCGGTCCAGGTGATAGATGCGATCGACGAGCGTTTCGCCGTCCGCGCGCAGCCCGGCGATCACGAGGCTCGCCGACGCACGCAGGTCGGTCGCCATCACGTTCGCGCCGGACAGCTTGTCGACGCCGGTCACGAGCGCCGTGTTGCCGTCGATCGTGATGTTCGCGCCGAGGCGGTTCAACTCCTGCACATGCATGAAGCGATTCTCGAAAATGGTTTCGACGACCTGCGCCGTGCCCGTCGCGACCGTATTGAGGGCCATGAACTGCGCCTGCATGTCGGTCGGGAACGCCGGGTATTCCGACGTGCGGATCGTCACCGCCGACGGGCGGCGGTCCATCTTCACGCGCAGCCAGCTGTCGCCTTCCTCGATCGACACGCCGGCTTCGCGCAGATTGTCGATCACCGCGTCGAGGATGTGCGGACGCACGCCCGTCAGCATCACGTCGCCGCCGGCCGCCGCGACCGCGCACAGGAACGTGCCGGCCTCGATACGGTCGGGGATCACCGAATGGCGCGCGCCGTGCAGCCGCTCGACGCCCTGGATCACGAGGCGATCGGTGCCGATGCCGTCGATTTTCGCGCCCATCGCGACCAGCAAGTGTGCGAGATCGCTCACTTCCGGCTCGCGCGCGGCGTTTTCGATCACCGTCTCGCCGTCGGCGAGCGTCGCGGCCATCAGCAGGTTTTCGGTGCCCGTCACCGTGATCATGTCGGTCACGATGCGCGCGCCCTTCAGGCGCTTCGCGCGCGCTTCGATGAAGCCGTGCTCGATGCTGATCTCGGCGCCCATCGCCTGCAGGCCCTTGATGTGCTGATCGACCGGCCGCGCGCCGATCGCGCAGCCGCCCGGCAGCGACACCTTCGCCTCGCCGAAGCGCGCGAGCAGCGGCCCGAGCACGAGGATCGACGCGCGCATCGTCTTCACGAGCTCGTACGGCGCGACGAGGTTGTCGACGCGCGACGCGTCGAGCTGCACGCGGCAGCCGTCGGTCTCGCTCTTCACGCCCATCTGGTTCAGCACCTTCAGCGTGGTGCGCACGTCCTTCAGGTTCGGCACGTTGTCGAGCTCGACCGGCTCGGCGCTGAGCAGCCCCGCGCACAGGATCGGCAGCGCGGCGTTCTTCGCGCCCGACACGACGATCTCGCCCGACAAGCGCTTGCCGCCTTCGATCACGAGCTTGTCCATCCCCTGTCCCTGCGATTCCCCGTTGGCGGCCGGGTGTGCCGTGGCGACGCTCTGGACGGCGTCGCGCTCGTTGACGGTGACTTGCACTCAGTGATTTCCGTTTATGCGTTCTGCCATTCGGCGGGCGTCAGCGTCTTCATGCTGAGCGCGTGAATTTCCTGCTTCATGCGATCGCCGAGCGCCGCATAGACGAGCTGGTGCCGCTGGATCGGCCGCTTGCCTTCGAAGGCCGCCGACACGATCGTCGCGAAGAAATGCTGGCCGTCGCCTTCGACTTCCAGATGCGTGCAGGCGAGACCGCCGGCGATGTATTGCTTGACCTGTTCGGGAGTCGGCAACATGGTGTAAGGCTCCTGTCGGCGCGCGCCGCCCGGGGGCGGCCGCGGCCTGTCGATATCAATGACGCAGTTTGTAGCCGGTCGCGAGCAGCCGCATCGCGATCAGCGCGAGCAGCACGAAGAAACCGGTGACGATCGCGAGGCTCGCGAACGGGTTGATGTCGGACGCGCCGAAGAACCCGAAACGGAAGCCGTCGATCATGTAGAAAAACGGGTTGAGACGCGACACTTCGCGCCACACGGGCGGCAGCGAGTGCGTCGAATAGAACACGCCGGACAGGAACGTCAGCGGCATGATCAGGAAGTTCTGGAACGCGGCGAGCTGGTCGAACTTCTCGGCCCAGATCCCGGCGATCAGGCCGAGCGTGCCGAGGATCGCCGAGCCGAGCAGCGCGAACGCCATGATGAACAACGGCGCCGCGAAGTGCATCGGGATAAACCAGATCGTCACGACGAACACGCCGGTGCCGACCGCGAGCCCGCGAACGACGGACGCGAGCACGTACGCGCCGAAGATGTCGCGGTACGACAGCGGCGGCAGCAGCATGAACACGAGGTTGCCGGTGATCTTCGACTGGATCAGCGACGACGAGCTGTTCGCGAACGCGTTCTGCAGCACGCTCATCATCACGAGGCCGGGCACGAGAAAGCTCACGTACTCGACGCCCGGATACACCTCGACGCGGCCCGACAGCGCATGGCCGAAAATCGTCAGATAGAGCAGCGCGGTGACGATCGGCGCGAGCACCGTCTGGAACGACACCTTCCAGAAACGCAGCAGTTCCTTGTAGAACAGCGTTCGAAACCCGCTTCCCGGCACGCGCCGGGCCGCCCCTTCGAGCGACAGCGAACGCAGTTCGCGTGGGGGGTGTTGATTCATGCCAGACCCTCGATCACCTCGGCCCCGTTCATTATCTGGACGAACACATCCTCGAGGTCGGCCTTGCGGACCTCGATCTCGTCGAACGTGCAGCCGGCCGCGCGGCATTGCGCGAGGATGCGTTCGACTTCGTCGTAGCTCGCGAGGCGCAGCAGGTGCTCGCCCGGCGCGCGCGCGGCCGGGTCGGTCTCCAGCCCGCGCAGCTCGGCCGGCAGCGCGCCGGTCGCGAACCGCAGGTACAGCTGCAGCCCCGCGAAGCGGCGCAGCAGCGCGTCGGTGCGGTCGAGCGCGACGACTTCGCCGCGGCGCAGCATCGCGATGCGGTCGCACAGCGACTCGGCTTCCTCGAGGTAATGGGTGGTCAGCACGATCGTGTGACCCTCGCGGTTCAGGCGCGAGATGAACTTCCACAGCGTCTGACGCAATTCGACGTCGACGCCGGCGGTCGGCTCGTCGAGCACGATCACCGGCGGCCGGTGCACGAGCGCCTGCGCGACGAGCACGCGGCGCTTCATCCCGCCCGATAGCGCGCGCATGTTCGCGTCGGCTTTCTCGGTCAGATCGAGATTGGCCATCACTTCGTCGATCCAGTCGTCGTTGCGGCGCAGCCCGAAATAGCCGGACTGGATCCGCAGCGTCTCGCGGACGGTGAAGAACGGGTCGAAAACGAGTTCCTGCGGCACGACGCCGAGCGCGCGCCGCGCGTTGCGGAAGTCCTGGACGACGTCGTGACCGCGCACCGAGATACTGCCTTCGTCGGCCCGGGCGAGCCCGGCGAGGATACTGATGAGCGTGGTCTTGCCTGCGCCGTTGGGGCCGAGCAGACCGAAAAACTCGCCTTCCTCGACCGACAGGCTGACGCCCTTGAGCGCCTGAAGCGACTTGTAGCGCTTCTTGACGTGACGGATTTCTATGGCTGACATGACTGTGCGCGACGCCAGGGCCGCGACGCCTATTCTGTGCTTGCTGCGAAAGAAAATGGGGGCCGGACGCCAATTGGCTGCCCCGCAAAACGCTTGATTATAGGGCAAACCGGCAGGGGGAGCCGGCGCCGACGGCGCGCGGCCCGAAGCGTGCGCGCGCCGGCTGGCGCGGCAGACTTCGATCGGACAGGGTCAATGTCGGCCGGTGCCTTCGATGAGCGCGTCGACGCCGTAGGCGCGCGCGAGGCTGGCGAGCTTCGGAGGGAGATTGAGGATGTCGAGGGCCGCGCCGCGCGCTTGGGCGGCGCGTTGCCATGCGAGCAGCACGGCGAGCGCGGACGAGTCGAACTGCGTGAGCGCCGCGCAATCGACGGCGGTCGCACCCGCGCCGATGCGCGCAAGACCGTCAGCGAGCGCCGACTTCGCGCTCGCGACGGTCAGCGAGGAACCGGCTTCGAAGCCGCTCACGACGCTTGCTTGCCGGAGGCAAGTTGCTGGTTACGCTGCGTCAGGAACTGGATCAGCCCTTCCACGCCGCTTTGCTGGATCTTCTCGTTGAACTGCTGCTGGTACGTCTGGATCAGCCACGCGCCGAGCACGTTCAGGTCATACACCTTCCAGCCGTTCGCCGTCTTGTACAGGCGGTAATCGATCTGGACCGGCTGGCCGTTGTTCATCGCGACCGTCTTGACCACGACGTCGGTGTCGGCCGGGTCGGCGCGGAACGGCGGGTACTGGATCTGCTGGTCCGGCTTCAGCTGCGCGAGTGCGCCCGAATACGTGCGGATCAGCAGCAGCTTGAACTGCTCCTGAACCTGCTGTTGCTGCTCGGCCGTCGCCGTGCGCCAGTTGCGGCCCATCGCGAGCTGCGTAGTGCGACGGAAATCGGTGTACGGCAGGATGTCCTTGTTGACGATCGAGATGATGCGGTTGGTGTCGCCCTGCTTGATCGTCTGCTGCTTGACTTCGTCGAGCACCTGCTGCGTCGCCGTCTTGATCAGCACCTGCGGGTTCGACTGGTCGACTTGCGCGTGAGCCGCGCTGCCGAACGAGAACAGCGCCGCGAAAACGGGGATCAGGAACAGTTTTTTCATCATAGTGGCCTGCATGAATGAGTCGATGCGAAGGTTGGAGCAGGTAGCTTACGCGCAAGTTCGCCTACGCTACCGACTGAATCGTTTCCGGCTGTAACGAATGTAAATCCGTCAGTGCAGCCGGATGCTCGGGAACCGGAACCCGCCCGGCGACGGCGGCGCCACCTGCATCGCCGGCACGTTCGTCTCGCTGGCCGGATTGGGCGATTCGGCCGCACCCGAGGCCGGTGCAGCAACCGCCGCGCCCGATGCCGGCGCCGGCGCCGCGCCGCCCACCGCTGCCGCCCCCGCCGTACCGGCCGCGCCGGCTGCCGCCGGTGCCGCGCCGTCTTCCGGCAGGTCGTACTTCGGCAGCGCGTCGTTGCTCGACGTCACGGCAGCCTCGCCGCGCGCGTTGCTGATCAGCATCTGGCGACGCTGCAGGTACGCGTTGCGCACGAACGAATACTTGTCGAGTGCCGCGGCATCGAGCACATCGCCCGCGCCGAGCAGGTTCGCGCGCGTGTTGACCAGGTTCACGCCGAACAGGCCCCAGCTCAGGCCGTCCGGCTTCACGTAGGTGAGGGGGTTGCCGACGTAGTCGACGCCGAGGCCGGCCGTGTCGCGCAGCGTGCTCGGGCCGAGCAGCGGCAGCACGAGATATGGGCCCGACGGCATGCCATAGCGGCCCATCGTGATCCCGAAGTCGGCCGTGTGCTTCGGCAGCTTCGCGATCGTCGCGACGTCGAACAGGCCGCCGACGCCGAACACCGTGTTGATCACGACGCGCATGATGTCGCCGACGCCGTCCGCGATCCGCAGTTGCACGATGTTGTTCGCCGCGATGTAGACGTCGCCGATGTTCGAGAAGAAGTTCGTCACGCTGTCGCGCACCGGCTGCGGCACCACGTACTGGTAGCCCTTCGCGACCGGCTTCAACGCATACGTGTCGACGGTGTCGTTGAACTTGTACATCGTCCGGTTGAAGCCTTCGAGCGGATCGCCCTTGGTCGGCGTCTGCACGGTCGCGCAGCCGCTCAACGCGGCGACTGCCGCCATCGCCAGCGCGGCGTGCCTGATGCGGATCGTGTGCATGGTCATTCCCTCTTGTTTTCTCTCGTGTGGTTATTGGCCGGCCGAACCGGACACCGCCGACGCCGGCACCGCCACCGGCGCCGGTGCGGCGGGCGCGGCGGCCGATGCGCCGGCCGCCGGCTTCGCACCGCCCGCATCGGCGGCCTTGCTGTACAGGAACTGGCCGATCAGGTTCTCGAGCACGATCGCCGATTGCGTCATCGTGATCGTATCGCCCGACTTCAGCATTTCGGTGTCGCCCCCCGGCTCGAGGCCGATATATTGCTCGCCGAGCAGGCCCGACGTCAGGATCTTCGCCGACGAATCCTTCGGGAACGGGTATTGGCCGTCGACGTCGATCGTGACGAGCGCCTGGTACGTGTTGGTATCGAAGCCGATCGACTTCACGCGGCCGACCACGACGCCCGCGCTCTTCACGGCCGCGCGCGGCTTCAACCCGCCGATATTGTCGAATTTCATCCTCACCGAGTAGGTCGGCTGAAACGACAGCGAACTCATGTTGCCGACCTTCAGCGCCAGGAACAGCACCGCAAGGAAGCCCACCACCACGAACAGGCCGACCCAGAAGTCGAGAGCAGTCTTTTTCATCGTCATCCCAAAATTTGGCTTGGCTGAGGCTTAGCTGAACATCAGCGCGGTCAGCAGGAAATCGAGGCCGAGTACGGCGAGCGACGCGAACACGACCGTCTTGGTGGTCGCGCGCGACACGCCTTCGGGCGTGGGCTTCGCTTCATACCCTTGAAACAGTGCAATGAAGGTCACGGCGAAGCCGAACACGACGCTCTTGATCACGCCGTTGCCGACGTCGGCCCAGACCTGGACCCCGCCCTGCATCTGCGACCAGAACGCACCCGGATCGACGCCGATCAGCACGACGCCGACGAAGTACCCGCCGAGCACGCCGACCGCGTTGAAGATCGCGGCCAAGAGCGGCATCGCGATGATGCCCGCCCACATGCGCGGCGCGATCACGTTCTTGATCGGGTCGACCGCCATCATCTCGAGCGCGGTGAGCTGCTCGCCGGCCTTCATCAGGCCGATCTCGGCCGTGAGCGACGTGCCCGCGCGGCCCGCGAACAGCAGCGCGGTGACGACCGGCCCGAGCTCGCGCACGAGCGACAGCGCGACCAGCAGGCCGAGCGCCTGCTCGGAACCGTAGCGGTTCAGCGTGTAGTACCCCTGCAGGCCGAGCACGAAGCCGACGAACAGCCCCGACACGGCGATGATCACGAACGAATAGTTGCCGAGGAAGTGGATCTGCTTCGTGACCAGCCGCGGCCGGCGCAGCAGCGGGAAGAATTCCAGCACGAGGCGCACGAACAGGCGCGTGCCGTAGCCCGCCCGCTCGAGGCCGCCGATGACGTAACGTCCGATCGCGCTGATCATGCGCGCCCTCCGCCGAGCCCGAAATCCGCTGCGAGCGGCGGGCTCGTGTAATGAAATTTGAACGGGCCGTCCGGCGCGCCGTCGATGAATTGCCGCACGCTCGGATCGGTCGACGCGCGCAGCTCGTCGGGCGTGCCCTGCGCGAGCACGCCGCCATTGGCCAGAAAATACACGTAGTCGGCGATCGCGAACGATTCCGGCACGTCGTGCGTGACGAGGATCGACGTCGCGCCCAGCGCCTCGTTCAGCGTGCGGATCAGGTTCGCGGTGATGCCGAGCGAGATCGGATCGAGGCCCGCGAACGGCTCGTCGTACATGATGAGCTGCGGATCGAGCGCGATCGCGCGGGCGAGCGCGATGCGGCGCGCCATCCCGCCCGACACCTCGGACGGCATCAGGTCGCGCGCGCCGCGCAGCCCGACCGCGTTCAGCTTCATCAGCACCAGGTCGCGGATCAGGTCGTCGGGGAGGTCGGTATGTTCGCGCAGCGCGAATGCGACGTTCTCGAACACCGACATGTCGGTAAACAACGCGCCGAACTGGAACAGCATGCCCATCTTGCGGCGCAGCGCATACAGGCCGTCGCGCGTTTGCGCACCAACGTCGGCGCCGTCGAACAGCACCTGGCCGCGATTCGCGCGCACGAGGCCGCCGATCAGGCGCAGCACGGTGGTCTTGCCGCAACCCGAGCCGCCCATGACCGCGACGACCTGCCCGCGCCCGAAGCGCAGGTTCAGGTTGGACAGGACGAGGCGGTCGCCGTAGCCAAAGTCGACGTCGCGAAGTTCCAGCAGGGTCTCGGTAGGAGTGGGGCTCACGGAGCTGACAGTCCTTTTACGCAGAACGCGGAATTATAGGGCCTGCATTGGAATGATGTCGTGACGGCGTTGCGGGCCCTGCGGTCAATGATTGTCAAATTGTCCGGCAAAGCACTGCTGCAGCGCAACAAGCGCCGTCCGATAGTCGGTCGCGCCGGTGACCGCGCTGACCACCGCGACGCTGCCGACGCCCGTCGCCAGCACGGCCGGCAGCGTGTCGAGCCCCACCCCGCCGATCGCGACGAGCGGCGCGCTCGCGCCGGCGACGCGCGCGTAGCGGGCAATCCGCGCGAGGCCCTGCGGCGGCGCGGCGACGGCCTTGGTGGCGGTCGCGTACACGGGGCCGAGCGCGAGATAGCTCGGCCGCTCGTGCAGCGCCCGCACCATCTCGTAATAACCGTGGCTCGAAAGTCCGAGCCGCAGGCCCGCGCGCGCGATCGCGGCCAGATCGGCCGTTTCGAGGTCCTCCTGGCCGAGATGCACGCCGTACGCACCTTCTTCTGCAGCGATCTGCCAGTGATCGTTAATGAACACGCGCGCATCCGGATAGCGGCGCCCGGCGGCCACCGCGCGCGCGATTTCGTGGCGCAGCGCGTCCGGCGCCGCATCCTTCACGCGCAGTTGCACGGTTCGCGCGCCGCCGTCGAGCACGCGTTCGACCCATTCGGCGCTCGGCACGACCGGATAGAGGCCGAGCCGCGCGGGGCACGGCGCGAACGCGGGCTCCGGCGGGGGCGGCAGCCCGGCGACGCGCGGGAACCGCGCGGCATCGACCGGCCATGCGTCGGCGGCGCGCGTCTCGTCGCCGTCGCGCCACGCCAGCGCGAGCACCAGCGCGTCGACCGGCGCGAAGCCGCAATCGAGGAACGCGGCGAGCGCCGCGATCCAGTCGTCCGCGAGCGGATGCGCGGCGTCCAGTGCGTAACGCACGCCGGCCGCATGCAGCACGGCGCCCTGCTCGTCGAATTCGATCGCCACCGCGTCCGGCGACGCAGGCCGCGACACGGCCGACGCGCGCGCCTGCGCGGCACGATCGCCGGCCGACACGATCAGCACGTCGCCGTCGGCGGGCACGTCGGGCACCGCCACGCAGAGCCGCCACGGCGCCGCGCCATCCGGCCAGTCGCCGAGCCGCGCGCGAATCCGCTCGGCCGCTTCGGCCAGCTCGTCGGCCGGCGGCCAGAACGCGTCGGCGAAGCGCGCGCTCATGCGCCGCCCCCGTCCTGGTGCCAGAACGGCATCCCGACGACCGGCGTGCTCGCGTGCGCGGTTTCGCGCGCATCCATCGGGCCGGCGAGATACGCCGCTCGGCCGGCCTCGACGCCCTGCGCGAACGCGCGCGCCATGATTTCCGGGTGCGTGGCCTGCGACACGGCCGTGTTCAGCAACACGCCGTCGAAACCCCATTCCATCACCTGGCACGCGTGCGACGGCACGCCGAGCCCCGCGTCGACGATCAGCGGCACGTCCGGCAGCCGTTCGCGCAGCACGCGCAGCCCGTACGGGTTCACGACGCCCTTGCCGGTGCCGATCGGGGCGCCCCACGGCATCAGCGCCTCGCAGCCGACGTCGAGCAGGCGCCGGCCGATCACGAGATCCTCGGTGCAGTACGGCAGCACCTTGAAGCCATCCTTGACCAGTTGCGCGGCGGCTTCGATCAGCCCGACCGGATCGGGCTGCAGCGTGTAGTCGTCGCCGATCAGTTCGAGCTTGATCCAGTCGGTGTCGAATACCTCGCGGGCCATGTGCGCGGTCGTCACCGCTTCGGCGACGGTCTGGCAGCCCGCGGTGTTCGGCAGCAGCGGCACCGCGTGGCGCTTGAGCAGGTCGAAGAAGCCGGCTTCGGCCGTGCCGCCCGTCATCTGGCGGCGCAGCGCGACCGTCACCATCCCGGGGCGCGACGCCGCGATCGAATCGGACAGCGACTGCAGCGACGGATAGCGCGACGTGCCGAGCAGCACGCGGCTGGCGAAGGTTACGCCGTACAGCGTCAGCGCGTCGGCGGAGGAGTGGGACGTCATGTCGTTTTCCTGGAAGAGCGGGGACGAACCGGCGGCGCTCAGCCGCCCGCGACGGGGTGCACGACGTCGAGCTTGTCGCCCGCCGCGAGCGCGCGCGCCGCATGCTGCGTGCGCGCGACGAAGTTGCCGTTCAGCGCCACCGCGTACGGCGGGCGCGCGCCGTACGCGGCCAGCGCATCGGCCACGGTCGCGCCGTCGGGCAACGTCAGGGTCTGTTGATTGATCTGGATATCCATGAGGCTGGGTCGGATTCGGTCGGCGGCGCGCGTCAGGCCGGCTGGCGCGCGTCGTCGCGGTGATGAAGCAGCGTCGGCCAGCGGGCGGCGTCGCGCCACGCGGCGAACGCGTCGGCGTCGCCGAGCTTGCCGCCGAGCGCGGCTTGCGCGAACGCGACGGCCGCGTGCGCGACTTCCGGCGCGATCATGAAGCCGTGCCGGTACAAACCGTTGACGGCGAGCGTCGATGCGCCGTCCCAGATCACCGCCGGGCGATGATCGGGCAGCGTCGGCCGGCACTGCGCGTTGAGTTCGAGGATGCGCGCCTCGCCGAACGCCGGATGCACGGAGAACGCCGCGCTCAGCAGTTCGAGCGCGGAGCGCACGCTGACGGGCGACATGTCCTCGCCCTCCACCTCGGTCGCGCCGATCACGTAGAGATCGTCCTGCTTCGGCGCGACGTACAGCGGGTAGCGCGGATGCAGCAGCCGCACGGGCCGGGTCAGCCCGATGCCGGGCGCGTGCACGCGCGCGACTTCGCCGCGGATGCCGCGCAGCGCGGGCAGCGCGGGTTTCGCGCCGAGCCCGCGGCAATCGATCGTGAAATGCGCGGCGGGCAGGTTCGCGTCGTCGACCGGCGCGTGCCAGTGCAGCGCGACACCGCGTTCGGCGAGGCCCGCCGCGAGCGCGCGCAGCGCCTGGCGATTGTCGAGCTGCCCTTCGCGCGGCAGCATCAGCCCGCGCGCGAAGCGGCCCGCGAGCGCGGGTTCGGCCGCATCGACCTGCGCGCCGGCGAGCGTCACGAAGCCGCCGTCGAACAGCTCGGCCGGCGCATTCGCGCGCACGCGCCGCTCGAACAGCGGCGCCTCCGCGCGGTCCGCGTGATGCCAGACGACGAGCGTGCCGTGCTGCTGGAAGAAAACGGGTTCGGGCAATTCCGCGAGCCACTGCGGCCAGCGCGCGAGCGACGCGACGCCGAGCTCGGTGATCAGCAGTTCCGCGCTCGCCGCTTCCGCGAGCGGCGCGAGCATCGCGGCCGCGATCCACGCGGCCGACTGCTCGCCGTCCGGGCCGCCGCGCTCGTAGAGCGCGACGCGATGGCCGTCGCCCGCGAGCCGCCACGCGATCAGGCGGCCGACGAGGCCGCCGCCGAGCACCGCGAAATCGGGTCGTGCATCCCGGACGTTCATCGCGCGCCCTCCGCGCGGTCACGCGCGACGAACGCCGACGCGCACGCGCCGCCGCATGCGAACGCACGCGGCATCGGGGCGGGAGCCCTGCAAAAGACTGAAGATTGTGCGGCCATCATTCCTTCCGTAACGCGCAATGCGCGTACCCAAAAGGACGAAACCGGCAGCAAAGGCCGGCCGGGCGGGACTCGGGCGCTGACCATGTGGGATGGCGGCCAGCGCGGCCCGGCGGGATCAGAAACTTCCCTCGCCGGTATTACCCGGATCGGGTGCGAAGGGTCTTTCTCAGCCTCGCCGCGCTGCCCGGAACATCCGCCGGCCGCGCCACGAAGCACCCCTGTTTCGTCGTCGGCCATTAGACCATAAAAGCGGAAACCGCCGCAAACTGTCCCCCTGCGGCAAATTCGCCGGGCTGCCGCACCGCTCTGGCACAATGCCCGCAGGCCGGCCGCGCGAGCGGCCGGTTGCCGCGTCACCGCCGGTTTTTAAGTGCCGTTTAAGACGCACGGGCGACCATCCGGACGCCCGCCGTCAATCAGCGCCGCGCCCCGGCATGCCGTATCGCGGCGCGCGCCCGGTTTCGCCCGGCCCGCGCGCCGGCTCATCATCAGGAAGCACATGACCCAATCGATCGATCCCGTCCGCTCCGCCTCCGACGCGCCGCAGGACGAGCGCCCGGTATCCGCATGGAGCCTCATCAAGCCCTACTGGGTATCGTCCGAATGGAAAATCGCGTGGGGGTTGCTGGTCACGATCATCGCGATCAACCTCTGCGTGGTCTGGATCAACGTCCGGCTCAACAAATGGAACGCGCAGTTCTACAACGCGCTGCAGTCGAAGGACGTCCACGACTTCCCGAACCTGCTGATGCAGTTCTCCGCGCTCGCCTTCGCGTTCATCATCCTCGCCGTGTACGGCCGCTACCTGCGGCAGATGCTCGGCTTCCGCTGGCGCCAGTGGCTCACCGACCGCTTCCTCGGCCAGTGGCTCGGCGATCGCGCGTTCTACCGGATCGAACGTGACCGTCTCGCCGACAACCCCGACCAGCGGATCACCGACGACCTCCAGTCGTTCGCGACCACGACGCTCGCGCTGTCGCTCGACCTGCTGTCGACGGTCGTCACGCTCGTGTCGTTCATCACGATCCTGTGGTCGCTCGCCGGCGCGCTGACGTTCACGCTCGGCGCGACGCCGATCGCGATTCCCGGCTACATGGTGTGGGCCGCCGCGCTGTACGCGGTGGTCGGCTCGCTGATCATCCAGAAGGTCGGCCATCCGCTCGTGTCGATCAACTACCAGCAGCAGCGCGTCGAGGCCGATTTCCGCTTCGGGCTGATCCGCGTGCGCGAGAACGCCGAGCAGATCGCGTTCTACGACGGCGAGAAAACCGAGGCCGGCAACGCGCAGACCCTTTTCATGCGCATCCGCGACAACTGGTGGCGCGTGATGAAGTACACGAAGCGGCTCACGTTCGTGCTGAGCTTCTACGGGCAGATCGCGATCATCTTCCCGCTCGTCGTGGCCGCGCCGCGCTACTTTGCCGGCGCGTTCTCGTTCGGCGTGCTGATGCAGATCTCGTCCGCGTTCGGCACCGTCAGCGATTCGTTCTCGTGGTTCATCAACAGCTACTCGACCCTCGTCGAATGGCGCGCCACCGTCAACCGTCTGCGCGAATTCAAGCGCGTGATGGGCACGTCGCACCTGAAGGAAAGCCTGTCGCCCGCGACCGAGCACGGCGGCATCAACCTGCACTACGTCGACGCCGCGAAACTGTCCACGTCGTCGCTCAAGCTCGCGCTGCCGAACGGCAACGCGCTCGCGAACATCGGCGACGTCACGATCGAGCCCGGTTCGCGCTGGCTCGTGATCGGCAAGTCGGGTTCCGGCAAGAGCACGTTCATGCGCGCGCTCGCGGGCCTGTGGCCGTTCGGCGACGGCGCGATCGACGCGCCGGTCGGTGCACGCATGATGTTCGTGCCGCAAACCAGCTATTTGCCGATCGGCACGCTGAAGGCCGCGCTCACCTATCCGGCGACGCCCGACGCGTTCAGCGACGAAGCGTGCCGCGACGCGCTGCGCGCGTGCCGCCTCGAGGATTACGTCGGGCGTCTCGACGAGACCGGCCACTGGACCCGCGTGCTGTCGCCGGGCGAGCAGCAGCGTCTGGCCGGCGCGCGCGTGCTGCTGCACAAGCCGGACTTCCTGTTCCTCGACGAAGCGACCAGCGCGCTCGACGCCGACAACGAAGGGCGCCTCTATCACCTGTTCGCCGAACGGCTGCCGAAGGCCGCGATCGTCAGCATCGCGCACCGCGAATCGCTGGCCGCGTTCCACGTCGGCACGATCAACGTCGAACGCGTGAACGACGACGACAAGGTCGCCGCGTGAACCCACGCGCCGCGCACGTCGCGCGGATCGCGCTGATCACCGGCGCCGGTTCGGGGATCGGCGCGGCGCTCGCGCGGCGGCTCGCGGCGCCCGGCGTCGCGCTGGCGCTGCATGCGCGCGGCGCGGACGACGCGGCACGCGCGCGGCTCGCCGACGTCGCACAAGCGTGCACGGCTGCCGGCGCGGAATGCCTGACGCTGACCGGCGATCTCGGCGAACCGGGTATTGCCGCCGAGATCGTCGATGCCGCCGCCGCCCGCTTCGGCGGGCTCGACCAGCTCGTCGCGAACGCCGGCTTCGCCGCGCGGCAATCCTTTTCCGACCTCTGCGCGGATGCGCTCGCATCCGCGTTCGCGGCGATGCCCGGTGCGTTCTCCGCACTCGCGGGCCGCGCGCGGCCGCTGCTCGAAGCATCGGCCGCACCGCGGATCGTCGCGGTCAGTTCGTTCGTCGCGCACCGTTATCGCGCCGATGCGCCGTTCGCGGCGACCGCCGCCGCGAAAGCCGCGCTCGAGTCGCTCGTGCGTAGCGCGGCCGCCGAATTCGCCGCGCACGGCATCACCGTCAACGCGGTCGCGCCGGGCTTCACGCGCAAGGACCACGGGCCGAGCGCCGGCAACGCCGCCGCATGGGCGCAGGCCGAACAGGCGACGCCGCTCGGCCGGATCGCCGAACCCGACGACGTCGCCGCGCTGATTGGGTTCCTGCTGTCGGACGCGGCGCGGCAGATCACCGGCCAGGTCATCCACGTCGACGGCGGCCTGACGCTCTGACGCGTCTTTCCGCCTGCCTGCTTTCCCGCACGACCCTGCCTCCGCCTTTTTGGCGCGCCGGATCGCGCCCGTAAAATAACCGCGACGCGGTAGCGCGGCACGAGACAAGACGAGAGGGGGCGGCAAGCATGCAGGCATTCCAGTGGTTCAACGAATTGTCGACGCGCGAGCGCCGGACGCTGTACGCCGGCTTCGGCGGCTATGCGGTCGATGCGTTCGACTTCATGATCTATTCGTTCCTGATTCCGACGCTGATCGCCACCTGGGGCATGACGAAGAGCGAGGCCGGGATGATCGCGACCAGTTCGCTGATCTCGTCGGCGATCGGCGGCTGGGTCGCCGGCATCCTCGCCGACCGCTACGGCCGCGTGCGCGTGCTGCAGTGGACGATCGCGACGTTCGCGCTGTTCACGTGCCTGTCCGGCTTCACGCATTCGTTCTGGCAGCTCCTGGCGACGCGCACGCTGCAGGGTTTCGGCTTCGGCGGCGAATGGTCGGTCGTGACGATCATGATGGCCGAGACGATCCGCTCGCCCGAGCATCGCGCGAAGGCCGTCGGCACCGTGCAGAGCAGTTGGTCGTTCGGCTGGGGCGCCGCCGCGATCCTCTACTGGGCGTTCTTCGCGCTGCTGCCCGAGCAGGCCGCGTGGCGCGCATGCTTCTGGATCGGCATCGTGCCCTCGCTGTGGATCCTGTACATCCGCCGCAACGTCAGCGATCCCGACATCTACACGGCCACGCGCCGCGCACGCGACGAAGGCCGCCTGTCGGGCCACTTCCTCGAAATCTTCTCGCCGCCGCACCTGCGCGCGACGCTGTTCGGCAGCGCGCTGTGCACCGGCATGCTCGGCGGCTACTACGCGATCACGACGTGGCTGCCCACCTATCTCAAAACCGTACGTCACCTGTCGGTGTTCAACACGAGCGGTTATCTGGTCGTGCTGATCGTCGGCTCGTTCGTCGGCTACGTGGTCGGCGCAATCCTGTCCGACCGGCTCGGCCGCCGCGCATCCTTCATCCTGTTCGCGATCGGCTCGTTCTCGCTCGGCATGGCGTACACGATGCTGCCGATCACCGATACCGCGATGCTGCTGCTCGGCTTTCCGCTCGGCATCGTCGTGCAAGGGATCTTCGCGGGCGTCGGCGCGTATCTGTCGGAGCTGTATCCGGGTGCGATCCGCGGCTCGGGCCAGGGCTTCTGCTACAACCTCGGCCGCGGGCTCGGCTCGTTCTTCCCGATTCTCGTCGGCGCGCTGTCGCAATCGATGTCGCTCGTGAAGGCGATCGGCCTCGTCGCGGGCGGCGGCTACCTGCTCGTGATCGTCGCGGCGCTCGTGCTGCCGGAAACGCGCGGCAAGTCGCTCGCCGACGATCCTGCCGTCGCGTCGTGAGCCACCGCCTCGTTCCGGACTCCGCATGCACGTGATCGTTCTCGGCGCCGGCGTGATCGGCGTCACCACCGCCTGGCACCTGCGCGAAGCAGGCTGCGACGTCACCGTGATCGAACGCGAGGCCGACGTCGCGCAAGCGACGAGCCTCGGCAACGCGGGTGTGATCGCGCCCGGCTACGTGACGCCGTGGGCCGCGCCCGGGATGCCCGGCAAGATCCTCAAGTACCTGTTCAAGCCCGCGTCGCCGCTGATCTTCCGGCCGACGCTCGATGCCGCGCAGTGGCGCTGGATCGCGCGCTGGCTGCGCGAATGCGAATTCGAGCGGTTCCGCGTGAACAAGCAGCGGATGCAGCGCATCGCGTATTACAGCCGCGCGTGCCTGCATGCGTTTCGCGAGCGTTATCCCTTCGACTACGGCGCGAGCCGCGGCTACCTGCAACTGCTGCGCGGCGCGTTCGACGTCGAGATGGCGCAGCCCGCGCTGAAGGTACTGCGCGATGCCGGCATCGCGTTTCGCGAACTGGACGCGACCAGCTGCACCGCGATCGAGCCGGGCCTGCGCTGGGCCAGGCAGGCCCCCGTCGGCGGCATCTACCTGCCCGACGACGAAGCCGGCGACTGCGCGCGCTTCACGCGCGAGTTGCGAGCGCTGTGCGAAGCGAACGGCGTGACGTTCCGGTTCCGCACCGCGATTCGGGCGCTCGATGTCGCGGGCGGCAAGGTGCGCGGCGTGCGGGTCGACTCGCTCGACGCAGGCGCGGCCGTTCAACGCGATGCACAGCTCGCCGCCGACGCGATCGTCGTCGCGCTCGGCGTCGACAGCGCCGGCCTGCTCCGACCGCACGGCATCGACGTGCCGCTGTATCCGGTGAAGGGCTACTCGGCCACGCTCGCGGTCGTCGACGACGAAAAGGCGCCGTGCGCCGCGCTGATGGACGAATCGCTGAAGACCGCGATCACGCGCTTCGGCCCGACGCTGCGCGTCGCGGGCACCGCGGAGCTCGGCAACCGCCGCGCGACGCTGCGGCAACAGGCGCTCGACACGCTGATGAAGGTGCTCGACGACTGGTTCCCGCATGCGGCCGACCGCGCGTCCGCGCGCTTCTGGGTCGGGCGCCGGCCGATGACGCCCGACGGGCCGCCGCTGCTCGGCGCGAGCGGGATCGATGGCTTGTGGCTCAACGTCGGCCACGGCTCGACGGGCTGGGCGATGTCGATGGGGTCGGGAAAGGTGGTCGCGGATCTCGTCACCGGGCGCGTGCCGGAGATCGATCTGGCGGGGCTGACGCTCGCGCGCTACGACGGGTAGTGCAGCCGGCGGATCATACCGTCGATGCGATGCGCGGTCGCGACCGGCGGCATGGCGCGCGGCCGTCGGCGCATGTCGCTACCGCGGCGTTCGCCGGCCTTCGGTCGCGGCGATCGGCGCCGACACGATCGGCCGATGCGACACGCCCGCCTGCGACAGCCGGCTTTCGAACAGCGTCAGCGCTTCGATGCGCAGCTCGACGGGCCGCCCCGGCGCCCCGGCGCACCGCCGTGCGCCACGGGCGACCGGCAACGCGTGCAGCGCGTCGCGCGACGCCGCATCGGGCATCAGCGCGACGAACGCACGGAGCCGGTCGCCGTTCATGACTCGCGCACCGTCACGCGCACTTCGGCCACCGCATCGGCCGACGCCTGACGCTGCGGCAACGGACCGTGCTCGCCCCACACGTCGGCCGGCAGCACGCGCGCGAGCTCGGGGATCGTGTTGCGCGTGAACACCGGATCGGCGACGCCCGCCGCGCGCTGGCGGCGATAGTCGGCCCACGCGGCGTGCGCGTACTTGCCGAGCGCGAGAATCGCGATCAGGTTGATGATCGCCATCAGCCCCATGCTCGTATCGGCCATCGCCCACACGAGCGGCAACTGCCCGACGCTGCCGAACATCACCATGCCGAGCACGGCAATACGGAACAGCGGCAGCACGCCGCGCCGCTTCGTGATGAATTCGACGTTGCCTTCCGCATACGCGTAGTTGCCGATCACCGACGAAAACGCGAGGAAGAAGATCGCGACGGCCATGTAGATGCCGCCCCAGCCGCCGACGTGGCTCGAGATCGCGCGTTGCGTGAGCGCCGCGCCTTCCATCCCGGTGCCGAGCGCGTACTCGCCCGACAGCAGGATCACGAACGCGGTCGCGCTGCAGATCACGATCGTATCGACGAACACGCCAAGCATCTGGATCAGCCCCTGCGTGACGGGGTGGCGGGTGCTGGCGGTCGCGGCCGCGTTCGGCGCGCTGCCCATCCCCGCCTCGTTCGAGAACAGCCCGCGCTTCACGCCGATCGCGATCGCCTGGCTGACCGCATAGCCGGTCAGGCCGCCGGCCGCCTGCTCAAAACCGAACGCGCTCTTCACGATCAACGCGATCACGCCGGGCACCAGCGCGATGTGCGTCGCGACCGCGTAGACGGCGAGCGCGAGGTAGCCGATCGCCATCAGCGGCACGATCACCTGCGCGACCGTCGCGATGCGACGGATGCCGCCGAAGATGATCGGCGCGGAGAGCAGCACGAGACCGACACCGACCGTCTCGCGGCGCCAGCCGAACGACGTATGGAACGCGTCGGCGATCGCGTTGGCCTGCACCGCGTTGAACACGAAGCCGAACGCCAGGATCAGCGACAGCGAGAACAGCACGCCGAAGCCGCGCGAGCGCAGGCCGGTCTGGATGTAGTACGCGGGGCCGCCGCGATAGCTGCCGTCCGCGTGCGACACCTTGAAGATCTGCGCGAGCGTCGCCTCGACGAACGCGGACGACATCCCGACGAGCGCGGTCATCCACATCCAGAAGATCGCGCCGGGGCCGCCGACCGTCAGCGCGACCGCGACGCCGGCGATGTTGCCGGTGCCGACGCGGCTCGCGAGCCCGGTCGCGAACGCCTGGAACGACGAGATGCTGCCCGGTTCACCCTTGCTGCCCACCAGCTTCATGCTGAGGAACAGCGCCTTCAGCTGGATCATCCGGAACCGCAACGTGAACCACGCACCCGCGCCAAGCAGCAGCGCGATCAGCACGTAGTTCCACAATACGCCGTTGACGGCGTCGATCAGCCCATGCGCGAATGCTTCCATCCAGAGTCCTTGTCAATAGCGTCAGTCATGTGCGACGACCGCGAACGCGGCCCGAGGGGCGACATGATATGACAGTTTTCAAGGATTATTACAAAATGAAAGGCTACGGGATCACGAAAAATCAGTGCCAGATGTGATCAGGTTAGGCGACGCTTCGGGAAGATGCGGGCTGCGCAGCGGAGGAATGAATGCCCGGGATTGAGGCCCCCGCCGATCGCCCTTCACGTGGAGTACTTGACTCGGTGCCAAGTAGCAATCCAAAGCAAAATACTGCTGCTGGAAATTCGCGACCTTTGACACTCGGAAACATTTGAAATAGCGGACTGCCAAACCGGCTACGCAATGTGCCTCTCTTCTCCTCGTGCTGCTCACACGAGCGGACCAGTTGTCTATCGATCGTCCAAAAGTGTCGCAAGCAATACCGCCGTGCCACGCCGGAGAAGCCTCACCACGCGATTGGGCCAATCCTCAATGCTGGCGCCCCCTGTCTGCCACTTCGACGCAAATCGTGTGTATCCAGTCCAACTGGTGACGAAATCAGCACATCTTCTCCGTTTCAAAGATAGCGATACATAAAGCTCCGCTTGCAGCGACACACACAAAAAGCGAATGCTATCCGCTTCGGACTACAAATCTTTTTCACAGACGGGGTAAAACATGAGGAAATCAAACCATTCATTGGAACGTGTTGTCCGTGCCGAACAGACACAACGACATAAGAGACGAATACTCGTCGCGGGGGCTGCATCCCTTCCCATCTATGCGCTGCTGAAACAATCAATATGTTTGGCACAAACGAACGTCTTGCCAGAAATTTCGGTGACCGCACCGCGCCTCCCCAGTCTGGACGGATTCTCAAACAAGGTTGGTGGTGGAGGCTCAATGTCTGAAGCCGCACTGGGCTATCCCAAACTACTGTGCTTCGGCAGATATTGTTCCGCGACCGAGATGTTCAACAACGCAGACCACGGCGACATGATTTCGGTCACCGAGGAGTTCTTCAAATTCCTGTTCGAGCACCGCAACGAGATATTCTGGCGCAACCAACTGACTCTGGTCGGCGAATTTACTGGATGGTTGGCACGAGGCGGTTATCAAAACTTCCCTGGAGCGAACTCATACAGTCTCAATGTCGCCCTGGGTCGATATGGTGATGTATCGACACTGTTCGGTATCTATGCAAATCAGCTGAACGGGATCCGCCCAGTCTCCGAATTCCAGTTCTACGGCAACCCCTTTATGTTCATCGGGGCCGTCTACTACTGGGTATTCGGAAACGGCGAGCGGAGGTCGATCAATCTCGAATCCATGAACTTGAGAATGAGTGTCTCCGATTTCAAGTTGATCCAGGACAGCATCGATAATCCAGGATATGGTCCGGGCACCTACTCGATCGACGGGCCATTTAGCACAAACGTGTTCAATCACGGGGCCCACGATTTCTGGTCCGCCACGACCGTAGGGCGCGTCTCGGGGCACGTACGAGGGACTCTGACGATGCAGGAGGACAACAGCTATCGCTTCACCGGCTCCTACACGTTGAATCCCGACAAGTTCGATGCAGATAGTTCCAATCGACCGTTCCTGCAAGAGTGGATGACTACCGTTTTGAGAGAAGTGGGCTCGGTTCTCGGACATGCCGACTATCAAATCTACTTTACCGGGGAAAAGGAAGTGTCGTTCTCGGGCCAAAGAGCGGTTCAGAATGCGCAAACACGTCCCCCGCAGGCAGTTCACCGGCCATCGTTTGGCGGCCTTATGCGCCCTGGACGCCCATAGACCTCAATGGGCGCGACATTCAACTTTCCCTTGTCGGGAGCGACAGCCCCATGATCTCGATCGTTACTCGACGCGTCATTGGTATTGTTCTTACAGTCGTCGCGATGACCGTCGCGATCTTCATCGCATTTCTCGTCGTTGCAGGAATCGCAAGATACGAGAAAGACGACGGCTACTGTCCGGACATACCCCCTGGAGAACTTGAGGCAAAAATTGTGGCATTCGCCAACGAACAGCACATATACCCGGATGGAGCGGAATTCGTCGGCATGCCGCGTTACCATGCGGAAACGTACGGCTGGTGGGCTTTCGATCTGAGCGCACCGGACGGAAACTACGTCGCGACGATCGATTGCCACGGTCGCGTCACCAGCTTCGGGAAGGTTCAGAAACTTCCACGTGTGCCAGCAACGCCGGCACGATGAATCCGTTCACTAGCGGCATCGGGCCGGCTTCTCCGGCAGTTATCTCGCCTTTGGGTTCCACAAAAAAACCGGGCGCCCTCTCGGACGCCCGGCTTCCATCGAAACCCGCTCGCGATTCAGCTCAGCGCGGCAGTTCCGAATGCCCCATCAAGTACGCATCGACCGAGCGCGCGCACTGGCGGCCTTCGCGGATCGCCCACACCACGAGCGACTGGCCGCGACGCATGTCGCCTGCCGCGAACACCTTGTCGACCGACGTGTAGTACGAACGATCGCCTTCGGTCGCCGCGCGTGCATTGCCGCGCGCATCCTTCGCGACGCCGAACGCGTCGAGCACCGGCGCGGCCGGCTGCGTGAAGCCCATCGCGAGCAGCACGAGATCGGCCTTCATCTCGAACTCGGAACCCGGCACTTCCTGCATCTTGCCGTCCTTCCACTCGACGCGCACCGCGATCAGCTTCTCGACCTTGCCGTTCTTGCCTTCGAGACGCTTCGTCGCGACCGCCCAATCACGCTCGCAGCCTTCGTCGTGCGACGACGACGTGCGCAGCTTGATCGGCCAGTACGGCCACACGAGCGGCTTGTTTTCCTCTTCCGGCGGCTGCGGCAGCAGCTCGAACTGCGTGACCTGCTTCGCGCCATGACGGTTCGACGTGCCGACACAGTCCGAACCCGTATCGCCGCCGCCGATCACGATCACGTGCTTGCCCTTCGCGAGCAGCTGGTCGACGAGCTTGTCGCCCGCGTTCACGCGGTTCTGCTGCGGCAGGAAGTCCATCGCGAAATGAACGCCCGCGAGCTCGCGGCCCGGCACCGGCAGGTCGCGCGGCGTTTCCGAACCGCCGGCGATCACGACCGCGTCGAATTCTTCCTTCAGCGTGTCCGGCGAAATGGTTTCCTTCGCGAGGCTGCCGATCGACTCGGGCAGCGGATCCTTGCCGATGAACACGCTGGTGCGGAACGTCACGCCTTCCGCTTCCATCTGCCGCATGCGGCGATCGATCAGCCACTTCTCGAGCTTGAAGTCGGGAATCCCGTAACGCAGCAGGCCGCCGATGCGGTCGTTCTTCTCGAACACCGTCACGTCGTGGCCCGCGCGCGCGAGCTGCTGCGCGGCGGCGAGGCCCGCGGGGCCCGAACCGACGACCGCGACCTTCTTGCCGGTCTTGTGCTCGGCCGGCAGCGGCTTCACCCAGCCTTCCGCCCAGGCCTTGTCGATGATCGCGTGCTCGATCGACTTGATGCCGACCGGGTCGTCGTTGATCCCGAGCGTGCACGCCGCCTCGCACGGCGCCGGGCAGATGCGGCCCGTGAACTCGGGGAAGTTGTTGGTCGAATGCAGGACTTCGATCGCCTGCTGCCAGTCCTGGCGGTAAACGAGATCGTTGAAGTCCGGGATGATGTTGTTGACCGGGCAGCCGTTGTTGCAGAACGGGATGCCGCAATCCATGCAGCGCGCGCCCTGGATCTTCGCGTCCGCGTCGGTCAGTGCCGCGACGAATTCCTTGTAGTGCTTCACGCGCGTGAGCGGTGCTTCGTACGCCTCGTGGCGGCGTTCGAACTCCAGAAAACCGGTTGCCTTGCCCATAAGGTGCTCTTCTGTTCGGTGTATCGGGTGGGGGAGCCGCGCGCGGCCGTCAGGCGCGCGCGGCATTCGCTATGTCGTTCGTCGCTCAGGCGGCCAGCACTTCCTTCGCCGCCTTCTTCGCACCGATCTCGCCCAGCGCGCGCTTGTATTCGTGCGGGAACACCTTCACGAACTGGCGGCGCGCCGCGTCCCAGTTTTCCAGCAGCGACTTCGCGCGCGGCGAACCCGTGAACTGGAAATGACGCTCGACGAGCCCCTTGAGCAGCGCTTCGTCCGTCGTGCCTTCGTGCCAGAGCGCGCGGTCGACCGTGCGCTCCTGCTCGGCCTGCTGCAGCACCGGCTCGAGCGCGACCATCGACTTGTTGCACTTCGCCGCGAACGTGCCTTCCGGATCGTAGATGTACGCGAGACCGCCCGACATGCCGGCCGCGAAGTTGCGCCCGGTCTCGCCGAGCACGACGACCGTGCCGCCCGTCATGTATTCGCAGCCGTGGTCGCCCGTGCCTTCGACGACCGCCGTCGCGCCCGAGTTGCGCACGCAGAAGCGCTCGCCGGCCACGCCGCGGAAGAAGGCCTCGCCTTCGATCGCGCCGTACATCACCGTGTTGCCGCAAATGATGTTTTCCTCGGACTTGCCGCGGAAGTCGTTGGTCGGGCGGATGATGATCCGGCCGCCCGACAGCCCCTTGCCGACGTAGTCGTTGCCGTCGCCGACGAGGTCGAGCGTCACGCCCTTCGCGAGGAACGCGCCGAAGCTCTGGCCGGCCGTGCCCTTCAACTGGATGTGCACCGCGTCGTCGGCCAGGCCGTCGTGGCCATGCTTCTTCGCGATCACGCCCGACAGCATCGCGCCGACCGTCCGGTTCACGTTGCGCACCGGCTGGATGAACGACACATGCTCGCCGTTCTCGATCGCGGCCTTCGCCTTCTCGATCAGCACGTGGTCGAGCGCGCGCTCGAGGCCGTGATCCTGCACGTCGACGTGACGCGGCGCGACGTCCTCGCATTCTTCCGGCTGGTAGAACACGCGCGAGAAGTCGAGACCCTTCGCCTTCCAGTGCTCGATGCCCTTGCGCGTGTCGAGCAGGTCGGCGCGGCCGATCAGGTCGTCGAACTTCGCGATGCCGAGCTGCGCCATGATTTCCCGCACTTCCTCGGCGACGAAGAAGAAGTAGTTCACGACGTGCTCGGGCTGGCCCTTGAACTTCGCACGCAGCACCGGATCCTGCGTCGCGACGCCGACCGGGCACGTGTTCAGGTGGCACTTGCGCATCATGATGCAGCCTTCGACGACGAGCGGCGCCGTCGCGAAGCCGAATTCGTCCGCGCCGAGCAGCGCGCCGATCACGACGTCGCGGCCCGTTTTCATCTGGCCGTCGGCCTGCACGCGGATACGGCCGCGCAGGCGGTTCAGCACCAGCGTCTGCTGCGTTTCGGCGAGGCCCAGCTCCCACGGCGTGCCCGCATGCTTGACCGACGACAGCGGCGACGCGCCCGTGCCGCCGTCATGGCCGGCGATCACGACGTGATCGGCCTTCGCCTTCGCGACACCGGCCGCGACCGTGCCCACGCCCACTTCCGACACGAGCTTCACGGAGATGCTCGCGCTCGGGTTCACGTTCTTCAGGTCGTGGATCAGTTGCGCCAGATCCTCGATCGAGTAGATGTCGTGGTGCGGCGGCGGCGAGATCAGGCCGACGCCCGGCACCGAGTAACGCAGCTTGCCGATGTATTCCGACACCTTGTGGCCCGGCAGCTGGCCGCCTTCGCCCGGCTTCGCGCCCTGCGCCATCTTGATCTGGATCTGGTCGGCCGATGCCAGGTACTCGGCGGTGACGCCGAAGCGGCCCGACGCGACCTGCTTGATCTTCGAGCGCAGCGAATCGCCGTCCTTCAGCGGAATGTCGCTGACGATCTCGTCGCCGATCACCGACTTCAACGTCTCGCCCGACTTGATCGGAATGCCGCGCAGCTCGTTGCGGTAACGCTTCTGGTCCTCGCCGCCTTCGCCGGTGTTCGACTTGCCGCCGATCCGGTTCATCGCGACCGCGAGCGTCGCGTGCGCTTCGGTGCTGATCGAGCCGAGCGACATCGCGCCCGTCGCGAAGCGCTTGACGATCTCCTTCGCCGGCTCGACGTCGTCGATCGGGATCGCCTTGGTCGGCTCGACCTTGAACTCGAACAGCCCGCGGAACGTCATGTGACGCTTCGTCTGGTCGTTGATCAGGTGCGCGTATTCCTTGTACGTCTGGTACGAGTTGCTGCGCGTCGCGTGCTGCAGCTTCGCGATCGAATCCGGCGTCCACATGTGGTCCTCGCCGCGCACGCGATACGCGTACTCGCCGCCCGCGTCGAGCATGTCGCGCAGGACCGGGCTGTCGCCGAACGCATCGCGGTGCAGGCGAATCGCCTCTTCCGCGACTTCGAACAGGCCGATGCCGCCGACCTTCGATGCCGTGCCCTTGAAGTACTTCTCGACGAGGTCGCTCGACAGGCCGAGCGCTTCGAAGATCTGCGCGCCCGTGTACGACATGTACGTCGAGATGCCCATCTTCGACATCACCTTCTGCAGGCCCTTGCCGACCGCCTTCGTGAAGTTGTAGATGGCCTTCTCCGGCGACAGGTCGCCCGGCAGGCCTTCGGCCATCTTCGCGAGCGTTTCCATCGCGAGGTACGGGTGCACGGCTTCCGCGCCGTAGCCCGCGAGCAGCGCGAAGTGGTGCGTCTCACGCGCGGAGCCCGTCTCGACGACGAGGCCCGTGCTCGTGCGCAGCCCTTGCTGGACGAGGTGCGTGTGGATCGCCGACGTGGCGAGCAGCGCGGGAATCGCGACGTGCTCGGCGTCCGTCTTGCGATCCGACACGATCAGCATGTTGTAGCCCGACTTCACCGCGTCGACGGCTTCCGCGCACAGCGACGCGAGACGCGCCTCGATGCCTTCCTTGCCCCAGGCGACCGGATAGCAGATGTTCAGCTCGTATGCGCTGAACTTGCCGCCCGTGTACTGGTCGATCGCGCGGATCTTCGCGATGTCCTTGAAGTCGAGCACCGGCTGCGACACTTCGAGACGCATCGGCGGGTTGATGTTGTTCGTGTCGAGCAGGTTCGGCTTCGGGCCGATGAACGACACGAGCGACATCACCATGTTCTCGCGGATCGGGTCGATCGGCGGGTTCGTGACCTGCGCGAACAGCTGCTTGAAGTAGTGATAGAGCGTCTTGTTCTTGTTCGACATCACCGCCAGCGGCGAGTCGTTGCCCATCGAGCCGACGGCTTCCTCGCCCTGCTGCGCCATCGGCGCCATCAGGAACTTCAGGTCTTCCTGCGTATAGCCGAACGCCTGCTGGCGGTCGAGCAGCGCGGCGCCCTGCGTGCGGCCGGCCGCGACTTCCTCGGCCTTCGGCTCGATCTCGTCGAGCTTGATGCGCACCGCGTCGATCCAGCTCTTGTACGGCTTCGCGTTCGCGAGGTTGTCCTTCAGTTCCTTGTCGTCGATGATGCGGCCGTGTTCCATGTCGATCAGGAACATCTTGCCCGGCTGCAGGCGCCACTTCTTGACGATCTTCGATTCGGGAATCGGCAGCGTGCCGGCTTCCGACGCCATGATGACGAGGTCGTCGTCGGTCACGATGTAGCGCGCCGGGCGCAGGCCGTTACGGTCGAGCGTCGCGCCGATCTGGCGGCCGTCGGTGAACGCGATCGCGGCCGGGCCGTCCCACGGCTCCATCATCGCGGCGTGATATTCGTAGAACGCGCGGCGGTTCTCGTCCATCAGCGTGTGCTGCTCCCACGCTTCCGGGATCATCATCATCACCGCGTGCACGAGCGGGTAGCCGGCCATCACCAGCAGTTCGAGACAGTTGTCGAACGATGCGGTATCCGACTGGCCCGGATAGATCAGCGGCCACAGCTTCGGCAGATCGTCGGCGAGCACGTGCGACGCGATCGCGCCGGTACGCGCGTTCAGCCAGTTCACGTTGCCCTTCACGGTGTTGATCTCGCCGTTGTGCGCGATCATCCGGTACGGGTGAGCCAGTTCCCATGCCGGGAACGTGTTGGTCGAGAAGCGCTGGTGCACGAGCGCGAGCGCCGACACGACGCGCGGATCCTGCAGGTCGCGGTAGTACACGCCGACCTGGCCCGCGAGCAGCAGCCCCTTGTAGACGATCGTGCGCGCCGACATCGACGGCACGAAGTATTCCTTGCCGTGCTTGAGCTTCAGCGCCTGGATGCGGTGGCTCGCGGTCTTGCGGATCACGTACAGCTTCCGCTCGAGCGCGTCCGTGACCATGATGTCCTTGCCGCGGCCGATGAAGATCTGGCGGATCAGCGGCTCGCTGGCCTTGACCGTCGGCGAGATCGGCATCGCATGGTCGACCGGCACGTCGCGCCAGCCGAGCACGACCTGGCCTTCGGCCTTCACCGTACGCTCGAGCTCCTGCTCGCACGCGAGACGCGATGCGTTCTCCTTCGGCAGGAAGATCATCCCCACCCCGTATTCGCCGGCCGGCGGCAGGTCCACGCCCTGCTTCGCCATTTCCTCGCGATAGAACGCGTCCGGAATCTGGATCAGGATGCCCGCGCCGTCGCCCATCAGCGGATCGGCGCCCACCGCGCCGCGGTGATCGAGATTCTCGAGGATCTTCAGACCCTGCTGGATGATCTCGTGGCTCTTCTTGCCCTTGATGTGAGCGACGAAGCCGACGCCGCAGGCGTCGTGTTCGTTTTGCGGGTCGTACAGACCTTGTGCGGCGGGCACCGCGGCGAGCGGCTGCTGGTGGTCGTTCATGGGGACACCGTCGTAAAGGGGGCCTGGAGGCCGTTGAACCGTTTTCTTGTTGCCATCGATCCCGCTCCCGGCGGGAGACGGCGCGGCCGACCGTGGTTGGGCAAGCTTCGCCCGGGCCACCGGAATTCGGAATATACGCGACGAATCAAGGGAATAGCAACAAAAACCGCTTGATCGAACCCCATTTAAGCGAATGCCTTGATGTGGTGCCTTTTTATTGGGGGTGTATCATTTTGGTGCAAAAAGAAACGGCGCCCGGAGCGCCGCTTCTGGCCCGCCTTTCCGGCGTTACTGCTGGATCGGCGGCGTGTTCTCGCGCACCTTTCTGGGGCGTCCGCGCGGCAACGGCGACACGCGCCGGTTCGCGGTGCGCGCCGCCCACTCGCGGTAATTTTCGCCTCCGAGCACCCAGCCCTTCAGCGTCGCCTGCTGCAGCTGGTCGGCCTGCCGCTCGTCGAGCGGCTGCTCGCACAGCTCCTTGTACGCGCGCTGGCGGTCGAACGGCGTGTTGCCGAGCGCCCAGTAGAGCGGATGGTCGGTGATCAGGCTGTCGACGGTGAGCCCGACGTGATGCCGGTAGCTCGACCAGCGATAGGCCTCGGGCGTCGCGACGAGCTGCGAGCGCACCGGGCTCATCTCGACCACGCGGCTCGCGAGCAGGAAATAACGCTCGCCTTCGATCACCGTCGCGCGATAGCGGCCTTCCCACAGCGTGCCGCGCCGCGAATAGCGCCGGTTGAAATGCGCGACGTAGCGACGACCGACGGCCTGCATCGCCTTCGGCAGGCTGGCCTCGTCGCTCGGCGTCACGAGCAGTTGCACCTGGCGCGGCAGCAGCACGTAGGCATGCACCGACAGGTGGTGATCGCGTGCGGCGGCCTTCAGGCAATCGATGAAGAGTTCGTAGTCCTGGTCGTCGACGAACGCGGGTTGCTGATCCAGGCCGCGCAGTATCACGTGCTGCGGCTGGTCGGGAACGTAGAGTCGTGCTAACCGTGCCATGCTGAATGTCCGTTTGAACGCGTTAGGAAATACCCGGAGGTCCGAAATAGCGCACCTGCGTAGAATGCCTGTCCCTGCGGCGCGCGTATGCGTACGGTCGTGCGAATCCTAGGGAGAAAACTCTAACTTACGAGCTTGTTTGGTTTTAAACGCAGTCGTCATAATGAGCACGCCTTTGATCGGAGGAGACACAATGAAACGAAAACTGGCCATTACGGGGGCCGCAGCGCTCGCATTCGCGTTCGCGGGCGGTACGGCACACGCACAATCCGCAGGTGATTTCTACGTCAGCACCGGCTGGTTCCACCTTTCGCCCCAGGACAGCAGCGACCCGCTGTTCGTCTACGGCGTAGGCGGCACGCCCATCAACCAGTCGATTCCCAACACGGGCGCCGGCATCAGCGACGCCGATACGCTGGGGCTCGCGACGGGTTACTTCATCACCGACCATATCTCCACCGAGCTCGTCATGGGGATACCGCCGAAGTTCGACATCACCGGCAAGGGTCAGTTCGAAAGATTCGGCGTACTCGGCCGTGCGTACCAGTGGAGCCCGGCCGTGTTGCTTCGCTACCACTTCAACGACGCCAACGCGAAATTCCGTCCGTATGTCGGCATCGGCGCCACTTATGTCTGGTTCACCGGCGCGAAGATCACGAACGGCAGCTTCGAGAACGGCGTGCTCGGCGGCCCGACCAGCGCGACCACCAGCAACCAGTGGGCGCCCGTCTTCAACGCCGGCTTCACGTACAACTTCACGAAACACTGGTTCGCGGGCCTGTCGCTCTCGTACATCCCGGTCAGCGTGACCGCGACTTTCACGACGGCCCGCCGGACGCCGGTCGGGACGCTGACGGAAACATCGAAGGCCCACATCTCGCTGAACCCGATCGTCACGTACCTGAACGTCGGCTATCGCTTCTAAGCGTAGTCGAATATTTGGGGAATGGTTAATCCCGCTGCAATTTGTAGCGGAATTTTCCTGGCGTAACGTCTCCACGATGCAAAACGCCCCGGCGGGAATCCCGTCGGGGCGTCGTTTTTTCGCGTCAGGCACGTTCGGTGCACGGGTTTTGCCGGACGCCACCGCTACTCAGAGGCCGTGGCCGGGGGCCATCAGACGATGTCGATGTCGTCCAGTGCATCGGGCGCGATCAGGTCGATGCGGTCCGTGCACACGGCATCGACGCCCCAGCGCGCGAGTTCGCGTGCCCGTTCGAGATCGTTCACCGTGTAAACCAGGATGCGCAGCCCGGCCGCCTTGATCGCACGCACGAGCGGTTCGTCGAGCCGGCTGTGGTCTGCATGCAACGATACGCAGTCCAGCGCGTCGATCACCTGCGCATGCCAGTCGTCCGGCACGACTTCGTAGAGCATCCCGCGCGGCAGGCCCGGCACGGTCGCGCGCGCCTGCTGCAATGCGTCGAACGAGAACGACGACAGCAGCGGCGCCACGGCGGCATCGCGCCAGTACGCGGCCGCGTCGGCCGCCACGCGCTGCCCCGTTTCGCGCTCGCGCCCCGGGCACGGCTTGATCTCGACGTTCGCGGCCAGCCCGTGCGCGAGGCAGCGCGCCGCGGCCGCCTCCAGCGTCGGCATCCGCTCGCCCGCGAAGCGGGCATCGCGCCACGCGCCGGCATCGAGCGCGGCCAGCGCCGCATAACGCATGTCCGCCGCCGCTCCGTGGCCGTTCGACGTCCGGTCGACCGTGTCGTCGTGCAACAGGAACGTCACGTCGTCGGCCGACAGCTTCGCGTCGAACTCGACCATCCGGTGACCGCGCCGCGCGCCCTCGTCGAGCGCGGCAAGCGTGTTCTCCGGCGCGAGCGTGCCGCCGCCGCGATGGGCGACGACGCGCGGATAGGGCCAGTCGGGGCGGGTGATCATCGTCGGTCTCTCGGCGAATGCAGCGGTTTCAGCCGGCACGCTTACCGGTTTCGGGATCGAAGAAATGCAGCCGGTGCGCGGGCAGCGCGGCCGCTAGCGCCGTGCCGCGCGCGGGGCGGTCCGCGTGCGGCAGGCGCACCGCGACGTCGTGATCGCCCCAGCGGCCGTGCGCGAGATTGTCCGCGCCGAGCAGCTCGCACGAATCGACCGGCAGCGTCGCGTGCGCGACGCCCGGCTGCGGCGTCATGTGCTCGGGACGCACGCCGAGCACCCAGTCGCGTCCGGCGGCGATCTCGCGGCCGATACCCGGCGCACCGGCGACCGGCAGCGCGGGGCCGCCGCCCGCGACCGTGAAGGTCGCGCCGTCCTCCGACAGCCGGCCGTGCATCAGGTTCATCGCGGGCGAGCCGATGAAGCCCGCGACGAACACCGTCGCCGGTTTCTCGTACACGTCGACCGGCGCGCCGATCTGCTCCGCGTAGCCGCGGTTCATCACGATCACCCGCTGCGCGAGCGTCATCGCCTCGATCTGGTCGTGCGTCACGTACACGCTCGTCGTCGCGAGCCGCGCGTGCAGCCGCTGGATCTCGAGCCGCATCTGCACGCGCAGCTTCGCGTCGAGGTTCGACAACGGCTCGTCGAACAGGAACACCGACGGCTCGCGCACGATCGCGCGCCCCATCGCGACGCGCTGCCGCTGGCCGCCCGACAACTCACGCGGCCGCCGCGCGAGCAGCGGCTCGAGCTCGAGGATCTTCGCGGCCGCGGCCACCCTTGAATCGATCGTCGCGCGCTCGATCCCGCGGATCTTCAGCCCGTAGCCCATGTTCTGCGCGACCGTCATGTGCGGGTACAGCGCATAGTTCTGGAACACCATCGCGATGTCGCGATCCTTCGGCTCCAGCGTGTTGACGACCCTGTCGCCTATCGCGATCTCGCCGTCCGTCACGGTCTCGAGCCCCGCGATCATCCGCAGCAACGTCGACTTGCCGCAGCCCGACGGGCCGACCAGCACGATGAATTCGCCGTCGGCGATCTCCACGTCGATGCCATGCAGCACGTGCTGCTTGCCGTCGTAGGATTTCCTGACGCCCTTCAAGCTCAGCGCAGCCATACTTGGTCCTTCTCCCGGTTGCCGTGGGGTTATTTTTCGGAATCGACGAGGCCGCGCACGAACCAGCGCTGCATCGCCAGCACGACGACGAGCGGCGGAATCATCGCCAGCAGCGTCGCCGCCATCACGTATTGCCATTCGGTCGCGGCGTCGCCGCTCGCGATCATCGTCTTGATACCCACCACCGCCGTCGACAGCGACGCCTCCGTCGTGATCAGGATCGGCCACAGATACTGGTTCCAGCCGTAGATGAACGTGATCACGAACAGCGCCGCGATGCTCGTCTTCGACAGCGGCAGCACGACGTCCCAGAAAAAGCGCAGCGGCCCCGCGCCGTCGATGCGCGCCGCGTCCATCAGCTCGTCGGGCAGCGTCATGAAGAACTGGCGGAACAGGAACGTCGCGGTGGCCGACGCGATCAGCGGCAGCGAGAGCCCCGCGTAGGTGTTCGTCAGGTGCAGCGTCGACACGACCTGCACGGTCGGGAAGATCCGCACTTCCACCGGCAGCATCAGCGTGACGAAGATCAGCCAGAACGCCGTATTGCGGAACGGGAAGCGGAAATAGACGATCGCGTACGCGGACAGGATCGACACCGCGATCTTGCCGACGGCGATGCCGAGCGCCATCGCGAAGCTGTTCACGAGCAGGCGCCCGAACGGCGCCGTCGTGCCGCCGCTGCCGTGCCCCCAGATATACGCGACGTTCTCGAACAGGTGCGTGCTCGGCACGAGCGACAGCGGCACCGTGAACACTTCCTGCGCGTTCATCGTCGCCGCGCAGAACGCGACGTACACGGGGAACACGATCAGCACGACGCCCGCGATCAGCACCGCGTGGCAGAACAGGTCGAAGCCCTTGCGATTCTCGATCATGCGTATTGCACCCTGCGCTCGACGAAGCGGAACTGGATCACCGTGAGCCCGACGACGACGATCATCAGCACGACCGACTGCGCGCCCGAACTGCCGATGTCCAGCCCCTGGAAGCCCTCCGCGAAGATCTTGTAGATCAGCGTCTTGGTGCTCTGCGCCGGGCCGCCACCGGTGGCCGCGTCGATCACCGGGAAGGTGTCGAAGAACGCGTAGACGAGGTTCACGACCAGCAGGAAGAAACTCGTCGGCGACAGCAGCGGCAGCACGATGTTGAAGAAGCGCCGCACCGGGCCCGCGCCGTCGATCGCCGCCGCCTCGATCAGCGAGCGCGGAATCGCCTGCAGCCCCGCGTAGAAGAACAGGAAGTTGTAGCTCACCTGCTTCCACACCGACGCCAGCACGACGAGGAACATCGCCTGCCCGCCGTTGAGCGCATGGTTCCACACGATGCCGCCCTTCGCGAGCGCATATGTGATCAGGCCGATGCTCGGGTTGAACAGGAACGCCCACAGCACGGCCGCGATCGTCGGTGCGACCGCGTACGGCCAGATCAGCAGCGTGCGGTACACGCGCGCGCCGCGGATCACGCGGTCGGCGCACGCGGCGAGCAACAGCGACACGACGAGCCCGCTCACCGTGACGAGCGAACTGAACACGAGCGTCGTGCGGAACGAATCGAGATACAGCGGATCGGCGAACAGGTGCGTGAAGTTCGCGAAGCCGACGAATTCGCTCGACGTGCCGAACGCGTCCTGCATCTGCGTGGACTGCCACAGCGCGACGCCGGCCGGCCACAGGAAGAACACGGCGGTAATCGCGAGCTGCGGCGCGATCAGCAGGTACGGCACCGGGCTCGTACCGAAACGGGAACGGGATTGCATCGCGGATATCCGGTCAGGCGAAACGGAAGGGAAACCGCGCCGCCGGACGGCCCGCGCTCGCGCGCGGCGCCGCCGGCGGCACGAAGCGATGCGCGCTCAGCCGCCCGACTTCTCGAAGCGGCGCAGCAGTTCGTCGCCGCGCGACGCGGCCGAATCGAGCGCGTCCTTCGGCGACTTCTTCTGCGCCCAGACCTGTTCGAACTCCTCGTCGACGACCGTGCGGATCTGCGGCATGTTGCCCAGGCGCAGCCCCTTCGTGTACGGCAGCGGCGGCTTGTTCAGCATCTGCTTGATCGCGGTTTCGGCGCTCGGGTTCTTCGCGTAGAAACCCTGCTGGCGCGTCAGGTCGTACGCGGCGGTCGTGACCGGCAGGTAACCCGTGTCCTGGTGCCACTTCGCGGCGACGGCGGGTGAAGCCAGGTACGCCAGGAATTTCGCGACGCCCTTGTAGGTCGCCGGATCCTTGCCGGCCAGCACCCACAGGCTCGCGCCGCCGATGATCGCGTTCTGCGGCGCGCCCTTCACGTTCGCGTCGTACGGCATCATGCCCGTGCCGTAGCTGAATTTCGCGAACTTCTGCACGTTCGCGAGCGCGCCCGACGACGTCGTCAGGATCCCGCAGTCGCCGCTGTAGAACTTCGCCGACGCTTCATCCTTGCGGCCCGCGTACGTGAACGTGCCGTCCTTCGCCATCTGCTGGAGGAAGGCGATATGTTCGATCTGCTGCGGCTTGTTGAACTCGAGCACGGCGTCGGTGCCGTCGAAGCCGTTGTTGCGGCTCGCGAACGGCAGCCCGTGCCATGCGCTGTAGTTCTCGAGCTGGATCCAGCCCTGCCAGCCGGTCGTGAAGCCGCACGCCATCCCCGACTTGCGCAGCTTCTCGGCATCGGCCTTCACGTCGGCCCACGTCTTCGGCGGCTGGTTCGGATCGAGGCCGGCCTTCTTGAACGCGTCCTTGTTGTAGTACAGCACCGGCGTCGAACTGTTGAACGGCATCGACACGAGGTGGCCCGTCTTCGCGTCGCTGTAGTAGCTCGCGATGGTCGGCACGAAAGCCTTTTCGTCGAGCGTCACGCCGGCCTGCTTGAACACGTCGTAGACCGGCACGACCGCCTTCTTCGCCTGCATCATCGTCGCCGTGCCGACTTCATAGACCTGGAGGATCGCCGGCGCATTGCCGCTGCGATACGCCGCGATGCCGGCCGCGAGCGCCTGGTCGTAGGTGCCCTTGAAGACAGGCACGATCTTGTAGTCGCTTTGCGACGCATTGAACTGGTCGGCGATCGCATTGACCCGCTCGCCGAGCGCGGCCTCCATCGCATGCCAGAACTGGATTTCCGTCGCGGCGAGCGCCACGTGCTGCGCCCCGAACATCAGCGCGCCGCCGAGCGCGATCGAACGAACCAGTGTCCCCGCAGGTTTCTTCTTCATCGACCTCTCCTATGAAAACGTTACCAACAGCGTGTGCAACATTTCCGTCGCCATTGAACCGGCGAAGTCTAGTGATCGTTTATGACAGTCAGTTGTCGTTGACGACGAACAGGCGCTGATATTCCTTCAGCGCGAAGCGGTCGGTCATGCCGGCGATGTAGTGCGCGACGAGACGCGGCTGCTGCGCCGTATCGTCGGACTGGTACGGCGGCGGCAGCAGGCGCGGATCGTCGATGAACGCGTCGAACAGCCCGGTGACGACGCGTTGCGCCTTGCTCGCCATGCGCATCACCTTGTAGTGGCGATACAGGTTCTTGAAGAGGAAGCGCTTGAGGGCCGCTGCCTGCGCGGCGACCTCGGGGCTGTGCGACACGAGCGGCGGCGCGTCGCGCACGTCGTCGAGCGACGCGGGTGCGACGCGCACGAGATTGCGCGTCGTTTCGTCGATCAGGTCGACGATCAGCGTGTTGATGATGCGGCGCACCGTCTCGTGCACGAGACGACGGCCTTCGAGGTGCGGGAATTCGGCGAGCGCCGCTTCGTAGTGACGCTGCCACAGCTCGACTTCCGCGAGCTGCTCGATCGTGATCAGGCCGGAGCGCAGGCCGTCGTCGACGTCGTGGTTGTTGTAGGCGATCTCGTCGGCGATGTTCGCGAGCTGCGCCTCGAGCGACGGCTGCCGGCCCTGCAGGAAGCGCTCGCCGAGCGCGCCGAGCTTGCGCGCATTCTCGCGCGAGCAGTGCTTCAGGATGCCTTCGCGCGTCTCGAAGCACAGGTTCAGCCCGTTGAACGCGCCGTAGTGCTCCTCGAGCTCGTCGACCACCGCGAGGCTCTGCAGGTTGTGCTCGAAACCGCCGTGCTCGCGCATGCACGCATTCAGCGCGTCCTGCCCGGCATGGCCGAACGGCGTGTGGCCGAGATCGTGCGCGAGCGAGATCGCTTCGACGAGATCCTCGTTCAGTCGCAGGTTGCGCGCGACCGAGCGCGCGATCTGCGCGACTTCGAGGCTGTGCGTGAGGCGCGTGCGGAACAGGTCGCCTTCGTGATTGACGAAGACCTGCGTCTTGTATTCGAGCCGGCGAAACGCGGTGGAATGGACGATGCGGTCGCGATCGCGCTGGAATTCGGTGCGCGCCGCCGGCGGGGTTTCCGGATGGCGGCGCCCGCGCGACTGCGACGCGTGCGCGGCATACGGAGCGAGATGGGCTTCCAGCGCCGCCAGCGTCGGCGGCTCGGCCACCGGCGCGGTGGATGCGCGGCTGGCTTCGGGCAGTGTGCTGCTGGATGTCTCGCTCACGTCTCCTCCATGTCAGGGGCGCCGGCGGATCGGGGCCGCCGTTAGCCGGTCGTCCGCGCCAGTGTAGCGAATACCGCTTCGTCCGGCGCCTGCGTGATCAGCGTATCGCCGAATCGCTTCAGCAGGATGAACTTGATTGCGCCGGCCTCGGCCTTCTTGTCGACGCGCATCAGGTCCATGTAGCGCGCATCGCCGAGCGCGGGCCCGCGGGTCGGCAGGTGCGCGGCCGCGATCACCGCATCGAGGCGCCGCCGCGACGCTTCGTCGAAGAGGCCGAGCCGTACCGACAGGTCACCGGCCATCACCATCCCGCAGCCGACCGCCTCGCCGTGCAGCCATTCGCCGTATCCGAGCCCGGCCTCGATCGCATGGCCGAACGTGTGGCCGAAGTTCAGGATCGCGCGCAGGCCGCCTTCGCGCTCGTCGGCCGCGACGACGCTCGCCTTGATCTCGCACGAACGCTTCACCGCGTGCGCGAGTGCAGCGGGCTCGCGACGGTTCAGCGCGTCGACGTTCGCCTCGATCCAGTCGAAGAACTCGGCGTCGGCGATCGCGCCCGTCTTGATGACTTCGGCGACGCCGGCCGCCAGTTCGCGATCGGGCAGCGTCGTCAGCGCGCCGATGTCCGCGATCACGGCCTGCGGCTGGTAGAACGCGCCGATCATGTTCTTGCCGAGCGGGTGGTTGATGCCCGTCTTGCCGCCGACCGACGAATCGACCTGCGACAGCAGCGTCGTCGGCACTTGGATGAACGGCACGCCGCGCATGTAGCACGCGGCGGCAAAGCCCGTCATGTCGCCGACCACGCCGCCGCCGAGCGCGACGAGCGTCGTCTTGCGATCGGCGTGATCCGTCAGCAGGCCGTCGAAGATCAGGTTCAGCGTTTCCCAGTTCTTGTACGCCTCGCCGTCCGGCAGCACGACCGTCGACACGCGCTTGCCGAGCGGCGCGAGCGCCGCGCGCAGCGCGTCGCCGTACAGCGGATCGACCGTCGTGTTCGTGACGACCGTGACCGACGAACCCTTGATGTGGGGCGAGAACAGCTCGGTGCGGCCGATCAGGCCGGCGCCAATATGAATCGGATAGGCGCGGTCGCCCAGATCGACGTTGACAGTAATCATGCTTGTAGCGGCTTGGCGATGACGCCGGCCAGTTCGAGTTGCATCAGCACCATGTTGACGAGACCGTTGACCGACGGACGGCCGGTCTCGATGACGAAATCCGCGCATTCGCGGTACAGCGGGTCGCGCACTTCATAGAGGGATTCGAGACGCCCCTTCGGATCTTCCGTCTGCAACAGCGGGCGGTTCTTGTCCTTGCGCGTGCGCAGCCACAGATCGTGCGGGTTGGCGCGCAGATAGACGACGATGCCGTGGCTTTTCAGGCTGTCGCGATTTTCCGCGCGCAGCACCGCGCCACCGCCCGTCGCGAGCACGATGTTCTCGCGCTGCGCGAGCTCGGCGATCACCTGCGTTTCGCGATCGCGAAACCCGGCCTCGCCCTCCAGCTCGAAGATCACCGGAATGCGCGCGCCCGTACGGGCCTCGATTTCGTGGTCGGAGTCGAAGAACGTCCTGTCGAGACGACGCGCGACCGCACGGCCCACGGTGGTCTTACCCGCTCCCATAAGGCCGACGAAAAATACGTTTGCATGTGGGTCCCGCGCTTGCAACGGCTTCCTCTGCTTCAATCTTGCTGGTGTGTGGCGCAGCTTACTGGCAAAGCGGCTGCCTTGTCGAGCCTGCGCCGGCGGCTTCCGGCCCCGTTTCCTCGGCATCCGCGCCGCCCGCGCCGGGTGCGCCGCAACGCGCGTCGACGACGGTCGGCGTGATGAAGACGACCAGTTCGTTGCGCTGGTCGCGCTGCGCGCGGTGCCGGAAAAGCGCGCCCAGAAACGGTATTTTGCCCAAGAGCGGCACCCGCGTCACATCGTTCCGGCTCAGTTGTTCATAGATGCCGCCGATCGCGACCGTCCCGCCATTCTCGACCTCGACGCGCGTCTGTACGTGCTTCGTATGGATCGCGGGGCCCGCGGCGGTCGGCTCGCCGACGCTGTCCTTCGTCACGTCGAGATCGAGCACCACGCGCCCGTCCGGCGTGATCTGCGGCTCGACCTCCAGCTTCAGCGTCGCGCGGCGGAACTGCACGCCGCTCATGCCATTGCCCACCTTCGCCTGGTACGGCAGCTCGGAGCCCTGCTCGACGATGGCCTTGACACGGTCGGCCGTCACCACCCGCGGACGCGAAACGATCTGGCCCCGGCCCTGTGCCTCCAGCGCGCTCAACTCGATGTCGAGTACGCGGCTGAGCGGCGCGGCGAACAGCGTGAAGCCGGCGGTCGCCGCGTCGAAGCCGCCGAGCGGCCGCGCGGCGAGATCCAGCGCGTTGCGCGCATCCGCCGTGAAGGACGCACCCTCGGCCAAAGACGACCGCCCCTGCGCACGCAGCGCGACACGCGCGCCGAGGTTGCGCGAGAAACCCTGCTCGCCTTCGACGATGCGCGCCTCGATCCGGACCTGCCGCGACGGCCGGTCGATCGCGTCGATCAGGCCGGCGATCTGCACGATACGCGGCGCGAGATCGGTCACGAACAGCAGGTTCGTGCGCGGATCGGCCGCCGCGGCTCCGCGCTTCGACAGCAGGCGCTGGCCGGTCGCGCCGGCCAGCAGCCGCTGCACGTCCTGCGCGCGCGGATAGTGCAGCGCGAACGTCCGGCTCGCGAGCGGCTCCAGATCGGCGGCCCGCGCATGCATGTCGAAGCGCTCGCGTTCGCGCGCCGCCAGCTCGGCCGCCGGCGTGACCCAGACCACATTGCCGCGCCGGGACATCGCGAGCCCGTGCGTGTCGAGCAGTGTGTCGAATGCGTCGCGCCAGCGGACATTGTTCAGACGTAACGTGACCGTGCCGCGCACCTGCTCGCCGACGACGATATTGAGCCCCGTGAATCGCGCGATCGCGTCGAACGCAGCCGCGAGCCCGACACCCTGCAGATTCAACGAAATCCGCCGTGCGTCGTCCGCGTCGCCCGGTTGCCGTGCCGCGGCGTCGCTCATCCGGGCCGGCGGCGCCAGCGGGATCGGCGGCCCCTCCAGCGTGGGGACCGGTGCGGCGGTTTCCGTCTGCAGCGCCGTGCGCGCCGCCTGATCGAACGGCGGCGGGCCGGCCTCCTCCGCCACCGCGCTGCCCATGCTGTCGGCCACGCGCAGCGGCTGCGGCAGGCCCGGCACCGACACATCCGTCGCCCCGGCCGGCCAGACCGCCGGCAGCGGCGGCAACGACGCGCTTGCACCGGCTGCCGTCAGGCCGGCCCAGATGGCGAGCACCCAATAGCCGTGCTTCGTCATGGCCGGCCTCCGTCGTCAAGAACAAGCCGCTGCGGTCCGTCCGCCGTCGCAAGCGTCACGGCCGCGCGCTCGACACGCACCACGCGCGCGGCCCCCAGCACCTCGCCAGGTGCGACGGCCGTGAACGCGCCGTCGCCGTCGTCGAACAACGCGAGGCCGGCACGCGCGTCGCGAATCGTGCCGGCCAGGCGGGCTGCGCGCCCCGCCGCTTCGGCCGGGCCTACGTCGCCGAACGGATCGGTGTCGGGCGCCGCGGCGCGAACCGGCACGTTGCCCTCGGCAGCCGTTGTCGCCGGCAGCGCCGGAAATACGTCGACGGATATATCTACTCGCGCCGCCGACATGCCGCGCTCGATACGCAGCGCCGACGGTACCGCCAGCACCGGAAAGCGCGCCAGCCCGTCGACCATATGCAGCAGCGCGCGAAAACCGCCATCCGCGGCGAGGTGCACGGTACGTCGACCGTCCCGCGCCGCGCCCTCGGCACGCTGCGGTTCGACCGACACGCCATGCAGCCCGCTCGACGCGGCGAGATCGGCCAGCGCCAGCATCAGCGCGGCCCATTCCGGCGTAGGCGGCAAGCGACCGTCGCGCGTTGACGCAGGATGCCCGTCGCGTCGTTGTCCGGCGGAAGCCAGCACGCGCTGCGCGTCGGCCGCGCGTGCCTGGGCGGCGGCGAGCAACGCGCGACTATGTGCCAGCCCGCTCCAGTCGGCCGCATTTGCCAGATGAATGCCGCCTGCCAGCACGGCCGCGAACGCCAGCACGCAACCCGCCGCATGCGCAGCCGCCGGCGACACGCGCGGCACGCGGCCCACCCCGGCGCCCGCGTGCAGCGCTGGCCGATGTGCGAGCGTCGTCATGCGCCACCTCCCGACCCGGTCCGCGACGACGTCGTATCGTGCCAGCGCAACTGCACCGAGAACCGGAACGGCATCCCGGCCGTCGAAGCCGCCGCATCCGAAGCGGGCTTCAACGTATCTATATCGATCCGCCAGCCGCGCTGCTCGCGCGCCATCGCGGCGAGCCACCGCGCAGCCGCCCGGTAACTCGCGGCGCGCGCCTCGAGCACGGCGCCGGTCGTCGTCATCCGCAGCGCGTCGAGCCGGATCTGATCGGCCCGCACCCGCTTCAGGGTCGCCAGCAACCCTGCCACGCGCCGGTACGGCGCGGCCAGTGCAGCCGCCTGCGCGTCGCGCCGCGCGACGGCCGCGGCGGCATTGGCCGCGCTCGCCGCAGCAGCGACCTGCGGCTGCACCTGCCGCAGCCGTGCCTCCACGCCGGCGCGCTCGGCATCTACCCGCCACCGCGACAACACGGCAGCCCCCGTCCACACACCGGCGCCGAGCAAGCCGAGCAGGATCGCCCCACCGCACTGCGTAGCCCGCCGACGCCGCAACGCGTGCGCCAGCCGCTCGCGGTACGGCAGCAGGTTGAAGTCGCCGAGTACCGCCTGCACGGCTTGCTGGGCCGCAGCCGCGGCGCCGCCGTTTGCCGCCACGTGACCGGCCGTCATTCCCACACCCCGCGCAACGCCAGCCCGAACGCGACGGCAAACGCCGGGCCGCCCGGCATGGCGGCGCGCGCGCACGGCCGGCCGTCCCAGCCCGTGCAGTCGAACGGGATTACCGCCGTGCCGAGCACATCGCCGATCTCGGCAACCGACGTATCGAAGCGGGCGATACATCGCTCGTCCCCGGCGACGAGCACGCAACCGACTGCCCCCAGCACGCGCCGACGCAACGCATCGGGAAGCGCCTCCGGCAACGTGCCGGACAGGGTGAGCACGGGGATCGCCGATCGTCCCTCGATCCGCCAGCCGCGCACGCCCGCGTCGCAGAACCACAGCACGGCATAGGCGCCCTGCGCATCGAGTTCGAACTGCGCGGCATAGCGCAGCGCGCGCAGCACGGCGGCCGACTCGCCGTCGATCACCGTCAGATCGATGCCGGCCTGCGCGGCCACGTCGATCCGCCGCTCGAGCAGCGCCAGCGGCGCCACCGCCACCGCGATCTCGCCGGACTGCACGCCGCCGTAGTGCCGCCAGTCGAACGCGAGACTGTCCGGCGCGAGCCCCGAGATGCGTTCGGCGGCCTGCCGCGCGGCGTCCGGAATGTCGCCGCGCCCGGCCAGATCGAGCGTCGCGGTGCGCATCTCGTCATCGTGCAGCGCCATCACGCCGCGCGCGTCGCACTGCACGTCGGACGCCGACAGCCGCGCCACGGCCGCCGCCAGCGACCGCGCGACCGCCGCCCAACGCGCGTCTTCCGGCCCGCCCGCCAACCCGACCGGTTCCCGCTCGAGCCCCTCGACGCGCACCGTCGCTTCCCTGCCGCGCCGGCTCAGCACGGCCACCCTCACTTCGTGCGCGCCGACGTCGATTCCCGTCGACCGGTGCCTGCCCTGTGCAAACCGCGCCACCCATCGTCCTGCCATCCCAGCCTCCCGAGATCGTCGCGGCCCACGCCGCGTTTCCGAGCCCTGATTCTGCAAAGCGACGCGCGCGGCCGACAGTCGGCCAAACGGCCAGCATTGGCCCACGGCGGCCGTGCACGGACTATGCTGACGGCACGCCGACCCGCGGCTGTCCGACGGGCGCCTCCCGCGTCAGGACCGGTCTTACCGGGCAGCTATAATCGCGGGACTGTTTTCCGGTATGCCTATGCAATCCACGACTCCTACGTCCCCGCCTCCCGCTCCGGAGCCGAAGAAGCGGCCCTGGTGGCAAAAAGTCCTGCTCGGCTTCGCCGCGATGTGCGTGGCCCTCGTCGTGGCCGGCGGCCTCGTGCTCGGCTACGCGCTCGTGGTGGCCTGGCCGAACATGCCGTCGCTCGACGCGTTGACCGACTATCGGCCGAAGGTGCCGCTGCGCATCTACACGTCCGATCACGTGCTGATCGGCGAATTCGGCGAGGAGCGCCGCGACGTCGTCCATTTCAAGGACGTGCCCGACTCGCTGAAGAAGGCGATCCTCGCGATCGAGGATGCGCGCTTCTACGATCACGGCGGCGTCGACCTCACCGGCATCATCCGCGCCGGCTTCGTCGCGCTGACCAACGGACACGCGTCGCAGGGCGCGAGCACGATCACGATGCAGGTCGCGCGCAACTTCTTCCTGTCGAGCGAGAAGACCTACACGCGCAAGATCTACGAGATGCTGCTCGCGTACCGGATCGAGCGTGCGCTGACGAAGGATCAGATTCTCGAGGTCTACATGAATCAGATCTATCTCGGCCAGCGCGCGTACGGCTTCGCGAGCGCCGCGCGGGTCTATTTCGGCAAGGACCTGAAGGACATCACGCTCGCGGAAGCCGCGATGCTCGCGGGGCTGCCGAAGGCGCCGTCCGCGTATAACCCGGTCGTGAACCCGAAGCGCGCGAAGGTGCGTCAGGAATACATCCTGCAGCGGATGCTCGAGCTGAACTTCATCACGCGCGAACAGTACGACGAAGCTTCCGCGCAGCCGCTCGTCGTCAAGGGGCCGGGCCGCGATTTCAGCGTGCACGCGGAGTACGTCGCCGAAATGGTCAGACAGATGATGTACGCGCAGTATCACGAGGAAACCTACACGCGCGGCTTCAACGTCGTCACGACGATCGATTCCGCGGACCAGCAGGTCGCGTACACCGCGCTGCGCAAGGGCATCATGGATTACGAGCGCCGCCACGGCTATCGCGGGCCGGAAGGCTTCATCGAGCTGCCGGCCGGTGCCGACGATCGCGAACAGGCGATCGACGACGCGCTGCTCGAGCACCCCGACAACGGCGAGCTGATCGCCGCGGTCGTGACGGCCGCGAGCCCGCGCCAGATCACGGTGGCGTTCATCGACGGCAGCACCGCGACGATCGAGGGCGACAACCTGCGCTTCGCGTCGAGCGCGCTGTCGGCCAACGCGCAGCCGAATCGCCGCATCCGCCCGGGCGCGATCGTCCGCGTGGTGAGGAACGACGCCGGCAAGTGGTCGATCACGCAGTTGCCGCAGGTGGAAGGCGCGTTCCTGTCGATCGTCCCGCAGGACGGCGCGATCCGCTCGCTCGTCGGCGGCTTCGACTACAACAAGAACAAGTTCAACCACGTCACGCAGGCGTGGCGACAACCGGGTTCGTCGTTCAAGCCGTTCATCTACTCGGCGTCGCTCGACAAGGGCCTCGGGCCGGCCACCGTGATCAACGACGGCCCGCTGTATTTCAGCGCCGCGGAAACGGGCGGCCAGCCGTGGGAGCCGAAGAACTACGGCGGCGGCTTCGAGGGCCCGATGTCGATGCGCACCGCGCTGCAGCGCTCGCGCAACCTCGTGTCGATCCGGATCCTGAACCACATCGGCACGAAATACGCGCAGCAATACATCACGCGCTTCGGTTTCGACGCCGAACGTCACCCGGCCTATCTGCCGATGGCGCTCGGCGCCGGTCAGGTCACGCCGCTGCAGATGGCCGGCGCGTACTCGGTCTTCGCGAACGGCGGCTACCGCGTCAATCCGTATCTGATCGCCGAAGTCACCGATCCGAACGGCGCGATCGTCGCGCGCGCGCAGCCGCTCGTCGCCGAACAGAACGCGCCGCGCGCGATCGACGCACGCAACGCCTACGTGATGAACAGCCTGCTGCAGAGCGTCGCGCAGCGCGGCACGGGCGCGCGGACCAACGTGCTGAAGCGCACCGACCTCGCGGGCAAGACCGGCACGACGAACGACTCGCACGACGCGTGGTTCGCCGGCTACCAGCACACGCTCGCCGCGATCGCGTGGATCGGCTACGACAATCCGCGCAGCCTCGGCGATCGCGAAACCGGCGGCGGCCTGTCGCTGCCGGTGTGGATCGACTACATGGGTGCGGCGCTGAAGGGCGTGCCGGAGTTCAAGCCGACGGTGCCGGACGGCGTCGAATCGCTCGGCGGCGAACTGTATTTCACCGAGTTCACGCCGGGGCACGGCTTCGTGTCGACGGTCGGCGTGCCGCAGGCGCCGGCCGCGCAGAACGTCGACGAGGCCGTGCCGCACGTCGACGAGCAGGAAAAGCAGGACATCATGAACCTGTTCCAGGGCCACTGACCCGCGGCCCGACCATGAAAAAAGCGCCCCGCGGGGCGCTTCTTCTTTGGGCACGACGTTCGGGGCCGATGCCCCGGCGCGTCACGCGCCGAACGTGATCGGCAGGCCGGCCTGCTGGGTCGCGTATTCGGTGAGCGCGGAGAAGAACTCGGTGCCCGTGCGCGTATCGCGCCACGCGCCGTCGACGAACCGGTAGTGGAATCCGCCGGCCTTCGCCGCGATCCATACTTCCTTCATCGGCGGCTGCAGGTTGACGATGATCTTCGAGCCGTTCTCAAACGTCAGCGTCAGCACGCTGCCGTTGCGCTCCAGATCGATGTCGTGATCGCCGTCGTTCGCGACGTCCACGGTACGCTCGACGGCCGCCAGCACGGCCTCGGCACGGGCCAGGTATTCAATATCGGACATGCTAAACTCTATCGGTTAAATTGTTCAGGGACGATCATGCGAGTCGTTTTCCGGATGAGCGCGATTGTAGCGGCTTTGGCGATTCTTGCCGGCTGCGGTCAAAGCGGCGCGCTCTATCTGCCCACCGTGCCTCCGATGCCCAAGCCGATCCAGCAGCAGAACACGCCGCCGTCGGACGTGAAACCGACCGACGAAAACGCGTCGTCCGACGAGTCGCCCGACACGTCCGGCTCGCCGCTCACGCTGTCGCCCGAGCTGTCGAGCAGCGCGTCGACCATGCCCGCCCCCGCATCGGGCCCGGCCGCCACGAAGTAACGGCGCGATGCCGCCCACGCGGCGCTCGCAACGAGGCGATGACTTCCCGGTCATCGCCTTTTGTTTTTCCGGGCCGCCGCGTCACGCACGCGCCGCCATCCCCACGCCACCAGCCGCCAGCCGAGCAGCGCGGCGACGATCGCCGCGTAAAGCTTCGGCTGCGCGAGATCGTGCTTGCCGGCCCGCATCCACCAGAAGTGCAGCACGCCGAACAGCGCGATCGCGTAGATCGCGCGGTGCAGCGTCGCCCAGTGGCGCCCCAGCCGGCGCACCATCGCGCGCGGCGACGTCGCGGCGAGCGGAATCAGCAGCACGAACGCCGCGAAGCCGACCGTGATGAACGGGCGCTTGCCGACGTCCTTCAGGATCGCGACCACGTCGAACCACTTGTCGAACCACAGGTAGGTCGTGAAATGCAGCGTCGCGTAAAAGAACGCGAACAGCCCAATCATCCGGCGAAAGCGCAGCAGCGGCGCGAAGCCCGTCATGCGCCTGAGCGGCGTGACGGCCAGCGTGACGCACAACAGGACGAGCGTCCACAAGCCCGTCGAGCGCGTGATGAACTCGATCGGGTTCGCGCCCAGCCGGTCGGTCAGCCCGAACAGCACGAGGCGCGCCAGCGGATAGAGGCCGGCCGCGAACACCAGTACCTTGGCCGGTGCGAGCCAGCGCGGCGCGGCGGGACGGACGGCACCGCCCCGCGCGGTGCGGGCGGCCGGCTCGGCCCGCGCGGGCGTGAGCGTCGAAGGCGGCATGTCGTTTCTCACCGTCATGCTCAAAAATTCTTCTTCAGGTCCATGCCCTGATACATCGATGCGACCAGATCGCCGTAGCCGTTGAACATCAGCGTCTTGCGCTTCGGCGTGAAGAAGCCGTCCTCGCCGATGCGCCGCTCGGTCGCCTGGCTCCAGCGCGGATGATCGACGTTCGGGTTCACGTTCGAATAAAAGCCGTACTCGTTCGCGGCGTACGTGTTCCAGCTCGTCTTCGGCTGCTTGTCGACGAAGCGGATCTTCACGAGCGACTTCGCGCTCTTGAAGCCGTACTTCCACGGTACGACGATCCGCACCGGCGCGCCGTTCTGGTTCGGCAGCACCTGCCCGTAGACGCCCATCGTCAGCAGCGTCAGCGGGTTCATCGCCTCGTCCATGCGCAACCCTTCCGAATACGGCCAGTCGAGCACGGGCGTCGACAGGCCCGGCATCTGCGACGGATCGGCCAGCGTGATGAACTGCACGTATTTCGCATTGCCGGTCGGCTGCACGCGCTTGATCAGCTCGGACAGCGGCACGCCGATCCACGGGATCACCATCGACCAGCCCTCGACGCAGCGCAGCCGGTACACACGCTCCTCGAGCGGGGCGAGCTTGAGCAGCTCGTCGAGATCGAACACCTTCGGGTGCTGCACCTCGCCCTCGACACTCACCCGCCACGGGCGCGGCCGCAGCGTGCCGGCGTTCTGCGCCGGGTCGCTCTTGTCGGTGCCGAATTCGTAGAAGTTGTTGTAGGACGTGATGTCCTTGAACGGCGTCACCTTGTCGATGGCGACGAACTTCGGGTTCGTTTTTGCCGCGAGCTTCGCCGCCCGCGGGTCGGGCGACGCATACGCGGCGAGCGCCGCGCCGCTGCTGCCGAACAGGCCGCCCGCGGCCGCGAGGCCGGCCGCCTGCAATACGCGCCGCCGGTTCTCGAATACCGCGCGCGGGGTGATCTCGCTCGGCGCGATATCCGCGCCGGTCAGTACGTTACGCAAAGGGCGTTTGATCCACATCGTGCAGTTCCTCCCGCATACGCGGCGCGCATGCTTCATCAGCGTTCGACCCGGCCCGTCACGCGCCGTTCGACGCCCGGTTCGCCCGCCCGTTACAAAAGAAAACCGCCGGGCACGCAGTGCACCGGCGGTTCGATAGTCGGACGAGCGGCGAAAATCTTACAGTTTGCCGTAGCTGTGCAGCCCGGACAGGAACATGTTGACGCCGAGGAACGCGAACGTCGTGACCAGCAGGCCGGTGAGCGCCCACCATGCGGCCACCGCGCCGCGCAGGCCCTTCATCAGCCGCATGTGCAGCCACGCCGCGTAGTTCAGCCACACGATCAGCGCCCAGGTTTCCTTCGGGTCCCAGCTCCAGTAGCCGCCCCACGCTTCGGCCGCCCACAGCGCGCCGAGGATCGTCGCGATCGTGAAGAACGCGAAACCGACCGCGATCGACTTGTACATCACGTCGTCGAGCACTTCGAGCGTCGGCAGGCGATCCGCGAGGATCCCCCGCTCCTTCATCAGGTACGCGATCGACACCATCGCCGACAGCGCGAAGCTGCCGTAGCCGATGAAGTTCGCCGGCACGTGGATCTTCATCCACCAGCTTTGCAGTGCCGGCACGAGCGGCTGGATCTGCTGCGCATCGCGCGCGACCGAGTACCACATCAGGAAACCCACCGCCGCGCTGATGACCAGCAGCACGAACGCGCCGAGCGAACGCGTGCCGTAGTGGCCTTCGTAATACAGATAAAGCAGCGCGGTGATCAGGCTGAACAGGACGAACACTTCATAGAGGTTCGATACGGGGATATGCCCGACGTCCGCCCCGATCAGGTAGGACTCGTACCAGCGCACCATCAACCCCGTGAAGCCCATCAGCACGGCGACCCACGTGAGCTTCTGGCCGATCGCCGCGCCCGTTTCCGAGCGCGCGAGCAGGCCGATCCAGTAGAAGATCGTCGCGAGCACGAACAGCGCGCTCATCCACAGGATCGCCGACTGGCTCGACAGGAAGTACTTGAGGAAGAACGCCGAATCGGCGCGGCCGAGATCGCCCTGGTAGATCTGGATCGACAGCAGCGACAGCACGGCGATCGACGCCATCATCAGCCGCGCGGGCTTCCAGCGCCAGCCGAGCGCGACGAGCGCCGGCACGGTGCCGATCATCACCGCCTTGTCGTAGTAATCCATGTGCGCGTTGTAGTGCACGAGCGCATAGCCCGCGCCCGCCACCAGCGCCAGGGCGAACAGCCAGTCGAACAGCGACAGGCGTGCGAGGAACGGACGGTCGTCGAACAGCGGCGACGGAGCCGACGCCGGACGGGAAGAAGAAACTTGCGTGAGATCCATGATGTTACCGGGTGGAATTCTCGGAATCGGAACCGCCGCCGGCAGGCGGACGGGCCGTCGAAGCCGCACCGGCAGGCGCGGCGTCGCGAGGTGCGGCGTGCAAGGCGGCGCCGGCCGCGTCGCGCGTCTGCACGAATTCTTTCTCGAAATCGAAGGTCTTGCGGGCCGTGGACATTGCCATCACCACCTCGACGCCCGAACCGGCGTCCTTCAGCCAGAACCAGAGTCGCCGCTCGCGCACGTAGAACATCGAGAAGATGCCGGCGACCAGCAGCAGGCTGCCAAGATACACCAGATTCTTGCCGGGTGCGCGCGTCAGCTGAAATACCGAAGCTTGCACCTGCTTGAAGGAGTCAAGCTGCAAATAGACCGGCGATCCATACAAAAAGCTGTCGGATAGCGCATTGATCGCGTTCTGCACGAAGCGGATCGTGTCGGTGCCCTGCTGCGCGGCCGGCTCGCCCGCACGCTCGCGCGCGATCTGCCAGACCTCCCACATCGAGCCCTCGAGCATCCGCAGCAGCAGGCTCGCGGCCTTCTCCTGCTCGCCCTTCGGCACCGAGCGGTCGATGAACGTCGCGACCGCCTGGAAGCCGCCGACCGGCTGGCCGTCCGCACCGCGGCCGACGCTGTCGTCGCTCGCCGCAAACAGGGTCAGCACCTTCGACGCGCTGTCCTGCAGGCGCCCGCGCAGCGACGCGTCGCCCGGCAGCGAGCGCTGCGCGAAGCGCGCGGCGGCTTCGGTGCGCACGGCCGGATCCTCGAGCGCGGCGCGCAGGCGCATCCATTCGCCGATCGAATCCTGGCTGTCGGCCGGAATCCGCATGTAGCGGAACGGATCGTTCGGGCTCGCGCGCACGCCGGCGAGGAACACGCGCTCGCCGTTCATGTCGACGGGCAGCATGTAGTTGTTGAATTCGCGCGCCTGGCCGTCCTTGCCCCGAATCTTGTACTGCACCGACGGCCCGATGTTGTGGAGCTGCGTCGGCTTCGACGTCTTCGCGCCCGAGCCGAGCCGCTCGTCGAATACTTCCTTCAGCGAGCTGGTGGTCGCGACGCCGCGCACGTCCGGCTTGCCGTTCGCGTCGGCCATGTTCTCGACGTTGATCGCGCGGAAATCGGAGAATTCGATCGTGTCGCCGTCGGCGCCGGGGACCTGCAGCGGCGCCGAGCTGCCGATCGTACCCTTCACCGGGAAGGTGGTCGCGTGGCTGCCCGTCATCGGATAGGCCGTCATCTGCATCTGCGAGCCGCCGTCCTGGAAGCTCGACTGGTAGATCGACACGCCCTTGTAGGTGAACGGCTTGTTGACCTCCACCCGCGCCGGGATCTTCCGGCCGGTCTCGCGATCGATCACGACGATGTCGCTCGCGAACAGCTTCGGCATGCCCGTCGTGTAGTAATCGACGATGAACTTGTTCAACTGGATCGAGAACGGCAGATCCTGGATCAGCGAGCCGCTCGGCTGGTTCAGGATCGCGGTCGACACGAACTGGCCCTCCGGCACCCACGCATAGCCGCGGAACGTCGGGTTCGACGCGGACAGGCGATGGTCGGGCGAAATCTCGCTGATCGTCGCGCTCGTGTTGACCGGGCTCTTGCCGAACATCCACATCTGGAATTTGATCGGCAGGTTGCTGTCGAGCAGGCCGCCGATGCAGATCACGACGATCGCGAGGTGCGCGGAGATATAGCCCCACTTGGTCATCGCGCCGCGCTTCGCGGAGATCAGCGTCGCGCCGCCGGTTTCACGCACGACGTGCTTGTAGCCGGCCTTCGTGACGAACGTGGCGAGCGTCGCCGCGACGCTCGCGCGCGTGCCGGACGCCGTGTATTCGGCCTTGTGGTGGAATGCGCGCAGGCTGCCTTCGCGGACCTTGTCCTTCCAGCTCTTCGCATCGGCGATCATCTTCGGCGCGTTGCGGATCACGCACAGCGAGATCGACACGACGAGGAAAATCAGGATCAGCATGAACCACCACGCGCTGTACACGTTGTACAGGCCGAGCGAGCGGAAGATGTCCGCCCAGAACGGCCCGAACTGGTTCACGTAGTTCGGATACGGATCGTCCTGGGTCAGGACCGTGCCGATGATGCTCGCGATCGACAGCACCACCAGCAGCGCGATCGCGAAACGCATCGAGCTCAGCAACTCGACCGCACGTTTCGACGCACCCTGACCCGACTTCGACTGCAACCCCGACGTGGTAACGCTCATTCAAACTCCGACTAAGGGGAAACAGCCCCCACGCTCACTATGTTCGCTCGGGGAGCGCCGCTCCCCATCGCCGGCAAGCCGCGCCATCGCGGCTCGGCCCGGCGAATGCCGACAAAAAAGAAGGGCGAGGCAACCGCGACGGCGCGGCGCCCCACCCTTTTCTTGTTCTGACTCCGGCCGCCCTTCGGGCGCCCGGTCATGCCGTTCGCGGCCGACCGCTCAACGCAGGCCCGCGATGTAATCCGCGACGGCCTTGATCTCGGTATCCGACAGCCGCGACGCAATCTGATGCATCGCCTCGTTGTTGTTGCGCGCGCCGGCACCCTGCTGGAACGCGGTCAACTGCGCGACCGTGTAATCGGCCCATTGCCCCGACAGACGCGGGTACTGGACCGGGATCCCCTGGCCCGTCGGCCCGTGGCAGCTCGCGCAGGCGGGAACGCCCTTTTCCGCGATGCCGCCGCGATAGATCTTCTGGCCGACCGGCACGGTCGCCGCATTGCGGGCGGTACCGAGCTTCGTCGTCTGCGACCCGTAGTACGCGGCGACGTTGCGCATGTCGTCCGCGCTCAACGCGCTCGCGAATCCGACCATCACCGCGTTGTTACGCACCGGCCCCTTCGCGCCCGGCTGCGTCTTGAAGTCGTTCAACTGCTTGACCAGATATTCGGGATGCTGGCCGGCGAGCTTCGGGAAACTGCCCGACGCGCTATTGCCGTCGGCGCCGTGACACGACGCGCACACCTGCCCGGCAATCGCCTTGCCGCGGTCGAGATCCGGCTTGGCCGCATCTGCCGCGTTTGCCTCCGCTACGAAACCTACGAACCCTGCTGCAACCTGAAGCACCATCAGAGACTTGCACAGTCGATTCATTCGCACACCCTGTTTCGTCTTGTGGGAATTTGAGGTTCTGCAAAAAACGACGGCGTTCAGTCTACCGCAGAAGCCACATAAAAGCGCGAGGCAGGCGCCCGGTGGCCTTCGGCAAAACCGCCGTATTGTACAATATCGTGCTGAAAGCTCCCGCGCCTATCGGGGCTACCCCGCCTCCACCAAGCGGCTCGCGCCGCCCGTCCTTCCGGTTCCCATGGCCTTTCTGCTCCATCAAGCCCGCTTCTACACGACCGTCAACCATCTGCGCGACCTGCCGCCGACGGTCCAGCCGGAAATCGCGTTCGCGGGCCGCTCGAATGCCGGCAAGTCGACGGCGATCAACGTGCTGTGCAACCAGAAGCGGCTGGCCTTCGCGTCGAAGACGCCCGGCCGCACGCAGCACATCAACTACTTCTCCGTCGGCCCGGCCGCCGAACCGGTCGCGAATCTCGTCGACCTGCCCGGCTACGGTTATGCGGAAGTGCCCGGCGCCGCGAAGGCGCACTGGGAAATGCTGCTGTCGTCCTATCTCGCGACGCGCTCGCAGCTTTGCGGCCTGATCCTGATGATGGATTCGCGGCGTCCGCTGACCGATCTCGATCGCCGCATGATCGAGTGGTTCGCGCCGACCGGCAAGCCGATCCACACGCTGCTGACGAAGTGCGACAAATTGACGCGTCAGGAAAGCATCAACGCGTTGCGCAACACGCAGAAGGGGCTCGACGCGTATCGCGACCAGGGCGTGAAGGGCAAGCTGACGGTCCAGCTGTTCTCGGCGCTGAAGCGCACTGGGCTCGACGACGCTCATGAACTGATCGAGAGCTGGCTGCGGCCGTCCGTCGCCGACGAAAAAAGCGAGCCTGTAGCACAATGAGCGGGCAACGCGCGGCCGGGATCGGCCGTGCGCACCTGACGGCGCCTGCGGATTCGGCGGCTCATAAAAAAACCCGCCGTTGAACGGCGGGTCAAACAGCCTAATCGAAAAACGACAGGCACCCGCTCAGGGAGGAGAAGCGGGGAGCTGCACGCAACGCGCGCCGCTCGATCGCTATCATATACCAACGATCTCGAAAATGACCTAAGGGTTCCGTAAGGTCCTTCTTGCCCTGATTTCTGCCAAATCGCCATGAGCTTCCATCCGCTTCATCGTCCGCGCCGGATGCGCCGCGACGACTTCTCCCGCCGCCTGATACGCGAAAACCGCCTGACCACCGACGACCTGATCTACCCGGTGTTCGTCGTCGAAGGCACCAACCAACGCCAGCCCATCCCGTCGATGCCCGGCGTCGAGCGCGTGTCGGTCGATTTGCTGATGCACGTCGCCGAGCAGTGCGTCGAACTCGGCGTGCCCGTGCTGTCGCTGTTCCCGGCCATCGAGCCGTCGTTGAAGACGCCTGACGGCCGCGAGGCAGCCAATCCGGAAGGCCTGATCCCGCGCGCGGTGCGCGAGCTGAAGAAGCACTTCCCCGAACTGGGCGTGCTGACCGACGTCGCGCTCGATCCGTACACGAGCCACGGCCAGGACGGCGTGCTCGACGAAAACGCCTACGTGATCAACGACGACACGATCGAGATCCTGGTCGACCAGGCGCGTGCGCAGGCGGAAGCCGGCGTCGACATCGTCGCGCCGTCGGACATGATGGACGGCCGCATCGGCGCGATCCGCGAAATGCTGGAAAGCGACGGCCATATCCATACGCGGATCATGGCCTATTCGGCGAAGTTCGCATCGGCGTTCTACGGCCCGTTCCGCGATGCGGTCGGTTCGGCGTCCAACCTGGGCAAGGGCAACAAGATGACCTACCAGATGGATCCGGCGAACAGCGACGAAGCGCTGCGCGAAGTGCGCCTCGACATCGACGAAGGCGCCGACATGGTGATGGTCAAGCCCGGCATGCCGTATCTCGACATCGTGCGCCGCGTGAAGGACGAGTTCCGCTTCCCGACCTACGTGTACCAGGTGAGCGGTGAATACGCGATGCTGAAGGCGGCCGCGATGAACGGCTGGCTCGACCACGACAAGGTGGTGCTCGAATCGCTGCTCGCGTTCAAGCGCGCGGGTGCCGACGGTGTGCTCACGTACTTCGCGCTCGATGCCGCGCGTCTCCTGAAAGCACAGCGCTGATCGCGCGCCGGCAGGCACCAGCAAAAACGGCGGGACACCTCGGTGTTCCGCCGTTTTTTGTTTACCGTCGAGAGAGACCGTCGGCCGGCCCCGGATCTTCCGCTCGCCGGCGCGCCGCAGCCGGCCATCGTCATACCGTCGGAACGGCCGCCCGATCGAGGCTGCGCAGGAACGTGTCGGCCGCCTGATAGCCGACCACGCGGCCGATCTCGTGGCCATTGCGATCGAAGAAGATGATGCCCGGCGGCCCGAACAGGTTGAAGCGCTTGAGCAGCGCCTGATCGTCCGGGTTGTTCGCGGTGACGTCCGCGCGCACGAGGTGAAGCTGAGCGAGCCGCGCCTGCACGCGCGCGTCGGTGAACGTCAGATGCTCCATCTCCTTGCAGCTCACGCACCAGTCGGCGTAGAAGTCGAGCATCACGGGCTGACCCGACGTCTTCAGCAGCGCGTCGAGTTCGCCGGTGGAGCGCACCGGCGCGAACGCGGGGCCGTCCTGCGCCGCAGCCGCGCCGGCCGTCGTCGCGCCGCCGGACGCCACCGTACGCGCCGCCAGCACGGCCAGCGGCTTGACGGGATCGGTCGAACCCGCAGCCAGGCCGACGAGCAGCGTCGCGGCCCAGATCGCGAGCGCGGCGCCCACGCCGCGGCCCAGGCGGCGCCAGATCGACGCGGCGCCGGCATTCGGCGTGAACAACCCGAGCGCCGCGGCCGCGATCAAGAGCCACAACGCCGCGAGCACCATCTTCAGCCCGCCGGCCAGCACCGGCCACACGATCCACAGCGCGGCCGCGAGCAGCACGATGCCGAAGAACACCTTCACGCCGTCCATCCATGCGCCCGCACGCGGCAGCACCGTCCCGGCTCCGATGCCCACGACCAGCAGCGGCACGCCGAGCCCCAGCCCCATCGCGAACAATGCCGCGCCGCCGAGCCACGCATTGCCGGTATGCGCGATGAAAGCGAGCACCGCGAACAGCGGCGCCGTCATGCACGCGCCGACGACCAGCGCCGACAACGCGCCCATCGCCGCGACCGCGACGAAGTGGCCGCCCTGGCGCGCGCTCGACGCCTCGGCCGCGCCGTTTTGCCAGCGCGCCGGCAACGCGATGTCCTTGCCCGAAATCAGCGACACCGCGAACGCGCTCAGCAGCACGCCGAACGCGCCGAGCACCCATGGGTTCTGCAGCCAGGCCCCCAGGCTCTGGCCGACCAGCGCGGCGGCGATGCCGAGCACCGTGTAGACCAGCGCCATGCCGACCACGTAGGTCAGCGACAGCGCGAAGCCGCGTGCATGCGTCGCGCGCGTGCCCTGGCCGATGATGATCGCGGACACGATCGGAATCATCGGGTATGAACAGGGCAGCAGGCTCAGCACGACGCCCGCGACGAAATAGAGCGCGACGATCGTGAAGAAGCCGTGCCCTTCGAGCAGCGACTGCGCGAAATCGGCGCTCGTGACCTTGTCGAACCAGCTGCCCGCGGCAGCCGTGTCGCCGGACGGCGAGGCGGCGCCGAGCGCGGCGCCATCGACCTTCATCACGTGCTCGGCCGGCGGATAACAGATCCCTTCGTCCGCGCATCCTTGCGACGTCACCGCGATCTCGAACGGACCGGCCGCCTGCTTCACCGGCACGTGAACGACGACCTCATCGCGATAGGTCTCCACGTTCTTCTGGAACGTCTGGTCGAACTTCACGTGGCCGGCCGGGAATTGCGGCTCGCCGAGCGTGGCCTGGCCGCTTTTCACCGCGAACGCGAAGCGCTCGCGGTACATGTAGTAGCCGTTCGCGATCTTGAAGCGGACGTCCACCTGTCCCGGTGATTCGCTCGCGCTGAACTTGAACGCAACCGACGGATCGAGGAAATCGTCGGCCGCCCGCGCGGCGGACAGCCCGCCCAGCGCGAGCACGAACGACAACAGGACCGCAAGAAACCGCAGCGCGCGCACGCGCATCGAAAGCGCCATACCGTTAAACATGAATTAGACGTTGAGTTTCGCTGGTCACCCACTGGCCATACGCGGCCGATGCCGTCGTCTGCCACGAGACGATTTCGGGCGTCTCGTAAGGATGATGCGCGAGAATAAATCGCTCCAGTTCGAGTGCCCGAACCGGGCTCGTCTTGAACAGCAACTGGATCTCGTCGGCCGTTTCGACCTTCCCCTGCCAGTGATAGCGCGACTTGATCGCGCCGAGCTCCGACACGCACGCGGCGAGCCGCGCGCCGAGCGCGCCGTCGGCGAGCGCCACGGCCGTCGCCGCATCGGGGACCGTCGTCAGCATCAGCACCACTATCATCCGTCCTCCTCGCTCGTCTACAGACTCCTGCCAGTGCCGATTACCCGTTCAGGGACCGCATCGGTGCCCGTATCGTAGCGCAGCCCGCGCGACGCTGCCGGCCCCACCCTGCGACAATCGACCGCAGCCGGCACCTCAAAAACAAAAAGGGCCAAGCAATTGCTCGGCCCCTTTCAGATCCTGCTACGTACCGGAAGCTTACTCAGCTTCTTGCACGTTTTCCGTTTCGTCGACTTCCGGACGGTCGAGCAGCTCGACCAGTGCCATCGGTGCGTTGTCGCCCACGCGGAAGCCGAACTTCAGCACGCGCAGGTAGCCGCCCGGACGGTTCGCGAAACGCGGACCGAGCACGTCGAACAGCTTCGCGACCGAGTCACGATCGCGCAGGCGGTTGAACGCAAGGCGACGGTTTGCCAGCGACGGCTTCTTGCCGAGCGTGATCAGCGGCTCGACGACTTTACGGAGTTCCTTCGCCTTCGGCAGCGTCGTCTTGATGACTTCGTGCTCGATCAGCGAGTTGGACATGTTACGGAGCATAGCCAGACGGTGGCTGCTCGTGCGGTTCAGTTTCCGCAGACCATGACGATGGCGCATTTCAGTTTCCTTGATTCAAAGTTTTGGTCCAGCTCTTCTATCGCGCCTAGGAGGGCGCACGGGCCGGTAACGAAAAAAAGCAAGATGCGGATTTTAAAGGAAAATCCGCATCTTTGCCAACGACAGCGATAGCCAGGCTACAACCGGGCTTACTTGTCGAGACCAGCCGGCGGCCAGTTCTCGAGCTTCATGCCCAGCGTGAGACCGCGCGAAGCGAGCACTTCCTTGATCTCGTTGAGCGACTTGCGACCGAGGTTCGGCGTCTTCAGCAGCTCGTTTTCCGTGCGCTGGATCAGATCGCCGATGTAGTAGATGTTCTCGGCCTTCAGGCAGTTCGCCGAACGAACCGTCAGTTCGAGATCGTCCACCGGACGCAGCAGGATCGGATCGATCTGCGGTGCGCGCGACGGTGCCTCGGCTGCCGTTTCCGTGCCTTCCAGCGCCGCGAACACGGACAGCTGGTCGACCAGGATGCGGGCCGACTGGCGGATCGCTTCTTCCGGCGTGATCACGCCGCTCGTCTCGATGTTCATCACGAGCTTGTCGAGGTCGGTACGCTGCTCGACCCGCGCGCTTTCGACCGCATAGCTCACGCGGCGAACCGGCGAGAACGATGCGTCGAGGACGATGCGGCCGATGATCTTGGCCGTGTCTTCGCCGTAGCGACGGACGTTGCCGGGCACGTAGCCGCGACCCTTTTCGATCTTGATCTGAACGTCGAGCTTGCCGCCCTTCGACAGGTGCGCGATCACGTGATTCGGGTTGATGACTTCGCAATCGTGAGCCAGCTCGATATCGCCGGCCGTCACGACGCCTTCGCCTTCCTTGCGCAGCGTAACCGTCACTTCGTCACGGTTATGCAGCTTGAACACCACGCCCTTCAGGTTCAGCAGCAGGTTGACGACGTCTTCCTGCACGCCATCCAGCGTCGAGTACTCGTGCACCACGCCCGCGATCGTGACTTCGGTCGGCGCGTAGCCTACCATCGACGACAGCAGCACGCGGCGAAGCGCATTGCCCAAGGTGTGGCCGTAACCGCGTTCGAACGGTTCCATGACCACCCTCGCGTGGTTCTCGCCCAGCGATTCCACGGCGATGATCTTGGGTTTCAGCAAACTGGTTTGCATGGGCTTTCCTTTTCAATACCCTCGGCTCGTTACACCGATAAGGCTGACCGGTAACAACCAGAAAATAAACAGCCGAGGCCCCTCCTTGCGCGACGCAATCGGGGTACCTCGGCCGTCAATCGGATTAACGCGAATACAATTCGACGATCAGGCTTTCGTTGATGTCGCCTGCGATTTCAGCGCGTTCCGGCATTTGCTTGAACGTGCCTTCGAACTTCTTCGCATCGACTGCAACCCAGCTCGGCATGCCGCCTTGCTCGGCCAGCGACAGCGCTTCGACGATACGCGCCTGCTTCTTCGCCTTTTCGCGGATCGCGACGACGTCGCCCGCCTTCACTTGCTGCGACGGGACGTTTGCGACGACGCCGTTCACGGTGATCGACTTGTGGCTCACCAGCTGGCGCGCTTCAGCGCGGGTCGAGCCGAAGCCCATGCGGTACACGACGTTGTCGAGGCGCGACTCGAGCAGTTGCAGCAGGTTTTCACCCGTGTTGCCCTTGCGGCGGTCGGCTTCAGCGAAGTAGCGGCGGAACTGACGTTCCAGCACGCCGTAGATGCGCTTGACCTTCTGCTTTTCGCGCAGCTGCGTACCGTAGTCGGACGTACGCGCGCCCGAGGTACGGCCGTGCTGGCCCGGCTTGCTGTCGAGCTTGCACTTGTCGGCGAGCGAGCGGCGCGCGCTCTTCAGGAACAGGTCGGTGCCTTCACGGCGGGACAGCTTGGCTTTGGGGCCGATATAACGTGCCACTTTGCATTCCTTTATCAATCAGTCACGCGGATCGAAATCCGCGCTAGTCCGCTCCCTTTGGGGCGAACGGTGGGCTTAGTCAATCAAAAAAGCAACGCCCGTCGACGCTGAGCGGCGACAGGCAATGCGCTAGCACGAACGTGCCAGCACATCCTCAGATACGACGACGCTTCGGCGGACGGCAGCCGTTGTGCGGAATCGGGGTGACGTCCGAAATCGCGGTGATCTTGATGCCGAGGCCGTGCAGCGCGCGCACTGCCGACTCGCGACCCGGGCCCGGGCCCTTGATCCGCACTTCCAGATTCTTCACGCCGTATTCCATCGCGACGCGGCCAGCCGACTCGGCTGCGACCTGAGCGGCGAACGGCGTCGATTTGCGCGAGCCCTTGAAGCCCTGACCGCCCGACGTCGCCCATGCCAGAGCGTTGCCTTGGCGATCGGTGATCGTGATGATCGTGTTGTTGAACGACGCGTGAACGTGAACCACGCCTTCAGCGACGTTCTTCTTAACCTTCTTGCGAACGCGTTGCGCCGCGGTGTTCGAAGCCTTAGCCATTACGTTTTCCTGTAACTGTCAGTTCCGCTTACTTCTTCAGCGCTTGCGCTGCACGACGCGGACCCTTGCGGGTACGTGCGTTCGTACGCGTACGCTGACCGCGCATCGGCAGGCCCTTGCGATGACGAACACCACGGTAGCAACCGAGGTCCATCAGGCGCTTGATGTTCATCGTCACTTCACGGCGCAGATCGCCTTCGACGACAAACTTGCCCACTTCTTCACGCAGCTTTTCCAGGTCTGCGTCGGTCAGATCCTTGACCTTCTTCGAAAAATCGACGCCAGCTGCCACGCAGATGCTGCGCGAACGGGTGCGGCCGACACCAAAGATAGCCGTCAGGCCGATCTCGGTGTGCTGGTGATTCGGGATGTTAACCCCTGCGATACGAGCCATTGTTTTTCCTCAAACAAAAAGCGCAAACAAACGCGCGGTCAGCCTTGGCGCTGCTTGTGGCGCGGATCCGAGCTGCAGATCACGCGAACGACGCCTTTGCGCTTGATGATCTTGCAATTGCGGCAAATGCGCTTAACCGATGCCATCACTTTCATGATAATACCCTTTTTTCAAATCACTTCGCCCGGAACACGATCCGCGCACGAGACAGATCGTAAGGCGTCAACTCAACCGTCACCTTGTCGCCGGGCAGAATGCGGATGTAGTGCATCCGCATCTTTCCGGAAATATGCCCCAACACGACATGGCCGTTTTCCAGCTTCACACGGAAGGTCGCATTCGGGAGGTTTTCAATCACCTCACCCTGCATCTGGATTACATCGTCTTTGGCCATAGTCCTTTCAACGCGTCGGGATATTGCCGCCCTTGAAGTTTGCCTTCTTGAGCAGCGACTCATACTGTTGCGACATAACGTACGACTGCACCTGCGCCATAAAGTCCATCGTGACGACGACAATGATCAGCAGCGACGTTCCACCAAAATAAAACGGCACGTTCCAGCGCAGCACCAGGAATTCCGGCAGCAGACACACGAAGACGATGTAGATCGCACCGGCCAGCGTCAGACGCGTGAGGATGCGGTCGATATATCGTGCGGTCTGATCGCCCGGACGAATGCCCGGAACAAACGCGCCGCTCTTCTTCAGGTTGTCCGCGGTCTCCCTGCTGTTGAACACCAATGCGGTGTAGAAAAAGCAGAAAAACACGATTGCCAGCGTGTACAGCAGCACATAGACCGGCTGGCCCGGCTTCAGCGCTTCCGCAACGTTATGCAACGTATTGGAAATCCAGCTTCCCGTCGGCTGACCGGTACTGAACCAGCCGAGAATCGTTGCCGGGAACAGAATGATCGACGATGCAAAGATCGGCGGAATCACGCCCGACATGTTCAACTTCAGCGGCAGATGCGACGACTGCCCACCGTAGATCTTGTTGCCGACCTGGCGCTTCGCGTAGTTCACGAGGATCTTGCGCTGACCGCGTTCGATGAACACGACCAGGTAAGTCACCGCGGCAATCAGAACGACGATGATGATCGCCGAAATGATGCTCATCGAACCCGTACGCACCAGCTCGAACAACCCACCGACGGCATTCGGGAACCCTGCTGCGATCCCACCGAAGATGATGATCGAGATACCGTTGCCCAGACCACGCTCGGTAATCTGCTCGCCGAGCCACATCAGGAACATCGTGCCCGTCACCAGCGTCACGACCGTCGTCAGACGGAACAGCGTGCCGGGATCGGTGACGAGGCCCGGCTGGTTTTCCAGCGCGGCCGCGATACCGAATGCCTGGAAGGTCGCGAGCACCACGGTGAAATACCGCGTGTACTGCGTGATCTTCCGTTGCCCTGCCTGCCCTTCCTTCTTCAGCGCCTCGAGCTGCGGCGAAACGATCGCCAGCAACTGCATGATGATCGACGCCGAAATGTACGGCATGATCCCCAGCGCAAAGATCGTGAAGCGGGAAAGTGCGCCACCCGAGAACATGTTGAACATGCCCAGGATGCCGCCCGCCTGGCTCTGGAACAGCTTGGCCAGTTGATCCGGATCGATGCCCGGCACGGGAATGTGCGCGCCGATGCGATAGACGATCAGCGCCAGGAGCAGGAACATCGCTCGCCGGCGCAGATCGCCGAATTTCGCCGTGCTTCGACCGGGTTTTGCAAGACTCGGGCTGTTAGCCAAGTACCTTCTCCGATGAATGCAAGTGACGACGCGCTACGCGTGTCACTCGGCGAACGAACCGCCAGCCGCTTCGATCGCAGCGCGCGCACCCTTGGTGGCACCGAGACCCTTCACGACGATCTTGCGCTTCAGTTCGCCCGTCGCGATGATCTTTGCGCTCTTCGTCAGCTCGCCGACCAGGCCGGCTTGCTTCAGTGCGAGCAGATCGATCTCGTCGACCGGCAGCTTCTCGAGGTCGCCCAGGCGCACTTCACCGACGAATTCCTTCGTCAGCGACGTGAAGCCGCGCTTCGGCAGACGACGTTGCAGCGGCATCTGACCGCCTTCGAAACCGACTTTGTGGAAGCCGCCCGAACGCGATTTCTGACCCTTGTGACCACGGCCAGCCGTCTTGCCGAGGCCCGAACCGATGCCACGACCGACGCGACGCTTGGCGTGCTTGGCGCCAGCTGCCGGCTTCAGGTTATTCAATTCCATATCAACTCCTTGATCCGTAGGGCCGCTTACGCGATGACCTTAACGAGGTACGAGACCTTGTTGATCATGCCGCGGACCGCCGGCGTGTCCTGCAGCTCGCTAACCGAGTTGAGTCGGCGCAGGCCCAGGCCACGCACGGTCGCGCGGTGCGATTCGCGGGTCCCGATCAGGCTCTTCACGAGCTGAACCTTGACAGTTTTTTCAGACATGGTGACCACCCGGGCTTAGCCCAAAATATCTTCGACGGACTTGCCGCGCTTCGCCGCGATGTCTGCCGGGGTCGACTGCTTGCGCAGGCCGTCCAGCGTGGCGCGAACGAGGTTGTACGGGTTCGTCGAACCGTGGCTCTTCGCCACGACGTTCTGAACGCCCATCACGTCGAACACTGCGCGCATCGGGCCGCCGGCGATCACGCCCGTACCTGCCTTCGCCGGAGCGAGGAGGACAGCGGATGCGCCGTGCTTGCCGTGCACTTCGTGCTGCAGCGTGCCGTTCTTGAGCGGCACCTTGAACATGTTGCGGCGAGCTTGTTCCATTGCCTTCTGGACAGCGACCGGCACTTCCTTCGCCTTGCCCTTGCCCATACCGATGCGGCCATCACCGTCGCCAACCACGGTCAGTGCGGCGAAGCCGAGAATACGGCCACCCTTCACGACCTTGGTCACGCGATTGACCGAAATCATCTTTTCGCGAAGGCCGTCGTCGCGCTCGTCAGCCTGAACTTTCGCTTGCATCTTTGCCATGACGAATTCCTTCCTTAGAACTTGAGCCCAGCTTCGCGAGCTGCCTCAGCCAGCGCCTTGACGCGGCCGTGGTAGCGGAAGCCCGAGCGGTCGAAGGCGACGGATTCGATGCCGGCAGCCTTTGCCTTTTCGGCAATACGCTTGCCGATCAGCGTCGCGGCATTGACGTTGCCGCCCTTGCCCGACTTGTCGGCCAGTTCTGCGCGCACTTCCGCTTCGAGCGTCGACGCGCTGGCGAGCACCTTGGTGCCGCAGGGCGAGAACACTTGAGCGTAGATGTGCGTGTTCGTGCGATGCACGGCGAGACGCGCGACCTGCAGCTCAGCGATCTTGATACGCGTCTGGCGAGCGCGGCGCAGGCGAGATTGAGTCTTATCCATGATTGCGCACCCTTACTTCTTCTTCGTTTCTTTGAGGATCACAACCTCGTCGGCATAGCGCACGCCCTTGCCCTTGTAGGGCTCCGGCGGACGGTAACCGCGGACTTCCGCAGCCACTTGACCGACTTGTTGCTTGTTGATCCCCTTGATCACGATTTCGGTTTGCGTCGGGGTTTCAGCCTTGACGCCTTCCGGCATCTGGTGCACCACCGGGTGCGAGAAACCCAGCGACAGGTTCAGCTTGTCGCCTTGCGCTTGCGCACGGTAACCGACGCCAACCAGCGTCAGCTTGCGCTCGAAACCCTTGGTCACGCCGTGCACGGCATTCGCGATGATCGCGCGCATCGTGCCCGACAGTGCATTTGCTTCGCGGCTTTCGTCGACCGGCGACAGATTCAGCGTGCCGTCGTTGTTCGCCACGTTCACGAGCGGATTGATCGCTTGCGTGATGGTGCCCAGCGGGCCCTTGACGATGATTGCACCGTCGGCCAGCTTGACTTCCGCGCCTTGCAGCGCGATCGGGCTCTTACCTACTCGAGACATGTTTCTCTCTCCTCGGCTTTAAGCGACGTAGCAGATGACTTCGCCGCCGACGCCGGTAGCGCGCGCCTTGCGGTCGGTCATCACGCCCTTCGGCGTCGACACGATTGCCACACCGAGGCCATTCATGACCTGCGGAATGTCGTTACGGCCGCGGTACACGCGCAGACCAGGCTTCGACACGCGCTCGAGGCGTTCGATGACCGGGCGACCTGCGTAGTACTTCAGCGCGATATTCAGTTCGGACTTCGCACCTTCCGCCTTCACGGCGAAATCGTCGATATAGCCTTCGTCCTTCAGGACTTGCGCGATTGCAACCTTGACCTTCGACGAGGGCATCGCGACCGATACCTTCTCGACCATCTGCGCGTTGCGGATGCGAGTCAGCATATCGGCGATAGGATCACTCATGCTCATTTACGTTTCTCCTATTACCAGCTCGCCTTGGTCAGGCCAGGAATCTCGCCACGGAATGCGATTTCACGAATCTTGTTACGCGCGAGGCCGAATTTACGGAACGTGCCACGCGGACGGCCCGTGATCGCGCAGCGGTTACGCTGGCGGGTCGGGTTTGCGTTGCGGGGCAGTTGCTGCAGCTCCAGGCGTGCTTCGTAGCGCTCTTCTTCCGACTTGCTTTGGTCTTCGACGATCGCCTTCAGCGCTTCGCGCTTTGCTGCGAACTTCGCGACCAGGCGGGCGCGCTTCTTTTCACGTTCGATCAGTGCCAGTTTAGCCACGGTAACCTCAGTTTCTGAACGGGAACTTGAAGCTGGCGAGCAGAGCCTTTGCTTCGTCGTCGGTCTTCGCAGTCGTCGTGATGCTGATGTTCAGCCCACGCAGTGCGTCGATCTTGTCGTAATCGATTTCGGGGAAAATGATCTGCTCTTTCACACCGATGTTGTAGTTGCCACGGCCATCGAAAGCACGACCCGACACACCGCGGAAGTCACGCACGCGGGGCAGGGCAACCGTCACGAAACGGTCGAGGAATTCGTACATCGCCTGGCCACGCAGCGTCACCATCGCGCCGATCGGGTAACCCTGGCGGATCTTGAAGCCTGCGATTGCCTTGCGAGCCTTCGTGACGACCGGCTTCTGGCCGGCGATCTTCGTGAGGTCGCCAACGGCGTTCTCGATGATCTTCTTGTCAGCGATCGCTTCGCCAAGACCCATGTTCAGCGTGATCTTGGTGATGCGCGGCACTTCCATGACCGACTTGTAACCGAACTTCTCGATCAGGCCGGGCACAACCTTTTCTTTGTAAAACTCTTGAAAACGAGCCATTTTTTACTCCGCTGCGTCAGGCGCTCAGTACGGCACCGGTCGTCTTCAGGAAGCGAACCTTCTTGCCTTCCTCGACCTTGATGCCAACACGCGACGCCTTGCCATTCGCGTCGACCAGTGCGACGTTCGAAATATGCAGGGGCATCGTCTTCGCTTCCACGCCGCCCGTCGTACCCTTCATCGGGTTCGGCTTCACATGCTTCTTGACGAGGTTGATACCTTCAACCGTCACATGTTCAGCACCGACAGCCAGCACGACGCCGCGCTTGCCCTTGTCCTTGCCAGTGACGACGATGACTTCGTCACCTTTGCGAATCTTGTTCATCGCGACTCCTTACAGCACTTCCGGCGCCAGCGAAACGATCTTCATGAATCGTTCGCTACGCAGCTCACGCGTCACCGGCCCGAAGATACGGGTGCCGATCGGCTCGAGCTTGTTATTCAAAAGCACAGCGGCGTTGCCGTCGAACTTGATCAGCGAGCCGTCTTGACGGCGCACGCCCTTGGCGGTGCGAACCACCACGGCGTTGTAAATTTCGCCTTTCTTCACGCGCCCGCGCGGCGTTGCCTCTTTGACGCTCACCTTGATGATGTCGCCAATGCCGGCATAACGACGCTTCGAGCCGCCGAGCACCTTGATGCACAGGACTTCACGTGCACCCGTGTTGTCGGCTACTTCGAGCCGAGATTCGGTCTGGATCATGGTTTGTCTTTCCCAACTTAATCCGGATGCACCACCATGATGCATTCGGTCAGTCTTGGTCCCGTCAGCCAATCGGCTGCTTGGGTTGGAACAGCAGCGACGGCAAACGAAACCCGCCATCGCAATTCGGTGAATCTTTCGGACAGGCAGGCGCCAGTCCGCTTCCCCCACCAACTTCGCCCGCGACGGGGCTCCCATAAAGAGGGAAGACCAGGATTATAACAAATAATCCTGGTCCCGCAAGCAAAAACTTTGCGATTTCAAGCACTTCGTGGAGAAGCGCCTGTTACTGCCTACTGCGCTGTCCGCTTAGATGACGCGAGCAGCTTCGACGAGGCGCGACACCGTCCAGGCCTTCGTCTTCGAAACAGGACGCGTTTCCTGGATTTCGACGAGATCGCCTTCGTTGTAGGTGTTCGCTTCATCGTGCGCGTGGTACTTCTTCGAGCGCACGACATACTTGCCGTAGATCGGATGCTTGACGCGGTGCTCGATCAGCACGGTGACGGTCTTGTCCATCTTGTTGCTGACGACCCGACCGACCAGCGTCCGCTTCAGCGAGGTTTTCACGCTATCGTTCATTTCTGGTTCGCCTTCTGAGTCATGACGGTCCGCACACGTGCGATGTCGCGACGAACCTTCTTCAGCTGACTCGTGTTCGTGAGCTGCTGGGTCGCGAGTTGCATGCGCAGGCCGAATTGCGCCTTCAGCAGGTCCGCCAGCTCCTTGTTGAGCGCGGCCTGGTCTTTCTGGAGAAGTTCGGAAGCCTTCATGTTTTCTCCTTAGGCGCCGAGCTGGCGCACGATGAATGCCGTCTTCAGCGGCAGCTTGGCTGCGGCCAGACGGAACGCTTCGCGTGCCAGTTCTTCGGTTACGCCGTCCATTTCATAGAGCATCTTGCCCGGCTGAATCTCGGCGACGTAGTACTCCGGGTTACCCTTACCGTTACCCATACGCACTTCGGCCGGCTTCTGCGAAATCGGCTTGTCCGGGAAGATCCGGATCCAGATGCGGCCGCCACGCTTGATGTGACGCGTCATTGCACGACGCGCCGCTTCAATCTGACGTGCGGTCAAACGACCGCGACCGATCGCCTTCAGGCCGAATTCACCGAACGACACTGCGTTGCCGCGCGTCGCCTTGCCGGTGTTACGACCCTTCTGCTCTTTACGATACTTTCTGCGTTTCGGTTGCAGCATCGTTATTCTCCAGTCTTGCCGTCTTCGGGCTTGCCGGCGCCACGGCGCGGTGCGCCACGACGAGCACCCGGAGCGCCGCCTTCGCCGTCACGGCGCGGACGACGGTCGCCCGGACGCGCATTGCGACGCGGACGCTTGTCTTCGGCTACTTCTTCCACCACCGGTGCGTCGTTGCGGCCGAGCGTATCGCCCTTGTAGACCCACACCTTGACGCCGATGATCCCGTAAGTCGTCTTCGCTTCCGAAGTCGCGTAGTCGATATCGGCACGCAGCGTGTGAAGCGGCACGCGACCTTCGCGATACCACTCCGTACGAGCGATTTCGATACCGTTCAGACGGCCTGCGCTCATGATCTTGATGCCTTGGGCACCCAGACGCATCGCGTTCTGCATCGCACGCTTCATCGCGCGACGGAACATGATCCGGCGCTCGAGCTGTTGCGTGATCGAGTCAGCGATCAGCTGAGCATCGGTTTCCGGCTTGCGGATTTCTTCGATGTTGACGTGAACCGGCACGCCCATGCGGCGTTGCAGTTCCGTCTTCAGCTGTTCGATATCCTCGCCCTTCTTGCCGATGACCACGCCCGGACGCGAGCTGTAAATCGTGATGCGCGCGTTCTTCGCCGGACGCTCGATGACCACCCGACCGACCGAAGCGTTCTTCAGCTTCTTCTTCAGGTATTCACGAACACCGATGTCTTCCTGCAGCATCGCCGCGAAATTGTTGTTGTTCGCGTACCAACGCGAAGCCCAATTGCGGCTGACAGCCAGGCGGAAGCCAGTCGGATGAATTTTCTGTCCCATCGTATGGCTCCTTAATTCCCGACCGTCACAGTGATGTGACAGGATTGCTTCTCGATGCGGTTACCGCGGCCCTTGGCGCGCGCGGTGAAACGCTTGAGCGATGCAGCCTTGTCGACGTAGATGCTCTTGATCTTGAGCTCGTCGATATCAGCGCCTTCGTTGTGCTCCGCATTCGCGATTGCCGACAGCACAACCTTCTTCACGATGCCAGCCGCCTTCTTCGGCGAGAACGTCAGAACGTTCAGCGCCTTGTCGACCGGCAAACCGCGGATCTGGTCAGCCACAAGGCGCGTTTTCTGCGCCGAGATGCGGGCACCGCGATGAATTGCTTTCACTTCCATCTTGATTGCCCCTTATTTCTTGGCCTTCTTGTCGGCTGCGTGACCCTTGAACGTACGGGTCAGTGCGAACTCGCCAAGCTTGTGGCCGACCATGTTTTCCGAGATATACACCGGAACGTGTTGACGGCCGTTGTGAACAGCGATCGTCAGGCCGATGAAATCCGGCAGAATCGTCGAACGACGCGACCAGGTCTTGATCGGCTTTTTGTCGCGCGAAGCTGCAGCCGCCTCAACTTTCTTCAGCAAATGGGCGTCGCAGAACGGACCTTTTTTAACAGAACGTGCCATTGCCTACTCCTTAACGCTTGTGACGGCGCTGGACGATCATCGTCGTCGTGCGCTTGTTGCTGCGGGTGCGGTAACCCTTAGCCGGCGTACCCCACGGGCTCACCGGGTCGCGACCTGCAGCCGTCTTGCCCTCACCACCACCGTGCGGGTGATCGACCGGGTTCATCGCAACGCCACGCACCGTCGGGCGGATACCGCGCCAGCGGTTCGCGCCAGCCTTGCCGATCTGGCGCAGGCTATGCTCTTCGTTGCCGACTTCACCGATCGTTGCACGGCACTCGATGTGCACGCGACGGATTTCGCCCGAACGCAGACGAACCTGCGCGTAGACGCCTTCACGTGCCAGCAGCATGGCCGACGTGCCAGCCGAACGCGCCATTTGCGCGCCCTTGCCCGGCAGCATCTCGATGCAGTGGATCGTCGTACCGACCGGAATGTTGCGGATCGGCAGCGTGTTGCCTGCACGGATCGGCGCTTCCGAACCCGACATCAGCTGTTGGCCGACGGTCAGGCCCTTCGGGGCGATGATGTAGCGACGTTCGCCGTCTGCGTAGAGCACCAGCGCGATGTTCGCGCTGCGGTTCGGGTCGTACTCGAGACGTTCGACCTTTGCCGGAATGCCATCCTTCGTGCGACGGAAATCGACGATACGGTAGTGCTGCTTGTGACCACCACCCTTGTGACGCGTGGTGATACGGCCGTTGTTGTTACGGCCGGCGGTCGAGCTCTGCGAGTCGAGCAGTGCCGCGAACGGCTTGCCCTGGTGCAGGTTCTTGTTGACCACCTTGACCATCGCGCGGCGACCCGGCGATGTCGGCTTAACTTTAACGATTGCCATGATTACTTGGCCTCCGCTTCAAAGTTGATTTCCTGGCCGGGCTTCAGGCAAACGTACGCCTTCTTCACGTCCTTGCGGCGGCCCATCGAACGGCCGAAGCGCTTTTGCTTGCCCTTCTGAACCAGCACGTTGACCGAATCAACTTCAACCTTGAACAGCAGCTCGACAGCCGCCTTCACTTCCTGCTTCGTGGCATCCGGTGCGACTTCGAACACGACTTGCTCGTTCTTGTCGGCAACCAGCGTCGCCTTTTCCGAGATCACCGGTGCGAGCAGGACCTGCATCAAACGATGATCGTTCTTGCGAATCTCGCTCATGACAGCAACTCCTCGATCTGGGCGACCGCAGCCTTCGTGACCAGCACTTTCTTGAAGTAGATCAGCGACAGCGGGTCAGCGTAGCGCGGCTCGACAATCGCCACGTGCGGCAGGTTGCGCGAAGCCAGGTACAGGTTCTCGTCGACCGTGTCCGTGATGATCAGAACGGAATCGAGACCCATGGTCTTGAATTTGTCGGCCAGCAGCTTGGTCTTCGGCGCTTCGAGGATGATGTCCTCGACGACCGACAGACGGCCTTCACGGGCCAGCTGCGAGAAGATCGAGCAGAGACCTGCGCGATGCATCTTCTTGTTGACCTTGTGCGAGAAGTTTTCTTCCGGCGAATTCGGGAAGATACGACCACCGCCACGCCACAGCGGGCTCGACGACATACCGGCACGAGCGCGGCCCGTACCCTTCTGGCGCCACGGCTTCTTGGTCGTGTGCTTGACTTGCTCACGGTCCTTCTGTGCGCGGTTACCCTGGCGAGCATTCGCCTGGTATGCGACGACGACCTGGTGGATCAGCGCTTCGTTGTAGTCACGACCGAACACGACGTCCGATGCGTTGACCACTGCACCTTCCTGACCATTTTCGTTCAGGAGCTTGAGTTCCATTATTTCGCCCCCTTGGTCTTGACGGCCGGCGTCACGAAGACCTTGCCGCCCTTCGCGCCCGGAATCGCACCCTTCACGAGCAGCAGCTTGCGCTCTGCGTCGATACGAGCGATTTCGAGGTTCTGCACCGTCACCGTCACGTCACCCATGTGACCCGTCATGCGTTTACCCGGGAAAACACGACCCGGATCCTGCGCCATACCGATCGAGCCCGGCACGTTGTGCGAGCGCGAGTTACCGTGCGTGGCACGGCCGGAGGAGAAGTTGTAACGCTTGATCGTACCGGCGTAGCCCTTACCGATCGACACGCCTTGCACGTCGACCTTCTGGCCCACTTCGAAAAGATCTGCACCGACCACGGCGCCATTCGACAGCTCGGCTGCCTTGGCCGCGTCAATGCGGAATTCCTTGAGGATTTCACCGGCTTCGACACCGGCTTTGGCGAGATGACCTGCCAGCGGCTTCGTCACGCGCGATGCGCGGCGGGAGCCGAATGCAACCTGCACGGCCGTGTAGCCGTCGGTTTCAACAGTCTTGATCTGCGTCACGCGGTTGTCCGACACGTCCAGCACGGTGACGGGAATCGAATCCCCTTCAGCCGTGAAGATACGGGTCATGCCAACCTTGCGACCTACGAGTCCAAGGCTCATCATTTTCTCCATTCCCGACTGCGATTGGTCGGGGCTGATTTACAAAATGCCGGGCACGCAAGGCCCAACTTTTTACGCGAATACGCGAAAAGCCAAGCAGTATAGCCCGACTTCTCGATTTCCGCAAGCAATACAAAGACTTAGCGCCGCCCGGCATGCCGCTCGGCGCTGGAAGCCTTACTGCAGCTTGATTTCCACGTCGACGCCAGCCGGCAGGTCGAGCTTCATCAGCGCGTCGACGGTCTTGTCCGTCGGATCGACGATGTCCATCAGGCGCTGGTGGGTGCGGATTTCAAGCTGATCGCGCGACGTCTTGTTGACGTGCGGCGAACGCAGGATGTCAAAACGCTGAATGCGCGTCGGCAGCGGCACCGGGCCACGGACGATTGCGCCAGTCCGCTTCGCGGTATCGACGATTTCGGCAGCCGATTGATCGATCAGACGATAGTCGAATGCCTTCAGGCGAATGCGGATTTTTTGTTGCTGCATGACAATTCCTTGGAAAGAGCGAGGCGATGTTGCATCGCCGGACACTAAAAGAACGTGAAACATGACACCAGCGGGGAGCGAAGCATCAGGTTCCGGACAGTACTTCCACTGCTAAGCCCGCGATTCTACACGAAAATTCGCAGTGGTGGTGGGCGTTTGTCAATAGAGCGATCGCACGCCACAAAGAAAAACCGGATGCCAGATCGAACTGGACACCCGGTTTCGACGGTACACAACTGCTTACCGTGGAATCGCGGACCCCGAAAGGGTCCGCGGATCGTCGATATTACTCGATGATCTTGGCGACGACGCCGGCGCCGACCGTACGGCCGCCTTCGCGGATCGCGAAGCGCAGACCTTCTTCCATCGCGATCGGAGCGATCAGCTTCACCGTGATCGACACGTTGTCGCCCGGCATCACCATTTCCTTGTCCTTCGGCAGCTCGATCGAGCCCGTCACGTCCGTCGTACGGAAGTAGAACTGCGGACGGTAGTTGTTGAAGAACGGCGTGTGACGGCCGCCTTCGTCCTTGCTCAGCACGTACACTTCAGCCGTGAAGTGCGTGTGCGGCGTGATCGAACCCGGCTTCGCCAGAACCTGGCCACGCTCCACGTCTTCACGCTTCGTGCCGCGCAGCAGGATACCCACGTTGTCGCCCGCTTGACCTTGGTCCAGCAGCTTGCGGAACATTTCAACGCCCGTGCAGGTCGTCTTCACCGTCGGCTTGATACCGACGATTTCGATTTCCTCGCCGACCTTCACGATGCCGCGCTCGACACGACCCGTCACCACCGTACCGCGGCCCGAGATTGAGAACACGTCTTCCACCGGCATCAGGAACGCACCGTCAACCGCACGCTCCGGCGTCGGGATGTACGTGTCCAGCGCGTCGGCCAGGCTCATGATCGCCACTTCACCCAGCTCGCCCGTGTCGCCTTCCAGCGCCAGCTTGGCCGAACCCTTCACGATCGGCGTGTCGTCGCCCGGGAAGTCATACTTCGACAGCAGTTCGCGAACTTCCATCTCGACCAGCTCGAGCAGTTCAGCGTCGTCCACCATGTCGCACTTGTTCAGGAACACGATGATGTACGGAACGCCAACCTGACGTGCCAGCAGGATGTGCTCGCGCGTTTGCGGCATCGGGCCGTCTGCTGCCGAGCAAACCAGGATCGCGCCGTCCATCTGCGCTGCGCCCGTGATCATGTTCTTCACATAGTCAGCGTGGCCCGGGCAGTCGACGTGTGCGTAGTGGCGGTTAGCCGTTTCGTACTCGACGTGCGCCGTGTTGATCGTGATGCCGCGCGCCTTTTCTTCCGGTGCCGCGTCGATCTGGTCGTACGCCTTCGCTTCCCCGCCGAACTTCTTCGTCAGAACCGTCGTGATCGCTGCCGTCAGCGTCGTCTTGCCGTGGTCAACGTGACCAATCGTACCAACGTTCACGTGCGGCTTGGTCCGCTCAAATTTACCTTTTGCCATGATTCTCTTCTTTCAAAAAATAATCGATTGGTAGCTACAGATTTACTTCGACTTCGCGCTGATGATCGCTTCGGCCACGTTGCGCGGAGCTTCAGCGTAGTGCTTGAACTCCATCGTGTACGTTGCACGACCTTGCGTCAGCGAGCGCAGCGACGTCGAGTAGCCGAACATTTCCGACAGCGGCACTTCGGCGCGCACGATCTTGCCGCCGCCAACCATGTCTTCCATGCCCTGGACGATACCGCGACGGCCCGACAGGTCGCCCATCACGTTGCCCATGTAGTCTTCCGGCGTCTCGACTTCGACAGCCATCATCGGCTCGAGGACGACCGGGTTCGCCTTGCGCATCGCTTCCTTGAACGCCATCGAACCGGCCATGCGGAACGCGTTTTCGTTCGAGTCAACGTCGTGGTACGAACCGAACGTCAGGTGAACCTTCACGTCGACGACCGGGAAGCCAGCCAGCACGCCCGACTTCAGCGTGTCCTGGATACCCTTGTCGACCGCCGGGATGTATTCACGCGGAATCACACCACCCTTGATCTCGTCGAAGAACTCGTAGCCCTTGCCTTGTTCGTTCGGCTCGAGCGTGATGACCGCGTGACCGTACTGGCCGCGACCACCCGACTGCTTGACGAACTTGCCGTCGACATCCTTCGCCGTCGAACGGATCGTTTCGCGGTACGCAACCTGCGGCTTGCCGACGGTCGCCTCCACGCCGAATTCACGCTTCATCCGGTCGACCAGAATTTCGAGGTGGAGCTCGCCCATGCCCGAAATGATGGTCTGGCCCGACTCTTCGTCGGTCTGCACGCGGAACGACGGGTCTTCCTGAGCCAGACGGTTCAGTGCGAGGCCCATCTTTTCCTGGTCAGCCTTGGTCTTCGGCTCGACTGCCTGCGAAATCACCGGCTCCGGGAACACCATGCGTTCGAGAACGATCGGGTTCGCCGGGTCGCACAGCGTGTCGCCCGTGGTCGCTTCCTTCAGGCCGACCGCTGCGGCGATGTCGCCTGCGCGGACTTCCTTGATTTCTTCACGCTGGTTCGCGTGCATCTGCAGAATCCGGCCGAGGCGTTCCTTCTTGCCCTTGGTCGAGTTCAGCAGCGTGTCGCCCGAGTTGACGACGCCCGAGTACACACGGAAGAAGATCAGCTGGCCGACGAACGGGTCGGTCATGATCTTGAACGCGAGCGACGAGAACTTCTCTTCGTCCGACGCCTTGCGCTCTGCTTCTTCGCCGTTTTCGAGTTCGCCCTTGACCGGCGGGATGTCGACCGGCGACGGCAGGAAGTCGATCACGGCGTCGAGCATACGCTGCACGCCCTTGTTCTTGAACGCGGTACCGCACAGCATCGGCTGGATTTCGCACGCGATCGTACGATCACGCAGCGCCTTGACGATGTCGGCTTCCGGCAGATCGCCTTCTTCCAGGTACTTGTTCATCAGGTCTTCGCTGGCTTCGGCAGCCACTTCGACCATCTTTTCGCGCCATTCCTTGCAGGTCTCCGCGAGCTCGGCCGGGATGTCGACGTAGTCGAACTTCGTGCCTTGCGACGCTTCGTCCCAAATGATCGCCTTCATCTTGATCAGGTCGACCACGCCCTTGAAGTTTTCTTCCGAGCCGATCGGCACCACGACCGGAACCGGGTTCGCCTTCAGGCGCAGACGGAGCTGGTCGTAGACCTTGAAGAAGTTCGCGCCGGTACGGTCCATCTTGTTGACGAACGCGAGACGCGGCACCTTGTACTTGTTCGCCTGGCGCCACACCGTTTCCGACTGCGGCTGCACGCCGCCCACTGCGCAGTACACCATGCACGCGCCGTCGAGCACGCGCATCGAACGCTCCACTTCGATCGTGAAGTCGACGTGGCCCGGGGTGTCGATGATGTTGATGCGGTGTTCCGGATAGTTGCCGCCCATGCCCTTCCAGAAGGCCGTGGTAGCAGCGGACGTGATCGTGATGCCACGTTCCTGTTCCTGCTCCATCCAGTCCATCGTGGCTGCGCCGTCGTGGACTTCACCGATCTTGTGGTTCACACCGGTGTAAAACAGAATGCGCTCGGTCGTCGTCGTTTTGCCGGCGTCGATGTGAGCGCTAATACCGATATTGCGGTAGCGCTCGATAGGAGTCTTGCGAGCCACTTTGATCCTCTACTGGGATGACGTGATGCAGCCCTGCCGCATCACGCCTCAACACAAACGGGCGAGGCGCCTGAAAAGCGCACCCGCCCGGAATTTATTTCCGCAAACAGCCCAGCCAGGCGCTTAGAAACGGAAATGCGAGAACGCGCGGTTGGCTTCTGCCATGCGGTGAACTTCGTCGCGCTTCTTCATCGCGCCGCCACGGCCTTCGGCCGCTTCGGAGAGTTCACCTGCCAGGCGCAGGGCCATCGACTTCTCGCTGCGCTTCTTCGCAGCCTCACGCAGCCAGCGCATCGCCAATGCCATACGACGCGACGGGCGCACTTCGACCGGAACTTGATAGTTGGCACCACCAACGCGACGGCTCTTCACTTCGACCACCGGCTTCACGTTGTTGAGCGCAACCGTGAACACTTCCAGCGGGTCCTTGCCACCCTTGGTCTGGATTTGTTCGAATGCGCCATAAACGATGCGCTCCGCGACCGACTTCTTGCCGGACAGCATCAGCATGTTCATGAACTTGGCAACATCAACGTTACCGAACTTCGGATCCGGCAACACTTCCCGCTTGGGGACTTCGCGACGACGCGGCATGATTCTTCCTTTACTTGTTCAGTTGGAGCTGAATTCAGCTCCGCGGCCACCAACAAACCCGATCACATCTTCACGACTAACCAGCTTGGCCGGGTGACCACTTACTCGACAGCACCGGCAATCCGGCACTCCCGCCTTGACCGCCCTGCGGCGATCCCTGATCAAAAACTGCTTACTTGGCAGCCTTTGCACGCTTCGCGCCGTACTTCGAACGCGCTTGCTTACGGTCCTTGACGCCCTGGGTATCCAGCGAGCCGCGAACCATGTGGTAACGCACACCCGGCAAGTCCTTCACACGGCCGCCGCGGATCAGCACAACCGAGTGTTCCTGCAGGTTGTGGCCTTCACCGCCGATGTACGAAATCACTTCGAAGCCGTTCGTCAGACGAACCTTGGCGACCTTACGGAGTGCCGAGTTCGGCTTCTTCGGCGTCGTCGTGTACACACGGGTGCACACGCCGCGACGCTGGGGGCAGTCCTGCAGGGCCGGGCTCTTGCTTTTCGTCGTTTCCGACTGACGGCCTTTGCGAACCAGTTGGTTGATGGTTGGCATTGTTTATTCCTGAAATTGAACAAAATCTGCACGCCGATTTCGGGCAAAGCGAGAATCGACGCACAGTTGACTTCCGAACCGGCGAATCGGGTGCGAACTGTCGAACGCGACTCGGCCCACCGAATACCGGAACCCATCATGATATTCCGGAAATACCAACTAAGTCAACGGCTTGCGTGATTTTCCGGGCAACCGGGTGGTTTACAGCGGGGGTCGGAACGCTGTGTCAGGCCGATTCGACGACGTCGATGATCTCGTCGCCGAAGCGCTCGAGCTTGCGCACGCCCATGCCGGGGATGTGGCGCAGGTCGTCGATCGTCTCCGGCGCGTTGCGCGCGATTTCGGCGAGCGTCGCGTCGTGGAAGATCACATAGGCCGGCACGCCGTCCGTCTTCGCGGTTTCCGCACGCCATGCGCGCAGCGCGTCCCACCGCGCGCGCTCGCGGGCGCCCATGCCGGCCGTCGGGTCGACGCGCGTGCCGCTGCGGCTCGACGACTGGCGCGTGCGCTGCGGCTTCACGTAGCGGCGCAGCGTGACCTTTTCCTCGTTCTTCAGCACCGGCTTCGCGGCCTCGGTGAGCACCAGCGCGCCGAAGCCGCCATGATCGACGGCCAGGTAGCCGTACGCGACCAGCTGCCGGAAAATCGCGCGCCACTCGGGCTCGGACAGCGCCGCGCCGATACCGAACGTGCTCAACTGGTCGTGGCCGCGCTGCAGCACCTTCTCGGTGCGGCCGCCGCGCAGGATCTCGATCAGATGGCTCGCGCCGAAGTTGAAGCCGCTCGCGCGCTGCGCGCGGAACACGCACGACAGCGCCATCTGCGCCTCGCGCGTCGCGTCCCATGAATCGGGCGGTTCGAGGCACGTGTCGCAGTTGCCGCACGGCTGGCTCGCCTCGCCGAAGTAGTTCAGCAGCCGCACGCGGCGGCACGAGATCGTCTCGCACAGCCCGAGCAGCGCGTCGAGCTTCGACGTCTGCACGCGTTTGTGCGCGTCGTCCGCGTCCGACTCGTCGATCATCTTGCGCTGCTGGACGACGTCGCCGAGGCCATACGCCATCCACGCGTTCGCCGGCATCCCGTCGCGGCCCGCCCGGCCGGTTTCCTGGTAGTAGCCTTCGACGCTCTTCGGCAAATCGAGGTGCGCGACGAAGCGCACGTCGGGCTTGTCGATGCCCATGCCGAACGCGATCGTCGCGCACATCACGATGCCTTCCTCGCGCTGGAACATTTCCTGGTGCTTCTGCCGCACCTCGAACTCCATGCCCGCGTGATACGGCAACGCCCGCACGCCCTGCGCCTTCAGCCATTCGGCCGTTTCCTCGACCTTGCGGCGCGACAGGCAATAGACGACGCCGGCATCCGTCGTGCCGTCTGCATTCGTGTGCTCGGCGCGGATGAAGTCGAGCAGTTGCGCGCGCGCATTGTCCTTTTCGACGATCCGGTAGCGGATGTTCGGGCGGTCGAAGCTCGACACGAACACGCGCGCGTCGTCGAGCGCGAGACGATGGATGATCTCGTCGCGCGTGATCGCATCGGCGGTGGCGGTCAGCGCGATGCGCGGCACCGACGGGAAGCGCTCGTGCAGCACCGACAGCTGGATGTATTCCGGGCGGAAATCGTGCCCCCATTGCGACACGCAGTGCGCTTCGTCGATCGCGAACAGGCCGATCTTCGCGCGCTCGAGCAGGTCGAGGAAGCGCCCCGTCATCAAGCGCTCCGGCGCGACGTATAGCAGATCGATTTCGCCCTCGCGCAGCGCGCGCTCGGTGGCCGCCGCCTCGGCGCCCGACAGCGTCGAATTCAGGTAGGCCGCGCGCACGCCGACTTCGCTCAACGCGGCGACCTGGTCCTGCATCAGCGCGATCAGCGGCGACACCACGATGCCGGCGCCCTGGCCGGCCTCGCGGCGCAGCAGCGCGGGAATCTGGTAGCACAGCGACTTGCCGCCGCCGGTCGGCATCAGCACGAGGCAATCGCCGCCGCCGGCGACGTGCTCGACGATCTCGCCCTGCTGGCCGCGAAAGGCGGAGTAACCAAAGACTTCGTCGAGTATTTCGAGGGCGCGGGACATGAATGAGACCAGGGACGGCTAAACGATGACCGCAATTTTAACAACCCGCTCGCGCGACGCGTGGCGAATCGCACGATGCTGGCCATTCGGTCAGGGTTCGTTCGCGTGCATCACGGGCCTGTCGCGGTCATGCCGAAGGCGATCGCGGCGCATGCGCCGGCGCGGCACAGGCACGTCATGCGCGTGAACGAAGGGTGAAAAAAAACCGCCCGGCAGAACCGGGCGGTTTCGGTGGCAGCGATGATAGCAAGGCAACGCGGCTTGCGCCGCGCCGCGCTTACTCGGCTGCCGGGTGTTGCGGCTCTTCCGCCGGCGCACTCGGCGTGCCGAAGTCGAATGCCTCTTCCGCTGCGATCTGGTCGAAACGCTCGCGATCCGACGATTCCTTCGCCTTGCGTGCCTTGTGGAACGCGAGACCCGTACCGGCCGGGATCAGGCGGCCGACGATCACATTTTCCTTCAGGCCGCGCAGATCGTCGCGCTTGCCCATGATCGCCGCTTCGGTCAGCACGCGGGTCGTTTCCTGGAACGATGCCGCGGAGATGAACGAGTCGGTCGACAGCGACGCCTTCGTGATACCGAGCAGCACGTTGTCGTACGAAGCCGGGCGCTTGCCCTCGGCGATCATGCGATCGTTCTCGTCCAGCATGTCGGAACGCTCGACCTGTTCGCCCGGGATGAAGCGCGTATCGCCGTTGTCGGTGATCTGCACACGACGCAGCATCTGGCGAACGATCACCTCGATGTGCTTGTCGTTGATCTTCACGCCCTGCAGACGGTACACGTCCTGCACTTCGTCGACGATGTAGCGCGACAGCGCCTCGATACCCTGCAGACGCAGGATGTCGTGCGGATCGGCCGGACCGTCCACGATCATTTCGCCCTTGTTGACGACCTGGGCATCGTGAACCAGAACCTGCTTTTCCTTCGCGATCAGGAACTCGTGCTGGTTGCCCTCGAGGTCCGTGATGACGAGACGCTGCTTGCCCTTCGTGTCCTTGCCGAACGACGTCGTACCGGTGACTTCCGCGAGAATGCCGGCATCCTTCGGCGAACGCGCTTCGAACAGTTCCGCCACCCGCGGCAGACCGCCGGTAATGTCACGCGTCTTCTGCGCTTCCGTCGGGATACGTGCGAGCACTTCACCGACCTGCACCTGCTGGCCATCCTTCACGGTGATCAGCGCGCCGACCTGGAAGCCGATCTGCACCGCGTGTTCCGTGCCCGGAATCTTCACTTCCTCGCCGTTCGCGTCGAGCAGCTTCACCTGCGGACGCACGCTCTTCGAAGCCTGCGAACCGCGGCGCTTCACGTCGATCACGACCAGCGTCGACAGGCCGGTCACGTCGTCGATCTGCTTCGCGACGGTCACGCCTTCCTCGACGTTCTCGAACTTCACCGTACCACCGTACTCGGTGATGATCGGGCGCGTCAGCGGATCCCACGTGGCGAGCTGCGTGCCGGCCTTGATCGTCGCGCCGTCGAGCTGCAGCAGCGTCGCGCCGTACGGCACTTTGTGACGCTCGCGCTCGCGACCGAAGTCGTCGGTGATCATCGCTTCGCCCGAACGCGAAATGACGATCTGCTCGCCCTTCGCGTTCGTGACGTAGCGCATCGTCGCCGTGAAGCGGACGATACCGTTGCTCTTCGCCTCGACCGACGAGGCCACTGCCGCACGCGATGCCGCACCACCGATGTGGAACGTACGCATCGTCAGCTGCGTGCCCGGTTCGCCGATCGACTGCGCCGCGATCACGCCGACGGCTTCGCCGACGTTCACGAGCGAGCCGCGGCCGAGGTCGCGGCCGTAGCAGGCCGCGCACAGGCCGTAACGCGTTTCGCAGGTCAGCGGCGTGCGCACGCGCACTTCGTCGATGCCGAGGCGTTCGATTTCCTCGACCGCCGTTTCGTCGAGCAGCGTGCCCGATTCGTACAGCGTTTCCTGCGTTTCCGGGTTCACGACGTCCGCGACCGCGACGCGGCCGAGGATACGGTCGCGCAGCGCTTCGACGACTTCACCGCCTTCGACCAGCGCCTTCATCGCCACGCCGTTCGACGTGCCGCAATCGTCTTCCACCACGACCAGATCCTGCGTGACGTCGACCAGACGACGCGTCAGGTAACCCGAGTTCGCGGTCTTCAGTGCCGTATCAGCCAGACCCTTACGTGCACCGTGGGTCGAGATGAAGTACTGCAACACGTTCAGACCTTCGCGGAAGTTCGCGGTAATCGGCGTCTCGATAATCGAGCCGTCCGGCTTCGCCATCAGGCCGCGCATACCGGCCAGCTGACGAATCTGCACCGCCGAACCCCGGGCGCCCGAGTCGGCCATCATGTAGATCGAGTTGAACGACTCCTGGCGCGTCTCGTTGCCGTCGCGGTCCGTCACCGGCTCCGTCGACAGCTGCTCCATCATCGCCTTGCCGACCGCTTCCGACGTTGCCGACCAGATGTCGACCACGTTGTTGTAGCGTTCCTGCGCGGTGACGAGACCCGACATGTACTGGCGGTCGTACTCCTTCACCTTCTTCGCGGCGTCGCCGACGATCGTTTCCTTCTGCGGCGGCACGAGCATGTCGTCCACGCAGATCGAAATGCCGGCACGCGTCGCGAGACGGAAACCCGACTGCATCAGCTGGTCGGCAAACACGACCGTCGCGCGCAGACCGCACTTGCGGAACGCCGTGTTGATCAGGCGCGAGATTTCCTTCTTCTTCAGCGGCTTGTTCAGCACCGAGAACGGCAGGCCGTGCGGCAGGATCTCCGACAGGATCGCGCGACCGACGGTCGTCGCGTACAGCGAGATCTTCGGCACGAACGGCGGCGCGCCTTCCGACTTGTCTTCGTTGTGGACCATTTCGGTGATCCGCACGTTGACGCGCGAGGCCAGCTCGACTTCCTTGTTCTCGTACGCGCGGATGACTTCCGACACGCCCGTGAACGACAGGCCTTCGCCCTTGCCGTTGACCGCTTCGCGGGTCGCGTAGTACAGACCCAGCACGATATCCTGCGACGGCACGATCGACGGATCGCCGTTGGCCGGGAACAGCACGTTGTTCGACGCGAGCATCAGCGTGCGCGCTTCCATCTGCGCTTCGAGCGACAGCGGCACGTGAACGGCCATCTGGTCACCGTCGAAGTCGGCGTTGAACGCCGCGCAGACGAGCGGGTGCAGCTGGATCGCCTTGCCTTCGATCAGCACCGGCTCGAACGCCTGGATACCGAGACGGTGCAGCGTCGGCGCACGGTTCAGCATCACCGGGTGCTCGCGGATCACCTCTTCGAGGATGTCCCACACCACCGGCGTCTGGTTCTCGACTTCCTTCTTCGCAGCCTTGATGGTCGTAGCGACGCCCATCACTTCCAGCTTGTTGAAGATGAACGGCTTGAACAGCTCGAGCGCCATCAGCTTCGGCAGGCCGCACTGGTGCAGCTTCAGCGTCGGGCCGACCACGATGACCGAACGGCCCGAGTAGTCGACGCGCTTGCCCAGCAGGTTCTGACGGAAACGACCGCCCTTGCCCTTGATCATGTCGGCGAGCGACTTCAGCGGACGCTTGTTCGCGCCCGTCATCGCCTTGCCGCGACGACCGTTGTCGAGCAGCGAGTCGACGGCTTCCTGCAGCATCCGCTTTTCGTTGCGGACGATGATTTCAGGGGCCTTCAGCTCGAGCAGGCGCTTCAACCGGTTGTTACGGTTGATCACGCGGCGATACAGGTCGTTCAGGTCCGACGTCGCGAAACGGCCGCCATCCAGCGGCACGAGCGGACGCAGTTCCGGCGGCAGCACCGGCAGCACTTCGAGGATCATCCACTCGGGCTTGATGCCCGAGCGCTGGAATGCCTCGAGGACCTTCAGGCGCTTCGCGTACTTCTTGATCTTCGCTTCCGAGCCGGTGTTCTTCAGCTCGGTGCGCAGCGTCTCGACCTGCTCGTCGATGTTGATCGCGCGCAGCAGTTCACGCACGCCTTCCGCGCCCATCTCGGCACGGAATTCGTCGCCGTATTCCTCGACCTTGTTGTAGTAATCCTCTTCGGTCATGATCTGCCGCGCCTTCAGCGGCGTCATGCCCGGTTCGATCACCACGTACGCTTCGAAGTACAGCACGCGTTCGATGTCGCGCAGCGTCATGTCGAGCACCATGCCCAGACGCGACGGCAGCGACTTCAGGAACCAGATGTGCGCGACCGGCGAGGCCAGCTCGATGTGGCCCATCCGTTCGCGACGCACCTTCGCCAGCGTCACTTCGACGCCGCACTTCTCGCAGATCACGCCGCGGTGCTTCAGGCGCTTGTACTTGCCGCACAGGCACTCGTAGTCCTTGATCGGCCCGAAGATCTTCGCGCAGAACAGACCATCGCGTTCCGGCTTGAACGTACGGTAGTTGATGGTCTCCGGCTTCTTCACTTCGCCGAACGACCACGAACGGATCTTGTCGGGCGAGGCCAGACCGATCTTGATCGCGTCGAAAACTTCTTCCTGTTGGACTTGCTTGAATAGATCGAGCAGAGCTTTCATTGCTTTCTCTCCGTAGTCCGATTAATTGCGGTCGAGATCGATATCGATACCGAGCGAGCGGATTTCCTTCACGAGCACGTTGAAGGATTCCGGCATGCCTGCATCGATCACGTGATCGCCCTTGACGAGGTTTTCGTACACCTTCGTCCGGCCGGTCACGTCGTCCGACTTCACCGTCAGCATTTCCTGCAGCACGTAGGACGCGCCGTACGCTTCGAGCGCCCACACTTCCATTTCACCGAAACGCTGGCCACCGAACTGCGCCTTACCACCCAGCGGCTGCTGCGTGACGAGCGAGTACGGGCCGGTCGAACGTGCGTGCATCTTGTCGTCGACCAAGTGGTGCAGCTTCAGGTAGTGCATGTAGCCGAGCGTCACGCGACGTTCGAACATTTCACCCGTGCGGCCGTCGTACAGGCGAACCTGGTTCTTCGACGGGTTCATGCCGAGCTGTTCGGCGATGTCGTCCGGGAACGCGAGGTTGAGCATCTTGCCCATTTCTTCCTCGGTCGCACCGTCGAACACCGGCGTCGCGAACGGCACGCCTTCGCGCAGGTTCTTCGCGAGTTCGAGGATCTCGTCGTCGGTGAAGCTTTCCAGATCTTCCTGGCGGCCCGACTCGTTGTAGATCTTCGTCAGGAACGTGCGCAGTTCCTCGATCTTCGCCTGACGCTGCAGCATTTCGCCGATACGCCAGCCGAGGCCCTTCGCGGCCCAGCCGAGGTGCACTTCCAGAACCTGACCCACGTTCATCCGCGACGGCACGCCGAGCGGGTTCAGCACGACGTCTGCCGGACGGCCGTCGGCCATGTACGGCATGTCTTCGATCGGAACGATCTTCGACACGACACCCTTGTTACCGTGACGGCCTGCCATCTTGTCGCCAGGCTGCAGACGGCGCTTCACCGCGAGGTACACCTTGACCATCTTCAGCACGCCCGGCGGCAGTTCGTCGCCTTGCGTGAGCTTCTTGCGCTTCTCTTCGAACGCGAGGTCGAACTGGTGACGCTTCTCTTCGATCGAGTTCTTGATCGCTTCGAGCGACGCCGCTGCCTCGTCGTCCGCCAGGCGGATGTCGAACCAGTGGTAGTGGTCGAGGTCTTCCAGGTAAGCCTGGTCGATCTTCGTGCCCTTCGCGAGCTTCTTCGGACCGCCGTTCGCGACCTTGCCCACGAGCATGCGCGCGAGACGCTGGAACGCGTCGCCTTCCACGATGCGCAGCTGGTCGTTCAGGTCGAGACGGTAGCGCTTCAGTTCGTCGTCGATGATCTGTTGCGCACGCTTGTCGCGCTGGATGCCTTCACGCGTGAACACCTGGACGTCGATCACGGTGCCGCTCATGCCCGACGGCACGCGCAGCGACGTGTCCTTCACGTCCGAAGCCTTCTCGCCGAAGATCGCGCGCAGCAGCTTCTCTTCCGGCGTCAGCTGGGTCTCGCCCTTCGGCGTGACCTTGCCGACCAGCACGTCGCCCGCTTCGACTTCCGCACCGATGTACACGATGCCCGATTCGTCGAGACGGCCGAGCTGGACTTCCGCCAGGTTCGAGATGTCGCGCGTGATTTCTTCCGGCCCGAGCTTCGTGTCGCGTGCGACGACGTTCAGCTCTTCGATGTGGATCGACGTGTAGCGATCGTCCGCGACCACCTTCTCCGAGATCAGGATCGAATCCTCGAAGTTGTAGCCGTTCCACGGCATGAACGCGATCAGCATGTTCTGGCCGAGCGCGAGCTCGCCCAGGTCCGTCGAGGCGCCGTCGGCCAGCACGTCGCCGCGCGAGACCTTGTCGCCCATCTTCACGATCGGACGCTGGTTGATGTTCGTGTTCTGGTTCGAACGCGTGTACTTGATCAGGTTGTAGATGTCGACACCGACTTCACCCGCGACCGCTTCGTCGTCGTTCACGCGAATCACGATACGGCCTGCGTCGACGTAGTCGACCACACCGCCGCGGAACGCCTGGACCGTCGTACCCGAGTCGACCGCGCAGGTGCGCTCGATGCCCGTACCGACGACCGGCTTTTCCGGACGCAGACACGGCACGGCCTGACGCTGCATGTTCGAACCCATCAGTGCACGGTTCGCGTCATCGTGCTCGAGGAACGGAATCAGCGAGGCTGCCACCGACACGATCTGCGACGGCGCGACGTCCATGTACTGGATACGATCCGGCGTGACCATCATCGTTTCGCCGGCTTCGCGCGACGACACGAGTTCGTCGATCAGCTGGCCGTTCTCGTCGATCGCGGCGTTCGCCTGCGCGATCATGTAGCGGCCTTCCTCGATCGCCGACAGGTAGTCGATCTGGTCGGTCACCTTGCTGTCCACGACCTTGCGGTACGGCGTCTCGAGGAAGCCGTACTCGTTCAGGTGCGCGTACAGCGCGAGCGAGTTGATCAGGCCGATGTTCGGACCTTCCGGCGTTTCGATCGGGCACACGCGACCGTAGTGGGTCGGGTGCACGTCGCGAACTTCGAAGCCTGCGCGCTCGCGCGTCAGACCGCCCGGGCCCAGTGCGGAAACACGGCGCTTGTGCGTGATTTCCGACAGCGGGTTGGTCTGGTCCATGAACTGCGACAGCTGCGACGAACCGAAGAACTCGCGGATCGCCGACGAAATCGGCTTCGAGTTGATCAGGTCGTGCGGCATCAGGTTTTCGCTTTCGGCCTGGCCGAGGCGTTCCTTGACCGCGCGCTCGACACGCACGAGACCCGCCCGGAACTGGTTTTCCGCCAATTCGCCGACGCAACGCACGCGACGGTTGCCGAGGTGGTCGATGTCGTCCACTTCGCCCTTGCCGTTGCGCAGCTCGACGAGGATCTTGATCGTCGCGAGGATGTCGTCGTCCTGCAGCGTCATCGGGCCGACGATCTCGTCGCGGCCGACGCGGCGGTTGAACTTCATGCGGCCGACCTTCGACAGGTCGTACGCTTCTTCGCTGTAGAACAGACGGTTGAACAGCGCCTCGACCGCTTCTTCGGTCGGCGGCTCGCCCGGACGCATCATGCGGTAGATCGCGATGCGCGCGGCCGTCTTGTCGGTCGTTTCGTCGACACGCAGCGTCGACGAGATGTACGGGCCCTGGTCCAGATCGTTCGTGTAGAGCGTCTGGATGTCCTTGATGCCCGCTTCGCGCAGCTTCTCGAGCACGCTTTCCGTGACTTCGTCGTTTGCGCTCGCGATCACTTCGCCGGTGTCGCCGTCGACGACGTTCTTCGCCAGCACGCGGCCGAGCAGGTAGTCTTCCGGCACCGAGATGAACTTGGTCTTCGCGGCTTCGAGGTCGCGAATGTGCTTCGCGTTGATCCGCTTGTCCTTCTGGACGATGACCTTGCCATCACGATCCGTGATGTCGAAGCGCGCGACTTCGCCACGCAGGCGCTCGGGCACGAACTCGAGTTGCGCGCCTTCGTCCATCAGCGTGAAGTTGTCGAACACGAAGAAGTTCGCGAGGATCTGTTCCGGCGTCAGGCCGATGGCCTTCAGCAGGATCGTGACCGGCATCTTGCGGCGACGGTCGACGCGGAAGTACAGGATGTCCTTCGGATCGAATTCGAAGTCGAGCCACGAGCCGCGGTACGGAATGATCCGTGCCGAGAACAGCAGCTTGCCCGAGCTGTGCGTCTTGCCCTTGTCGTGTTCGAAGAACACGCCCGGCGAACGGTGCAGCTGCGAGACGATGACACGCTCGGTGCCGTTGATGACGAACGAGCCCGTCGGCGTCATGAGCGGAATTTCGCCCATGTACACTTCCTGCTCCTTCACTTCCTTGACGACCGGCTTGTTCGGCGATTCCTTGTCGAGGATGACGAGGCGGACCTTCGCGCGCAGCGCGGAGCAGTACGTCAGGCCACGCTGCTGGCATTCCTTGATGTTGAATGCCGGCGAGGACAGCGCATAGCTCACGAACTCGAGGCGCGCGAAACCGTTGTGCGAAACAATGGGAAATACCGATGTGAACGCGGCCTGCAAACCCTCAGGCTTACGTTGCGTCGCGGGCACATCGGCTTGCAGAAACGTGCTGAATGATTCAAGCTGGGTAGCCAGCAAGAACGGAACTTGGTGAACGATGGGGCGCTTCGCGAAACTCTTGCGAATGCGCTTCTTCTCGGTGAAGGAATATTGCATACGATCTCCGAATCACGGCGGGTGCTATCGAGGCGGAATACCTGGACGTTTCAAACCCGAGTGTTCACCGACTGAGACCCGATGGCCGTTCGACGGCTTGAACGAGCCGAGAAGCTTGGTGGTTGGCCGCTACCAACCGCTGGCTGACGGCAGCGGATGCCTGTGTTGCCCGCTACCCGACCAAACTTGCCTTCTGCAGTCGCTTCAGAAGACAAAGAGAACCGCCAATCGTGAGTGACTCACCACAACGACCAGGCGGTTTTCTTTGGCTTCTGGGGCCGATTATTCGGGCTCCCGAATGAGTGCCAGAATAACGTCCCCACAAAGCACAAAAAGGCCGGCGGTGAAAATACCGCCAGCCTTCGCACAGCGCGCCGAAACTTACTTGACTTCGACCTTCGCGCCAGCTTCTTCCAGCTTCTTCTTGGCTTCTTCAGCAGCAGCCTTGTCGACGCCTTCCTTGACGGGCTTCGGTGCACCGTCAACCAGGTCCTTCGCTTCCTTCAGGCCCAGGCCCGTCAGTTCGCGAACGGCCTTGATGACCGACACCTTGTTGGCGCCGGCTTCAGCCAGGACGACCGTGAATTCGGTCTTCTCTTCTGCTGCAGCAGCTGCGCCGCCGCCTGCCGGGCCAGCGACTGCCACTGCAGCTGCCGACACGCCAAACTTCTCTTCGAACGCCTTGACCAGTTCGTTCAGTTCCAGAACGGTCATCCCTTCGACTGCTGCCAGGATGTCTTCTTTTGCGATTGCCATTTGAAATACTCCTAAATTGAATTCGGATACAGCCAGCGATCAGTAACGCTGATGCACGTTCGCTTACGCAGCTTCCGCTTGCTTCTTCTCGGCCAGCGCGGCGAGAGCACGCGCGAAGCCCGAAACAGGCGATTGCATAACGAACAGCAGCTTCGAGAGCAGTTCTTCGCGGCTCGGGATGCTTGCCAGCGCTTGCACGCCAGCCTTGTCCATCACCTTGCCATCGAACGAACCAGCCTTGATGACCAACTTTTCATTGCTCTTGCTGAAGTCGTTGACGACCTTGGCAGCAGCAATGGCATCTTCCGAGATGCCGTAGATCAGGGGACCAGTCATCTGCTCTGCCAGCGGAGCAAAAGGCGTACCTTCGACGGCGCGACGCGCCAGCGTGTTCTTCAACACGCGCAGGTAAACCTGTTGCTCACGCGCTTTCGCGCGCAGCTTGGTCAGATCGCCAACCGCAATTCCACGATACTCAGCCAGCACAACGGTCTGGGCCTTCGCGACTTGCGCGGAAACCTCAGCGACGACGGCTTGCTTGTCTTCTCTATTAAGCGGCACGGTTAGCCTCCAGAAACGATACGTTCGACGCGGCCGGTATGGCCGAAACCTCACGTACCTCGTTCAACAACGGCGTCCGACCTCGTTAGGAGTATTTCCACCTCATGCCGCGAATCGCTTCGCGGCATGCGGCTTCACCACTGCAAAACTTTTTCGGGTTCGCCATCTGCGTTGGCTTGAATTAAGGGATCGCCTGCCTGCTGCGCCCCACCAACGGTCTTTGATAACCGGTTGTTCGCCCTACTGCACGAACAACCGCCCAAAGCCCATGTAGGCCGCCTCGCGAACGAAGCGGCCCGAATACTTGCTTACTGCGCTGCCAGCGTAGCCTGGTCGACACGCACGCCGACGCCCATCGTGCTCGACAGTGCGATCTTGCGCAGGTACACGCCCTTGCTCGTTGCCGGCTTCGCCTTCTGCAGCGCTTCGATCAGCGCCGACAGGTTCGAACGCAGCGCGGTCGGCTCGAACGATGCACGGCCGATGGTCGCGTGGATGATACCGGCCTTGTCGACACGGAATTGCACCTGACCGGCCTTCGCGTTCTTGACGGCGGTTGCGACGTCCGGCGTGACCGTACCGACCTTCGGGTTCGGCATCAGGCCGCGCGGGCCGAGGATCTGGCCGAGCGTACCGACGATACGCATCGTGTCCGGCGAAGCGATCACGATGTCGAAGTCCATCTGGCCGGCCTTGATCTGCTCAGCCAGGTCTTCCATACCGACGATTTCCGCGCCTGCCGCACGTGCCTGCTCGGCCTTTTCGCCTTGCGCGAACACGGCAACGCGAACCGACTTGCCCGTACCTGCCGGCAGAACGACCGAACCACGAACGACCTGGTCCGACTTCTTCGCATCGATGCCGAGCTGGACTGCGACGTCGATCGACTCGTCGAACTTCGCGCTCGCGCATTCCTTCACGAGGCTCAGTGCGTCTTCGATCGCGTACAGCTTCTGACGGTCGACCTTGGCGGCAAATGCCTGACGGCGCTTGGAGATCTTAGCCATTTACACGCCCTCCACAGTGATACCCATCGAGCGTGCGCTACCAGCGATGGTGCGAACGGCTGCGTCCAGATCAGCTGCCGTAAGGTCCGGCATCTTGGTCTTCGCGATTTCTTCGGCTTGAGCGCGCGTGATCGAACCGACCTTGTCGGTGTGCGGCTTGCTCGAGCCCTTGTCCACCTTCGCCGCCTTCTTGATCAGGACGGTTGCCGGCGGCGTCTTCATCACGAACGTGAAGCTCTTGTCAGCGAATGCCGTGATGACCACCGGCACCGGCAGACCCGGCTCCATGCCTTGAGTCTGCGCGTTGAACGCCTTGCAGAACTCCATGATGTTCAGGCCGCGCTGGCCCAGTGCCGGACCGACCGGCGGCGACGGGTTGGCTTTACCTGCAGGGATCTGCAGCTTGATAAAGCCGATAATCTTCTTTGCCATTTGAAACCTCATTGGAACGCCGGAGAAGGCGTTCGGTGAGTGATAACGCGCTTTCGCCGCTGGCTACTGACGCTCCTCAACGGCCATGACGCGGGCCGTAAGCGCGAAGGTGGGCAGCCGAGGCTGCCCACCGAATCGGGATCAAACTTTTTCGACCTGGCCGAACTCGAGTTCGACCGGGGTAGAGCGGCCAAAAATGGTGACCGACACACGCACGCGCGATTTTTCGTAGTTGACTTCTTCGACGGTGCCGTTGAAGTCCGTGAACGGGCCTTCCTTGACACGCACCATCTCGCCGACTTCGAACAGGGTCTTCGGGCGCGGTTTTTCGACGCCTTCCTGCATCTGCGACATGATCTTCTCGACTTCCTTCGGGGAAATCGGGGTCGGGCGGTTACGCGCACCGCCGACGAAACCGGTGACCTTCGCGGTGTTCTTCACGAGGTGCCACGTTTCGTCCGTCATTTCCATTTCCACCAGCACGTAGCCGGGGAAGAAACGACGCTCGGTCACAGCCTTGTGACCACCTTTGACTTCGACCACTTCTTCGGTCGGAACTAGAATCTGACCGAATTTGTCTTGCATGCCAGCACGTTCGATGCGCTCTTGAAGCGCGCGTTGCACGCTCTTCTCCATACCGGAGTAGGCGTGCACGACGTACCAACGCTTTCCGCTCGGGGATGCCGGAGTATCGCTCATATCATTTCCAACCCAGAATCGCCGAGAAAATCACCCATTCGATCGATTTGTCACTCAACCAGAGGAAAATCGCCATCACGAGCACGAAACCGAACACGACGAGTGTGGTTTGCGTTGCTTCCTTGCGGGTGGGCCATACGACCTTCCGGACTTCCTTGTACGAATCCTTGGCAAACGCGATGAGGCTCTTGCCAGGGGCGGACATCAGCCCGACGGCCACGCCGGCGATGATACCTACCGCCAATGCGGCACCGCGGACATACCACTGCTGATTGGCCAGCCAGAAGAAGCCCACGAATCCGGCCAACACCAGCAATACGCCCAGGGCCAGCATCAGCTTATCGCCGGAGGTATTTACAGTTTCGACGGATGGATTCGCCATAACACCTTAAAACAAATGCCACGTGGGACACGTGGCGATTTTTGGCAGGGGCAGAGGGAATCGAACCCCCAACCTTCGGTTTTGGAGACCGACGCTCTGCCAGTTGAGCTATACCCCTAAACCATGCTGGGGCCGGCTGATGCCAGCCCCAAAACTGTCGATCAACGAATAACTGGCTTACTCGATGATCTTGGCGACGACGCCGGCGCCGACCGTACGGCCGCCTTCGCGGATCGCGAAGCGCAGACCTTCTTCCATCGCGATCGGAGCGATCAGCTTCACCGTGATCGACACGTTGTCGCCC
>NZ_JAUJPV010000010.1:0-202766 GCF_030481585.1 Burkholderia sp. AU45388 | reverse complement strand
CGATCGCCTCGTGATCAACGCGCAGAACTGCGTGCACTGCAAGACCTGCGACATCAAGGACCCGACGCAGAACATCGTGTGGGTCACGCCGGAAGGCGGCGGCGGGCCGAATTACCCGAACATGTAAGCTGCCGGAACGCGCCGCCCCACGAGCGGCGCGTTTTTTTGGGTCACGGCACACACCGCCGCAAACGAAACGGGGCGCTGCATCATGCAGCGCCCCGTTTGCATTCGTCGTTCGACGGCCGACGCGACCCGCGCCCCGCCCGCTCGGATCAGGTCGCGCTGCCGGCGATCTTCGGCGTGGCCGTCTCCACGTCGCCGCACTGCGCGCGGTGGCGCAACGCATGGTCGATCAACACCAGCGCGAGCATCGATTCGGCGATCGGCGTCGCACGAATGCCGACGCACGGATCATGGCGGCCGAAGGTTTCGACCGTCGCTTCCTCGCCGGACTTCGTGATCGAGCGGCGCGGCGTGCGGATGCTCGACGTCGGCTTGATCGCGATCGACACGGTGATGTCCTGCCCCGTCGAAATCCCGCCGAGCACGCCGCCCGCGTGGTTGCCGACGAAGCCGGCCGGCGTCAGTTCGTCGCCGTGCACCGAGCCGCGCTGCGCGACGCTGTCGAAGCCCGCGCCGATCTCGACGCCCTTCACCGCGTTGATGCTCATCATCGCCTTCGCGATATCGGCATCGAGCCGGTCGAACACCGGTTCGCCCCAGCCGACCGGCACGCCCGACGCGACGACGTCGATGCGCGCGCCGATCGAATCGCCATCCTTGCGCAGCGCGTCCATGTATGCCTCGAGCTCCGGCACGACCGCCGCGTTCGGCGAGAAGAACGGATTCTCGTGCACGTACGACCAGTCAACGAACGGCACGTCGATGTCGCCGAGGCCGCTCATGTAGCCGCGCACCTCGACCCCGAAGCGCTCGCGCAGCCACTTCTTCGCGACCGCGCCCGCGCCGACGATCGGCGCGGTCAGACGCGCGGACGAACGGCCGCCGCCGCGGTAGTCGCGGATGCCGTATTTCTGCCAATAGGTGTAGTCGGCGTGGCCGGGACGGAACGTCTCGACGATGTTGCCGTAGTCCTTGCTGCGCTGGTCGGTATTGCGGATCAGCAGCGCGATCGGCGTGCCGGTCGTCACGCCTTCGAACACACCGGACAGGATCTCGACCTCGTCGGCCTCCTGCCGTTGCGTCACGTGCCGCGACGTGCCGGGCTTGCGGCGATCGAGCTCGATCTGGATGTCGGCTTCGGTCAGCGCCATCCCCGGCGGGCAGCCGTCGATCACGCAGCCGATCGCGGGACCGTGCGATTCGCCGAAGGTCGTGACAGTGAAAAGCGTGCCGAGGGTATTGCCGGACATGATGGAACCGCCCAAAGAGAAATGGGCAAACCGATCCGCTGCCGGAGCCGCGGGCAGGTCGATCGTTTGCCGGTCGAGAAAGAGGTAAACCGCTATTATGCCAGCCGTCCCGCGCCCGCGGGCCGTGTGAACCGTTCAGACCACACGGGCCGGCAGCGGATCAGGACAGATGCGAGGCAGGTACGGCGATCGCAGGCCCTCGGCGTTGCGCTCGGGGCCCGCCGAACCGAGGCCGGGGCCGCCATCCCGGCCCGTGCGCGGATCGATCATCCCGCGCCGGACCGGGCGCCCGCCTACTTCCGCGCGCCGCGCAGCTCGGTCACCGCCGCCTGCAGCGCCTCGGGCGTGGCCACCGACGCCGGGATCGGTTCGCCGACGGCCAGCGTCAGCCGGCTCATCACGCCGCGCTTGATGGGGCGCGGCATCCGCGCATCGGTATGCCGCGAAAAGTAGCTGCCCCACAGCCCGCGCAGCGCCATCGGGATCACCGGCGCCGGCGTGCGGCTCAGGATCTCGGTGATGCCGTGATGGAACGGGTTGATGTCGCCCGTCTTCGTCAGCTTGCCCTCGGGGAAGATGCACACGAGTTCGCCGTCCTTCAGCGCGGCCTCGCACAGGTCGTACGCCCGCGCGAGCATCGCGGGATCCTCGTGGCGCGGCGCGATCGGAATCGCCTTCGCATGCCGGAACACCCAGCTCGCGAAACGCGTCTTGAAGATCCGGTGATCCATCACGAAACGGATCGGACGCGGGCTCGCGGCGGCCAGCACGAGCGCATCGACGTAGCTGACGTGATTGCACACGAGCACCGCCGCCCCTTCCGCCGGAATCCGCTCGGCGTGCACGAGGCGGATGCGGTAGAACGTATGCACGAGCACCCACGCGACGAAGCGCAGCAGGAACTCGGGCACGAGCAGGTAGATGTACGTCGCGACCACGACGTTCAACAGCGCGGTGACGAGGAACAGCCCCGGGATGTCGACGCCGGCCTTGGTCAACCCCATCGCCATCACGGCCGACAGGATCATGAACAGCGCGTTCAGGATGTTGTTCGCGGCGATGATCCGCGCGCGGTGCGTCGGCGCGCTGCGGCTCTGGATCAGCGCATACAGCGGCACGCTGTAGAAGCCGCCGAACATCGCGAGCAGGAACAGGTCGGCCAGGATGCGCCAGTGGCGCGCACCGGCGAGGAATTCGCCGACCGACAGCAGATGGCCGGGCGACGGCAGCGCGTGGCTTGCGAAATACAGCTCGATCGCGAACACGCTGATGCCGATCGAGCCGAGCGGCACGAGGCCGATCTCGACGCGCCGCTGCGACAGCCGCTCGCACAGCAGCGAACCGAGGCCGATGCCGACCGAGAACGTCGCGAGCAGGATCGTGACGACGTCGGGGCTCGCGGACAGCACGTCCTTCGCGAAATTGAAGAACGACGTGAGGAACGTCGCGCCGACGAACCACAGCCACGAGATGCCGAGCAGGCTCAGGAACACCGTGCGGTTCTGCCGCGCGAGCCCGAGGTTGCGCCAGGTCTCGCTGACCGGGTTCCAGTTGATCACGAGATCGGGCTGCGGCGCGGGCGTGGGCGGCACGCGCTGCGCGACGAGCCGCCCGGCCAGCGCGATCACGACGACGCTCACCGCGAGCACGCGCTCACCGCTGCCTTCGATGCCGGCCGCCGCGCCGCCGATGATCGTGCCGATCAGGATCGCGATGAACGTGCCCATCTCGACGAGCCCGTTGCCGCCGACCAGCTCATGTTCGCCGAGATGCTGCGGCAGGTACGAATACTTGACGGGCCCGAACAGCGTCGAGTGCATCCCCATCATGAACGTGCATAGATACAGCAGCGTCGCGCTGTGCGTGACGAAGCCGGCCGCGCCGACCAGCATCAGCACGATCTCGAACGATTTCACGAAGCGCGTGAGGGTTGCCTTGTCGTATTTGTCGGCGATCTGGCCGGAGGTGGCCGAGAACAGCACGAACGGCAGGATGAAGATCGCGGAAATCAGGAACGCGGCCGTCTTCGCGTCGACGCCGGAGAACCGCGCTGTGTGATACGTGACGAGCGACGTGAAGCCGATCTTGAAGACGTTGTCGTTCAGCGCGCCGAGGAACTGGGTCGTGAAGAACGGCGCGAAGCGGCGCTCGCGCAGCAGGTCGAACTGGGATGCGTGCGCGTGCCGTTCGCCGCGCCGTTCGGAAGTGGCTTGCGTGTGATCGCTCATTCGGAATACGCGCGCATCGTCTGGGCGATGCTGCGCGGGCCTCGTGTTGTCGTTGAAAAAACGGCGGCGCAGGACATGCCTGCGCCGCCGCGTGCGGGATGGCGGCGCCCATGCAACAACGTGCCGGGCGCGGCGCGATTCACGGCTTGTGCGCTTCGGCTTCCGATTCCGGCCAGTCGCGAATGTACGCCTTCAGCATCCGGTTCTCGAAGCTCTGCGCCTCGACGACCGTCTTCGCGACGTCGTAGAACGAAATGACGCCCATCAGCACCTTCTTGTCGAGCACCGGCATGTAGCGTGCGTGGCGCTCGAGCATCATCCGGCGCACTTCGTTGACGTCCGTTTCCGGCGTGCACGTGAGCGGCTCGTCCATCACCTTGCGCACCTGCACGTCGCCGATCGCGCCGCCGTTCACGTGCAGGCGCAGGATGATCTCGCGAAACGTCAGCATCCCGACGAGATCGCCGTACTCCATCACGACGAGCGAACCGATGTCGTGCTCGGCCATCGTATCGACCGCTTCGCGCAGCGGCTTATCGGGCGTCACCGTAAACAGCGTGTTGCCCTTCACTTTCAGAATATCGCTGACGCGCATCGTAGTCCCCTCATGCTTGAATGCAAAATCTCTTTCGATCGTATCGGAAAGCCTGTCAAAAGGAAAGCACGGGCCGGCGCGGCGGCCGGCCGCCGCTTGCGGACGCGGGCCGCCGGCCGCACAATGGCCCCATGAACAGCGGCCCGAGGAGACGGCCATGGCGCATACGCATACGGAGCAATTCGCCAGCTTCGCTGACTTCTACCCGTATTACCTGAACGAGCATCAGAACCTGACGTCGCGGCGGCTGCACTTCATCGGCTCGCTCGGCGTGATCGGCTGCGTCGCGATGGCGGTCGCGACCGGCTACTGGCCGTGGCTACCGGCGGCAGTCGTCTGCGGCTACGGGTTCGCGTGGGTCGGCCACTTCTTCTTCGAGAAGAACCGCCCGGCCACGTTCCGGCACCCGATCTACAGCCTGATGGGCGATTGGGTGATGTTCAAGGACATCTGCACCGGCAAGATCCCGCTGTAGCCGTCGGGCCCCGACGTCAGGCCGGCCGCGGCGGCCGGGCGCGCTGGTCGTCCACATCCGGTGCCTGCCCGGCGCTCGCGGCCGGCTGCCCGCCCGCGAGCCGGTGCGCGGCGATCAGCGACGCGAGCGTCACGTCGAACCGGTCGCTCGACAGCACCGCGAGTAGCGCCGCGCCTTCGACGTGGCTGCGGCGCCGCTCCAGTTGATAGGTCAACTCCGTGCGATCGATCACCAGCACGTCGAACAGTTGCGCGAGCGTCAGCTGCTCCGGGTTCGCGAGCAGGATATAGCGCGGCGTGGCCTCTTCGCCGCCGTCGAGCCGTGCGACCCATTCCCGCTCCTCCATCGTCGTCAGCAGCCGCTGCGCGGTTTCCATGTCGCAGCGCAGCATCGTCGCGAGCCGTAGCGCCGTGTAGCCGCGCTTGCCGGCCGCGCGCGCTTCGGCCAGCCGCGCGAGCAATTCGAGCGCGTCGAGCAGGTCGCTGCCCGGATAGTGGATCCGGTGGAACTGGCCGACGCGAATCGCCGGCAGCGCGGATGCGACCATCGCACCGAGCAGCGCGATGAACCAGCTCAGGTACACCCACAGCAGGAACACCGGCAGCGCCGCGAACGCGCCATAGACGGCCGTATAGGTCGGAATGCGCCGCACGTAATAGCCGAAGCCGCGCTTCGCGAGTTCGAACGCGATGGCCGCGAACAGCCCGCCGATCACCGCGTCGCGCCAGGCGACCGCGCAGTTCGGCAGGTACACGTACAGCAGCGTAAACGCGAGCACGGTCAACGGCACCGACGCAAGCGCAAGCAGCCACTCGACCATCGACGTCGACGGCCCCGCGCCGGTGAACGCGAGCGATTGCGTGAACAGGTACGACGAGATCGACAGGCTCACGCCGAACAGCAACGGCCCGAGCGTGATCAGCGCCCAGTACGCGAGCACGCGCTGCGCGAACGGCCGCGGCTTGCGCACGCGCCAGATTAGGTTGAACGCCGATTCGATCGTCATCATGGTCATCACCGACGTGACGACGAGCACGATCAGGCCGGCCGTCGTCAGCCCCTTGGCCTTCGACGCGAACTGGTTCAGGTACTTGAAGATCTGGATATTGAACTGCGCGGGCATCAGGTGATCCGCGAGGAAACCCTGCAGCGAGATCTGGAACGACGCGAACATCGGGAACGCGGTGAACAGCGCGAACGCGACCGTCAGCAGCGGCACGAGCGCCAGCAGCGTCGTGAAGGTCAGGCTGCCCGCCACCTGCGGGATGCGATCCTCGGCGCTGCGCCGGGCCGCGAACTGCGCGAGGCGCTTGATGGTGTCGAGATCGACGCTCAACTTCGACAAACGGCTTCTCCTTCTCGAGGCTGCGCGCGTCACGGCGCGCCGCCGCCGCGCTGCGCGACGGCTTCAGCCCCTATAATAGCCGCTCGATTCCAGCAGGGGCCGACTGCACCGGGCACGCGCGCGGCCGCACGCGGCTCCGTCGCCCATGAAAGACATTCTCGTCCTCTATTACAGCCGTCACGGCGCCACGCGCGATCTCGCGCTCGCGATCGCGAACGGCATCGACAGCGTGCCGGGCATGCAGGCCCGCATCCGCACCGTGCCGCCCGTGTCGGCCGTCTGCGAAGCCACCGCCCCCGACATCCCGGCCGACGGCCCGCCGTACGCGGAGCTGCGCGACCTCGAGGAATGCGCGGGCCTCGCACTCGGCTCGCCCACCCGCTTCGGCAACATGGCCGCGTCGCTCAAGTATTTCCTCGACGGCACGACGCCGCAATGGCTGTCCGGCGCGCTGACCGGCAAGCCCGCGAGCGTGTTCACGTCGACGGGCAGCCTGCACGGCGGCCAGGAGTCGACACTGCTGTCGATGATGCTGCCGCTGCTGCATCACGGAATGATGATCGTCGGGATCCCGTACACCGAATCCGCCCTCAGCACGACGCGTACCGGCGGCACGCCGTACGGCGCATCGCACGTCGCGCAGCACGACCGCGCGGCGCCCGGCGGGCTGTCGGCGGACGAGAAGGCGCTCGCGGCCGCGCTCGGGGTGCGGCTCGCGCGCGCCGCCGCGGCGCTTTCCAGCGCCCAGGCCGACGAGGCCGCATGAACGCCCCCGCCCGCCCCGCCGTCGCGGCCCGGCCGCGCTACGCGCTGGCCGCCGCCGCGGGTCTCGTCGCGCTGATCGCGCTGTCGCTCGCGTGGGAGCTGTGGCTCGCGCCGCTGCGCCCCGGCGGCTCCGCGCTGATGCTCAAGGCCGTGCCGCTCGCGCTCGCGCTGCCCGGCGTCTGGCGGCGTAACATCTATACGATGCAATGGGCGAGCATGCTGATTCTCGTCTATCTGGCCGAAGGCATCGTGCGCGGGATGTCCGACCGCGGGCTGTCCGCGACGCTCGGCTGGTGCGAGACCGCGCTTGCCGTCGGCTTCTTCGTGACGGCGCTGGCTTACGTCGCGCCGTTCAAGCGCGCGGCGAAAAAACCGCGCGCCACGTCCTGACCCTTACGCGACAAGGTGATGATGTCCTCCGAAGCTTTCGTTTCCGCGTGCCGCGATGCGATCGGCGCCGACCACGTGCTGACCGAGCCGCACGATACCGAACCGTTCCTGACCGACTGGCGCCGCCGCTACAAGGGCGCGGCGTGCGCGGTGCTGAGGCCCGCGAACACGGCCGAAGTCGCCGCGCTCGTGAAGCTCGCCAACGCGCACGGCGTCGCGCTCGTGCCGCAGGGCGGCAACACGGGCCTCGCGGGCGGCGCGACGCCCGACGCGAGCGGCAGCCAGGCCGTGCTGAGCGTCGCGCGCCTGAACCGCGTGCGCGCGCTCGATCCGCACAACAACACGATTACCGTCGAAGCCGGCGTGATCCTCGCCGACGTGCAGGCGCGCGCCCGCGAAGGCGGCCGGCTGTTCGCGCTGAGTCTCGCGGCGGAAGGCAGCTGCACGATCGGCGGCAACCTGTCGACCAATGCGGGCGGCACCGCGGTGCTGCGCTACGGCAACGCACGCGAGCTGTGCCTCGGGCTCGAGGTCGTGACGCCGCAGGGCGCGATCTGGGACGGGCTGCGCGGCCTGCGCAAGGACAACACGGGCTACGATCTGCGCGACCTGTTCATCGGCGCCGAAGGCACGCTCGGGATCATCACGGCGGCCGTGATGAAGCTGCATCCGCTGCCGGCCGCGCAGGTCACGGCGCTCGCCGCGCTCGAATCGCCGCACGCGGCGCTCGATTTCCTCGCGCTCGCGCAGCGCGCGGCCGGGCCGCTGCTGACCGGCTTCGAGCTGATGTCGGATTTCTGCATGCAGCTGGTCGGCAAGCACTATCCGCAACTGCGCTACCCGTTCGCGCAGACCCATGCGCAAACGGTGCTGCTGGAGCTGTCCGACAACGAAAGCGAAGCGCATGCGCGCGCGCTGTTCGAGAAACTGATGGAGGAAGCGTTCGAGGCGGGACTCGTGGTCGACGCGGTGGTCGCGGAGAATCTCGCGCAATCGCGTGCGTTCTGGGACCTGCGCGAGCACATCCCGCTCGCGCAGGCCGACGAAGGGCTCAACATCAAGCACGACATCGCGGTGCCGATCTCGTCGATCGCACGCTTCATCGACGAGACCGACGCGGCGATCCAGCAGGCCGCGCCGGGCGCGCGGATGGTCACGTTCGGCCACCTCGGCGACGGCAACCTGCACTACAACGTGCAGATGCCCGAGGGCGGCGATCCGAAGGCGTTCCTCGCCGCGTTTCAGGCGCCGATCAACCGGATCGTCTACGACAACGTGCACCGCCATCACGGCACGATCAGCGCGGAGCACGGCATCGGCCAGTTGAAGATCGACGACGCGCAGCGCTACAAGTCGCCGGTCGAGACGACGCTGATGCGCACGCTGAAGACCGCGCTCGACCCGCGCGGCCTGATGAATCCCGGCAAGGTCCTGCGCTGAAGCCGCCTACTCCGGAGCCAAGCCCGTGAAAGTCCGCGTCCTGTCCGACCTGCATCTCGAAAACAACCTGCCCGACGCGATCCCGCATGCCGCCGCCGATCTCGTCGTGCTGGCCGGCGACATTCACAATCACGCGGAAGGCCTGCGCTGGGCCGCCGAGACGTTCGACCCGGCGGTGCCGGTGATCTACGTGCCGGGCAACCACGAGTATTACGACGGGGAATTCGGCGCGCTGGAGACGGCGATGCGCGACGCGGCGCATACGCTCGACCACGTGCATTACCTGAACAACGGCGTCTACGTCGATCCGGCCCGGCACTTCCGCGTGCTGGGCACGACGCTCTGGGCCGATTTTTCGCTGTTCGGCCAGGACGAAGCCAGCGTCGCGCGCGCGATCGACGCCGGGCTGCGCGTGATGCTCGATTTCAAGGGATTGATCCAGGTGACCTGGCCGCACGATGCGGCGGTGCATGCGAAAGCGAGCGCGCCGGAACGGGATTTCGCGCCGGCCGATGCGATCGCGCTGCACCGGCGGGGCCGAGCGTGGCTGGAAGCGCAACTGGCCACGCCGTTCGCGGGCAGGACGATCGTCGTCACCCATCATGCGCCGCACCGGCGCTCGCTGGCGGAACGCTATGCGCAAGATCTGGCTTCCGCGGGATTCGTCACGGACATGGCGGAACTGGTGCGGCCGCCGGTGGATCTGTGGCTGCACGGCCACACGCATACGTCATTCGACTACGTTGCGGACGGCGGCACGCGCGTGGTGTGCAATCCGCGCGGCTACCTTCACCGGCGCACCGGCGAATGGGAAAACCCCGCGTTCGCGTGGGACAAGGTGGTCGAGCTCGGCTGAGCGCCCGCCCGGGCGGCCGCGTGGCGCGGCCTTCCCGACCTCAAGCGTAACGGCGGCGGGATCAGCGGCCGGGGCGGCGCGGCTCGCGCACGCGGACCGGCACGGGCTTCAGCTGCGCCTTCGCTTTCATCGCACGCAGCAGGTCGCGGGTCGCCGCCGCGGCGGCAGCCGCGCCCAGCAGGACGCCAAGGCCGATCATCAGGTGCGTATCCATCGCTACTCCGGTGTGGTGTATCTCGTTAATTCCAACAGTATCAAACTGTCTGACACACGTTCGTAAAAAAATGTTGCGTGAACGAAAAATCTCGTCAGATTGCGGTCGACTGCGCCGTCATGTCGCACGCGTGTACTGTTCGAGCGCGGCTTCGTCCGCTTCGAGCGTGAGCGGCAGTTCTTCGCGCAGGAAATCGACCCAGGTCCGGATTTTCGCGTCGAGGTACTGGCGCGACGGATACAGCGCGTAGATGTTCATCACGTGCGACCGGTAATCGGGCATCACGCGCACGATGTGCCCGCTGCGCAGCCAGCCGATCGCCGAATAGAGCGGCAGCCCGCCGACCCCCATCCCCTCCCGCACGGCCACCGCGAGCGCCTCGGCGACGTTCACGCGGAACGGCGGCGCCGTGATCGGCACGACCTCCTCGCCGTTCGGCCCCGCCAGCGCCCATTCGTCGAAGTGGAAGCCCGGCGCGACCATCCCGAGGCACACGTGCTGCGCGAGATCGGCCGGCCGCTGCGGCACGCCGTGCGACTCGATATAGCCGGGCGACGCGCACACGACGCTGTAGCTCTCGCCGAGCCGCTGCGACACGAGCCCCGAATCCGGCAGATCGCGGCCGACGACGATCGCGACGTCGTACCCCTCGTCGAGCAGGTCGGGCATCCGCTGCGCGAGCGTCAGCTCGACGTGCACGTCCGGATAGCGCTCGCGGTAGCGCGCGATGGCCGGCACCAGATAGTGCTGGCCGAGGCTCGTGAAGCAATGGACCTTCAGCTTGCCGGACGGGCGCGCATGCGCGTCGCCGGCCTCGGCTTCGGCCTGGTCGACGTAAGCGAGGATCTGTTCGCAGCGTTGCAGATAGCGCTCGCCGGCTTCGGTCAGCGCGATCCGGCGCGTCGTGCGGTTCAGGAGACGCGTGCGCAGATGGGCCTCGAGATCCGAGACCGCGCGCGACGCGTAGGCGGTGGTCGAATTCATCTGCTGGGCGGCCGCGGTAAAGCTTCCCGCGTCGACCACGCGGACGAACACCCGCATGTTTTGTAACGTATCCATCCGATTACCCGTGTGAATCCGCAAGGATTGTTGCACAGGGTCCAACAAATATTATCTCAAGATTCGTAAAAATGACTTGCACCGTTGTCCGTTTATTCAGGAATCGCTGAAAAATATAATCGCCTCCGACTCATCTATATCCGAAAGGGAGAAAATCGTGCAGTCTCCGGCGACAAAAGGGACGCTCGCACTGGCGGTTCTTGCAGTCTCATTAATAATGGCCGGTTGCGCGAGCATGGGCGACAACCACACCCAGTCCACTCGCATCGACGCGAACGCGCTCGACGCCGGTGCGGCCATCCGCGCGGCCGATCGCGACGCGGGCTGGCCCGCCGCCGACTGGTGGCGCGCGTATCGCGATCCGCAGCTCGACGCGTGGATCGCCGCCGCCCAGGCCGGCAACCCGACCCTCGCGGCCGCCGAGGCCCGCGTGCGCGAAGCGCAGGCAATGGCGCGCGTCGCCCGTTCGGCCGAATTGCCGCAAATCAACGGCAACCTGTCGCTGATGCGCCAGCACTGGCCGGACAACGTGTACTACGGCCCGGGGCCGCTCGCCGATACCGATACCTGGAACAATACCGGCACGCTCGGCCTGTCGTACCACCTCGATCTGTGGGGCAAGGACAAGAACGCGACCGAGCGCGCGCTCGACACCGCGCATGCGACCGCCGCCGACGCGCGCGCGGCCAAGCTCGAACTCGAGGTCAACGTGGTGCGCGCGTATGTCGGCATGTCGATGAACTACGCGCTGCTGGATCTCGCGCACGAAACGTACGAACGCCAGCGCTCGCTTGCCGATCTCGCCCGCAAGCGGTTGCAGGCCGGCCTCGGCACGCAGCTCGACGTGAGCCAGGCGGAATCGACGCTGCCCGACTACGAGCGGCAGATCGACAGCTATGAGGAAGCGATCCAGCTCGCGCGCCACCAGCTCGCCGCGCTGGCCGGCAAGGGCCCGGGCGCCGGCGACGCGATCAAGCGGCCGCAACTGGCGCTCGATGCGCCGGCCGGCCTGCCGTCGGCGCTGCCGGCCGACCTGCTCGGCCGCCGCCCCGACGTCGTCGCGGCGCGCTGGACGGTCGACGCGCAGGCGCGCGGCATCGACGTCGCGAAGGCGTCGTTCTACCCGAACATCGACCTGCTCGCGACGGTCGGCGGCTTCGGCGTGACCGCGCCGTTCACCGACTTCCTGCGCGCGATGAACGGCGGCTGGACGGCCGGCCCCGCGCTGTCGCTGCCGATCTTCGAAGGCGGGCGGCTGCGCGCGCAGCTCGGCGCCGCGAATGCCGGCTACGACCAGGCGGTCGAGCGCTACAACCAGACGATCGTCGGCGCGCTCAAGGACATCGCCGACCAGGTCGTGCGGATCCGCTCGCTCGATACGCAGAAGAAGGACGCCGCGCGCTCGGTGGCGGCCAACAATCGCAGCTATCAGTTGTCGCGCGAAGGCTTCCGCCGCGGGCTGACCGATTACGTGAACGTGCTCGTCGCGCAACAGCAACTGCTGCGCGCGCAGGAGACGGCCGCCCGCATCGACGCGGAACGCCTCGCCGCGCACGCGCAGCTGATGGCCGCGCTCGGCGGCGGAGTCGAGACGGGGACGGATGTTCCGGGCGGCGCTCCGTCGGGCGGCGCTCCGTCGAAGGACAAGGCTGCCGCGCGCGCCGCCGCCGTACCAGCCGCCGCGTCGGGCACGAAACCCGCGGCGACCATCACCCGGCCCGCGCAGGTCGCAACCGCCGGCGGCACCGCTGCGTCGGCCGCCGCCGTGCCGGCCGCACGGTAACGCGGAGCGCCGCCATGTCAGCTTCCTCCCCCGCTTCCCCGCGCGCCGATGGCTCGTTCGCGGCCTGGACCGCCGCGTTCGGCGACTGGGCGCGCACCGACGGCGCCGCGTGGCTCTACCTGTTCAAGGCGCTGCTCGCCGCGTTCATCGCGACCGGCGTGTCGATGCGGCTCGACCTGCCCGCGCCGAAAACGGCGATGACGACCGTGTTCATCGTGATGCAGCCGCAAAGCGGCGCGGTGCTCGCGAAAAGCTTCTACCGGGTCGCCGGCACGATCTTCGGGCTGATCGCGACGCTCACCTTCGTCGGGCTGTTCCCGCAGCAGCCGGAACTGTTCCTGCTGGCGGTCGCGCTGTGGGTTGCCCTGTGCACGGCCGGCGCCGCGCGCAACCGCAACTTCCGCAGCTACGGCTTCCTGCTGGCCGGCTACACGACCGCGCTGATCGGGCTGCCCGCGTCGCAGCACCCGGACGGCGCATTCATGAGCGCGATGACGCGGGTGGCCGAAATCATGGTCGGGATCGTGTCGGCCGGCGTGGTCAGCGCGCTCGTGTTTCCGCAGACCACCGGCGAGCAGATGCGCACGACGGTGCGCAAGCGCTTCGGCAGCTTCGTCGACTACGTCGCAGCGGCGCTGTCGGGCAAGCTCGACCGCGCGCATATCGAAACCATCCATACGCGCTTCGTCGCCGACGTGGTGGGGTTCGAGGCCGCGCGCAGCATGGCCGTGTTCGAGGATCCGGACACGCGGATGCGCAGCGGCCGCCTCGCGCGGCTGAACAGCGAGTTCATGAGCGCGTCGAGCCGCTTCCACGCGCTGCACCAGTTGATGAACCGGCTGCATGCGGCCGGCGCGCAGGCCGCGATCGACGCGATCGAGCCGTACTTCCGCGAGATCGCCCCGCTGCTGCTGACGCCCGCCGGCGAACCGGTGCGCACGTCGGCCGACGCCGGCCACGCGGCCGCGCAACTGCTCGCGTGGCGCGACGCGCTGCCGCGCCGCATCCGCGCGACGCGCGCGGCGCTCGAAACGCAGCCGGACTTTCCGCTGCTCGACTTCGATACGGCCGCCGAACTGCTGTACCGCTTCATCACCGACCTGCACGAGTACGCGGCCACCTACGCGTCGCTGTCGAGCGCGACGCACGAGCGCGAACGCTGGATCGAGCGCTACGAGCCGCGCACGAATGCGACGGCGATGGTGATCGCGGCGATCCGCACGGCGAGCGTGATCCTGCTGCTCGGCTGGTTCTGGATCGAGACCGCGTGGCCGAGCGGCGTGACGATGACGCTGACGGCGGCCGCCACCTGCGCGCTCGCGTCGTCGACGCCGCGTCCGACCGCGATGTCCGCGCAGATGGGCATGGGCACCGCGCTCGCCGTCTGCACGGGCTTCCTGCTCACGTTTGGCATCTATCCGCACATCGACGGCTTCCCGCTGCTGTGCGTCGCGCTCGCGCCGCTGCTCGCGATCGGCATCTTCATGACGCTGAAACCGAAGCTCGCCGGCTACGGGATGGGCTACCTGATCTTCTTCAGCTTCCTCGCCGGCCCGGACAACATCACGCACTACGATCCGACCAGCTTCATGAACGATTCGCTCGCGCTCGTGCTGGCGATGCTGGCGTCGGCGATCGCGTTCGCGGTGCTGTTCCCGCCGACCGCGCCGTGGCTCAAGAGGCGGCTTTTCGCGGACCTGCGCCACCAGGCCGTCGCGGCTGGCCACGCGCGGCTCGCGGGCTTGCGCACGCGCTTCGAAAGCGGCGCGCGCGACCTGATGTACCAGGCGCACACGCTGTCGGCCGACCAGCCGGACGTGCAGCGCGACGCGCTGCGCTGGATGTTCGCGGTGCTCGAAACCGGCAACGCGACGATCGACCTGCGTCACGAGCTCGCGACGCTGCCGTCCGACCCGCGCTATGCGAGCGCGACGCCGTGGCGGCGCGCGATCGGGACGATGCGCACCGCGCTGTCGGCGCTGTTCTCGAAGCCGAGCGCCGCGCGTTTCGACGCGACGCTCGCCGCGACCAATGCGGCGATCGACGCGACCCGGCAAACGCTCGATGCCGTCGAGCCGTCGCGCGACGAGCGCCACCGGCTGCAGCGCATCCTGAGCCACCTGCATTTCGTACGAACCGCGCTGCTCGACCCGGAATCGCCGCTCGAGCCGCTCAACCGCAACCGCCCCGTGCGTCCCCAACCAGGAGCCTCGTCATGATGCCGCGTGAAATCGCCATTCTCGATGCCTACATGCCGACCGTGGTGCTGATGTTCGTCCTCGGCGCGATCGCGACCTGGGCCGTCGACCGCCTGCTCGCGTATACGGGCCTCTACCGTCTCGTCTGGCACCCGTCGCTGTTCCGGGCCTGCCTTCTCGTCTGCATTTGCGGCGGACTCAGTCTCGCCGTTTACCGTTGATTCCGAACCATCATGATGCTCAGAAAACTCTTCGGCTTCATCGCGACCGCCGCCATCCTTCTCGTCGCGATCCTGATCGGGCGCTCGCTGTGGGTGCACTACATGGACGATCCGTGGACGCGCGACGGGCGCGTGCGCGCCGAAATCGTCAACGTCGCGCCGGACGTGTCGGGCGCGATCGTCGAGCTGCCCGTGCATGACAACCAGCTCGTGAAGAAAGGCGACCTGATCATGCAGATCGACCCGTCGCACTACCGGATCGCCGTCGAGCAGGCGCAGGCGGCCGTGGCCGCCCGCCGCGCGGAACTGCAGATGCGCCGCGACGACGCGGCCCGCCGCGCGGATCTCGACGCGCTCGTCGTGTCGAAGGAAAACCGCGAGAACGCCGCGCACAGCGCGTCGAGCGCCGATGCGCAGTACCAGCAGGCGCTCGCCGCGCTCGACGCCGCGAAGCTCAACCTCGAACGCACGCGCGTCGTCGCGCCGGTCGACGGCTACATCACGAACCTGCAGACGTTCAAGGGCAACTACGCGGTGGCCGGCCAGGCGAAGCTGGCGATCGTCGACAGCCACTCGTTCTGGGTCTACGGCTACTTCGAGGAAACCAAGCTGCCGCGCGTGAAGATCGGCGCGCCGGCCGAAATGCGGCTGATGAGCGGCGGCGTGATGAAGGGCCATGTGGAAAGCATCTCGCGCGGCATCTACGATCGCGACAACCCGCAAAGCCGCGACCTCGTCGCGGACGTGAACCCGACCTTCAACTGGGTGCGTCTCGCGCAGCGCGTGCCGGTGCGCATCCGGATCGACGAAGTGCCGGCCGACGTGGTGCTGTCGGCAGGCACGACCTGCACGGTCATCATCGATCCGGACAAGCAGAAGAAGTCGTAAGCGCCGGGGCGCGCCGCGCGCTCAGTGTGCGATGCGGAAACGCCCGACCAGCGCCTTCAGCGCCTGAGCCTGCTCGTCGAGCGCGTTCGCGGCAGCGGCCGCCTGTTCGACGAGCGCCGCGTTCTGCTGGGTGCCGGCATCCATCTGCGTGACCGCGCGGCCGATCTCGTCGATCCCCGCGCTCTGCTCGTCCGACGCCGCCGAAATCTCGCCGATGATGTCGGTCACGCGCTTGACCGCGCGCACCACGTCGCCCATCGTGCGGCCCGCGTCGTGCGCGAGCGCCGCGCCGTTGGCCACGCGCTCGACCGACGCGCCGATCAGTTCCCGAATCTCCTTGGCCGCGGTCGCCGAGCGCTGCGCGAGCAGCCGCACCTCTCCGGCGACCACCGAGAAACCGCGCCCCTGCTCGCCGGCGCGCGCGGCCTCGACCGCCGCGTTCAACGCGAGAATGTTGGTCTGGAAGGCGATCCCTTCGATCGTGCCGATGATGTCGCGGATGTTCTTCGCGCTGTCGTCGATCTCGTTCATCGTCGCGACCACGCGCCCGACGACTTCCCCGCCCGTCTCCGCCACCGCCGACGCATTGGCCGCGAGCGTGCTCGCCTGCCGCGCGTTCTCGGCGTTCTGCCGCACGGTCGACGTGAGCTGCTCCATGCTCGCCGCGGTGCGCTCCAGCGCGACGGCCTGCTGCTCGGTGCGGCGCGACAGGTCGAGGTTGCCGGTCGAGATTTCGCCGGACGCGGCCGCGATGGCCTCGGCGCTCACCGCGATCTCGCCCACCGTGGCCGCAAGCCCCGTCTGCATCTCGGCCAGCGCGTGCACCATGCTGCCGCGGTCGTGGCGGGCGAGCGCGATCGGCCGCGTCAGGTTGCCGCGCGCGATGTCCGAGGCAATCTCCTTCGCGAGCGCGGGCTCGCCGCCGAGCTGCGACGCGAGACGCCGCACGACGCGCTCGGCGATCACGACGGCCAGCACGATCAATGCGGCCGTCATCGCCGCGATCATCGCGAACGACGACGAAAAAATGGTCGCGGATGCATCGAGCGTCGCCTTCGACTTCTCGCCGCGCGTCTTCACGAGTTCGGCGACGAGTTTTTCGAGCTTGCCGGTTTCGACCAGCAGCGACACGTCCTGCGTGCCGACCTGCCAGTTCATCTGCGACAGGTCGAGCGGCTGCGCGCGCACCAGCGTGACGAAATCGCGCAGATGCGTGCTCCACGTGCCGACCGCCGTCGAGAACGCGTGCAGCCGCGCCGAATCGCCGGTATCGGACGGATCCGCATAGCGCTGCAGCGTGCCGAGCGCCTGGCCGATCGACGCGAGCCCCGCGCTCACTTCGGCGCCGAGCTCGTCGCGCTCCTTCGCGGTGGTCGCGGTCAGCAGCATCTTCTGCGCGCGGCTCGCGCGCAGCACCTCGGCCCGCACGTCCGCCGCCGCCCGGCTCGCGACGTGGCCCTGTTCGTAGACCGACGCGATCGACGCGTTCAACCGGCTGATCTGCCACAGCGAAAACACGCCGATCGCGAGCGTGCCGGCCAGCAGGATCGCGAATGCGGCGCGCAACGTCGCCTTGACGGTCCACGGCCGGCGCTCGCGATGCGCCGCGCGCGCACGCCGTACGACACGACCGGCGGCAACACCGGATGCGGCGGCGGCCGCACCGGGCTGTGGATGCAAAGATGCTGCTTTCATCGAACTATCCCCGTATGGATCACGCTGCCGGAAAGGTCGGTCCCGGCGGTCCCGCGATGGCAGGCCATGCCGCACGTCCGGCGCCCGCCCGGCGGGTAGCCGGTGCCAGGCGCGGCGCGCGTGTTGTCATTGGGTCGTTCTACGGCCGCCACCGCCGTTTCTTGAGTCCGGAAAAACACCCACCGGGCCCCGGGCGCGGCCCCGCTGAAAGGGCCGACGCGTCGCCAGCGTTATACCCGTCCAAAAAAGCACGCGACCGATCCGTCCGACGAATGTCTGATTCGCGACAAAACTTGGCCGGACATTCTCGATGCGCCACATTACACTTCTTTGACGCATCAACGAATCAACCACGCGCCGATCCCCAACAGAGCGCGCCAGCCACCTCAACTCGCTCAGCTCACATGGAAACCAGCCTCGACTCCGGCGCCGGTGCCGGCGCAGCCGCCGCCCAGCCGTCCGCACCGCCCGTTGCCCGCACCGTCTACCCGGTGCTCGGCGCGATCAGCTTCTCGCACATGCTCAACGACATGATCCAGTCGTTGATCCTCGCGATCTACCCGATGCTCAAGAGCCAGTTCGCGCTGTCGTTCGCGCAGATCGGCCTGATCACGCTCACCTACCAGATCACCGCGTCGCTGCTGCAGCCGCTCATCGGCCTCTATACCGACAAGCGTCCGAAGCCGTATTCGCTGCCGGTCGGCATGGGCTTCACGCTCGCGGGGCTGCTGTTGATGTCGGCGGCGTCGAATTTCCCGATGCTGCTGGTGGCCGCGGCGCTCGTCGGCTGCGGCTCGTCGGTGTTCCATCCCGAATCGTCGCGGGTCGCGCGGATGGCCTCGGGCGGCCAGCACGGGCTCGCGCAGTCGGTGTTCCAGGTGGGCGGCAACGCAGGCTCCGCGCTCGGGCCGCTGCTCGCCGCGCTCGTGATCATTCCGCACGGCCAGCACAGCATCGCGTGGTTCTCGGCGGCCGCGCTCGTCGCGATGATCGTGCTCACGCAGATCGGCCACTGGTACAAGAAGCATCCGTCGATGAAGAAGAAGGCCGCACCGGCTGGCCACCCGACGCTGTCGCGCGGCCGCGTGATGGGCGCGATCGGCGTGCTGGTGCTGCTCGTGTTCTCGAAGTACTTCTACCTCGCGAGCATCAACAGCTATTTCACGTTCTACCTGATCGACAAGTTCCACCTGTCGGTGCAGGCCGCGCAGATCCATCTGTTCGTGTTCCTCGCGGCGGTGGCGGCCGGCACGCTGATCGGCGGGCCCGTCGGCGACCGGATCGGCCGCAAGTACGTGATCTGGGTGTCGATCCTCGGCGTCGCGCCGTTCACGATGCTGCTGCCGTACGCGAACCTGTTCTGGACGAGCGTGCTGACCGTGATCATCGGCGTGGTGCTGGCGTCGGCGTTCGCCGCGATCCTCGTCTATGCGACGGAGCTGATGCCCGGCAAGGTCGGGATGGTCGCGGGCCTGTTCTTCGGCTTCGCGTTCGGGCTGGGCGGCGTCGGCGCGGCCGTGCTCGGCCAGCTCGCTGACGCGACGAGCATCCCGTTCGTCTACAAGGTGTGCTCGTTCCTGCCGTTGATCGGCGTGCTGACGGTGTTCCTGCCGAACCTCGAAAGCAGCCGGCGCAAGAAGGCGTGACGAACGACCGGCCGCGGCGTGCGCGCCGCGGCCGGTCGAGCGGTTTGAACGGAAAGCGGGAGACGGCGGCTAGGCCGCCGTCGTCGCATGCAGCGTCAGGAAGCGCTTGAGGATGCCGGACGAATAGCTGCTCGCGATCGCCGACAGGAAGTGCGAGAACGACTGCGTCGCGTGATCGTCGGCCGTATCGGAAATCGTGCGCACGAGCGCGAACGGCACGTCGTGTTCGGCGCACACCTGCGCGATCGCCGCGCCTTCCATCTCGACCGCGAGCGCGTCCGGCAGCGCGTCGCGCAGCGCGACGACTTCCTGCTCGCTCGACACGAAGCGGTCGCCGCTGATGACGAGCCCCGCGTGCAGCGCCGCGCCGGCAAGCCCGAAGCGCTCGGCGAACCGCGCGCCCTCTTCCTCGACGAACAGCGCGCACGCGGCCCGCAAGCGGGCCGTCAGCGCCGCGTCGGTCGAAAAACGCGTGATGCCGAGCAGCGGCACCTCGTAGCGCGGAAAGAGCGGCGATGCGTCGAGATCGTGCTGCAGCAGCGTATCGGCGACGACGACGTCGCCGATACGCACCGTGCGCGACACGCCGCCCGCGACGCCGGTGAACACGACACCCGACACGCCGAACACGTGGATCAGCGCGCTGACCGTCGCGGCGGCCGCGACCTTGCCGACCCGCGCGAGCGTGACGACGCAGGCCGCGCCGTGCACGGTGCCGACGTGATAATCGCGACGCCCGAGCGTGACCGTCTTCATCGCGCCGTCGGCGCGCATCGCGGCGATCAGGTCGCCGAGTTCCTCGGGCAGCGCGGCCAGAATGCCGAGCGGACGCGCGGCAGGCGTCACGACCAGGTCGATATCCATCATTCCACCGCCTGCAGTTTCGCGACCGCGAGCGCGAGCCATTTCTCGCCATGGCGCTTGAACTTCACCTGCGCCTTCGCATCGGTGCCGTTGCCTTCGAGCGCGGTGACCGTGCCTTCGCCGAACTTGGTGTGGAACACCTGCTGGCCGACCCGGAAGCCGGTGTCGGCCGCGCGCTGCTTGTCCGCGAACGCGGGCAGCGGCGCGGACACGGCCGCATCGACGATCTGCTCGCGACTGCCGCCGCCCGGCCGCGCGAACCAGTCGCGCCCGTACCCGGCGTTGTCCGACCGCCCGCCCCAGCGCGACCCGGCCTCGACCTTCGGCGTGAGCCACTTCAGCACGTGCTCCGGCAGTTCGTCGAAGAAGCGCGAGCGCACGTTGTAGCGGGTCTGGCCATGCAGCATCCGGCTTTGCGCGAACGACAGGTAGAGCCGCTCCTTCGCGCGGGTGATCGCGACATACATCAGCCGGCGCTCTTCCTCGAGGCCGTCCGATTCGAGCACGCTGTTCTCGTGCGGGAAGAGGCCCTCCTCGAGCCCCGTGATGAACACGGCCGAGAATTCGAGCCCCTTCGCCGCGTGCACGGTCATCAGTTGCACCGCGTCCTGGCCGGCCTGCGCCTGGTTGTCGCCGGCCTCCAGCGACGCGTGCGACAGGAAGCCGGCGAGCGGCGTCATCGCGTCGGGGTTCTGTGCCGGATCGGCGGGCGATGCCGGATCGAGCACGTCGACCGCCGGATCGTCGGTCGCGGCGCCGAGCTCGGGCGCCGCGATCGCGCCCGCGCGCAGCGGAATCGAGCGGGCCGGCGTATCGAGCCCGTAGCCTTCCTCGGCGATGAACGCGGTGGCCGCGTTCACGAGTTCCTGCAGGTTCTCGAGGCGATCCTGGCCTTCGCGCTCGCCCTGGTAGAAATCGGCGAGGCCGCTCGCGCGCACGACGTGCTCGACGGTGTCGGGCAGGTTCATGTGCTGCGTGTCGGCGCGCATCTTCGCGATCAAATTCGCGAACCCGCCGAGGCTCGTGCCGGCCTTGCCGGTCACGTACGGAATCGCGGCGGCCATCGAGCAGCCGTACAGGCGTGCGGCGTCGGCCAACTGCTCGACCGAGCGCGCGCCGATCCCGCGGGTCGGGAAGTTCACGACGCGCGCGAATGCCGTGTCGTCGTTCGGGTTGTCGATCAGGCGCAGGTACGCGAGCGCATGCTTCACTTCCTGCCGCTCGAAAAAGCGCAGGCCGCCGTACACGCGGTACGGAATGCCCGACGACATCAGCGTGTGCTCGATCGAGCGCGACTGCGCGTTGCTGCGGTACAGGACGGCCACTTCGCTGCGCGCCATGCCGGTATTGATCAGCGAGCGGATCTCCTCGACGATCCAGCCGGCTTCCTGCGAATCGGTGCTGGCTTCGTACACGCGCACCGGCTCGCCGTGGCCGGCGTCGGTGCGCAGGTTCTTGCCGAGGCGGTGCGCGTTGTTCGAGATCAGCTGGTTCGCCGCGTCGAGGATGTTGCCGTGCGAACGATAGTTCTGCTCGAGCTTGATCAGGTTGCGCACGCGGAATTCGTCTTCGAAGTCGCGCATGTTGCCGACGTTCGCGCCGCGAAACGCGTAGATCGACTGGTCGTCGTCGCCGACCGCGAAGATCGCGTTCTCGCCGCCCGCGAGCATCTTGAGCCACGCGTACTGCAGCTTGTTGGTGTCCTGGAACTCGTCGACGAGGATGTGCCGGAAGCGCGCCTGGTAGTGCGCGCGCAGCGGCGCGTTGTACGCGAGCAATTCGTAGCAGCGCAGCAGCAGCTCGGGGAAATCGACGACGCCCTCACGCTGGCACTGCTGGTCGTACGCCTGGTACAGCTCGACGAACTTGCGGTTGAAGTTGTCGGTCGCGTCGACCTTGTCCGGGCGCAGCCCTTGCTCCTTCGCGTTGTTGATGAAGTACTGGACGTTCTTCGGCGGGTATTTTTCGTCGTCGACGTTCGCCGCCTTCATCAGCCGCTTGATCGCGGACAGCTGGTCGGCCGTATCGAGGATCTGGAAAGTCTGCGGCAGGCCCGCGTCGCGCCAGTGCGTGCGCAGCATCCGGTTGCACAGGCCGTGGAACGTGCCGATCCACATCCCGCGGGTGTCGATCGGCATCATCGCCGACAGGCGCGCCATCATCTCGCGCGCGGCCTTGTTCGTGAAGGTGACGGCGAGCACGGTGGGGGGCGACGCATAGCCCTGCTGGATCAGCCACGCGATGCGCGTGATCAGCACGCGGGTCTTGCCGCTGCCCGCCCCTGCGAGGATCAGCGCCGGTTCGTTCGGCAACGTGACGGCGGCGAGTTGTTCGGGGTTCAGATTGGCGAGCAGATCGGGCATGGAGCGGCAGCTGACGGGCGAGAAAAATGCGGACCCGACATTATAAGTCGGCCGCGCGATGCCGTTCCCGATCCGTTCGGCCACCCGTCGCCCGCGCGTGGCGGGCACGTTGCGGCCGCGCGCCGACAGGCCCGCACCGGCAAGGCGATGGCTGGCCGATGGGCATCCATTTATAATTGTCGGATTCGGCATCCAATTCACGCATTTTTCGGCAGATTTCCAACATGAGCGACAACACGCTTGCGAAGAGCTTCGAGCCCCATACCATCGAGTCCCAATGGGGGCCGGAGTGGGAAAAACGCGGCTATGCCGCCCCGGCATTCGATCCGGCCCGCCCCGATTTCGCGATCCAGTTGCCGCCGCCGAACGTGACGGGCACGCTGCACATGGGCCACGCGTTCAACCAGACGATCATGGACGGCCTCGCCCGCTATCACCGGATGCTCGGCGAGAACACGCTGTGGGTGCCCGGCACCGACCACGCGGGGATCGCAACCCAGATCGTCGTCGAGCGCCAGCTCGACGCGCAGGGCGTGTCGCGCCACGACCTCGGCCGCGAGAAGTTCGTCGAGCGCGTGTGGGAATGGAAGCAGAAATCCGGTTCGACGATCACGGACCAGGTGCGCCGCCTCGGCGCATCGACCGACTGGTCGCGCGAATACTTCACGATGGACGACAAGATGTCGGCCGCCGTGCGCGACGTGTTCGTCACGCTGTATGAACAGGGCCTGATCTACCGCGGCAAGCGTCTGGTCAACTGGGATCCGGTGCTGCTCACCGCCGTGTCGGACCTGGAAGTCGTCAGCGAAGAGGAAAACGGCCATCTGTGGCACATCCGCTACCCGCTCGTCGACGGCTCGGGCTCGCTGACGGTCGCCACCACGCGTCCCGAAACGATGCTCGGCGACGTCGCGCTGATGGTCCATCCGGAAGACGAACGCTACGCGCACCTGATCGGCAAGCGGGTGACGCTGCCGCTGACGGGCCGCGAGATTCCGGTGATCGCCGACGACTACGTCGACCGCGAGTTCGGCACGGGCGTCGTGAAGGTCACGCCCGCGCACGACTTCAACGACTACCAGGTCGGCCTGCGCCACAAGCTCGCGCCGATCGAGATCCTGACGCTCGACGCGAAGATCAACGACAACGGCCCCGAGCAGTATCGCGGCCTCGACCGCTTCGACGCGCGCAAGGCGATCGTCGCCGACCTCGACGCGCAAGGCTTCCTCGACTCGGTGAAACCGCACAAGCTGATGGTGCCGCGCGGCGACCGCACGGGCGTCGTGATCGAGCCGCTGCTGACCGACCAGTGGTTCGTCGCAATGACGAAGCCGGCGCCGGAAGGCACGTTCCATCCGGGCAAGTCGATTACCGAGGTATCGCTCGACGTCGTGCGCGACGGCCAGATCAAGTTCGTCCCGGAAAACTGGACGACCACCTACTACCAGTGGCTCGAGAACATCCAGGACTGGTGCATCTCGCGCCAGCTGTGGTGGGGCCACCAGATTCCCGCGTGGTACGGCGAGAACGGCGAGGTGTTCGTCGCGCGCAACGAGGAAGACGCGCGCGCGCAGGCCGCGGCCAAGGGTTACACGGGCGCGCTCAAGCGCGACGAAGACGTGCTCGACACGTGGTTCTCGTCGGCGCTCGTGCCGTTCTCGTCGCTCGGCTGGCCGAACGAAACGCCCGAACTGAAGCACTTCCTGCCGTCGTCGGTGCTCGTCACCGGCTTCGACATCATCTTCTTCTGGGTCGCCCGGATGGTGATGATGACCACGCACTTCACCGGCAAGGTGCCGTTCCAGACCGTCTACATGCACGGCCTCGTGCGCGACGCGGAAGGCCAGAAGATGTCGAAGAGCAAGGGCAACACGCTCGACCCGATCGACATCGTCGACGGCATCGACCTCGAGGCGCTGGTCGCGAAGCGCACGACGGGCCTGATGAACCCGAAGCAGGCCGCGACGATCGAGAAGAAGACGCGCAAGGAATTCCCGGACGGCATCCCCGCGTTCGGCACCGACGCGCTGCGCTTCACGATGGCGTCGATGGCGACGCTCGGCCGCAACGTGAACTTCGACCTCGCGCGCTGCGAAGGCTACCGCAACTTCTGCAACAAGCTGTGGAACGCGACGCGCTTCGTGCTGATGAACTGCGAAGGGCATGACTGCGGCGCCGACAAGCCGGAAGTGTGCGACGCGGGCGACTGCGGCCCCGGCGGCTACCTCGATTTCTCGGCGGCCGACCGCTGGATCGTGTCGCTCTTGCAGCGCACCGAAGCCGACATCGCGAAGGGTTTCGCCGATTACCGCTTCGACAACATCGCGAGCAGCATCTACAAGTTCGTGTGGGACGAGTACTGCGACTGGTATCTCGAACTCGCGAAGGTGCAGATCCAGAACGGCACGCCGGAACAGCAGCGCGCGACGCGCCGCACGCTGCTGCGCGTGCTGGAAACGGTGCTGCGCCTCGCGCACCCGGTCATCCCGTTCATCACCGAAGCGCTCTGGCAGAAGGTCGCGCCGCTCGCCGGCCGCTATCCGCAGGGCAACGCCGAGGGCGAAGCGTCGCTGATGACGCAGGCGTATCCGGTCGCGAACCTGCAGAAGCTCGACGAGGCGTCCGAACAGTGGGTGGCCGACCTGAAGGCGATCGTCGACGCGTGCCGCAACCTGCGCGGCGAGATGAACCTGTCGCCGGCCACCAAGGTGCCGCTGCTGGCGGCCGGCGACGCCGAGCGCCTGCGCTCGTTCGCGCCGTACGTCCAGGCGCTCGCGCGCCTGTCGGAAGTGCAGATCCTCGCGGACGAGGCGGCGCTGGACAAGGAGGCACACGGCGCGCCGATCGCGATCGTCGGCCCGAACAAGCTGGTGCTGAAGGTGGAAATCGACGTGGCGGCCGAACGCGAGCGCCTGTCGAAGGAAATCGCCCGCCTGACGGGCGAGATCGCGAAGTGCAACGCGAAGCTCGGCAACGAGGCATTCGTCGCGAAAGCGCCGCCGGCCGTGGTCGAGCAGGAGCAGAAACGCGTCGCGGAATTCCAGGGCACGCTCGACAAACTGCGCGCGCAGCTCGATCGGTTGCCTGCGTAACAAACGGTAAGGTCGTTTGCGTTCACTATAATCGGAACGTGAACATAGTCCGTCTGACAAGTCGATTACAGGAATAAAGGTTCGATCATGTTGAAAGTCACCAAGGCGGTATTCCCCGTGGCCGGCCTCGGCACGCGGTTCCTGCCGGCAACGAAGGCGAGCCCGAAGGAAATGCTGCCCGTCGTCGACAAGCCGCTGATCCAGTACGCGGTCGAGGAAGCGATCGCCGCGGGCATCACCGAAATGATCTTCGTGACCGGGCGCAGCAAGCGCGCGATCGAGGACCACTTCGACAAGTCGTACGAGGTCGAGGCCGAACTCGAGGCACGCGGCAAGGAAAAGCTGCTCGAACTCGTGCGCAGCATCAAGCCGAGCCATGTCGACTGCTTCTACGTGCGCCAGCCGGAAGCGCTCGGCCTCGGCCACGCGGTGCTATGCGCGGAAAAGCTGGTCGCCGACAACCCGTTCGCGGTGATCCTCGCGGACGACCTGCTCGACGGCAACCCGCCGGTGATGAAGCAGATGGTCGACGTGTTCGACCACTATCACAGCTCGGTGATCGGCGTCGAAGAAATCCCGCCGTCGGAGACGAAGTCGTACGGGATTGTCGACGGCAAGGAATGGGAAGAGTCGATCGTCAAGATGTCGGCGATCGTCGAGAAGCCGGCGCCGGAAGTCGCACCGTCGAACCTCGGCGTGGTCGGCCGCTACATCCTGAAGCCGCGGATCTTCGAGCATCTGCGCGCGCTGAAACCGGGCGCGGGCGGCGAACTGCAGCTCACCGACGCGATCCAGGCGCTGCTCGCCGACGAACAGGTGCTGGCCTACAAGTATCAGGGCACGCGCTACGACTGCGGCAGCAAGCTCGGCTACCTGAAGGCGACGGTCGAATTCGCGCTGCGCCACCCGGAAGTCGGTGCGGAGTTCGAAACGTACCTGCGCACGCGCGACGGCGGACAAACCACCGTCTGAACGCGGCAAGGGCCCGCCCCGGCGGGCCCGCCCTCACCTCGCGGCCACCGCTTCAGCGCGCGTCGGCCGGCTTCACCGAGACGACGCCCGGCATGCCGCCCGCGTCGTCTTTTTTCGTCTTGACGAGCCAGCCGCTGCCGTCGCCGAACGGCACCTTCGCCAGCGCGCTCTTCACGAGCGCCGGCGCGGCCTGCTGCGTGCCCGGATCGCGGTCGCGCAGCGATGCGGACACGCGATAGACGTCGGCGCCCGATTTCGCATCGACGAAGCGCAGCGTCAGCACGTGGCGGTACACGCGGCCCATGAACGGCAGCGCGAGCGGCGCGGGCCCGTCGACCGTCACGCATGCGCTGCTCGCCGCGCCGCACTGCTCGGCGCTCGCCGCGACCGCCGCCGGCTGCGTCGCATACGCGATCGACAAGCGGTAGCGCGCGTCCTTGAGCGGCTGCGCATCGAAGCCGCGGCGCGCGAGTTCGTCGCGCACGAGCGTCTCGATCCGCCGGTACTCGGCGTCGCCCGCCTGCGCGGCCGTCCGCACGAAATCGTAGCCGTGCGCCCCCGATGCAAATGCATTCGGCTGCCCGACCGCACTCACGCCGCTCGTCACGCCGGCGCAACCCGTCAACAGCGACGCCGCCAGCGCGGTCGCCGCCCATTGCTTTCTCATGGCTTTCCCCAAATACCTGCCGTCGTGCCCGGCCCTGTCAGGCGGACGGCTCGTCGATCGCGGGCAGCGACACCGTCACCGCGGTGCCGACACCCACTTCGCTGTCGACCGACACGCTGCCCCCATGGCGCGTGACGACCGTCTTCACGAACGCCATGCCGAGCCCGGAACCCGGGATGTCGGGCCGCTCGCCGGCATGGAATCGCTTGAAACGCTCGAACAGATGCCGCTGATCTTCCGGCGCAATGCCGTACCCCTGATCGCGAATCGTACAGAACATCCGCTTCGATGCGTGCTCGACCGTCAGCGTACACGTGATCACCGTGTCGGACGGACTGTATTTGACCGCGTTGTTCAGCAGGTTCACGAAGGCACGCGTGATCAGCGAGCGGTCCGCGCGCACCCAGCACATGTCGCCGCCCACGTCGGTCTCGACGCGGATGTGCTTCGCCTGCGCCTGCGGCCACACCTCGTCGCTCGCATCGATCAGCACGTCGACGAGGCTCGTCGCCTCGAGCTGGTACGCCTGCGACTCGGCGCGCGCCAGTTGCACGAACTCGTCGGCGAGCGACAGCGCGCGGTGCGCATAGCGCTCGATCCGCGCGAGCAGCCCGCGCATCGCGTCGCTCTCGACGCGGTCGCGCTCGATCTCGACCAGCGCGAGAATCGACGACTGCGGCGAACGCATGTCGTGCGACAGCAGGTGCAGCGCTTCCTCGCGCTGCCGCTCGGCCGCGTGCAGTTCGGTCACGTCGACGAGGCCGGCGATCCAGCCGGTCACGCGGCCCTGCGCGTTCGTGCACGCCGCGTAGCGTAGCAGGTGGTCGAGCCCGTCGCGATCGCGCACCTCGATGCCGCGCGCCATCGCGTCGTGCTCGGCCCCGAGCGTCGGGTCGAGCGCGGCCGGCCAGTGCTCGCGGATCGTCACGTCGTGCTCGGCGTTGCCGTCGACGGTCTTCATGAACGTCAATTCGCCGAGCGCGGCGCGCAGCGGCCGCCCTTCCGGCAGCGGCAGCGCGAGCCGCGAGCCGTAGCGTTTCGCCGCGTGGTTCGCGATCAGCACGGTGCCGTCGAGGTCGGTCACGAAGATCGGCTCGGGCATGCTGTCGAGGCTGTCCCACACGAAGCGCTTCATGTCCTGCACGCGCTGCGCGGCCTGCGCCATCAGCGCCATCTGCCGCTCCAGCACGTCGCCGCCGACGTCGCGCGTGCGCGGCGCCTCGGGCAGCAGGTGCGGCTCGTCCGCGAGCTTCTGCAGCTCGCGGCGCAGGTACGACATCGTCATTTCCAGCCGCCGCCAGTTCCAGATCGGATAGACGGCGATCAGCCCGAAGATCGCGGGCGCCGGCGTCAGCCAGATGCGCGCCTCGAACAGCAGCGCCAGGCTCCCAACGACGGAGAGCGCGGCGAGGCTCAGCGTCAGCAGCAGCGCGCGCCACGGCGACAGCATCAGGAAGCCGCCCAGCAACACGGCGAGCGGCAGCAGCGACGCGACGAACAGCCCCAGCGGCGACGCGGGCGAGATCGCGCTGCCGGTCGCCAGCATGTCGAGCACGTTCGCATGGATGTACACGCCGGCGAGCGGGCCGAACTCGCCGGACACCGGCGTCGCGAAGCGATCGTACAGCCCGGACGCCGTCACGCCGACGACGACGACCTTGCCGCGCAGTGCGTCGGGCTTCACGCGCCCTTCGAGCACGTCGTCGAACGACAGCGTCGGATACGCGGGCGTGTTGCGGCTGAACGGGATCAGATAGCGGCCCTCGCCCGTCGCATCGCGCGACAGGTCGTGCGCGTTCGCGCCGGGCACGCCGCCGACCGGGTGCAGCCGGCCGGCCTGGATCGCGCGATAGACGGGCACCATCAACTGCGGCCAGCGCACGCGGCCGTCGCTTTCGAACAGCGCGACGCTGCGCACGATGCCGTCGCGATCGACTTCGAGATTGATATGGCCGAGCCCCGTCGCCTGCGCCGCGAGCGCCGCGACCGGCGGATCGACGGATCGCGTGCCGTCCGCCTGCTCGGGGCTCAGCAGCACCGGCAGGAAGGTCGGCACGCGACTCATCGCGTCCGCGAACGCGCGATCCTCCGGCGACGGTTCGGTAAACAGCACGTCGTAGACGACGGCGGCCGGCTGCGCGCGCGCGAGCGTGTCGAGCAGCCGTGCGTGCACGTCGCGCGACCACGGCCAGCGGCCGAGCGCGGATACGCTCTGGTTGTCGATGTCGACGACGACCACGTCGGGTGACAGCGGCAGGCTGCGCAGCATCAGCAGCCGGTCGTAGATCAACCCGTCGACGCTCGACGACAGACGGCCGAGCGCGCACGCGAGGATCACCGCGACCCCCAGGCAGCCGATCGCGATCCATTCGATCAGGAAGCGGCGGCCGAGGTGCCGCCGTGTGGAAACGGAATCGGGTTTCATGCGCCGCGGGTCAGCGCGACAACGTGAACGCGTTGACCGGACTGGTCTTCTCGTAGAACTTGCCGCCTTCGAATTCCTCGACGGTCACGGCCCAGAAATAGTCGCCCGGCGGCAGGTGCGCGACGGTGATCTGGCGCGCGTGCAGGCCGACCTGGTCGACGACCGGCGCGCTCAAGTCCTTCGAACGCGACAGCACGAACCGGTAACGCGCGTTCTGGCCCGCCCCGTTCGGCGCCCAGCGGAACTCGTAACCGCCCGCGCCCTGCGACGCGCTCGCGTCGAGCCCCATCACGCGGCGCTCGAACGCATAGGTGCGCGGCAGCCCCTCGAGGCCGTTCGCATCGATCGCGGCGATCCGCACGAAGTAGTTGCCGTTCGGCACGTCGTGGAACACCGCGCGCGGCGAATCGGTACGCGTTTCGCGGAACAGGTCGAGCAGCCCCGCGTCGTGCGCGAGTTGCACGCGATACCCATGCGCCTGCGCGAGCGGCGCGACGTCGAATGCGACGTCGGGCTCGTCCTGCACCTTGTCCGGATGCGCGAGCGCGGGGGCGCCCAGCAGCTCGACCGGCGCGCCGACCGCGCCCGACGACGTCGCGACGCTGCCGAAGTTCGCATGCACGAGCGTCGCGCCGGCCGGCTGCCGGCCGCCCGCGACGCCGACGGTGCCGTCGAGCACTTCGACGCGCGTCGCCGCCGTGCCGGCCGCGTCGTAGTTCACGCGAAAGCGCGTGCCGCGCACGCCGGCCACGACCGACGGCGAGCGGATCTGAAAGCGGTCGTCGCGTTTCTTCAGGTGGGTGACTTCGCTTTCGACCGAACCGCGCGTGAGTTCGAACTCGCGATCGAGCGTGCCGGTCAGCACCGTGCGGCGCAACGACTTCAGGTCGAGCTGGCTGTCGGGCGGCAGGCTCATGTGCGTGCCGTCGGCCAGCTCGATCGTCACGAAGCCGTTCGGGCCCGTGCGCACGCGGTCGCCTTCGGCGAGCGTCGCATCGTTCGCGAGCGGCGCGAACGCGGCGCCGGACGCGCGCTCGGCCGTGCCCTGCACCGCGACCACGCGCGCGGTGAGCTTTTCCTTGCGCAGCCGCGCGACCGGCAGCTTCAGCGCGATGCCGGGCTGCAGGTGCTTCGGCGCCGGCACGCCGTTGATCTGCTGGAGCAGTTGCCAGTCGTCCGCGCCCTGCAGGTAGCGCGCGGCGACGTCGTACAGCGTGTCGCCCGCCTGCGTGCGATACACGACCGTCTTGCCCGCGGCGGCGGGCGGCTGCGCCGCGGCCTGCTGCGCGGCGAACGCGAACGCGACCGCACAGGCCGCGCGCAACGCCGCCGTGCACAGGCCCGCCGTGCGCCGCGTGATGCGCGCGGTCACTCCGGTTCCCCCTGGCCGACCCGTTCGAGCCGGTAGCCGTATCCGTAGATCGGCGCGAGACGGTAGCCGTTTTCGGGCCGCAGGCCGAGCTTGGTGCGCAGCATCGAGATGTGCGTATCCATCGTGCGCGACGGAATGTCGGTCGCCTGCTTCCACACGAGGTCGAGAATGTGCGCGCGCGACAGCGGGCGGTCGAGATGCTGGAACAGCAGCAGCGCGAGCTCGAATTCCTTTTGCGTGAGGCTCACGGCCTTGTCGCCGACGTACGCCTGCTTCAGGTTCACGTCGAAACGGAACTGATCGAATTCGCGGACGGTGGCCTCGGCATTGACCGGATACGCGCGGCGCAGCAGTGAACCGATACGTGCGCGCAGGATCGGGCCCGACACGGGCTTGACCACGTAATCGTCGGCGCCGGCGTTGAGGATCTGCGTGATCCCGGCCTCGTCGTCGCGGCTCGTCATGAAGATGATCGGCAGGCTGTGCTCGGTCTGGTTCGCCCGCACCCACTTGAGCACTTCCTCGCCGGACATGTCGGGCACGTTCCAGTCGAGCACCAGCAGGTCGAACGTCTCGCGCTGCAGGCGCTTCTTCAGGGCCTTGCCTTCCTTGAACGCGTAGCACGTATGGCCCACGGCCGTCAGCGTTTGACTGACGAAATCCGTCTGGGCCGGATCGTCATCCAGTACAGCAATTCTCATAGCACCCCGCAAATCGAAGTCGATTCGTCCATTCGGCTCCCCGCCTGCCTCGGCCGCGCAACCTGCGCGCGGCGGCCGGATACCGGCCGGCGAGCCATCGTTCGCCGCTCGCGCTAACCTGCGCAAGCCGGCGACCCGGCTAAATATCTCAAAAACGGGGCACGGACGAACCGGCGATTTCATCATAGTAGTATGAAATTCGCCAAGAAATTGCGCGGACTATCGCCCTTTCTTCGAATAATCCTTTCTCTTGCGCAATCGGACGCCTATTCGGCGCCCGCGATGCCGGCCACCGGCTCGGCGAAATCATCCGTCGGCATGCGTGGCGACGGCCGCTGCGGCAGCGGCGGTTGCGCCAGCATCCGCTGCAGTTGGTCGCGCACGCGCTCCCACGCGCCGGCCGCGTAGTCGGGCTGGCCCGCCGCCCATGCCTGCGCCAGATCGAACACGCGTTCGATCGTCGCACCGCAGTAGGTCGGGCCCGAGCCGTCGTCCCGCGCGGCGTCGCGCAGCCGTTCGTCCAGCCATTCGGCCAGCCACGGCATCTCGGCCGCGGCCGAATCCGCATAGGCCTCCAGCGCGGCACGCGCGTGGCGGTCCCGCTGCGGATCGAGCTCGATCCGGCTCAATTCCGAGGTGCGCACGGGCGCAATGCTTGCCGCTCCGGACGGACTTCGAAGGGTCCCTGGTCTGAAGGACATGTCCTCTCCCCGTTGTACGACGGTAGCGTCAGGCATGGCCCCCGAGCCCGCCGTGCGACGTACCGTGGCCGGCGCCTCCGCTGGGAGCGGACGACCGGCCGGGTCAGTATACGCAGCCGGTCACGCAACGAGGTTTAAGAATTGTCAGAAAAGTGTGGCCGGCCAGCGGTGCCGGGCGCGGCGGGACACGTGATGCGCGCCTTCAGCGGCGGCGCATCAGGAACACGAAGGTCTTGTCCTGGGTCGTCGATTCGACGATCTCGTTGCCCGTCTGCTTCGCGAACGCGGCGAAATCGCGCTGCGAGCCCGGATCGGTCGCGAGCACCTTGAGGATCTGCCCGCTTTCCATATCGGCAAGCGCTTTCTTGGCACGCAGGATCGGCAACGGGCAATTGAGCCCGCGCGCGTCCACTTCCTTGTGAATCTGCATCGGTTGTCGACCTTCGAATGACGCGCCACACGTGGCGCGGGAGGAAGCCGCGATTTTACCGCAGCGCCGCCGCGCCTGCCCGGGCCGCCGACGGCCGGACGCCCGCGGGCACCCGGCTCACGCGCCGGAGAAGCCGCCCGCGAGCCGCTCGCGCAGGTGCCGCACGAGCGCGCGCACCGCACTCGGCACGACCGGGCTGTACGGGCGGATCGCGAAAATGTGGTCGCCGAACGCGCCCGACGGACGCCAGCCGTCGAGCAACGCGACGAGCCGGCCGGCGTCGAGATCGCGCCGCGCGCTGAAATCGGGCAGCAGCGCGATGCCGAGCCCGCCGAGCGCGGCCTCCCGCATCGCCTCGCTGTTGTTCGCCGCGAAACTGCCGCGCACCGGCACGCTCACGCGCTCGCGCCGGCGGCCGTCCGGCTCGAAGCTCCACGCGGCCGGCTCGTTGTCGCGCAGGTAGCACAGGCAGCTGTGATCGACGAGCTCGCTGGGGTGGCGCGGCGCGCCGCGCGCGTCGAGATAGTCGCGACTCGCGACCAATAGCGAACGCGTGTCGCACAGCTTCCACGCGACGTGAGTTTGCGGCGCGGTGGTCGTATGGCGGATCGCGAGGTCGAAGCCCTCCTGCGTCAGCGAATGCAGGCGGTCCGACAGGTCGAGCTCGATCTGGACACCCGGATGCTGGCGCAGGAACTCGGGCAGGTGCGGCACGACCTGCTGGCGCCCGAGCGCGACCGGCACCGTGACACGCAGCAGCCCGCGCGGCTCGCCGGCGAGATCCTTCACGCGCGCGAAATGCTGGCCGATCGACTCGAACGCGTCGCGCGTGCTGTCGACGAGCGTCTGGCCCGCGTCGGTGAGCCGCACGCTGCGCGTGGTGCGGCGCACGAGCGGCACGCCGGCCGCCTTTTCGAGATCGGCGATGCGCTGGCTCATCGCGGCCTTGCTGATGCCGAGCCGCTGCGCGGCAGCCGTGAAACTGCCGGCCGCGGCCAGCACCGTCAGCGAATGGATATGCGGCCAGAGCGCCTGGACATTTTGCTGATTCATCCAGTAATTATTCAGAATTCTGAACAGTGAATCAAGCTGCGCGGCCTTCTCCCGGCCGGCCGCTTTGCCTAGACTAGGCCCGGTTCACCCCCCCATCCCAGGAGACACGCATGACCACGGTTCCCGCGTATACGTCCGACGCCGACGTCGGCCACTACATCGACGGCGCGCCCGTCGCCGGCCGCAGCGGCCGCTTCCAGGATGTCCTCAATCCGTCGCTCGGCCGCGCGGTGCGCCGCGTCGCGCTCGCCGGCAACGACGAAGTCGAGCGGGCCGTCGCGTCCGCCCACGCCGCGTTCCCGGACTGGGCCGCGACACCGCCGATCCGCCGCGCGCGCGTGCTGCACCGCTTCCTGCAACTGATGAACGAGCACCGCGACACGCTCGCGGCAATCATCACGGCCGAGCACGGCAAGGTGTTCTCCGACGCGCAGGGCGAAGTCGCGCGCGGCATCGACATCGTCGAATTCGCATGCGGCGTGCCGCAACTGCTGAAGGGCGACTTCACCGACCAGGTCAGCACCGGCATCGACAACTGGACGATGCGCCAGCCGCTCGGCGTCGTCGCGGGCATCACGCCGTTCAACTTCCCGTGCATGGTGCCGTGCTGGATGTTCCCGGTCGCGCTCGCGACGGGCAACACGTTCGTGCTGAAGCCGAGCGAGCGCGACCCGTCGGCCGCGCTGTTCATCGCCGACCTGCTCGCGCAGGCAGGGCTGCCGGCCGGCGTGTTCAACGTCGTGCAGGGCGACAAGGGCGCGGTCGATGCGCTGCTCGACCACCCGGACGTGCAGGCCGTCAGCTTCGTCGGCTCGACGCCGATCGCGGCCTACGTGCAGCAGCGCGCGGTGCAGTCGGGCAAGCGCGTGCAGGCGCTCGGCGGCGCGAAGAACCACCTCGTCGTGATGCCCGACGCGAACGTCGAGCAAGCGGTCGACGCGCTGATCGGCGCCGCGTACGGCTCGGCCGGCGAGCGCTGCATGGCGATCAGCATCGCGGTGCTGGTCGGCGACGTGGCCGACCAGATCGTGCCGGCCGTGGCCGAGCGCGCGCGCAAGCTGGTGATCGGCGACGGGATGTCGCCGGAAGTCGAGATGGGACCGATCGTCACCGGCGAAGCGCTCAAGCGCATCGAAGGCTATATCGAGCAAGGCGTGAACGAGGGCGCGCAACTGGTGGTGGACGGGCGCGGGCTGCGCGTGCCGGGCCGCGAGGCCGGCTTCTTCACCGGCGGCACGCTGTTCGATCACGTGCGCCCCGACATGCGGATCTACAAGGAAGAAATCTTCGGGCCGGTGCTCGGCTGCGTGCGCGTGAAGGACTTCGGCGAAGCGGTCGACCTGATCAACGCGCACGAATTCGGCAACGGCGTGTCGTGCTTCACGAGCGACGGCGGCATCGCGCGCGAATTCGCGCGGCGCATCCAGGTCGGGATGGTCGGCATCAACGTGCCGATCCCGGTGCCGATGGCGTGGCACGGCTTCGGCGGCTGGAAGAAGAGCCTGTTCGGCGACATGCACGCGTACGGCGAAGAAGGCGTGCGCTTCTACACGCGTCAGAAGTCGGTGATGCAGCGCTGGTCGTCGAGCATCGGCAAGGGCGCCGAATTCGCGATGCCGACCGCGAAGTAAGCCGGCCGGTGCGCCATCCGCCGATCCGTTCGGCGGGCGGCGCACCGGCAGTCGGGATCAACCGGCCTTCGTGCCATGCGCACCGTCGGCGGTCGGCAGATACGACAGCTCGAGCCGGTACGCGAGCGCGACGAACAGGCTCTGCGCGAGGCCCATCGTGGCCGTCAGCGCGCGGAAGCCGAACGTCGCGCTGTCCTGCACCATCAGCGTCACTTCCGCCTCGCGCGCGAGCGGGCTCATCCGGCTGTCGGTGATCGCGATCAGCCGCGCGCCGCGCCGCGCGGCCTGCTGCGCGACCTGCACGGTCTCGTCCGCGTACGGCATGAACGAGATCACGATCATCACGTCGCCCTCGCGCACCGACCGGATCTGGCCGAGATGCATGCTGCCGAGCGCGCTGAACAGCCCGATGCGCTTGTCGGTGTGCTGCAGCGCATAGTCGAGATACACGGCGATCGGAAACGCGCGCCGCGACCCGGCGATCCAGATCGCCTGCGTCTCGGCGAGCAGGTCGACGGCCTGCGCGAGCGCCTGCGAATCGAGCGTCTGCCGCAACTGCTGCATTCCGGCAATGCTGCCCTTGATGAATTCGTCGGCGATCTGTTCCGGTTGCAGGCTCGACGAACCCGATTCGATCACGTCGCGCACACGCAGGTTGTAGGCGCGCCCCGGCGCGATCTGCTGCGCGAGCCCTTCGCGGAACAGCCGCTGCATCTCCGAGAAACCGGAGAAGCCGAAGTGCTTCGCGAAGCGCACGACGGCCGACGGCTGGACGCCGCAGGCCTCGGCGAGCGACTGGATGCCCTCCAGCCCAAGCTGGTCCCGATGCGTTTCCACGTGGCGCGCGATCACCTTCAGGCGATTGCTGAGGCCGTCGTACTCCTGCGTCAGGTGTTGCAGGAACTGCTCGACGGTGGCGGGAGGTTTCTCGGATGAACTCATCGGATAGCGCGAAGTTGACGGCCCCGATGCGCGCGCGTGGCTGGCCGGCGCGGCCCGGGGCTCGACTGGATACATGCATGAAGGGCGAATTTAATCACGTTTGCGGCACGGCCCGCGCCGCCCCGCTCGCTCCCACGCGCTCGATCATCACTTGCATACGCTCCACGGCAAGACTGGAAGCGATTGTCCAACGCGCTCGCGGCGGCGTAAAGATCAGGATGTGTACCGAGGCCGGCCGTCGCGCCGACGCGCGGCGCGGCCGGCCCGCCTCCGTTCAACGATAGTCGACCCACACGCTGCCCGCGTCGGCGGAACGCACGCAATTCTCGACCCAGCGCACGCCCTCGACGCCCGCGTGCACGTCCGGAATGCGGATGGCCTTCACCGCCGCGGCGTCGCCGCGATCAGCCGCGTCCATCGCGAGCGCGAAGCGCGCGTAGAGATTCGACCATGCTTCGAACAGCCCTTCCGGATGCCCGGCGCCGATGCGGTCTTCGCGCAAGGCGTGCGGATGCAGGTACGGCATCCCGCGATCGAGCACCTGCGCGGGATGCCCCTGGATTTCGTAGCGCAACTGGTTCGGGTGTTCATCCCACCATTCGATGCTCGCCTTCGAACCGATCACGCGCACCTTCTGCCCATGCATCGAGCCGGCGTTCACCGCGCTCGACCACACGTAGCCGATCGCGCCGGTGTCGTATTCCATGATCGTGAACGCGTTGTCCTCGAGCGGCGCGCGGCTCTTCACGAAGCTCTGCCGCGAACACATCAGCCGGCGGATCTTCAGCGCCGGCGCCATCACCTCGGAGATGTACAACGGATGCGTGCCGATATCGCCCAGCACGTAGCTCGGGCCCGCGAACTTCGGATCGACGCGCCAGCGCGCGGCCGCGCTCGCGGCCTCGACGCCCTCGCTGTGGAAGCCGTGCGCGAACTGCATCTGCACGATGCGGATCTCGCCGAGGCCGCCGCGCGCGATCATCTCGCGCGCCTGCTCGATCATCTGGTGTCCGGAATAGCCGTACGCGACGCCGACGATCCGGTTCTTCTCGACCGACAGGCGCTGCAGCGCCTCGGCCTCCTCGGTCGTGAAGCACAGCGGCTTCTCGCAGACCACGTGCAACCCCGCGTTCAGCGCGGCGCGGCAGATCTCGAAGTGCGTGTTGTTCGGCGTCGCGATCGATACCGCGCGAATGCCGTCCGGGCGCCGCGCCTCGGCGTCGAACATCGTCGCGTAGTCGGGATAGCAGCGCTCGGCCGCGACGCCCAGTTTCACGCCGAACTGGCGGCCGCGTTCGGGATCGATGTCGAATGCGCCGGCAACCAGTTGGAAGCTGCCGTCGCGCAGCGCGGCCGACCGGTGGCTGTAGCCGATCTGGCTGCCGAGCCCGCCGCCGACCATGCCCCAGCGAATCGAATGGCCAAGCAGAATCTGTCCGTCAATCATGATGGTGTTCCTGGTGCGTGTTCAGGGGATCATGCAAAACCGGCCGACGCGAGAAACGCGCGGCTCGCGGCGACGTCGCGCAGGCTCGTGCCGGCGTTGCGCGGGTCGCGCTCCTGTTCGATCGTGATGTAGCCGGCATAGCCGACGTCGACGAGCGCGCGGCGGATCGCCGGGTAATCGAGCACGCCGGCGCCGATCGGGCACATCACGCCGCGCGCGCACGCCGCGAAAAACGCGACGTGCTCGCCCATCACCGCGTCGTAGACGGCCGCGTCGATGTCCTTGAAATGCACGTAGTCGAGCCGCTCCGCATGGCGGCGCAGCCACGTTTCCGGGTCCATGCCCGAGTAATGCAGGTGGCCGGTGTCGAGACACAGGCCCGCCGTGTCGGCCGGAACATCGGCGACGATCCGGTCGATCTCGTCCGCGAATTCGATATGGCCGCCCGCATGCGGATGGATCACCGCGCGCACGCCGAATTCGTCGCGCGCGATCGTCGCGACCTGCCGGATGTGGTCGACCATTCGCGCCCAGCGTGCGTCGGACAGCCGCGGCGCGTGATCGCCGTGGCCGGCCGCGTAGTCGCGCGCCTCGTGGCCCCAGTCGATCACGACGAGGTACGGCGCCGCGTAGCGCTGGCCGTCCTGCGTCGGCAGCTTCGGCAACCGCGTGATCAGCGCGCAGATGTCGCGCGTCTGGCGCAGCAGGTTCGGCAGGTTCTCCGGCGACACGAGGTCGTCGAAGATCGTGCCGGCCGTGATGCTCAGGCGCTGGCGCTCGAGCTCGGCGCTCACCACGTCGAGGTCGAGCGGGATGTAGCCGTACGGCCCGAGCTCGATGCCCGAATAGCCGGCCTGCGCGGCCTCGGCGAGCACGTGCCGCCACGGCGGCAGGTGCGGGTTCTTCACGTCGTCGACGCCCCAGCAGCACGGCGCGCAGCCAATCTTCATCGTCATTCGGTCGATCCAGCAAGTAAGCGGCGAACGCGCGGGTCAGCCGCGATAAAACGCGGGACGGTCGGCCATCGCGATCGGCTCGACCGCGCCGCTCTTCTGGGCCCGCACGCACGCGTCGGCCGCGACCGCCGCCGCGTAGCCGTCCCACGCGGACGGCCCGGTCAGCGCGCCCTGCCGCACGCCGTCGATGAACGCCTGCAGCTCGACGTCGTACGACGCGATGAAGCGCTCCTTCCAGTCGGTCATGATCTCGACCGACTGCCGCGCCGCATGCTTGAGCCCGACGGCCGGCGGATCGGGCAGCTTCGCGATGCCCTGCTCGCCGACCACCTCGCACTGGATGTCGTAGCCGTACTGGCAGTTCACGAAGATCTCGACGTCGATGCGCACGCCGCTCGCGGTTTCGAGCAGCACGATCTGCGGATCGGCGAGATGCGTGCTCGCATGGCGCGTCTTCTTCGGATAGACGACCTGCGCGCTCGTGTAATCCTCGCCGAGCAGCCAGCGCAGCACGTCGAGTTCGTGGATCAGCGTGTCGGTGATCGCCATGTCGGTGGTGTAGCGCTCGCCGACCGACTGGTTGCGGTGCGCGCAATGCAGCATCAGCGGCGCGCCGATCCGGCCGCTGTCGATCACGCGCTTGAGCGCGCGATAGCCTTCGTCGTACGGCCGCATGAAGCCGACCTGCACGAGCCGCTTGCCGTGCGCGACTTCGGCTTCGACGATCCGCATGCAGCCGTCGGCCGTGACGGCCAGCGGCTTCTCGCAGAACACCGGCTTGCCGTGCGCGATCGCGTCGAGCACGAACGCTTCGTGCGTCGGCCCCCACGACGTGACGAGCACGGCCTGCACGTCGGCGGCGGCGACCACTTCGTGGCCGTCGCCGTAGATCTCGGCGTCGAGCCCGTACTTCGACACCGCGTCGCGCGCCTGCCGCGGCTCGATGTCGTTGACGGCCACGACGCGCGCGCCGGACAGCGTGCGGGTCAGTCTGCGAATGTGGTCCTGGCCGATCGCGCCGCAGCCGATCACGCCGATTTGCAAGGTCATGCAGTCTCTCCAGTCGTTCGTTCATCAGCGGCGCGGCCCGTGCCGCGCCGGTCGGTAATCGGTCAGCGTGCGGTGCGATCGATCGGGTCGTAGCCGAGCTCGGCCGCCGCGTGCGGCAGCCGGTCGAGCGGCAGGTGGCGAATCATGCAGGGGTCCGGCGCGATCTTCATCTTCTTCCCGGGTCGTTCCGTGGTTTCGGGGTTCGGTGGTTTCGGCGGCGGTGGGCTCGATCAGCGACGCGATTTCTTGTTGCGGTACTGATCGGCGATCACGGCTGCGACGATGATCGCGCCCTTCACCATCTCCTGGTAATACGCGTCGATGCGGATGAACGTGAAGCCCGACGTCATCACGCCGAGGATCAGCACGCCGATCACGGTGCCCGTCACGCGGCCGAGGCCGCCCGACAGCGACGTGCCGCCGATCACGACGGCCGCGATCGCATCGAGCTCGTACATCACGCCCATGCCCGACTGGCCGGAAATCGCGCGCGCGGCCGTCACGGTGCCGGCGATGCCGCTCAACAGGCCCGCGATCGCGTAGACGAAAATCAGGTGCCGCGTGACGTTGATGCCCGACACGACGGCCGCATGGCGGTTCGCGCCGATCGCATACGTGTACTTGCCGAAGCGCGTGTAGCGCAGCACGACGTGGAAGATCGCGGCCACCACCAGGAAGATGATCACCGGATTCGCCCCCGCGCCGATCGCCGCGAACGGATCGGTCAGCATCGACACCGGCATCCCGTTGGTGAACCACTTCGCGAAGCCGCGCGCGGCGACCATCGTGCCGAGCGTCGCGATGAACGGCGGGATACCCGTCAGCGCGATCAGCGTGCCGTTCAGCAGGCCGACCAGCAGCCCGACGCACACGCCGGCCAGCACCGGCCAGATGACCGGCAGGTCGGTCAGGTGCGGAAACACCGCGCGCGGGAAGTCGGACACCTGCGCGAGGCTCGCCGACACGACGGCGGCCGCCGCGACGACCGACCCCGACGACAAGTCGATCCCGCTGGTGATGATCACGAGGTTCACGCCGACCGCGATGATGCCGATCACGGCCATCTGCAGCACGATGATCTCGAGCCGCTCGGCATTGAACAGGAAGCTCTGGCCGACGACGATCCAGCCGACGATCTCGAAGAACAGGCTGATGCCGACCAGCACGAGGAAGATGCTCAGTTCGGGCGGCCACTTCGCATGCCGCGACTTGAGTGTCATGGTCTGCGCATCCGCGACCGGGTTCAGGTTGCCCATTTCAGTTGTCTCCAATCTTGTTTCGGCTCAGCGCGACGCGAGATCCATGATGCGGACCTGGTCGGCGTCCTTGCGATCGACGATGCCGGTCATGCGCCCTTCGTGCATCACCATCACGCGATCGCTCATCCCCAGCACTTCCGGCATTTCGGAAGAAATCATCAGCACCGCGACGCCCTTGCCGGCGAGCGCGCTGACGAGCCGGTGAATCTCGGCCTTCGCGCCGACGTCGATGCCGCGCGTCGGTTCGTCGAGGATCAGGATGCGCGGCTGCGTGAGCAGCCACCGGCCGATCAACACCTTCTGCTGGTTGCCGCCCGACAGGTTCTGGATTTCCTCGTGCAGTCCGGGCGACTTCACGCGCAGCATCCGGCTCATTTCCTCGCAGTCGCGCTTCAACTGCGCCTGCTGCACGAAATTGAACTTCACGTAGCGGTGGCTCAACACCGCCGCTTCCATGTTCGCGAGCAGGTCGAGATTCAGGAAGCAGCCGGAATCCTTGCGGTCCTCGGTGAGGAACGCCATCCCGTGCTTCATCGCCTGCGCGGGCGTCGTGATCCGGACCGGCTTGCCGTCGATGCGGATCTCGCCCGAGGTAGCCGGCACGACGCCGAACAGCGCCTCCGCGACGTTCGAGCGCCCCGAGCCGACGAGGCCCGCGACGCCGAGGATCTCGCCCGCGCGCAGCTCGAAGCTCACGTCGCCGAACACGCCGTCGACGCACAGATCCTTCACCGACAGCACGACGTCGCCGATCGGCACCGCTTCCTTCGGGAACATCTGCGTGATCTCGCGCCCGACCATCATGCGGATGATGTCGTCGCGCGTGACGTCGCTCGACGCATGCGTGCCGATGTACTTGCCGTCGCGGAACACCGAGAACTCGTCGGCGATCTCGAACAGCTCGTTCATCTTGTGCGTGATGTAGACGATGCCCTTGCCCTGCTCGCGCAGCTGGCGAATGATCCGGAACAGGTGCGTGACTTCCTTGTCGGTCAGCGCGGAGGTCGGCTCGTCCATGATCAGCACGTCCGAGTCGAACGACACGGCCTTCGCGATCTCGACCATCTGGCGGCTCGCGACGGTCAGCGTGCGCACGTCGGTTTCCGGATCGATGTCGATCGACAGCCGCTCGAACAGCGCGGCCGTACGGCGGCGCAACTCGGCGTGATCGATCAGGCCGAAGCGGTTCTTCGGTTCGCGGCGGATCCAGATGTTCTCCGCGACCGTCATGTACGGCATCAGGTTGAGCTCCTGATGGATCATCGCGATCCCGCGGTCGAGCGCATCGAGCGGGCCGTTCAGCACGACCGGTTCGCCGTTGATCAGGATTTCGCCCTGGTCGGGCGTGTAGACGCCCGCGATGATCTTCATCAGCGTGGACTTGCCGGCGCCGTTCTCGCCCATCAGCGCATGCACGGTGCCGCGGCGCACGCGGAACTGCACGCCGTCGAGCGCGACGACGCCGGGAAAGGACTTGCCGACGCCGCGCACTTCGAGCACGCAGTCGGCCATGGGCGCACCGGACGAACCCGGCGCGGCGGACGACGCGGCCGGCGCGCTTTCGCTGGCCATCGAGCGCGCGATCCTGGCTGTAAACATGGACGTTCCTCGAAAATCGCGCGCGAACCCGGCCGCGCCGGGCCCGCGCAGTTCAGCGGAAAAACCGGTCAGTGCTTCGCGTACTGGTTCATGTTCTCCGGCGTCACGAGTTCGAACGGCACGTTCACGTAGCGATCGACCGGCTGCTTCCTCGCGAGCTTGAGCGCCGCGGCCACCGCCTGCGCGCCCTGCCCGGTCGCGTTCTGGTAGACCGATACCTTCAGCTCGCCGGCCTTCATCGCCGCGAGCCCGTCCGGCGTCGCGTCGATGCCCGCGACGACCGTTTTCGGCGTGAGCTTGCGCGCGGCCTTCAGCGCATTGATCGCGCCGATCGCCATCTCGTCGTTGTTCGACACGATCGCGTCGAACTTGGTCCCGGAGCTCAGCCAGTTCATCGTGATGTCCTGGCCCTGCGTGCGGCTCCACTTGCCTTCGCGCTTGTCGACGATCTTCATGCCCGAGCATTCCTTCGTCGCGATCACGTCCTCGATGTCCTTGGTGCGCGCGCGCGCCGATTCGTTGGACAGCTCGCCCATCAGCACGAGCAGGTCGCCCTTGCCACCGAGCAGCTTGCACACCTGGCGCGCCTGCAGCGTGCCCGACTGCTTTTCGTCGGACGCGACGACCGCGACGCCGGCCGGCAGCTTGTCGAAATCGACCGGCTTGCGGTTCACGTAGACGAGCGGGATCTTCGCCGCCGTCACCATCTTCGTGATCTTCGGCGTCGCGTCGGTATCGACCGCGTTCACGATGATCGCGTCGACCTTCTGCGCGATCATGTTCTGGACCTGGCTCAACTGCTTGCCGACGTCATTGCCGCCGTCCTCGATCTGCACCGTCGCGCCGTCCTTCTTCGCCGAATCGGCGATGCTGTTGCGCAGGATGGTCAGGAACGTGTCGTCGAACGATGCCATCGTCACGCCGATCTTCTCGGCATGCGCAAGCGGCGCAGCCAGGATCGCGGCAGCCGCGACGGCCATCAGCTTGGTCTTCATGATCAATCTGTCTCCTCATCTCCGGGGGCGGAAGACGGCGCGTTGCGCGCCGCCGGGCCGAGTCCGATCGGGGCCGATCGGGACTGAAGCATCCGGATGAAACTGTAGATCACTTCCTCGAAAATTTGGAAATTTATTTCTACGTGATTTCACCTAGGGAACTGGATTTCCAAAAAGTCTAGACTCCGTTCCGTAGCCCGAATCCCGGCGACAGGCAGCCCCATGTCGTGCAGCTCATGCGGACAGCCGCCGCCGGATCGATCCCCTAATCTGCCGGCAGCGCCGAACGCCGGCCGCGAGCGTGACACGTGATATGAGCCTGCTGAACTTTCCGAGTGACCGCCCCATCGATCTCGCCTGCCTCGGCCGCGTGGCCGTGGATCTCTATGCGCAGCAGTACGGCAGCCGCCTCGAGGACGCGCGCAGCTTCCAGATGTATCTCGGCGGCTCGTCGGGCAACGTCGCGTTCGGCGTCGCGCGGCTCGGACTGAAGACCGCGATGATTTCGCGCGTCGGCGACGAGCAGATGGGCCGCTTCCTGCGCGAGACGCTCGAGCGCGAAGGCTGCGACACGAGCCAGCTGCAGACCGACCGCGAGCGCCTCACCGCGCTGGTGCTGCTCGGGCTGAAGGATCGCGATACGTTTCCGCTGCTGTTCGTACGCGAGAACTGCGCGGACATGGCCGTGCGCGCCGACGAGATCAGCGAGGACTTCATCGCCGGTTGCCGCGCGCTGGCCATCACCGGCACGCACCTGTCGACGCCGGGCACGCGCGAGGCGTCGCTGACCGCGCTCGGTTATGCGCGCCGCCACGGCGCCGTGCGGATTCTCGACATCGACTACCGGCCGGTGCTGTGGGGGCTCACCGCGCGCGGCGCCGGCGAAAACCGCTACGTGCCCGACGCGCAGGTGACGCGGCAACTGCAGCAGGTGCTCGGCGAATTCGACTTGCTGGTCGGCACCGAGGAGGAATTCCTGATCGCGGGCGGCGTGCCGCATGATTTGATCGGGTCGTTGCAGGCGGTGCGCGCGGTCACGAACGCGACGCTGGTCGTCAAGCGCGGCGCGCTCGGCTGCTGCGTGATCGAAGGCGACGTTCCCGCGCGCATCGACGAGGCGCCGACCTTTCTCGGCGAGCGCGTCGAAGTGCTCAACGTGCTCGGCGCGGGCGACGCGTTCCTGTCGGGCCTGCTGTCCGGGCTGCTGCGCGGGCGCGACTGGGCCGAATCGACGCGCATCGCGAACGCGTGCGGCGCGATCGTCGTGTCGCGCCACGCGTGCTCGGCCGCGATGCCGACGCCGGCCGAACTCGCGCACTGGTTCGACGGCAGTCGCAATCCGCAGGTCGACGCCGATCGCACGCTCGCGCACCTGCATCGCGTGACGGTGCCGCGCCGCGAATGGGACGATCTCTGCGTAATGGCGTTCGACCATCGCAGCCAGTTCTACGAGCTCGCGGTGCAGGCCGGCGCGGACGAAGCGCGGATCAAGACGCTGAAGCGCCTGCTCGTGCGCGCGGTCGAACAGGTCGAGCGCGATCGCGGGATCGCCGGCCACGTCGGCGTGTTGATCGACGGCGGCGCGTACGGCAGCGACGCGCTCGCGTCGGCCACCGGGCGCGGCTGGTGGGTCGGCCGCCCGGTCGAGCTGCCGGGCTCGCGGCCGCTGCGCTTCGACGACACGCGCTCGGTCGGCTCGTCGCTCACGCATTGGCCGACCGAACAGGTCGTGAAGTGCCTCGTTCACTATCACCCCGACGACCCCGTCGACCTGCGCGTCGAGCAGGAGCAGCGCGTGCTGGAGCTGTGGGAAGCGACGCGCGCGAGCGGCAACGAGCTGCTGCTGGAAATGATTCCGCCGCGCGCGGTGACGCCGGCCGGCACCGAGGACGACGCGGTGCTGCGCACGGTCGCGCGCTTCTACAACCTCGGCGTGAAGCCCGAATGGTGGAAGCTCACGCCGCTGAGCGCCGACGGCTGGGCGCGGCTCGCCGCGCTGATCGCCGAGCGCGATCCGTACTGCCGCGGCGCGGTGATCCTCGGCCTGAACCAGCCGCTGCAATACCTGGTCGACAGCTTCCGCTCGGCGACCGACCCGATCGTCAAGGGCTTCATGGTCGGGCGCACGCTGTGGGCCGATGCGTCGCTGAACTGGTTCGCGGCCCGGATCGACGATCAGGCGCTGATCGACGAAGTGGCCGGCAACTTCGCGCAACTGGTCGACGCGTGGCTGGGCCGCCGGGCCGCCGCGCGCGCCGCCGCGGCCTGATGCCCGTGTTCGTGACGCCCCCCCCCCGACTTCTCTCTATCGACCGACGATGACCACCACCGTAAGACTGACCGTCAGCCAGGCGCTCGTGCGCTACCTGGCCGCCCTGCGCGCCGAAGTCGTCCAGCCGGACGGCCGCACCGAGATCCTGCCGTACTGCGGCGGCGTGTTCGCGATCTTCGGCCACGGCAACGTGGCCGGGCTCGGCGAGGCGCTGCACGCGGAGAAGGACCGGCTGCCGACGTTTCGCGCGCACAACGAGCAAGGGATGGCCAACGCGGCCGTCGCGTTCGCGAAAGCGCATTTCCGCCAGCGGATGATGGCCGCGACGTCGAGCATCGGCCCCGGCGCGACCAACATGCTCACCTCCGCCGCGCTCGCGCACGTCGGCCGCTTGCCGCTGCTGTTGCTGCCCGGCGACGTGTTCGTGTCGCGGCTGCCCGACCCGGTGCTGCAGCAGGTCGAGGATTTCGAACAGGGCGACGTCAGCGCGAACGACTGCTTCCGGCCCGTGACGCGCTACTTCGACCGCATCACGTCGCCGGAACAACTGCTCGTCGCGCTGCCGCGCGCGATCCAGGTGATGACCGATCCCGCGCAATGCGGGCCCGTGTGCCTCGCGCTGCCGCAGGACGTGCAGACCTTCGCGTACGACTGGCCCGAGGATTTCTTCGCGCCGCCGGTGATCCGGATGCGCCGCTCGCCGGCCGACGCGCTCGAACTCGCCGATGCGCTCGACGTGCTGAAGGCCGCGAAGAAGCCGCTGATCGTCGCGGGCGGCGGCGTGCTGTACAGCCAGGCGTGGGACGCGCTGCGCACGTTCGCCGACACGCACGGCGTGCCGGTCGCCGAATCGCAGGCCGGCAAGGGCAGCCTCGCGTGGGACCACCCGCTGAACCTCGGCTCGATCGGCGTGACGGGCTCGCCCGCCGCGAACCGCGCGGCCGCGCAGGCCGACGTCGTGTTCGCGGTCGGCACGCGGCTGCAGGATTTCACGACCGGCTCGCATGCGCTCTACGGCGACGCGACGCTGCTGAGCCTGAACGTGCAGCCGTTCGACGCGGGCAAGAAGCGCGGCCGGCAACTGGTGGCCGATGCGCGCACGGGCCTCGGCCAGCTGTCGGTCGCGCTGGCCGGCTGGCGCGCCGACCCGGCGTGGACCGCCGCGAACCGCGACCAGGCCGCCGCCTGGAACACGCGCGTGACGGACGTGACCACCCGGATTCCGAAGGACACGCTGCCGTACGACGCGGAAGTGATCGGCGCGGTGCGCGACTCCGCGGCCGACGCGGGGCGCGACAGCGCGCGCGACGATCTGGTCGTCTGCGCGGCCGGCACGCTGCCGGCCGAGTTGCACAAGCTGTGGCGCAGCGGCGTGCCGGGCAACTACCACATGGACTATGCGTATTCGTGCATGGGCTACGAGGTCGCGGGCGGCCTCGGCGCGAAGCTCGCGCGGCCCGAGCGCGAAGTGATCGTGATCGTCGGCGACGGCTCGTACATGATGCTCAACGCGGAACTCGCGACGTCCGTGATGCTCGGCCGCAAGCTCATCGTCGTGATCCTCGACAACCGCGGCTACGGCTGCATCGAGCGGCTGCAACTCAATTGCGGCGGCGCGAGCTTCAACAACATGCTCGACGACTGCGTGCCCGAAGGCGGCGAACGCTCGACGATCGACTTCGCGATGCACGCACGCGCGATGGGCGCCGACGCCGCGCATGTGCGCGACGTCGGCGAGCTGCGCCACGAAATGAAGCGCGCGCGTGCGGCGACGACGAGCCAGGTGCTCGTGATCGACACCACGCACCGGCGCACGACCGACGACGGCGGCGCGTGGTGGGAAGTCGCGGTGCCGCAGGTGTCCGAACGCGCCGGCGTCGAAGCGGCGCACCGCGCGTATCTCGACGCGAAGACCCGCCAGCGGCGCTGATCCGTCCACCCTTTCCATCGGCCGCGCCGAGACAACCCCATTCGAACCCAGGAAACACGTCATGAGCTGGAACGTCCGCATCGGTATCAATCCCCTGTCATGGATGAACGACGACCTGCCGTCGCTCGGCGGCGAGACGCCGCTCGAAACGGCGCTGAAGGAAGGCGCCGAAATCGGCTATGCGGGCTTCGAGCTCGGCAACAAGTTTCCGAAGACGGGCCCCGAACTGAAGGCGAAGCTCGCCGAATTCGGGCTCGTGTGCGTGTCGGGCTGGTATTCGGGCTTCCTCGCGGAGCTCGCGCCGGGCATGACCGACGCCGATGCCGTCGCGGCCGAAATCGAGCGCTGCCGCGCGCACATGACGAAGCTGCAGTACAACGACGTGAAGGTCGTCGTGTACGGCGAATGCGCGGGCACGATCCAGGGCAACATCGACACGCCGGTCGCGAAGCGGCCGCGTTTCGTCGACGACGCCGCGTGGCGGCGCTATGCGGCGCGCCTCGACGCGTTCGGCGCGCACCTGCTCGACACGTATGGCATCAAGCTTGCCTACCATCACCACATGGGCGCATACGTCGAGTCGCCGGACGACGTGGACCGGCTGATGGCGCTGACCGATCCCGCGAAGGTGTTCCTGCTGTTCGACACCGGCCATGCGTATTTCGGCGGCGCGGCCGACCCGGTGACGCTGCTGAAGAAGCACGTGTCGCGCGTCGCGCACGTGCATTGCAAGGACGTGCGGCCGCAGGTCGTCAACCGGGCGCGCAACGACGGCTGGAGCTTCCTGAACGGCGTGATCAACGGCACCTTCACGGTGCCCGGCGACGGCGCGCTCGACTACGACGCGACGCTGCGCACGCTGAAGGACGCCGGCTACGAAGGCTGGCTCGTCGTCGAGGCCGAGCAGGACCCGGCCGTCGCACCGAGCTATGCGTATGCGAAGAAAGGCTACGAGTCGCTGCGCGCGATCGTCGACCGGTTGAGCGCGTGAGTTCGCACGCCAGCGCCGGAGCGCCCGAGCCCTACCCTATTGCGGAGACCCATTTCATGACGATTTCCCCCCTGCTGGTCAAGGCATCCGCCGACCGCGAAATCTGCAACGTCACGCCCGAATCGGCCGGCTGGAAACACGTCGGCTTTCGTGCGCTGCGCCTGAAGGCCGGTGATACCGAAACGCTCGACACCGGCACCCGCGAATTGTGCGTGGTCGTGCTGACGGGCACGGTGCGCGCCGAAGTCGACGGCGAAACCTACGATGCGCTCGGCAAGCGCGACAGCGTGTTCGACGACGTATCGCCGGACGCACTGTACGTACCAGGCGGCAAGACCGTCACGCTGGTGGCGACGCGCGATGCGGAAGTCGCGCTGTGCACCGCGCCGTACGCGAGCGGCGACAAGCGCGTGCGGCGTCTCGACGGCGAGCGGATGCGCCGCTCGGTGCGCGGGCAAGGCACCAACACGCGCTACGTGTGCGACATCCTGATGGGCGACAACCCGGCGGCCGACCGGCTGCTCGTCGTCGAAGTCGTCACGCCGGCCAGCCATTCGAGCAGCTATCCGCCGCACAAACACGACCGCGACGCGGCGCCCGACGAAACGTCGCTCGAGGAAACCTATTACCACCGGATCGATCCGCCGCAGGGCTTCGCGTTCCAGCGCGTGTACACCGACGACCGCAGCCTCGACGAGGCCTGCGCGGTCGAGAACCACGACGTCGTGATGGTGCCGCGCGGCTATCACCCGGTCGTTGCGCCTCACGGCTACAACCTGTACTACCTGAACGTGATGGCGGGCCCAAGCCGCGCGTGGGCGTTCAAGAACGATCCCGCGCACGAGTGGATGCTCGATGCGGCGCCGAAACGCTGAAACGCTGAAACGCTGAAACGCCGAAACGCCGACAGACTGAAACACCGACGTGCTGAAACGCCGAAGCACTGAACGGAAGACGGGCCGGCGCGCGGCCCGTGACGATGCGACGCCCGGCACGCGCGTACCGCGCCGGCCACGCTACGGAGCCGCCATGGTGACGCCCCCCTTTCGCCTCGAATTCCCCGCCTTCGACGACGATGCGTCGAACCCGGCGCTGCCGCACTTCAATGCGGCCGTCGCGCGCCGCATCGGAGAAATCGCAGTCAACCTCGCGTCGCGCCGCGGGCTGCCGATCGCGGTCAGCCTCGTCGGCGGGCAGGCGCCGCTGTTCTACTGCGCACTCGACGGCAGCGGCGCGCACGACAGCGATGCGATCCGCCGCCGACAGAACACGGTGCTGCATTTCGGCCAGAGTTCGCTTGCGGTCGGCGCCTGCTTTCGGCGTGCCGGCTGGTCGCTGCGCGCGCACGGCCTGTCGGACGACGACTACGCGCTCGACGGCGGCGGCGTGCCGTTGCGGCTCGCCGGCGCCGGCATCGTCGGCGCGATGACGATCGCGGGGCTCGGCTCCGAAGCCAATCACGCGCTCGTCGTCGAATGCCTGCGGTGGCACGTCGGCGCGCATGCGCTGGCGATGAGCGCATAGCGGCGCGACCGGCGCACACGCACCGTTCGCGTGGCCTGCGCGGATGCTCAGCGCAGCCCGCCGCTCGCGACGAGGCGCTCGCCGGTCAGCCAGCGTGCGTCGTCCGATGCGAGGAACACGGCGACCGACGCGATGTCGTTCGGCTCGCCGAGCCGGCCGAGCGGCGTCTGGCTACGCACCTGTGCGTCCATATCGGAACCGATGATGCCCGCGCTGTGCGTGCCTTCGGTCACGACCATCCCCGGGTTGATCGCGTTCACGCGGATCTTGCGCGGGCCGAGTTCGAGCGCGAGCACGCCGGTGATCGCGTCGACCGCGCCCTTCGTGCCGCTGTACACGGCGCTGGCCGGCGGCGTGATGCTGGTCACGACCGAACTGATGTTGATGATGCTCGCGCCTTCGCCGAGATGCTTGACCGCCGCCTGCGTGGTCAGCAGCACGCCGAACACGTTCGTGTCGAACTGCCGGCGGTAGTGTTCCTCGGTGATCGCTTCGATCGGCGCGAATTCGTACACGCCGGAGTTGTTGACGAGCACGTCGAGACGGCCGTACGTGTCGATCGCGGTATCGACGATGCGCTGCGCATCGGCGGCCTTCGACACGTCGCCGCCGACCGCGACCGCGCGGCCGCCCGCTTCGGTGATCGCGCTCACGACCGCATCCGCGCCCGCCTTGCTGCTCGCGTAGTTGACGACGACCGCCGCGCCTGCTTCGGCCAGTGCCTTCGCGATGCCCGCGCCGATGCCCTTCGATGCGCCCGTGACGATCGCGACCTTGCCTGCCAGCTTGCTCATGATTTCATTCCTCAGTCAGAAAACCTTCGATGGTTGGCGCCGGTTGCCGCGGCGATGGGTTGCGGCGGCAATCGGCCGGACTGGAAATTTACGTTGCGGCGCCGCAGCGATAAAGCGGCTCGACGCGAATTGACTGGCGGAGTTTGCCGAACAATCGACCGGCGCGGTCAGCCGGCGCTCAGCCACGCGTCGGCCACCTCGCCGTGCAGCCCGTCGAGTGCGCCGTCGTGGACGATCCGTCCCCGCCCCATCACCGCCACGCGCCGCGCGAGCCGCGGTGCGAACTGCAGCCGCTGCTCGATCAGCACGATCGCGACGCCGTCGGCCTGCAGCGCGGCGAGACACGTGCCGACTTCGTCGACCGCGAGCGGCGCCAGCCCCTCGGCCGGTTCGTCGACGATCAGCACGCGCGGGCGGCCGGCGAGTGCGCGCACCAGCGCGAGCACCTGCTGCTCGCCGCCCGACAGCCGCCCGGCCTTCACGTCCGCGCGCGCGGCCAGCAGCGGAAAACGCTCGAACAGGCGGTCGAGCGCCGCCCGTTCGGCCGCGCCGCTTGCGCCGCGCAAACCGAGTCGCAGGTTGTCGCGCACGCTCAGCAGCGGAAACACGTCGCGGCTTTCGGCCACGTAAGCAACGCCACGCCGCGCGATCTCGAACGTGCGCGCCCCCGCGCACTCGGCGCCGGCGATGCGCACCGAGCCGGCCGTGCGCACGAGCCCCATCACGGCCTTCGCGAGCGTCGAGCGCCCCGAGCCGTTGCGGCCGAGCAGCGCGAGCGTCTCGCCCGGCGCGAGCGCGAGATCGACGCCGTCGAGCACGGGCTGCATCCCGTACCACGCGCGCAGCCCGCGAATGTCGAGCACCGCGCTCATGCCGCCCCCTCGCCCAGGTACGCGGCGCGCACGCGCGGATCGGCGCGGATCGCGTCGGGCGCGCCGGTCGCGACCACCGTGCCGCGCACGAGCACCGTGATGCGCTCGGCGAAACCGAACACAGCGTCCATGTCGTGCTCGATCATCAGCACCGTGCGGCCCTGCGTCGTCGCCCGGATCAGCGCGATCATCCGCGCGGCCTGCGCGCGGCTCATGCCGGCCGTCGGCTCGTCGAGCAGCAGCGTGCGCGCGCCGCTCGCGAGCGCGATGCCGAGATCGAGCGCGCGCTGCTCCGCATAGCCGAGTTCGCCGGCCGGCGTGTCGCGCCGCGCGTCGAGGCCGATGTCGTGCAGCACGCGCGCGGCCGCGAGATCGACCGACGCGGATTCGCGCAGCCGGTTCCACCAGCGCCGCCGTTCGGCCGGCGCATGCAGCGCCGCGCAGCGCAGGTTGTCGAATACGCTCAGGCGCGCGAACGCGCTCGTCTGCTGGAAACTGCGGCCGATGCCGAGGCGGCTCGCGACGACCGGCCCGCGCCCGCGCAGCGCGACGCCGTGCAGCATGACGCGCCCGCGCGTGGGCCGCGTCGCGCCCGCGATCACGCCGAACAGCGTCGACTTGCCGGCGCCGTTCGGCCCGATCAGCGCGTGGCGCTCGCCGGCCGCGATGCTCAGATCGACACCGTCTAGCACGGTCTGCGCGCCGAAGCGCTGCACGATGCCGTGAAGCGCGATCGCGTTGCCGTTCATCGCGCGTCCTCCCGCGTGCCGGCCGCCGCGCCGTGCCCGAGCCGCGCACGCCAGCCCCACAGCAGCATGCCGATGCCGGCCGCCGAACACGCGACGGCCCAGCCGATCGGCGTATCGGCGTCGATGCCCCATGCGCCGAACGCGACGCCCGTGCCGTCGTCCTGCGCGAAGCGCCACGCATAGCCGAGCTCGGCCGCGCAGACGATCGCGACGCCCCAGAACGCGCACGCGCCGACGCCGCATGCCATGCGCCACCGCTCGAGCGCCGGCGCGCCGCGCCGCAGCGCCTGCGCGAGCGCCCGTGCAATGCCCGCGATCCCGCCCGGCGCGGCGACGACGATCGCGACGAACAGCACGCCGAGATACAGCGCCCACGCGCGCGACACGCCCGCGACGACGACGCTCAGCGCGGTCAGCACGGCCGCGCCGGCCGCCGGCCCGAAGAATGCGCCGGTGCCGCCGATCACCGCGGCGATCAGCACGGTCGCCGAGCGCGCCATCGATACGCTGTCGGGCGTCGCGATCTCGACGTCGATCAGCGTCAGCGTGCCGGCGACGCCCGCGAAAAACGACGCGCAGGTGACCATCGCGAGCCGCACGCGGCGCGGATCGGTGCCGAGCGCGGCGACGCGCGCCGGGTTGTCGCGCACCGCGTTCGCGAGCCGCGCGAGCGGCGTGCGGGACAGCGCATGCATCGCCCAAGCCGACACGACGCACCACGCGGCGATCAGCGCATACGCGTGCGCCGGCGCGCCGAACTGCGCGTTGCCCCACGGCGCGCCGCTCGCGCGGTCGATCGGCACGCCGCCGATCCCGCCGAACCACACCGGGACGCTCCACGCGGCCGCCGCGACGCATTCGCCGAGCCCGAGCGTGATCATCGCGAACGCGGTGCCGGAACGGCGCGTCGCCAGCAGCCCGGCGACGCATCCGAAGCCCGCGCCGGCCACGCCGCCGACGAGCGGCAACAGCGGCAGCGGGCCGCCGATGCGATTGAACCAGTGCGCGGCCGCGAACGCGCCGAGGCCCGCGAACGCCGCGTGCCCGAACGACAGCAGCCCGGTCGTGCCGAGTTGAAGGTTGTACGACAGCGCGAGCACGACGAGCGCGGCCGTCTGAGCCAGATAGCCGAGCACCGCGCCATGCGGCCACAGCCACGCGGGCAGCGCGAAACATGCGGCGAACAGCGCCCAGCGCACGCCTGCGGCGAGTGCGCGGCTATGCATCGACACGCTCGCCGAACAACCCGCGCGGCCGCGCGACCAGCACCGCGACGAGCAGCAGGTACGGCACCAGCGGCGCCAGTTGCGCGATCGACACCGCGGCCACGCTGTCGGGCAGCGCGATGCCCGTCCATTGCGCGAGATCGCGCAGCGACGTGTCGCTCGCGGCCGCGAAGGTCTGCGCGAAGCCGACCGTGAGCGACGCCACGAACGCGCCGCCGAGCGAACCCAGGCCGCCGATCACGACGACCGCGAACACGACCGAGCCGACGGTCTCGGCCAGCGCGGGCTCGATCACCGCGAGCGGCGCGCCGATCACGCCGGCCAGCGCCGCGAGCGCGGTGCCCGCGCCGAACAGCGCCGTCATCACGCGCGGCACGTCGTAGCCGAGCGCCTCGACCGCCGCACGATGCGTGAGCGCCGCGCGCACGACGAGCCCGATGCGCGACGCCCGCAGCAGCACGCCGAGCGCGACCAGCATCGTCGCGGACATCGCCATCATGAACAGCCGGTAACGCGGCAGCGCAAGACCGAACACGTTCGCGGGCGCGCCGTCGAACAGCGGCGGCACGGGCGCCGGCAGCGGCGCGAGGCCCCACGCGAGTTTTGCGCCCTCGCCGATCAGGTACGCGAGACCGAAGGTCAACAGCAGTTCGCTCGTATGGCCGCGCGCCTGCACGCGGCGCAGCAGCACGCGTTCGCAGCCGGCGCCGAGCAGCCCGACCGCGAGCGGCGCGAGCACGAGCGCCGGCCAGAAGCCCGCCTGAGCCGCGATGCTGTAGCCGACATACGCGCCGAGCATGTAGAAGCTCGCATGCGCGAAGTTGAGCACGCCCTGCACGCTGAAGATCAGCGTGAGGCCGGCCGACAGCATGAACAGCAGCAAGCCGTAGCTGAGGCCGTTGAAGGCCTGGAGCGCGAATGCGTGCACCGCGTGCCGTCAGGCGGCGAGCGGTTCGAGCGCGGCGCGCAGCGCGTCGGGCAGCGGCACCGGGCGGCGCGTGCCGCGATCGACGTACACGTGCACGAAATGCCCCTGCGCGGCGGGCGACGCATCGCCTTGCGCGAACAGCCCGACCTCATAACGCACGCTCGACGTGCCAAGCTTCACGACGCGCAGCCCCGCGTCGACCGATTGCGGGAACACGAGCGGCGCGAAGTAGTTGCACTGCGTCTCGACGACCAGCCCGATCGTCTGCCCGTGCTCGACGTCGAGCACGCCCGCGCGGATCAGGTACGCGTTCACGACGGTGTCGAAGTAGCTGTAGTAGACGACGTTGTTCACGTGCCCGTAGACGTCGTTGTCCATCCAGCGGGTCGTGATCGGCAGGAAGTGGCGATAGGCGTCGCGCGGACGCGGTTGCGGCTTGTCGGACATGGCGATGGCGCTCAGGACGATGAAAGCGGTTGGGACGATGGGGATGATGCGCGGCGGCCGCATGACGCAGCGCGCCGGCAGGAAACGCAGCCCCGCGCCGCGATCACGCGCGGCACGGCGGACGACACCCTGCGGGCAGGCCGGCCCGTCACTGCCCCGGCCGGTCGACGAATTCGAAATCGAGGCCGCGCGCGCACATCCAGTCGGCGAGCGCGACGCCCGTGCCGGCGCGCCACGGGCGCAGCAGCGGCGGATCGACGAGCTTGTATTCGAGCAGTTCCGGCGATAGCGACACCGTGCCCGACGCGCGCACGTGGTACGCGATGATCAGTTCGTTCTTGCGGATGAATTCGTACACGCCGACGAGCGACACGTGCTCGGCCTTCAGCGCGGTTTCCTCGAACACCTCGCGCGCGATGCCGTCCTCGGGCGTTTCGCCGTTTTCGAGGAAGCCGGTGATCAGCGCGAACATCCCTTCGGGCCACGCGGCGTTGCGCGCGAGCAGGATCTTGCCGTCGAGTTCGACGATCGCGGCGACGACGGGCAGCGGATTGTTCCAGTGCACGTAGCCGCAGGTGTCGTCGGGACAGGCCTGGCGGATGCGGCCGCCCTCATGGTCGGGATCGGCACGCTCGGTCAGCGGGTTCGCGCAGCGCGGGCAAAAGCGGTAGTCGGCGGTGGTCATCGATGGGGATCTGGCGAGCGCCCGGCATCGGCCTGCAGGCCGCGTCGCGCGTCCGCTCGGCGCGGAAAAGGCTTCATTCTAGCGAGTTTGCCCGCGCCCGAGACGATCCGGCCCCACCGGCGTCAGGCGGACCGGCGCCCGCGTGCGGCGCGCGCCGCGAAGCCGCCGGCGCCGATCAGCAGCGCCGCCGCCGCGACCCACAGCGCGGGCGTAAACGACCCGAAGCGCGCGGCCAGCGGCGCCGCGACGAGCGGCCCGAGGATCTGCCCGACGCCGTACGACGCGGTCGCATAGCCCATCAGCCCGGCCGCGCGCTCGCCGTGCAGGCGCCGGGCCTCGCGCATCGCGAACAGCGTGATCGCGGTGAACGGCAACCCGAGCAGCGCGCTGCCGACCGAGAAGCCGACCGCGTCCGGCCACACGATCCCGGCTGCGATGCCGAGCGTCTGCGTCGCGCAGCCGGCCGCCAGCAGCAGCCGGTTGTCCCAGTGCCCGGGCAGCCGCGCGGCGGTGATCGCGCCGACGATCAGCGCCGCACCGAACATCGGCCAGAACAGGTCGGGCCACGGCGAGCCGGCCGGCAGCGCGGCGCGCGCGATCACCGGCAGGAACGTCGCGGTGATGATGTAGCCGAAGCCCGGTGTGCCGTATAGCGCAACGAGCCACGCGGCGTCCGCGCGGTGGCCTCGCGTGTCGGCCCGTGCGGCCTGGGTGGCCGACGCTCCGGTGGCCATATGCGGTGCGGCGGCCGGCGGCGTCGCCTGCGCGTGCGCCGGGGCCGGCGCCGGGGCCGCGCCGAACGTGCGCCAGATCGCGACCGACAGCACGGCGGACAACGCCGCGAAACCGAGCCAGCCCACCGCCGCATGTTGGCCGGCCAGCGCGCTGCCGATCAGGCCCGTCACGACGATGCCGACGCCTGGCCCCGCATAGATCACCCCGCTCCATTCGGGCGCATGCAGGTCGGCCAGCCGCCGCAGGCCCCACTGCGACACGAACACGAACGTCCACGCACTGACGATGCCCGCGACGAAACGCACGACGAGCCACACCGGCAGCAGGTGACCGACGCCCATCGCGGCGGTCAGCAGCACGGTCGCCGCGAGCCCGAAGCGCACCATCCGCGCCGGCGCGACGCGCAGCGCCGCGCAACTGAGCGCGCCGGCAAAGTACCCCGCATAGTTCGCCGACGCGAGCCAGCTGCCGGCTTTCAGGCCGATCGAGCCGTCCGCGAGCATCAGCGGCAACAGCGGCGTGAACGCGAAACGGCCGACACCGAGCACGACGGCCAGGCCGACCATGCAGGCGAGCGCGGCCGCGCGGGCGCGGCGGTCGGCCTGGTCGGACGAAAGGACGCGGGCGGCTGCGGTCAGGGCATCGAAGCGGGACATGGCGGCAAAGGCCGGCGCGTCGCGCACGCCGGCCGGATCGGAAATCGGAATGGGTTCATCCTAGCTTGACCAACCATTCTCGAAAAATGAATAATTAAGAATCAACCCATCCCTCGGAGAGAATCATGGACCTGGCGGCGCTGGCGATCTTCCGGGCGGTCGTGCGCGAGAACGGCGTGACGCGCGCGGCGGCCAAGCTCAATCGCGTGCAGTCGAACGTCACGACGCGCATCAAGCAGCTGGAGGAAGAACTGGGCGCGGCGCTGTTCGTGCGCGACGGCCGCCGGCTCGTGCTGACGCCGGCCGGGCATACGCTGCTGCCGTATGCGGAGCGCCTGCTCGCGCTCGCCGACGAGGCGCGCGACGCGGTGCGCGAGGACACGCCGCGCGGCCGGCTACGGCTCGGCACGATGGAAAGCACGGCCGCGAGCCGGCTGCCGGCCCTTCTCGCGCGCTACCACCATGCGTGGCCGGACGTGTCGCTCGAGCTGCTGACGGGCACGACGGGTTGCCTGATCGACCGCGTGCGCGACTTCGAGATCGACGCCGCGCTGTTCGCGCGCCCGCCCGAGCCGGACGCGCTGCCCGACACGTTCGAGACGGTGCCGATTTTCCGCGAGGATCTCGTGCTGCTCACGCCGCGCGGCCATCCGCCGGTGCGCACGCCGCGCGACGTGATCCTGCCGACGCTGATCGCGTTCGAGCGCGGCTGCGCGTATCGCAAGTACGTCGAACAGTGGTATGCGGCGCACGGCGTGAAGCCGGCGCGCGTGCTCGAACTCGGCTCGTATCACGCGATCGTCGCGTGCGTCGCGGCCGGCGCGGGCATCGCGGTCGCGCCACGCTCGGTGCTCGATCTGCAGCCCGGGACCGACAACATCGCCGCGCACGCGATTCCCGAACTCGCCGGCATCGACACGCTGCTCGGGTGGCGGCGCGGTTATGCGTCGGCGGCGCTCGCAGCACTCCGCGATGCGCTCACCGAAGCCACGCGGCAGCCTGACGACGCGGCGAAGCCGGCCGCGACCGTGCCGGCCTGACCCGGGTTCGCGCGCCGCCGTGGCGATCGCGACACGCACAACTTGCCCAGCCGGCACAAACAAAACGACCCGACCGGCACCTGCCGATCGGGTCGTTTTTCGATTCACGCGATGCCGTCGGCGCGACGGCATCGCATCGGTCGTGCAACGATCAGAGCCGTTCCTCGACCCAGCCCTTCACGCCGGCCAGCGCGCCCGGCAGGTTCGCCGGCTCGGTGCCGCCCGCCTGCGCCATGTCCGGACGACCGCCGCCCTTGCCGCCCACTTGCTGCGCGACGAAGTTCACGAGTTCGCCGGCCTTGACCTTCTTGCTCGCGTCCGGCGTGACGCCCGCGATCAGGCTGACCTTGCCGCCTTCGACGGCCGCCAGCACGATCGCCGCGCACTTCAGCTTGTCCTTCAGCTTGTCGACCGTTTCGCGCAGCGTCTTAGCGTCCGCACCGTCGAGCGTCGCGGCCAGCACGTACACGCCGCCGATTTCGACGGCCTGCTGCGCGAGCTCGTCGCCCTGGCTCGACGCGAGCTTCGACTTCAGCGCGCCCAGTTCCTTCTCGAGCGACTTCACCTGCTCCTGCACCTGCGCGATCCGCTGCGTGAGTTCCGACGGCTGCGCCTTCAGCGCGGCCGCGGCTTCGTTCACGCGTGCGTCGAGTTCCTGCACGTAGCGCACCGCGTTGTCGCCGGTGATCGCCTCGACGCGGCGGATGCCGGCCGCGACGCCGCCTTCGACGACGATCTTGAACAGGCCGATGTCGCCGGTGCGATGCACGTGCGTGCCGCCGCACAGTTCGCGCGAGAAGCCGAGGTCGAGCACGCGCACTTCGTCGCCGTACTTCTCGCCGAACAGCGCCATCGCGCCGCCCTTCACCGCTTCGTCGTACGGCATCACGCGCACGATGCCCGGCGCGTTCGCGAGGATTTCGTCGTTGACGATCTGCTCGACGCGACGGATTTCGTCATCGGTCATCGGTGCGTTGTGCGCGAAGTCGAAACGGGTCTTGTCCGCGTCGACGAGCGAACCCTTCTGCTGCACGTGCGCGCCGAGCACTTCACGCAGCGCCTTGTGCATCAGGTGAGTGGCCGAGTGGTTGCGCTGCGTGCGGGCGCGGCGGTGCGCGTCGATTTCCGCGCGCACGACGTCGCCGACCTTGAGCGTGCCCTGCTCGAGCGTGCCGTGATGACCGATCACGTCGGCCTGCACCTTCAGCGTGTCGGCCACAGCGAAGCGCGTCGCGGCGTTCGCGAGCACGCCCTGGTCGCCGACCTGGCCGCCCGATTCCGCATAGAACGGCGTGTGGTCGAGCACGACGACCGCGTCCTGGCCGGCCTTCACTTCGTTGACGGCCGAGCCGTCGACGTACAGCGCGACGATCTTCGCGTCGTCGAACGCGATTTCCTCGTAACCGTGGAACGTGGTTTTCGCGCCCGAGTATTCGAGGCCCTGCGTGGCCTTGAACTTGCCGGCCGCGCGCGCCTGCTCGCGCTGGCGCGCCATCGCGTCGTCGAAGGCCGGCTCGTCGACGGTCATCCCGCGCTCGCGGCACACGTCGGCCGTCAGGTCCAGCGGGAAGCCGTAGGTATCGTGCAGCTTGAACGCGAGCTCGCCGTCGAGCACCTTGCCGCCCTTCGCGTCGACGTCGGCCAGCGCGGCTTCGAGGATCGACATCCCGTGCTCGATGGTTTCGAAGAAGCGCTCTTCTTCCTGGCGCAGCACGTCGGTCACGCGCTGCTCCGCTTCCTTCAGTTCCGGATAGGCGGTGCCCATCTCGGCGACGAGGTCGGCCACCAGCTTGTGGAAGAACGCGCCCTTGCGGCCCAGCTTGTAGCCATGGCGGATCGCGCGGCGCACGATCCGGCGCAGCACGTAGCCGCGGCCTTCGTTGCCGGGGATCACGCCGTCGACGATCAGGAACGAGCATGCGCGGATGTGATCGGCGATCACCTTCAGCGAGTTGTTCGTGAGGTCGCTGATCTCGGTCACGCGCGCGGCGGCCTTGATCAGGTTCTGGAACAGGTCGATCTCGTAGTTGCTGTGCACGTGCTGCAGCACCGCGGCGAGACGCTCGAGGCCCATGCCGGTGTCGACCGACTGCTTCGGCAGGCGCGTCATGTTGCCCTGCGCATCGCGGTTGAACTGCATGAACACGAGGTTCCAGATCTCGATGTAGCGGTCGCCGTCTTCTTCGGGCGACCCCGGCGGGCCGCCCCACACGTCCGGGCCGTGGTCGTAGAAGATTTCGGTACACGGGCCGCACGGGCCGGTGTCGCCCATCGTCCAGAAGTTGTCCGACGCGTAGCGCGCGCCCTTGTTGTCGCCGATCCGGATGATCCGCTCGGTCGGCACGCCGACTTCCTTCGCCCAGATGTCGTACGCCTCGTCGTCTTCCTGGTAGACGGTCACCCACAGCTTGTCCTTCGGCAGCTGGTAGACCGTGGTCAGCAGCTCCCACGCGAACTTGATCGCGTCGTGCTTGAAGTAGTCGCCGAACGAGAAGTTGCCGAGCATCTCGAAGAACGTGTGGTGGCGCGCCGTGTAGCCGACGTTCTCGAGGTCGTTGTGCTTGCCGCCCGCGCGCACGCTGCGCTGCGCCGTCGTGGCGCGCGAGTACGGGCGCGGGTCCGTGCCGAGGAAGACGTCCTTGAACTGGACCATGCCCGAGTTCGTGAACATCAGCGTGGGGTCGTTACCGGGCACGAGGCTCGACGAGCGGACGATCGTGTGGCCCTTCGATTCGAAGAATTTGAGGAATTTCTCGCGGATTTCGGCAGCTTTCATGGCGTGCGGGGACAGTCTGGCAAAGACGGCTTCAAACGCCGGCGCCCCAGGCGGGGCGCACGGCGGCATGGATTCGGAAACGATCGATTATACGGGATCGAGGCCGGCTTCCGGGCAAAGCGCGGGCAAGGCGGCCCGGCTATCCGGACGACCCGCCTGGGCCACCCGCGCGGCCGATTCGCCTTAAGATGCTCGGGATGCCAATCGGCCTTGCCCGACAACGCAGGCCCGCCATGAAAGGAGACGATTCGACGATGGGTGCCCTGAGCCATATCCGCGTGCTGGACCTGACCCGCGTGCTCGCGGGCCCGTGGTGCGCGCAGACCCTCGCCGATTTCGGCGCGGACGTGATCAAGGTCGAACGCCCGGGCGCCGGCGACGACACGCGCCACTGGGGGCCGCCGTACCTGAAGGACGCGGACGGCGCGGATACCGCCGAAGCCGCTTACTACCTCGCGGCGAACCGCAACAAGCGCTCGGTGACGATCGACATCGCGACGCCCGACGGGCAGCGGATCGTGCGCGAGCTCGCCGCGCAAAGCGACGTCGTGCTCGAGAACTACAAGGTCGGCCAGTTGAAGAAATACGGGCTCGACTATGAATCGCTGCGGGCGGTGAAGCCCGACCTCGTCTACTGCTCGGTCACCGGCTTCGGCCAGACGGGGCCGTACGCGCATCGCGCGGGCTACGACTTCATCGTGCAGGGGATCGGCGGCTTCATGAGCATCACCGGCGAGCGCGACGGCGAACCGGGCGGCGGCCCGCAGAAAGCCGGCGTCGCGATCGCCGATCTCGCGACCGGCCTCTATTCGACGATCGCCGTGCTCGCCGCGCTCGCGCACCGCGACCGCACGGGCGAAGGCCAGTACATCGACATGGCGCTGCTCGACGTGCAGGTCGCGCTGCTCGCGAACATGAACACCAACTTCCTCGCGAGCGGCAAGCCGCCGGTGCGCTGGGGCAACGCGCATCCGAACATCGTGCCGTACCAGACGTTCCAGACGCGCGACGGCTGGATCATCGTCGCGGTCGGCAACGACGGGCAGTTCCGCAAGTTCGTCGAGGCGGGCGGCCGGGCCGAGCTGGCCGACGACGAGCGCTTCGCGACGAACCCGTCGCGCGTGCGTCACCGCGACACGCTGGTGCCGATCCTCGCGGAGATGGTGAAGGCGCGCGACAAGGCCGACTGGATCGGCGCGCTCGAAGCGGCCGGCGTGCCGTGCGGGCCGATCAACGAACTCGACGAGGTGTTCGACAACGAGCAGGTGGTTGCGCGCGGGATGCAGGTATCGCTGCCGCATCCGTGCGGCGCGGACGTGAAGCTCGTGCGCAACCCGATCCGGATGAGCGCGACGCCGCCCGACGCGCGCACGGCCCCGCCGCTGCTCGGCGCGCAGACGGAAGACGTGCTGCGCGACATGCTCGGCTACGACGATGTGCGGATCGCCGCGTTGAAGGCGAAGCAGGCGATCTGAGCGCGGTTCGAGCGGCGGCCTCGCGATGGCCTCGCGGTGGCTGCGGGGCGCGCGCGACGGCGTATCAGGCGATCGCCTGCGACCGATACGCCGATCGAACGCGCCACGCGAACCAACGAGATTGACGGAGTCGACGGGTCAGCGCGCCAGCGCATCGAGCCAGCCGCGCGCTTGCGGCCAGTCGCCGAGCCCGCTGTCCGCGTTGATGTGGCCGCGCGGGCCGAGGTCATGGAACGTGCTGCCCCACGCGTTCGCGCAGCCGCGTGCGAACGCGAGCGAACCGTACGGATCGTCGCTGCTCGCGACCACGCAGGTCGGAAACGGCAGCCGCTCGTGCGGGACCGGGCCGAACCCGTGCGCGTCGACCGGAAACGCCGGCCCGGCCGGATCGGGCAACGCGACGAGCAGCGCGCCGCGCACTTTCGCGAGCGCGGCCGGCCGCGCGTAGCGGGTCGCCCACCACGCCGTGGTCAGTGTACCGAGGCTGTGGCCGGCGATCAGCACGGGCCCGCGCGCGGCTTCAACCGCCCGGTCGAGCGCGAGACACCAGCCGTTGCGGAAGGCGTGATCCCAGTCAGGCATCGCAATCCGCACGAAACGCGGATCGGCGCGCTCCCAGCGGCTCTGCCAGTGAAGCGGGCCCGAATTGGCGTGGCCCGGCAAGACGAAAACGACGGGGTCGGTCATAGAGGGATTCGTCGACGAATGAAATCGTGTTGTAGCGTCGACGCAGTGTCGCACACCCGCCTCTCCCTGATGGTGCCTGTCAAAATCCGGGGGATGTGCATGACCTTCAAGCGGGTCGTGACGCGCTCAAGGCAGGCGTCACGACCGGGCCGGCGGTCGGGTGAGCCCGCGTCGCGGGCGCCCGCCGGCGTGAATCAGCGTACGCCGGCGCCGACCAGGCCGCCAGCTGCCGCGCCGGCCACCGTGCCGACCGGGCCGCCCGTGATCAGGTAGCCGAGCGCGCCGCCCGCGGCCGCGCCGATACCGGCATTGCGCTGCGTATGCGTCATCGCGCATGCGCCGAGTTGCGACAGGACCGCGACGATCACCGCGGTACGAACGAGAAAAGTGGTCTTCTTCATCATGGTTGTTGGTTTCCTCCCGCCCCGCAAAAGTTGCGAATGGCGGCATTGACTCGGTGAAGGCATCATAGGAAACGCCGAACGACGCCCGCAATCCGATTTACGTCGTGTTACAGCCGACACACACTCGATATATTGGGATACACGTCGCGAACGGACGGCGCCCGACCCGCAGGCCGCGCGGGACGGACCCCGGTCAGGTAGAATTACAGGATTAAACCGGCGCGACGCGCCGACACAACCCTGACGCCAACCGCATGAGCACCGAACGCAACGACGCCCCCGCGGCTTCCAATTTCATCCGCAACATCATCGACGACGACAACCGCACCGGCAAATGGGGCGGGCGCGTCGAGACGCGCTTCCCGCCCGAGCCGAACGGCTATCTGCACATCGGCCACGCGAAGAGCATCTGCCTGAACTTCAGCGTCGCGCGCGACTACGGCGGCGTGTGCCACCTGCGCTTCGACGACACGAACCCGGAAAAGGAAAGCGTCGAATACGTCGACTCGATCGTCGACGCGGTGCGCTGGCTCGGTTTCGACTGGCGCAAGGATGCCGTCGATCATCAGTATTTCGCGAGCGACTACTACGACAAGCTGTACGAATTCGCCGAGCTGCTGATCCAGCGCGGCAAGGCGTACGTCGACAGCCAGAGCGCCGACGAAATGCGCGCGAACCGCGGCTCGCTGACCGAAGGCGGCAAGCCGTCGCCGTTCCGCGACCGCACGCCGGCGGAAAACCTCGACCTGTTCCGCCGCATGAAGGCCGGCGAGTTCAAGGAAGGCGAGCACGTGCTGCGCGCGAAGATCGACATGGCGTCGCCGAACATGAACATGCGCGACCCGGTGATCTACCGGATCCGCTACGCGCACCACTACCGCACCGGCGACGCATGGTGCGTGTATCCGATGTACGACTACACGCACTGCATCTCGGATGCGCTCGAAGGCATCACGCACTCGCTGTGCACGCTCGAATTCGAGGATCATCGCCCGCTGTACGACTGGGTGCTGAACGAACTCGCGGAAGCCGGCGTGTTCACGCGCCCGCTGCCCCAACAGATCGAATTCTCGCGGCTGAACCTCACGTACGCGATCACCAGCAAGCGCAAGCTGCTGCAGCTCGTCACCGAAGGCCACGTCGATGGCTGGGACGACCCGCGCATGCCGACGATCGTCGGCGTGCGCCGCCGCGGCTTCACGCCGGAGAGCATTCACCTGTTCTGCGAGCGGATCGGCGTGACGAAGATCGATTCGTGGATCGACATGAGCGTCTTCGAAGGCGCGCTGCGCGACGACCTCGACGACAAGGCCGCGCGCACGGTCGCGGTGCTCGATCCGCTGAAGCTCGTGATCGACAACTATCCGGAAGACCTCGAGGAGGCCTGCACGGCGCCCGTTCATCCGCACCATCCGGACCGCGGCGTGCGCACGTTCCCGATCTCGCGCGAACTGTGGATCGAGCGCGAGGATTTCGTCGAGCATCCGCCGAAGGGCTATTTCCGGCTGTTCCCGGGCAACAAGGTGCGCCTGCGCTACGGCTACGTGATCGAATGCACGGGTTTCGACAAGGACGCCGACGGCAACGTGACGGCCGTGCACTGCAACTACTTCCCGGACAGCAAGTCGGGCACCGAAGGCGCGAACACGTACAAGGTCAAGGGCAACATCCACTGGGTCAGCGCGAAGCACGCGCAGCCGGCCGAAGTGCGGATCTACGATCGCCTGTTCAAGGAGCCGCACCCGGATGCGGGCGGCGCGAACTTCCTCGAGGCGCTGAACCCCGATTCGAAGAAGATCGTGCAGGCGTACGTCGAGCCGGGCAACGGCGACGTCGCGCCGGAAACGCGCCTGCAGTTCGAGCGCCATGGCTACTTTGTTGCAGACCGTGTCGATTCGAAGCCGGGCAAGCCGGTGTTCAACCGGATCGTCGGGCTGCGCGACAGCTGGGGCAAGCCGGCCTGACGGCCTGCGCCGCGCGGCGGCGGGCGGCTTCGCAAGCCGCCCCGCTGCCTGCCCATGAAAAAACCGGCTCGAGGGCCGGTTTTTTCATGGGCGTGCGCCGAAGGACGGCCGGCGGCAACGAAAACTGCGGCGCCCGTTCACGTGCCCGACAAGCGCCGATGCAGTTCCACCAGCGACAGCTTCGTGCGAAACAACCGCGCGAGGCTGCGGCTCGCATAGGTGTCGACGTCGCCCGGCGCGGTCCAGCGGTACGCATCCATCTCGGGAATCATCGAGCCGTCGCGACGGCTCGGAAAGAGCGACGTACATGTGCACTGAGCCGGATCGATCTCGCCTTCGGCCACCTGCACCGCGAACAGGTGCAGGTCCTTGTCATGCCGGTACGCGAAGCGGCCGAGATCGAGCAAGCGCGCCGGTGCGAATTCGATCCCGGTTTCCTCGAGCAGTTCGCGCAGCGCGGCGTCGGCCGGCGTCTCGCCCGGCTCGCCCTGCCCCTTCGGGATATCCCAGTGCGTGGTGTCCGTCGCGTGCGCGAGGAACACGCGGCCACCCGCATCGAGGATCACGACGCCGCACGATACCGTGCGCGGCGCGCCGCCCCGCTTCGTCATGCGCGTGCTCAGCGCTTCTGCAACTGCCACTTGCCCGCGGCCGTCTTGCAGTAGACGGGCTTGAGCGTCATCGTCTGGCCCTTGGCGGTGATTTCGGTCGCGATTTCACGGCAGGTCTTGCCGTCCGTCTCGGTCGTGCTCGGCGTGAGCTTCGCGTCGATCTGCGTGCCGCGGCCGCTGCTCTGCCACGTCGTGGTTTCGCCGTCCTTGCCTTCGTCGCGGGCCTGCACGACCGCCTTCGTGAGCGATGCGCGATCGGTGTTGCTGAAATAGCTGATCGGCGTGTCGTTCAGGAAGTTCAGGTTGTTCTGCGCATGGGCGGGCAGCATCGCGGCTGCGCACGCGGCGCCGGCCAGCACGCGCGTGACGACGGAAAGGGATGCACGCATCGACATGTTTTTTTCTCCTTGGATGTTCGATCGAACGGCGCGGCGCATGCCGGCGAACCGGGGGCCGGCCCTCCGGCGCGCGCCACGCCCGTCAGCGAGCGAGCATAGCATGCGTGCCGCAAGGACCGTCTTCTAGCGCGCAGCAGACGCGGCCGTCGGTTGATATCCGTCGGTCAGCGTGCCGAGGAACGCGATCACGTCCTTGATCTCGGCCGCATTCAGCGCCGGCCGATCGCCGCGCTTGCGGTCGAACGGCGGCTCGCGGTTGATGTTCGGCCAGTAGCGCTTCGGCAAATCGTCGTAGATCTGCACCTTGCCGTGCACGACCGGGTAGAACTTCTCCGGATGGATGTCGCGTTCGACGTAGAAGCGCATCACGTCCTCGAGCGAGTGATACACGCCGTTGTGGAAGAACGTCTTGCGCAGCGCGACGTTACGCAGCGACGGCGTGCGGAACAGCCCGCAGAATTCGTCGCGCCCCTTCAGGTCGGTGCGTTCGGGGCCGCATGCGCCGAGATCGTAAAAGCGCGGGTCGCGATTGACCGGCAGCGCGCGGTTGCGCGGCACCGCGATCGCGATCAGCCCGAAATCGCTGAACTGCGGCGGGCCGCCCTCGAGCGTGCGCTGGCTGATGTGGCAGCTCGCGCAGTTGCCCTTCTTCTCGTCGTTGAACAACTGCAGCCCGTGCAGCTCCGCGGGCGTGAGCTGCGCGTGGCCGGCGAGATATGCGTCGTATTTGCTCGTGTACGGATCGAACAGCGCAGGCTGCTGCTGAAATGCGTCGAGCGCGCGCAGCACCGCATCGAACGTCGCCAGGTCGTCGCCGAGCACCCGGTCGCCGAACGCCTTGCGGAACGCGTCGGCATACGGCGCGGCGCGCACCGCCTTCGCGACCCGTGCGGGCGAACTGCTCATCTCGAACGGCGACGTGAGCGGAATGCGCGCCTGCGCGTCGCGCGTGTCGACGCGGCCATCCCAGGTCAGCCCGCCGGTCGGACCCGCGTCGATGCTTTCGTCACCCTCGTCCGGCGAATCGTGGAAGTGCTCGCTGAACGGCGGGATGCCGCGCAGGTACTTCAGCGACGGCACCGCGCGAAAGCCGGTACGGTGCATGTCGTCGCCGCCCAGTTGCACCGACAGCGCGTTCGGCGGCCCGAACGCATGCTCGGCACTGTGGCACGACGCGCAAGCGAGCTTGCCGGACCCGGACAGCGACGGATCGAAGAACAACTGCTTGCCGAGCGCCGTCATCTGCTTCACGCCCTCGAACACCTGCGCGCGCGTCTGCGGCTGGCCGGCCGGCGCGACCGCCGGAACGGGAGCGGCCTGGGCCATCGGTACGACGGACGCGGCCGGTGCGGTCGTGCCGGGCCGCGCATCGCAACCGGCGAGCGCCGCGAGCGCGCCGACCACCGCGAGCGTCGCCGCGGCCGGGATCAGCGATCGCGCGGACGCGAAGGATTTCAGAAGGGTGTGCATCGTTGTTCTGGTAGCGGTGGGCGATCGGCCGGAGCTTATGTCAGTTCCGTGACCGTTGAATGACGTTCCACCGACAGTCAATTGAAAGCGGCCCTACACTCGGCTGTCAAATCGGTTCCAGATAATGCGCGCAGCCGGGCAGTACCGCGAGGTTCGTGCGCCGGCCCTTCCGCACCCGGTTCCCACACGCGACCAACGACGAAGAGAGAGAACATCGCATGAAGAAGCACGCCTGGATTCGCTGCACGCCGATCGCCCTCGCGGCCGCGCTCGGCCTGACCGCCTGCGGCGGCGACGACGTCACGCAGCAGGGCCTGTCGGCCGTCAAGAACGTCGTCGTGATCTATGCGGAAAACCGCAGCTTCGACAATCTGTACGGCAACTTCCCGGGCGCGAACGGGCTGCAGAACGCGACGGCCGCGAACTCGGTGCAGAAGGACCGCGACGGCTCGACGATGGCGACGCTGCCGAAGATCTGGGGCGGCCTGACCGCGACCGGCATCACGCCGGCGGTGACCGAGGCGATGACGGCGAACCTGCCGAACGCGCCGTTCGCGATCGACGATCCGAACGGTTTCAATCAGTCGATGAGCATCGCGACGCGCGACATCGTGCACCGCTTCTATCAGGACCAGATGCAGATCAACGGCGGCAAGAACGACATGTACGCCGCATGGACCGACGCGGGCGGCCTGACGATGGGCCACTACACGGCCGATCCGTCGAAGCTGCCGCTGTGGAAGATCGCGCAGCAGTACGTGCTGGCCGACAACTTCTTCATGGGCGCGTTCGGCGGGTCGTTCCTGAACCACCAGTACCTGATCTGCGCGTGCGCACCGTACTACCCGAACGCCGACAAGAGCCCGGCGGCCGGCAAGATCGCCGTGCTGAACGCCGACGGCAAGTCGCTGAAGGTCGCGACGAACTCGCCGGCTTCCGCGCTGAGCGGCCCGCCGAAGTTCGTCAACGACGGCGCGCTGACGCCCGACTTCTACGGCATCAACACGATGCAACCGGCGTATCAGCCGAGCGGCAACAAGGCGGCCACGGGCGGCGATCCGCTGCTCGCCGACCCGGCCAATCCGTCGACGATGCCGCCGCAGACGGCGACCAACATCGGCGACCTGATGACCAACGCGGGCGTGTCGTGGGCGTGGTATTCCGGCGCGTGGGGCCAGGCGCTGCAGGCGAGCCAGAACGGCACGTCGAACGTGATCTACGGCGCCGACCTGTCGACGCCGAACTTCCAGCCGCACCATCAGCCGTTCAACTACTTCGCGAACCAGGCGCCGGGCACCGCGAGCCGTGCGCAGCACCTGCTCGACGGCGGCGCGAACGGCGCCGAGTTCATCAAGGCGATCGATGCGGGCGCGCTGCCGCAGGTCACGTTCTACAAGCCGCAAGGCAACCTGAACGAGCACCCGGGCTACACGGACGTCACCTCCGGCGACCAGCACATCGCCGACGTGATCGCGCACCTGCAGGCCGGCCCGCAATGGAAGAACATGGTCGTGGTCGTCACGTACGACGAAAACGGCGGCTTCTGGGATCATGCGACGCCGCCGAATGCCGATCGCTGGGGCCCGGGCACCCGCATTCCGACGCTGATCGTGTCGCCGTATGCGAAGAAGGGCTTCGTCGACCATACGCAGTACGACACGGGCTCGATCCTGCGCTTCATCACGCGCCGCTTCTCGTTGCCGCGCCTCGCGGGCCTGCAGCAGCGCGACGACGCGCTGAAGGCGAACGGCGCGCAGCCGATGGGCGACCTGACGAACGCGCTCGCGCTGTCGCCGAACCTGTAACGGCATCGCCGTCACCGCGAACGGGCCGGCCACGCCGCCGGCCCGGACGAACGAAGGGCAGCCCCGCTGGGCTGCCCTTTTTCATGCCGCGTGCGGGTGGCCGCGCGCCGCCGTCACCACCCGTACTTCAGCTCGACACCGACGTAATCCGCGTTGTGCCCGCCCGCCTGCCGGATCGCGTCGCCGACCTGGAAATGCACGGCCTCGATCGCGCCGATCAGCGGCGTCAGCACTTCAAGTTTCGGGTTGCTCATGGCGGACGGGTCCTGTGAACGGAAAAAGGCCGGGCCTGCCTCGACCGTGAAAACAGGAGGCGCCCGGAATGCGTCGGCGCCGGATCGTCATCGGCCGCGCCGAAACATTTAAGCCGCAAACGCGCGGCGCGAACATCCAACGAATGGAATCGATCCGATTCCGGAAACGACGCCGGTTCGAACTCGCCCGCTCTTTTTTTCTTCGCGCAAACCCGATACGCTTTCAAAACTTTGACGGTGCCGTTCCGGTGCCGCTCGGCCGTCACGAGGCGCCCCCATGAAACCGTATGTCCTCTCGCTGCTCGCCGGCATCCTCACCGGGGTCATCTACGGCGCGATCGGCGTGAACTCGCCCGCGCCGCCGGTCATCGCGCTCGTCGGCCTGCTCGGCATGCTGGCCGGCGAACAGATGCTGCCCGTCGCGCGGCGCATGCTGTCCGGCCATCGGCTGAACGCCGCGTGGTGCGACGCGAAGTGCAGCCAGCACATGTTCGGCGCGCTGCCGGGCGGCGCCGCGAACGACCGCAAGCCTTCTTGATCCACTCCATCGCCGCCCGCCACGCATGACCAACGTCGAGCTGTTCCATTACCTGTTGCTGTTGATCTGCGGCGCGGGCGCCCTCACCTGGCTCGCCGAGCGAATCTCGATTCCGCCGGCCGTCGTGCTGCTGCTCGGCGGCTGCGTAGTCGCCGTCGCCGGCAAGCGCGCGCCCGACATGGACCCGGCGCTGCTGCTCGCCGCCGTGCTGCCGCCGCTGCTGATGTCGAGCGGGTTCTACACCGCGTGGAAGGAATTCCGGCAGGAGCTTGCATCGATCGCGTCGCTCGCGCTCGGGGCCGTGGCGTTCACGACCGTCGCGGTCGCGCTTGCCGTGCATGCGGCGAATCCCGCGCTGCCGTGGGCCGCGTGCTTCACGCTCGGCGCGATCGTGTCGCCGCCCGACGCCGTCGCCGCGAAGGCGATCCTGCAGCGCCACCCGCTGCCCGCACGGCTCGTCGCGGTGCTCGAAGGCGAAAGCCTCGTCAACGATGCGTCGGGCCTGCTGCTGTACCAGATGGCCGTGTCGGCCGCGCTCGCCGTGTCGATCACGGGGGCGAGCGCGACCGGCCTGTTCTTCTCGCTCACGCTGATCGGCATCGCGGTCGGCCTCGCGTGCGGCCATGCGATGTGCTGGGTGCTGCAACGCCTGCGCGAGCCGATGCTCGGCATCGTCGTGACGTTCGCGATGGCATGGGGCAGCTACGGAATCGCGGAAGCCGTCGGCGGCTCCGGCGTGCTGTCGGTCGTCACCTGCGGCCTCGTGCTCGGCGTGCGCCAGCATCGCGTGTTCGGCGCCGACATGCGGATCAAGGCGAAGGCGACATGGGAAGCGATCGTGTTCGTGCTCGACGCGCTCGTGTTCATCCTGATCGGCCTCGCGCTGCACGCGATCCTCGCGGGCGTGAACCACGAAGGCGCGGTGCTGATGGCCGGCCTGCGGGTCGCGCTGCCGGCGACGGCCGCCGCGATCGGCGCGCGCGTCGTGTGGGTGTTCGTCGCGATGTGGCTGCCGGGCCGCCTGTGCGCGCGGCGCGCGGGCCACGCGGCGTGGTCGTGGCGCGAAGCCGTCGTGCTCGGCTGGTCGGGCATGCGCGGCGTGGTGAGCCTCGCGGCCGCGATCGCGCTGCCCGCCAGCTTCCCGGGCCGCGACCTGATTCTGTTCAGCACGTTCCTGCTGATCATCGCGACGCTCGTCGTGCAGGGCGGCACGCTCGCGCCGCTGATCCGCGTGCTGAAACTGCGCCCGGCCGCGCGCCGCACGATGTCCGAACATGCGGTGCGCGCGCACACGTTCGGCGCGGCGCTTGCCGAGCTCGACGCGCGCGAGCAGCGCGGCGCCGGCCTCGAACGCGCATCGCTCGACCGGCTGCTGACCGAATACCGCAGCCGCGTCGCGTTCAACGAACGCGCGCACCGCGACGGCGCGGAGCCCGCGGACGTGCGCGCGCGGATGCTGCGCGTCGAGCTCGAGCTGGTCGGCGTGTCGCGCGACGCGCTGCTCGGCCTGCATCGCGACGGCCGGGTCGACGACGCGGTGCTGCACCGCATAGAATCCGAACTGGATTTCGAGGAGCTGCGACTGCAGCGCCTGCTCGAACCCTGACGTCCGGCCCGCGGCCATGCCCGGCCGGGCCCGCCCCCTTTCCCACCTGGAATTGCCATGAGCGAACTCACCGTCGAAGCGAGCATCGGCCCGGTCGATTATCTCGTCCACTTTACCGACGGCGTCCACCAGTGGCGCGCCGACGAACCCGCGTCGCTCGGCGGCGGCGATACGGCGCCAACGCCCGTCGCGCTGCTGCTGTCGAGTCTCGGCGCATGCACCGCGATCACGCTGAAGATGTACGCGCAACGAAAAGACTGGCCGCTCGACGAAGTGCACGTGACGCTCACGCACGAATCGGGGAGCGCGGGCAGCACGATCGTGCGCCGCATCACGCTCGACGGCGGCCTGACCGACGAGCAGCGCGAACGCCTGTTGCAGATCGCGAACGCGTGCCCGGTGCACAAGATCCTCACGCACCCGATCGCGATCGACACGGCGATCGCCTGAGCGCCTCCCGTCACCGCCACTGTTCCCGTCACGAGATTCCCGACATGTCCGCCCCGATCAAGACCCTGCTCACGCCGCGCGAAAGCGACATCGGCCACCTCGTCGTGCGCCGCGTTCTGCCCGCGCGCGCCGCGCGCCTCGTCGGCCCGTTCATCTTCTTCGACGAGATGGGCCCGGCCGTGCTGCCGGCCGGCCGCGGCATCGACGTGCTACCGCACCCGCACATCGGGCTCGCGACCGTCACCTACCTGTTCGACGGCTCGCTGATGCATCACGACAGCCTCGGCTTCCGGCAGAAGATCGTGCCGGGCGACGTGAACTGGATGACGGCCGGCCGCGGGATCGTGCATTCGGAGCGCTCGCCCGACGAGGATCGGCCGCGCGAGCAGCCGGTGCATGGCATCCAGACCTGGGTCGCGCTGCCGGTCGAGCATGAAGACACCGCGCCCGCGTTCGTTCACCACGCGGCCGACACGCTGCCGTCGTTTACGCGCGACGGCGTGACCGTGCGCGTGATCGCGGGCACCGCGTTCGGGCTCGCGCCGCCGGTCGCCGTGTTCTCGCCGACGCTCTATGCGTATGCGGAATTCGCGCCGGGCGGGCAGCTCGCGCTCGATGCGGAGCACGACGAGCGCGGCGTATATCTCGTCGACGGCGACCTCACGATCGACGGCACGCCGCTCGCTCCCGCGACGATGGCCGTGCTCGAACCGGGCGCGACCGTGGCGCTCGCAAGTACGAACGGCGCCCGCGTGATGCTGCTCGGCGGCGCACACCTGCCGGGCGAACGGTTCATCGAATGGAATTTCGTGTCGAGCGAACGCGCGAAGATCGATGCGGCGCGCGCCGCGTGGGCCGATCAGACGTTCGGCAAGGTGCCGGGCGAAGAAGGCGAATGGACGCGCCAGCCGGAACGCAAGGCGCAGTAAGCCGGTTCGCCCGGCACAGCGGCGGCGGTCGGCCATCCCGCCGGCCGTCGTGCGTTTACCGCTTCAATCCCATCAGCTTCGCGAGCGTCGGCCAGCGATCGAGCGACGCGTCGAACGCGCGGCGCGCCTGCTCGTCGACATAGCGCTCGGGATCGAGCGCGGGCAGATGCCGCGCGAGGCCGATCACGTCGTTCGGTTGCGACAGGCGATCGTCGTCGCCTTCGCCGGAAATCGTCACTGTTCGTCGATCCATACGCCGTCCGGAGTTTTCACCGCATAGCCCGCGGCGGTCTGCATCGTCACCGTGCCCTCGTTCTCGCCGACCATTCGCGTGCGCGGCAAATCGGCCGCATATTGCGCGAGCGTCGCGCCCGGCTTGAACGGGCTGTTCGACACGAGATTCGACAGCAACTGCGCGAGCGCGAGGAAGCTGGTCGGCTGGTCGATCACGGTCGTCGCGCCGTGGTTGCCCGTGAAGCCGACGAGCCGCACGCCGACCGGCCCGTGCACGATGCGCGGCGTCGGAATCTCGCGCAGCCCCGCGATCTGGTTCTTGTCGCCGCGCAACGCGGCGCCGTGCTCGGGCACGAACACGATCACCGCGCGGCGGCCCGATTGCGCGATCAGGTCGGCGAGACGGTCGAAGTCGGTCATCATTTTCGTCGCGCGCTGCGGGTACGAATCGATGCTCGTCAGCGCGCTGCCGACGACGCGGTTGCCGTCGTGCAGGCTGATCGTGTTGTAGTACAGCGCGACCGGCCCCGGCACCGCCGCGCGCTGCGCGTACCAGTTCGCGAGCGTCGAGTAGTCGTCCTTGATCGCCGAGCCGTCGAACGCATGCATCGCGACCGGCGCGGCCGCGTTCGAGATCATCGGCGCATCGGCCACGCCGATGTTGTCGTGGACCACCTGCAGGAAGTTGTCGAAATGGCCGTCGTGGTTCAGCAGCGACTGCACCGTGTAGCCGGCGCTCGCCAGTTGCGAGAACAAATGACACTGCGGCGGCGCGGGCTTGTACAGGTCCGCATGCGCTTCCTGCCCGCAGCTCGCGCGCAGCACGCGGATCGCCGCCGGGCCGCTGTAGCTCGCGGCCGTGCTGAAGTTCGTGAACAGGTAGTCGAAGTGGCTCAGCATCGGATGGTTGCGCACCTTCGCCGCGTCGAGGTCGTCCCACGACAGCGAGCAGATGTGCAGCACGATCACGTCGAACTGCGCGGCCGGATCGCTGCCGAGATGGCCGAACGCGACCTGCCGCTGCGACTCCTGCGCGCGGAATGTCGCGAGCGCCGCGTTGTGGTCCTCGGGCTGGTCGACGCGAGCGGCGCCCGCCGCATTCGCCTGCGTCTGCGCCGGCGCGGCGACGCGCGCCATCAGCCCGCTGCCGGCCTGCCACAGCGGCATCACGATCAGCACGGCCACCACGAACGTCGCGACGCGCAGCCAGCGATTGACGATGAAATAGACGATCAGCACGCCGACGATCGCCAGCGCCAGCACCGGCGGCAGCAGCCGCGGCAACAGCTCCATCCAGTAGTCGAGACGGAACGTGCTGACTTCGCGCGCGGCCTCGGCGAGACGGGCGAGCGGCGGCGCATGCAGCTCGCGCGCGAGCAGCGGCACCGCGATCGTGATCGCCACGACCTGCCGGACGATGCGCCACGCACGCGAGCGGATCGGCGCGCTCGCCACCAACGCCACCGCGAACGCGAGGTTCGCGAGCCAGAACGGCTGCAGGTGCCCGGTTGCGAACAGCGCGAACTTCAGGATGAAATACAGATTCCAGAACGTCATCTAACCCACTCCATGATGCGCGCCGCGTCAGTCGCGCGCGCGATCGAGTTTCGGCGCAAGCATGGCCTGCACGCCACGCACCGCACCCTTCCACATTCGGACATAACCGTCCAGCCCGATCCGCAGCACTTCCTTGAGGCCGCCGAGCGGCGTGTCGGGCCGCGCGCTTTCGTGCCAGTCGAGCCACGCGTCCGCGCGGCCGAACGTGCACTGCACGAGCTGGCGCTCCTGCTCGAGCGTCAGTTCCTCGAAGCTCACGCCGACATGCGTCGGCGTCGCGCGGGTCACGCGCACCGGGAACGGAAACGCGCGGTCGCCGCGGGTCACGCACACCGTCAGCGTGTCGCCGACGGCGAGCGACAGCCCCGGCACCGCTTCGAGCCCGAGGCCGCCCGTCGAGTAATCGCTCGTGAAGCACGCGGCGGTCGAGCCGTCGGCGAGCAGCAGCATCGCCGGCACGCGCATCGCGATCCGGTGCGTGACGCGCACCTGCTTGGTCTCGCGCGCGACGGCCAGCGCCGCGCCGAGCATCGCGAGGTTGTAGACGGTCCAGCCGAGCGTGATCAGGATCGTCGACGCCTCGTCGCCCTGGTCGACCACGAGCCGCCACAGGCCGGCGACGATCGCGAGCACGTTCAGCGCGAACAGCACGAGATACGGCTTCGAGGTCGACCAGTCGACGTAGCCTTCGTCGATCTTGCCGCCCTTGTCGGTCACGTTGAACTTGCCGTGCTTCGGGCTGAAGAACGCGACGGTGGTCGGCAGCGCGATGTACCACGCGAGCACCGATTCGTAGACCTCGGCCCAGAACGAATGACGGTAGCGCCCCTGCATCCGCGAGTTCGCGACGTTCGCGAGCACGAGGTACGGGATCACGTAGCTCGCGAGCGCGAACGACGACGCGTTGATGAAGTACAGGTGGAAGAACAGGTACGCGAGCGGGATCGTCAGGAAGATCAGCCGCGGAATCCCGTAGAAGAAATGCAGCATCGCGTTGCCGTAGCAGATCCGCTGGATGAAGCCGAGCCCGCGCCCGAGGAACGGGTTGTCGATCCGGAAGATCTGCGCCATCCCGCGCGCCCAGCGCGTGCGCTGCTTCACGTGGCCGGCGAGGCTTTCGGTCGCGAGGCCGGCCGCCTGCACGGTCGGCAGGTACGCCGACGTATAGCCGCGCCGATGCAGCTTGAGCGCCGTGTGCGCGTCCTCGGTCACGGTCTCGACCGCGACGCCGCCGACCTCCTCCAGCGCGCTGCGCTTGAGCACCGCGCACGATCCGCAGAAGAATGTCGCGTTCCACAGGTCGTTGCCCGACTGCACGAGGCCGTAGAACAGGTTGCCCTCGTTCGGGACCTCGCGGAACGTGCCGAGATTGCGCTCGAACGGATCGGGCGAGAAGAAATGGTGCGGCGTCTGCACGAGCGCGCATTTCGGGTCGCGCAGGAACACGCCCATCGTCGTCTGCAGGAACGAGCGCGTCGGCACGTGATCGCAGTCGAAGATCGCGATGTAGTCGCCGTGCGTCTTCGGCAGCGCGCGGTTGATGTTGCCGGCCTTCGCGTGGAGGTTGTCGTCGCGCGTCAGGTAGTCGATGCCGGCCTCGGCCGCGAATGCCGCGAACTCGGGGCGCCGGCCGTCGTCGAGCAGGTACACGCGCAGCTTCGCGCTCGGCCAGTCGATGCTCTGCGCGGCGAACACCGTCGGCTTCACGACCGACAGCGGCTCGTTGTAGGTCGGGATATAGACGTCGACCGTCGGCCAGGTGTCCGGATCGTCGGGCAGCGGCACGATCGGCCGGTCGAGCGGCCACGCGGTCTGCACGAAGCCGAGCAGCAGGATCATCCACGTATAGGCTTCGGCGCCGTACAGCAGGTAGCCGGCGACGGCTTCCACCGGGCTGCGGAAGTCGAGCGTCTGCGTCGTGCGCCACCACACGTAGCGCAGCGTGGCCAGCAGCGCGAGCGACGCGAGCGCGAGGGTCGGCAGATGGCCGGGCAGGCGGCGCAGCGCGAGCGCGAGCACCGCGACGATCGCGAAGAACGCGAACTGCGCGCCGGGCATCAGCGGCGACATCCCGGCCGCGGCCCACAGCACCGCGCCGGCGACGAGCAGCAGCGGCGCGAGCCAGCGGCGCCGGCCGACGCCGTTCGCGCGCGCATCGAGCCAGCCGCCCCAGCGCGCCCACGGCAGGCGCTCGAGCATCGCGTTGATGCGCCGGGCGACCGCACGCCCGGCCACGTAGACGGGCACGACGAACGTGTCGAACCACGCGAGCGGATCGCGCGCGGGCCGGCCGTCGGCCGCACGCGGCGCACGCACGATCGCGCGCCACAGCCATTCGCGCACGCTGAGCGGCTGCAGCACGCCCCAGTCGTGCGCGAGCCGCAGGAACGCGACGCGCACCCAGCGGCGCACGTGATCGGGCCGGCCGGGCGGCGGCGCATGGAAGAACAGCCGCACGAACCAGTCCACCCGCGTGCGTTCCGCGGGCAGTCCGATGCCGCGCGCGCACCAGTCGGCCGCGCGACGGCCGAACATGCGCAGTCGCGACGCGAGCGCGGCCTTCATCGCGCGGCTCCCGCGCGGTTGGCGACGGCGGCCTTCAGCCACGTGTCGACCCAGTTCGCGACGCCGTTCAGGTCGTGCGACGCCTGCGAATACGGCGCGTCGTCGAAAATCCAGCTGCCGCGCGCGAGCGCTTCGGGCACCGCCGTATCGACGTGGATGCGCTGCTCGAGCATCGACGCCGGCCCCGCGACCGCGCGCAGCATCGCCAGCGCGTCGCGCTGCATGTCGCGCGCCGGGTTCAGCCGGTTCACGACGATCTGCAGTTCGCCGCGGCCGGCCCGTAGCGCGCCGAGCCGCGCGGCCGTCGTCGCGCAGGCGACCGGCTCCGGCTGCACGACGACGAGCGTCAGGTCCGCGCGGCGAATCGCCTGCTCGGCCTGCGGCGACGGATAGCGCGCGGTGTCGACCAGCACGACGCCGTCGGCCGGCAGCGCGATCTCGTCGAGCGCGCGCGACAGCCAGGCCGGATCGGCGGCGAGCTGCGCATCGCACGCGGCGGCGCCGGCCGCATCGACCTGCCCGTACGGCACGAACAGCACGCCGTCGGCGTTGCGCCACGTGTGCGCGTGCCACGGTTCCGCACCGCCCAGCAGGCCGTGCGCAAGACCCTGTTCGGCCAGCGTGTCGAGGCCGAGCGTCGCGCCCATCAGGTTCTGTGCATCGAATTCGACGGCGACGACCGGCCGGCCGCGGCGCGCGAGCAGCACCGCGAGCGCGGCGGCCAGCGTCGTGCGGCCCGCGCCGCCCGTCGTCGACGTGAGGGCGATCGTCTTCATCGTGCCCCCTTGCCAGCGCGGTTATCGCGGTCATCGCCTTCTTCGCCGCCGGCGCCCGGCAGCAGGCGGCCGCGCAACGCGACCGGCACGAGTTCGCACGGCACCGCGTCGCGCCGGTCGATGCCGCGCGGCGCGTGGAAGCCGCGGCCGACGCCAAGGTGCTGCGCGACGATCCACACCGGCACCGCGATCACGATACCGACGATGAAGCCGATGACGAGTTCGGCGATCATGCGTTCTCCTGCTTGCGCAGCGGCATCGCGCTGCGGACAGCGCCGCGCGCACGCACGGCGGGAATGACGGGCTCCGGCGCCGACGTGTCGGCGGCGGCATCGGCGGCGGCAGGCTCGGACGCCTGCGGTGCGCCGATCGCGTCGAGCGTGACGACGGTATCGATCGCCTCGATCGCGTCGCTCACCTCGCTCGCGTCGGGCAATGCCGTGCCAGCGCCGGCGTGCGCGGGCGGCGCCGCGCGTGCGGCGCCTGCCGGCTGCGTCGCCGCGAACAGGTCGCTGTAGTCGGCGATCGGCGCGCGCCGGTTCTCGGCCTTCAACGCATCGAGCTCGGTGTCGATGCTGCCCTGCCCGAGACACACGACGCGGTCGGACAACGTATCGACCGGCACCTCGAAGATCCGCGCGAGCGCGTCCTCGGCGTCGACCGGCTCGCACGCGAACAGGAACACGAACAGGTGCCCCGCATCGGCCGTCACGACGTCGCCCGCGCGGCGCGGCCGGCAGTGCCGCAGCGCGTCGACGTGCGACACGCCCGGCAACAGCGTGAGCTTCGCGAGCGTGTGCGGCAGCGCGAGCACCGCGCCGCGGTCGAGCACCGCGCGAATCCGCAGGCAGAACGCGCCGACCGGCAGATAGCCGAGCACCGAATCGCCGAGCGCGGCCGCGAGCGCCGCGCGATAGTCGGCCGCGACGGGCCGCGCGTAGAGCTGGCCGTGCAGCGCGTGCACGGCCGCCTGCATCCGCGAGACGGGCAGGTCGCGCGCGACGACCCGGTTCGCGCCGACGCTCAGCACGAGCACCTCGAACTGCTGGCGCAGCACCTCGCCGCGCTCGACGACCGCGATCTTCAACGCGCCGCCGCATTGCCGGCGCAGCGCGTGCACGTCCGCGCACAGCGCTTCGAGCTGCGCGTGCGAGCGGAACACGAGCACCGCGGTCGCGGCCTGCGCGTTCGCGCACGCGGCGACGACGGCCGCGTTGTCGTCGACGATCTCCCAGCCGTCCGGCACGCGGCTCGCGCCGTCGAGCACCGCGCGGCTGACCACCACGCGATCCTCGTCGCTCGCGAGCTTCATCCGGCGCGCCGGTTCGGTCGCGCCGCCATCGACGCTCGCCGACAGCCGGCCGCCCGGCGCAAAGCGCAACGGCCGCACCTCGCCGGCCGCGAGCGTGTCGCCCGCGCGCCAGAAATCGACCACCCACAGCAGCTCGCCGTGGGTGCGCTGCAACTGCGCGACGCCCGAGCAGATCCCGTGGAAGCCGCTGCGCGGCGTGCGATCCGCCTCACGCACGAGCGGTGCATCGTCGGCGCGCGCGGCGCCGCCCGCACGAGTGGCTTCGGGGTCGAGCAGCAGCACGAGCGCGATCCGGCGCGTGCGGCACCAGTCGGCCAGCGCGTGCGCTTCATCCGCGAGCGCGACCGGATCGTCCCAGCTGAACCAGCGCTGCGCGCCTTCGACGAAATACAGCGACCGGGCATGCAGCCCGTAGCGCTTCATCGCGCGCAACCCGCCGGTCAGCCGCGCGAACGGGCCCGGCGCCACGCCGCGCGGCGCGTCGGCGGTCACGCCGGCGTCGGCCGGCTCGGCCGCTGGCGGCATCGCCAGCACGTTCAGGTTGCGCGGCCAGCCGGCCGGCTGCGCGCCGCCCGCGAAGCCGAGCGATTCCATCCGTGCGGCGACGCGCGCCGGATCGCGCGCGAGCACGATCGTGACGTCGCGCGTGCGCGCCTGGCGCGCGCTTTCCCACACGAGCGCGTCGCATCCCGGCGTGCCGCCGGCCGCGTAGATCGCGTAAAGGCCGCCGGCCTCCAGTTGCGTCCACGTATCGGGCAGGCCGTCGATCGCGAGCCGGCTCAATGCGCCGGCGCGGCCGCGCGCCGACCCCACACGCAGCAGCGCGCGCAGGCGATCGACCAGGCCGGTGGCGCCGGGCGCGGGGCGGGTGGCATCGAATTCCGTCTTCACGCGTTCCCCTAGTAATCCGAATAAAGCCGCACGGGCGTCGGCGTCACGAGCCAGTTGCGCGGCGCGCGCGCATCGAACGCATAGCGCAGGTACACGAGCGCCGCGCTCGGCGCATAGTCGTGCGACCGGTCGATCTGCAACTGCGCGCCGACGCTCAGGTGCGGGTTCACGCGATACTCGACGATGCCGTTCACGCCGTACGAGAACGACACGCCGCGCGTCGAACTGCCCGCATACACGAACCCGGCCGCCACCTGCGCGGCGCGCTGGCCGGTGAGCGTCGGGTAATACAGCGAATCCTTCTCGTAGCTGTTCGAGATCCCGCCCGTGACGGTCAGGTCCCACGACAGCGCATCGTGCCGCCCCGCCCATTCGATCGGCACGCCGAGCGACAGATAGCGCTGCGGGCTGTAGTAACCGCCCTGCCCGTACGTGTAGTAGCGCAGGTTCTGCGCGTAGTGCCACGCATTGCCGACGAGCCCGGTGCTGACCTTCATCGTCGCGCGCTCGTACACGGGCACCGTGAAGCCAGTGCGCAGCGTGACTTCCGCATTGCGTTCGACGTTGCGGCCGGACAGCACGCCCGCGCCGAGTTCGGCGAACAGGTTCGTGCGGCCGATGTCGACCGACGCGCGCAGGTTCACGCCGTCGCGGCGCACGCCGCCCCACACCGCGCCCGTCCACGGGTCGCGCATCCCGGCGTACGACAGCACGCTGCTCGTTTCCGGCCGCCGCGACGCATTCACCGAGAAGCTCGCGGGGCCCGCGTCGAAGCGGTAGCGCACGCCGCCGACCAGGTAATGCACCGGGAAGCCGAGCGGCGACGTGCCGAGATCGAAACGCCATGCATCGGACAGATAACCGGCGCCGAGCGCGACGCCCGTGGCCGTCTGGTGCAGCGAGCCCGGCGGATTCGCGATCGATGCGGGTGTCAGGGCGTTCTGCGCCCTGAGCCCCGCGTACGTGCCGAACGTCTTCAGCGAAAACGCGTCCGGGTTGCTCGTATCGAGCGTGCCGGGGTCGAGGTGCACGGTGTCGATCTGCGCGAACACATGCCCGTCGTAGCGGACCGGCATCTGCATGTAGATCGGCACCTGCTGCGCGCGATACGACGAGATGCCTTCGTCGCCCGATTTGTATGCGGGGATCCAGCCGGTCTCGATCTCGGGGTTGCGCCGCTGCGCGAGGTCCGCGAACGCAGCCTGCGCGGGCGTGAGCCCGTCGCGGCCGGGGCTCACGCCCGTCGTGCGTTCCTGCGACTGCGACAGCCGGTACAGCGACGCCGCGTCGTCATAGCGGCCCTGCGCCTCGGCCACGCGCCCGGCCGCGACCGTCACGTCGGCGCGTGCCGGATACGCGGCCTGCAGCCGGTCGGTCACCTGCGCGGCTTCGTCCGGGCGGCGCAGCGCGTTCAGGCGGCGCACGGCCGACAATTGCGTGTCGACGTCGTCGTCCGGCGTGCGCGCCAGCACGGCCTGCACGCGCTCGCGTGCGGCCGCGCGGTTACCGCTGTCCTCGTCGATCCGGGCGAGCGCGAGCTGCGTATCGGCATCGTCCGGCGTACGCGCGACGACCGGCGCGAGCGCCTCGCGCGCCGCATCGTAATGGCCCTGCGCGCGTTCGAGATCGGCGAGTTCGAGCGCATAACGCTTGTCCGCCCGGCCGGCCGGGCTCGCGCGATCGAGCAGCGTGCGCGCCCGTGCATAGTCCTGTCGTGCGATCGCGTCGTCGGTCTGCCGCAGCACGAGCCGCAGCGACTGATCCTCCAGTCGCGCCGTCTGCGCGGGCGTCAGCGACGGGGCGCGGCGCAGCGTGTCGAGCCAGGCGGCGAGCGCCTCGTCGCGCCCCGCGCTGCCGAGCAGGTCGCCGTAGCGCAGCCGCACGTCCGCATCGGCTTCGGCTTCGCGCGGATGCGCGGCGATCCAGTCGCGCAGCGGCGCGAGGCCGCGCTCGGGTTCGCCCGCGTCGATCCACTGCGCGCCGATCGCCGCGAGCATGTCGGGATCGTCCGGCGCGCTCGCCTGCGCGTGCGCGAGCGTGGCCGCGAAGGCCGCGCGGTCGCCGCGTGCGTGCGCGCCGCGCGCGTCGGCCAGCGCGCTTTCGGCATCGAGCTTGCGCGCGAGCGCGCGCATCCCGTCCGAGCGGTGCGCGTCGTCGACCGGCGCCAGCGCGGCCTGCGCACCCGCGACGTCGTCGATCGAGTTGCGGTACAGCGCGCTCGCGTAGCGCATCTCGGGCGTATCGCTTCGCGCGAGCCCGTCGTCCATCACCGTGCGGCCGAGCTGCGGCAGCCCCATGTCGCGATAGAGGCGCGCCAGCGCGAAGCGCGTCCACGGCGCGTCGGGCGCCGCGCGCACGGCCGCCTCGTAGCGTTGCGCGGCCGGCCCGCGCGCCCCCTTGTCGGCCAGCGCCCGCGCTTCGTTCGCGAGCACGTCGCCGCGCAGGCCGTCGAGCGTGCGGCGATCGTCGGCGCCCGTCACACGCCCTTGCAGCGCGTCGAGCAGCGGGCCGATCCGGTCCGCGCGGCCGGTGTTTTCATACAGCGTGGCCGTGTCGCGCACGGCCGACAGGCTCGGCGAACGCGCGGCCAGCAAGCCGCGCAGCAACGGCTCCGCCCGCGCCCAGTCGTGCTGCGCGAGCAACGCATCGGCGAGCTGCAGCTTCGCGTCGGGGTTGTCCGGCTGCATCGCGAGCGCTGCACGCGCGGCGCGCTCGGCATCCTGCGGGCGCCCGGCGCTGGCCGCTTCGCGGCCTTGCGCGAGCAGCCCCCAGAACTGCGCGGTACGCGCGAGGCCTTGCCATTTGCCGCGCTGGTCGGTCGCACGCAACGCGGCTCGCGCGAACAGCGCGCGCGCTTCGTCGTGGCGCCCTTCGCGCAAACGCAGCAGGCCGAGCCCGCCCAGCGCGTCGGCGTCGTCCGCCCGCGCCCGCGCGGCGCGCGCGAGCAGCGGATCGGCGGCGGCCAGGTCGCCGCGCGCGAGCGCCTGCAACCCGCGCTGCTGCGCGATGTAGTCGGGATCGCGTTCGAGCCGGCGCTGCGCGTCGCGCTGCTGGTCGAGGGCGGCGGCGCGATCGCGGAATTCGGTGTCGTCCGGCGCGAGCGCGAGATACGCATGCAGCGCATCGAGATACGCGGGATCGCTGCCGGCCGATTGCAGCACGCGCCGCCACAGCGCCATCGCTTCCGTATGGTCCGCGTCGGTGCGCTTCGCGAGCGACGCGGCGATCCGGTTCGCTTCCGGCCGCGTGTCGTCGCGCTGGTTCAACAGCCGCGCGAGCGCGACCGACGCGCTCGTGTCCCGCGGATCGGCGGCGATCGCGCGGCGCAGCGCGGCGATCGCCGGCTCGCGGCCGCCCGGCGCATTCGACACGATCTGGTAATACTCGGCGCCCAGCGCGCCCGACGGCGCGCCGTTCGGAAACAGCGCGACGATCCGCCGGGCCGCCTCGTCGGCGCGGCCGCTGCGCGCGAGCAGCCGAATCTGCGCCATCTCGCCGCGCCCGCTCGTCGCGACGCGGTATTCGTCGGCCACCCGCCGCGTGCCAGGCGCATTCGGCGACTGCGCCTGCAGCCGCGCCAGCGACGCCTGCGCGCCTTTCGCGTCGCCGAGCCGCAGCAGCACGCGCACCTGTTCGGCCAGCAGGTCGGGGTCGCCCGGCGCGATCAGCAAGCCCTTGCGCAGCGCATCGCGCGCGAGATCGTCGCGATGCTTGATGCCCCACATCCGCGCGGTGTCGAGCTCGCGCCGCGCATCGGCGGCGGCCGAGGTCGACGGTGTCGCGGGGTTCGCGATCGCCGTGCCCGTGGCAGCACCCGGCGCCGCCGCGCACACCGACGACGCGAGCCACGCGAATCCCGCGACGTGCGGCGCGGCGCGCTTCAGCGGGCGGCGCACGAACGGCCTCCCCAGCGGGTGTCGAGCGTGCCGTCCGCCCCGAATCGATAGCGGCCGTCGCGCCAGCCGAGGCCGAACAGCGTCAGCACGCTCGTGTAATAGCCGGGCGCCGACTGGCGCGCGAGCGCATCGACGCGGGCCGCCTGTGCATCCGCGAGCGCGTGCTGGCCGCGCGCGTCGAGGAACGGCACGGCCGCCGCGGAGAAGCCGCCGTTGCCGTCGTTCGGCCCCGCGACGCCCGTCGTCGTATCGACCTTCTCCGGCGGCGCGCCATGCGCGGCGATATGGTCGGCGAACGGCGCGAAGCGTGCGAGCAGCGGCGCGGCAAGCGGATCGGCGCGGTCGAGCGTGCCGGCCCACAGATACACGCGGATCGCGTTGTACGCGCTCTCCGCATGCGTGTCCGGATCGGGCCCGAAGCCCTTGCCCGCGCGATACAGCGCCCAGTCGGGCGAGAAGCCCTTCGGCGCGGTGTCGAGCAGCACGCGAGCGGTGCTCGATGCCAGCGCGCTCCAGCGCCGGTCGTCGGGCAGCCGCACGCCGAGCGCGCGAATCACCTGCGGCGGCGAATAGCTCGGATTCACGCGCCATTGGCCGTTGGCGAGCTTGAAGCCGGTCGGCCCCGGCAGCAGCGTGAGGCCGAGGCCCGGCACGGTCGCCGTCTCGTCGTCGAGCACGCGCTTCGCGAGCAGCGCGCCGCGCGCCGTATAGCTGCGCTCGTGCCACAGCCGCCCGGCCTCGACGAGCGCATACGCGATCCACAGGTCGGCGTCCGACGCCGCGTTCGCGTCGAGCACGCGCCACGCGCCGTCGGGCGCGCGGCCCCACAGCCACGCCGGCAGGTGCGCGCTCAGGTCGCCCTGCGCGAGGTTGTTCTCGGTCCATGCGAGGATCGTGTCGAACATGCGCCGGTCGTTCGCGACCAGCGCGAAGAAAAGTCCATACGCCTGCCCCTCCGACACCGTGCGCGAATCGGCCGAGCCGACGTCGATCACGCGGCCGTCGGCCGAGACGAAATCGCGCTTGAACGCGTCCCAGCGCGGCCACGCCGCGCCGCATCCCGCGCCCGCCGCATCGGCCGCACTGGCCGGCGCGGCGTGCGCGCGCGTGGCCACGCCGGCCGCCGCGCACGTCACCGCAACCGCCAGCGCGAGCATCGCGCCGACACGCCGCGCCGGCTGCGTTGCCCGTCGCTTCGTCATTGCCCGCGCCATCCGTTACATCCCCCGTCGACGCGCGGCGATTCGCTGCAGCACGCTGAACACGCCGAGCGCGAGCAGCAGCCCCGCGGCGACGCCGACCGCGCCGAGTACGACCGGATGCCGTGCCGCCTCCGTCCACACGCGCGCATACCACGGCACGAAGCCGACCACGTAAGGCTCGCCGACCCGCAGGCTGTCGACCCGCCCCGGCCGCACCAGCGCAAGGTCACCCTGCAGTTGCGACACGAGCCCCGAGTTCTCGAACACGTCGAGCAGATCGCCGAGGCGCGGCTGGTCGGTCGCCGTCAGCGCGACGACGCTGCGGCCGTGACTGTCCGGCAGCTCGAACCCGGCGAGCGCCGCGAGCGGGCCCGCCTGTTCGATGTGCGCGCCGCCGTCGGGGAGGCCCACGCCGTTGCGCCAGCGTTCCTTCACCGTGAACGCGACGCGCGTCGCGCCCGCGCCGCCCGCGCCGCCGGCCCCGCCCGGCTCGCCGATCGCGAGCGGCAGCGCCGTGCGCCACTGCGCGAGCAGCGGCGACGCCGGCGAGCCGTCGATCACGAGCAGATCCTTGTGCCCCGACAGCGCGGCGACGTCCCCGGGCCGCGCGACCTGCACGCGCAGCGCCGGGAAGCCGGTCCATTCGCCCATGTGGCCAAGCATCGTCAGATAGGCCTCGAGCTCCTGCGGCGACGGCCGGTCGGGCATCACGACGGCCGTCTGCGACAGGTCGGCGAAGCGCGTGAACGGGAAGCCGCTGTTCGCGAAGAACGCGAGGTTCGGCAATTGCGCGTAATGGACGAAGTGCGAGAAGTCGATCGTCGAATCGGGATCGATCGCCGCGCGCTGCGGCTCGGTGGCCGTGCTCGAACACAGGCCCGTCTTCTGCGAATCGAGCGTGAAGCGGAACTGCAGCTGGTTGCCGCTGCCGACGCGGAACGCGGGAATGTCGACGTCGCTCGTCACGCGCCCTTCCGGCACCGACAGCAGCGGCAGCTGCATGCGGCCGTGCGCGTCCTCCGCCTGGGCCGGCCCGAGCCGGTACGACTTCACGAGCTGATCGTTGATCTCGATCGCGAGCGTCGAATTGTCCTGCACGGTCGGCGCCGTGTAGCGGTAGCGCAGCGTGATCGGCACGCCCGCGCCGTTCCACGAATGCAGATCGGCCGGCACGCGCAGGTTCAGCCGGATCGCGTCGGGCGTCGTGCCGCGCACTTCCAGCTGGTGCGGGTCGTTCACGAGTTCGCGGAACGCGATCGGCCGGTTCACCGGCAGCCAGCGCGGCGCGTCGTACGGCTTGCGCGGCGCGCCGAGATCGACGTGCGCGACCGTCGCCGCCGGCCCCGACAGCGCCGCGCGGCCGAGCACGAGCGTCGCGACCGCGTCGTCGACCTCGGCCGCCGTGCGGCCCGTGACGACCAGCAGCTTGCGGCCCGGCGCGGCCGGGTTGTCGGCGACCGCGAGCAGCGGGCCGTCGACTTGCGGCAGCGCGAGACCGGCCGGCAGCGTCGCGACCGTGCCGACCACGACGGCCTGGTCGTCGGCCGGCAGCGCGGTCGACACCGGGAAGCGCGCATGCCGGTAGTCGGCCAGCGCGCCGAACCACGACGCGAGCACGCCCGCGCTGCGCAGCGTCGCCGAATCGGGCGTGGCGGGCAGCACGAACGGCAGCCGCAAGCGGCCGTTGTCGCGCCGGTCGAAGAACGGCGCCGGCAGCAGCGCGAGATCGTTCGGCAGGCGCACCGGCGCTTCGTCGAGGATCAGCTCGCTCGTCGGGCTCACGTCGGCCCACAGCGCCGAGTTCGCCGGATCCTCGCAATGGTCGAGCGTGTAATGCGCGATCAGGCGCAGGCCGATCTGGTTGAAATCGGAAAAGTAACGCGGATCGATTGGGATTTCCTGCGTCACCGTGCGGCCCGCGCGCGCGGCGTCGAACGGGACGGTCGCGATCACCTCGCCGTTCACCGACACCTTCAGGTGCGACAGCGGAAAGACCAGCGACGGCGAATACGCGTAGGTCAGGCGCAAGCGCGCGCCCGTAATCACGCGGTCGAGCCGCACGCCGGCGTTGATCGTGCGCGCGTCGTCTGCGCCGCGCAGGCGCAGCGGATCGAACGCGCCGAGCGATGCGAACGGCAAGTGGACGGTCGTCGCCGGCAGGCCGGCGGCCGGCGCGCTGGCCGCCGTCGGCGCCGCCGCGGGCACCGCGGCCGGCGCGGCATCGGGCGCCGCCGCGCGAGCGGCCCCGGCCGTCGACGCGGCAGCCGGCACGGCCGGCATCGGCGCGGCCGACAGCGCGGCTGCATGGAAAGCGCCGGTCATCGCGGCCGTCAGGACGAACAGCGACACGGCGGGCTTCATGCGCGGCCTCGCGTCGTCACGATCGTCCGGTGATCCTGCGCGTCGCAGCAGACGCGCGCAAAGCAGCTATGCCCGTGAGTGCACATCCCCTCTGCTTCCCCTCATATCTGGCTTGATTGCATTTATCGGTACGACGCGGCGGATGCTTCAACGACCGGTTCGTCGCGCTGACGGACGCCTGGCACCGGCGCCCGTCATTTGTCACACTATCTTAAAAATAGAACAAAACTTACCGTGATTCGCGACTGAGAGGCGAAAAAATCTCAATTCGGTCGGAAATGCCGCGCGGGAAGAGTGAATGGCAAGCATTGCGCCGCTGCCAGCCGGACGGCTGGAACGGCATACTGCCGGCGCGATACGGCTGGCCGGGCATCGGCCCCGTTCCGTTGCGGACGGCCCGGAACGCGCTGCCGCAAGCGGCGCGTATGCTACCGCAAGTACACGCCGCGCGACGCACTTTCTTCATGGAAAACTGACCTGGATCAAATCAGCGACTCCGCCACCCCGTCGGCCGGGACGCTGCTGCGCAGCATCGCCGCGATGCTGTCGGACGACGGCACCGACATGCACGCGCTGATCGAGCATGCGGACCAGGCGATGTACGAAGCCAAGCGCACGCGGACGCAACGGGCGGCCCGCGCGTAACGCGTGACGCGTCGCATGCATCGCTAGCCGATCGGCGACACCGCGATCGCGATCCCGACGACGAGCCACTGCACGATCGCGACGAGCACGGCGGCACGGCACAGCCCGACCGCGCCGCGCACGCGCGCGTCGAGCGTGCGTCCGGCCTTCGTCGCATCGATCCAGCCCAGATCGACGAGCGCGCGGTCGAGCGCCGCCAGGCCGCCGTCGACCGCCCCGTCGCCGTCCATCGCCCGCGCCAGCGCGGCAAACAGCCGTCGATCGATCTCGATGCGCACCGCGTACCACAGCGCCGCGATCCCCGACCCCGTGCTGACGACGGCCAGCAGCACGCGGCCGAGCGTCGCCGGCGGCCAGCCCGCCGCAATCCATCCGCCCGCGCCGGCCGCGGCCAGCGCGGCCGCGATCGCCCACGCGCCCGCGTCGAGCGCACCACGCGCGGCGGCGATCCTGAACGGGCCGGACCGATCGCCCATCACACGCGCTCCGCGTCGCGACGGCGATCGATCCATTGCTGCAGCACGGCCACGCTTTCATCCGACCATACCGCGTGCGGCCGCACCGCGCGCACCGCGGCCAGCGCGTCGCGCGCATCGGTCAGCCCGCGCCGCGCGGCGAGCCACGCGGCCGCGCACAGCACGCTGCGCCCGTAGCCGAGCGCGCAGCAGACCAGCACGTCGCGCCCTTCGCCATGCAGGCGTTCGAGCGCCGCGACAGCCTGCGCAAGCTGCGCCGCCGTCGGCGCGACGAGATCGAGCTGCGGCACGCACGCATACGCGAGCAACGCATCGGCCGCCGCCCAGCGCGGCATCTCGGCGGTCAGGTCGACCAGCGCGGTGAAGCCGTGGCGCCTGATCTCGCGCGTGGTCGGCGTCCGGCCGATCGACACGCGTTCGTCGATCCGCATGGGTGCCGGCTGCCGGAACGTCCACAGCCGCGAATTGACGAACGCGCCGGCGACCGTCGGCGCGAGCAGCCAGCCGATGAAGACCGGAAACCGGCCCTCCGCATCCTTCTGGAACGCGCCCGGCGCGCCGCGCCGGTACGCCCATGCGACGCAGGCGAGCGCCAGCGCAACCCACCCTGCCGCCAGCGCCCAGCCCGGCGCGCGCGGCACGCACGCCAGCGCCGCGAGCGCGACCAGAGCGGCACCGCACGCATAGCGGCGCGCGAGCGCGCGACCGGCCGCGGACGGCGACGCATCGGCGCCCGGCAAACGGCCCGCGGCATCGCGCAGCGGAAACAGGAACAGCGCGAGACAGCCGACGGCCGCCCCGGTCGGCACGTCGATCGCATGATGCTGGTAAGTCGTCAGCACCGACACGCCGATCGCCGCGAACCACAGATGCAGCACGACACGCGCGAACGTACCGCGCAGGTGCTTCGCATAGACGGCCCACAGCACGACGAGCAACCCGATATGCAGCGACGGCGCCTGGTTGAACGGCTTGTCGAAGCCCATCAGCAGCGTGAACAGCACGCCGGTCACGCCGCCCGCGTCGGGCCGCTCGAAGCCGAAACGCAGCGGCCACGCGATGAAGCACGCGACCGACACCAGTTGCACGGTCAGCAGCCGCTTCACGTGATCGAGCAGATCGTCGCGGCGCGTCCAGAAGAAGAACGACAGCGCATACAGCAAGTCGATCGACCAGTACGGCACGATCGTCCACGGCACGAACGGGATCGCATGCTCCCAGCCGAACGCGAACGTCGGCACCGCGGCGCGGCGCGCGGCGAGCCAGTTCGCGAAGCCGTACGTCGAGAAGAACACGGCGCCCATCGCCGCGAGCCAGCACACGCGCAGCGCGAACGACGCGTCGCGCGCGCCGGCCGCCGACTCGGCCAGCCCGCCGCTCGCATCCGCATCCACACCCGCGCCGCCGAACGCGTTCATGACGCGTCGACCCGCTGCGCGAGGCTGACCGTGAAGATGCCCATCTCGTCGATCCGCTGGTCGAGCTTGCGGAAGCCCGCCCGCGCGACGAGCTCATCCATTTCGGCCTGCGAACGGCGACGCATCACCCAGGTCGATTCGCCGCGGTGATTATTCAGCGCACGCGCGATGAATTCGAGCTGCGGATGCCACGGCTGCCCCGTATAGACGAGATAGCCGCCCGGTGGCACGGCCTGCGCGAGCCCGCGCAGCGAGCGCTCGATCAGCGCGTTCTCGCCGAACAGCTCGTAGAGACCCGACACGATCGCCAGCGTCGGCCGCGGCTCGAGCGTCGCGAGGGACGCCTCGTCGAACGCATCGCCGCGCTCGAAGCGCGCGATCGGCTCGAGGCCGCGCTGCGCGATCAGCACGCGGCCGGCCTCGACGTTCGGCGGGCTGTAGTCGCGCAGCGTGATGTCGTCGGGCGCCGCGCCGTCGCGCTCGGCGGCCGTCGCGATGGCGTCGAGCACGTAGCGCCCGTGGCCGGCCGCGATGTCGACGATCCGCACCGGCGTGCCGTTCCCGCGCAGGCGGCCGATCGCCGTGCCGATCAGTTCCTGCAGATGCACCTTGCGCTGGCGGATGCCGACCCAGCCCGGCGAATCGAGATACGTGCGGTCGACCAGCGCGCCGATGCCGAATCGTCCCTGCGCGCGGTTGCGGTACACGTAGTCGAGCGTCGAGCCCGAATCGAAGCCGAGCCGCAGCCCGAGCGCGATGCCGTCGGACAGCGCGCCGCCGGCTTTCAGGCCGGCGCGCGTGAGCGCCCAGTACGCCCGGGCGAACACGTTGGCCGGCGGCCGGCCGAGCGCCGCGTATTCGTCGTGGAACGCGCCGCGGCGGTCGGCATCGGCGAGCGACACGCGCGGGCTCGGTGCGTCGAACTCGCGCAGCACGAACGCACGCAGCGGCGCGAGCGCCTGCGCGCGGTCGCGCTCGCCGAGCGTGTCGTGGTAGAAGCCCGGCAGCACGATGCGCTCCTTGCGCGCCGAGCCGAGCCGCTCGAAGAAACGGTCCTGCGGGCCGCGATGCACGACCCAGTCGGCGCCCGAGATCAGCAACTGCGTCGGCACGGTGATCGCGGCCGCGTCGGCGACGATGCGCTGCGCGGTATCGTGCAGGTCGAGCAGCATGTTGACCGCGATCGGCCGCGTGATCAGCGGATCGGACGCGTAGCTCGCGATGCGCTCGGGGTCATGCGTGAGGAATTTCGGCTTCACGTAGCTGTTCACGTAGAACAGCCCGCGCAGCCTGTGCATCAGCCGTAGCCCCGGCCGCGCGAACGGCACGTAGAGCTTGATGTGGAATGCCGGCGACGCGACGACGAGCGCACGGATCGGCGGCGCGTAATCGTGCGCCCAGGTCGCCGCGAGCACCGCGCCGACGCTCTGGCCGACGACGGCCATCTCCTCGATCGCGATGCCGTGCGTGTCGCGGATGTGCTCGACGAAGGTCTGCAGATCGCGCACCGACGCGGCAGCGCTCGGGCTGTAGCCGCGCGCGCCCGGCGAGCGGCCGTGACCGCGTGCGTCCCATGCAAAAAACGCGAAATCCGGCAGGTCGAGCTCGTCGACGAGGTGCGCGACGCGCGCCGAATGTTCGTGGCCCCGATGCAGCAGCACGATCGCGCCGCGGCAGCGTGGGCCCGTCGCGGGCCAGTGACGATAGAACAGCGTTGCGCCGTCGTGCGTGATGAAGTCGGCCTCACGGGCCGTGCGTGCGTTCATGCGATCTCTCTCGTTTCGTTATTCGAATCATGTGGCGCCGCCCTCCCGCGCCCGGCTGTCAGCCGCCCGCTTCGGCGATCCCGGCCCGCACGCGCCGCACCGCCGTCACGATCGACAGCACGATCAGCAGCCGCCACAGCCACGCGGCGACGCCGCCGACCGGCAAGCCGAGGCCGATCCACAGCGCGAACGCGCCGAGGGCCAGCGCCCGGTCGCTCTTGCCGAACGGGCCGTCGTAGCGGCGCGTCGCGCCGACGAGCGGGCCGATCAGCCCCGCGCATTCGACGATCACCGCCGTCAGCGCGAACAGCCAGACGTCCGCCGGCGCGAACGCGGAAATGGCGAGGAACGGCAGCACGAGCGCGATGTCGGACACGATGTCGCCCAGCTCGTTCAGGTACGCGCCGAGCGTGCTCTTCTGCCCGTGCTCGCGCGCGAGCATCCCGTCGATCGCGTTGAGCGCCATGCGCGCGAACAGCCACAGCGGAATCAGCAGGAACAGCGGGCGGGCGAACACGCCGAGCCCGGCGAGCGCGCCGACGACGATCGATCCGCCGGCCGCGAACAGCGTGACCTGGTTGGCGGTGACACCCCGTTCGGCGAGCGAATTCGCGAACGGGCGCAGACGGTTCTGGAATTTGGGTTTGAGTGCGTAGAGGCTCATCGTTTCGTATTCGTATTATTCGCGCGGCACGGCCGGATACGTTTCCCGCCGCCATGCCCCGGGCGGCGAAACGGCCTTCGTCGGCCTGGATTGAACGGCCCTCATCGTCGCCGAGCGGCCTCGATGCGTCAAGCCTGCGGGCCGGCCCGCCAGCGTGGCGCCAATCTGGCGTTTTTCGGCGAAACTCGCGATAATCCGCTGGCCCGATCGCCGCGAGATTCATTCGAACGGCAGACGGGCACTCGTGCAACAGCCGATTATCACGCCGCCGACCGGCGCATTCGCCGCGACGCAACAGCGTGCGACGGCGAATCGTCCGATTATCGCGGACCTGCGACAGGCAGCCACGAATTTTGAAAAAATTTAAACAAGAGCCGTCCGGCGCGCATCCTGCCGCGCCGGCATTCGGGGGTTCCGTCCGCCGCGCATGCATGCAGGAGGCCGCGCGCCGATGAACATCCTCAACGTCTGGCAGCGCGATTTCCTGCTGTCCATCGTGCGGCTCGTCGCCGGCGCGTATCCGGTGTGGCATCAGGCGCCGCCGTCCCCGACGCAGAAGATCTATTTTTCCAACCATACGAGCCACATCGACACGCTCGCGATCCTCGCCGCGCTACCGCGCGACGTGCGCGCGGTCGTGCGGCCGGTCGCCGCGCGCGACTACTGGGACAGCAGCGACCTGAAACGCCACATCGCGCAGAAGCTGCTGAACGTCGTGCTGATCGACCGTCATCGCGAATCCGGCGGCGATCCCCTCGACCCGGTGCGCGACGCGCTGCGGCAGGGCCACTCGATCATCATCTTCCCGGAAGGCACGCGCGGCGCCGACGTATTGCCGCAGCCGTTCAAGAGCGGGCTGTTCCATCTGGCGACCGAGTTTCCGGACGTCGCGCTCGCGCCCGTCTACCTCGAGAACCTGCAGCGCATCATGCCGAAGGGCGCGATCTGGCCCGTGCCGCTGATCTGCAAGGTGCATTTCGGGGCGAACGAAGCGCTCGGCGCCGACGAAGACAAGCCGACCTTCCTCGCCCGCATGCGCGACGCGGTCATCGCGCTCGCGCCGCCGCAGCGGCCGGCCGGCTGAACGCGGCGCGCCCCCTTCTCCCTTTTCCGGATACCAACCATGCGAACCCTCTTCTGGGAACTGGTCGCGGGCGTCACGGGCGTGCTCGTCGTCGCGACCGTGATCGGCGCGATCCTCGGCGCGCGCAGCGGCGGCACCAGCGCGACCATCGTCAACCTGAACCAGCGCATCCGCGCGTGGTGGGCGATGATCGCGATCATGGCCGTCGCGATCGGCCTCGGCAACAACGTCACGTACCTGGTGTTCGCGCTGCTGTCGTATCTGACGCTGCGCGAATTCATCACGCTCACGCCGACCACCGCGAGCGACCATACGACGCTGTTCATCGCGTTCTTCATCGCGATCCCCGTGCAGTACCTGCTGCTCGGCATCAACTGGTACGGGATGTACTCGATCTTCGTGCCCGTGCACCTGTTCTTCGCGATGTCGCTCGTGTCGGCGCTCACGCAGGACACGCGCGACTTCCTGAGCCGCAACGCGAAGATCAACTGGGCGCTGATGGTGTGCGTGTACGGGCTGAGCCACGCGCCGGCCGTGCTGATCCTCGACATCCCGCGCTACGCCGGGCAGAACGCGCTGCTGCTGTTCTTCTTCCTGTTCGTCGTGCAGATCAGCGACGTGCTGCAGTACGTGGTCGGCAAACTGTTCGGACGCCGCAAGATCGCGCCGCAGCTGTCGCCGTCGAAGACGGTCGAGGGTTTCATTGGCGGCGGCCTGCTGGCGACGCTGTGCGGCGCGTCGCTGTATCGCGTGACGCCGTTCAGCTTCGGCGCGGCGTTCGGGATTTCGCTCGCGATCGTGATCGCGGGCTTCGTCGGCGGCCTCGTGCTGTCGGCCGTCAAGCGCTCGCTCGGCGCCAAGGACTGGGGCTCGATGATCGCCGGCCACGGCGGCATGCTCGATCGCGTCGACTCGATCTGCTTCGCCGCGCCGGTGTTCTTTCACCTCGTGCGTTACCTGTACGTGTGATGTGCGGGCGGTGCGAGGCCGCCCGGCGTACGTCACAACTTGTCGCGGATTCAGCGCTGTGTCGGTCGTCTAGCTGAAGTGGCACTAGCAAGCGTGGCGTTCGAACATCGATAGCTGACCAGAAAAACGTCGGCTTCCGGTCCTCCTCGTCGGCATTATTGAATCCATGAAATGCCGGGCGGCTCGATCGCGTATTCATCAAAACTGGGCCGTTAGCTGGAAGTCGAGCGTGACACGGTTCGTCGGAAAGCCGGACGGCTTGTACACCGGCGTACCGGCGAACAGGTCGTACCCGTATCCGCCGAAACGCGTCGCGACGCTCCCCTTCACGCCGATCACCGCGCCTGCCAGTTGCGTGCCAACCAGCGCGACGGGCTGCGGGCCCCATACGCGGCCATAGTCGAGGCCCACGTAAACTGCCGTTCCCGTCTGTCCGATCGGCGCCTGGAGCTCGTTGCGCCAGTAGAATCCCCGGGAAGCCGCCAGCATCGTCTCTCCATCGAAGCCGCGTACCGTGTAACGGCTGCCGATCGTCAGGTCGTCGATGTAGTAGAGGGTGTTGCCCGTGTACTGGCCGTGGAATGTCGTCACGTAGCGGAACGGCTGCTGCGCGATTAAGAACGGTACCGACAGATTCGCGTCGAGCACGGCCATCTTGTAGCGATAGGTCGGGCCGCCGTCGGATGCCAGCATGTCGTCCTGCGCGCCGAATGCGCCGATGCCCTGGCGATACGCGAGCGTGCCGTCGATCTGCGCTTGGGTATATTTTCCTTTGCGTTATCTGCAAGCTGCTTCGCAAGCGTCTTTTCATCCGGATGAAACTGCCGATTGAACCGATCAACGTTATACCCAGAGAACGCCCCCGATTCACCGCCCACGACACCACCGGCCCCCGTCGCAAGCGCATTGGCCACAATGTTGCCCAGCGCCTGATTCATATTGGCGTTCCCGGTCGGATCGCTGCCTGCGATCGCACTGCTCAGTTCGTTCAGCTTGCCGGAGGCGATCGACGCGATCGACGCGATCGCCGCACCGGCTGCGCCACCCACCGCATTGCCGCCTGCCAGTCCAGTCACAACGCCGCACCTGCACCTTTCATCAGTGCGCACACCTTCGAATCGTCAAAGCGCTATAAGTCATATTGATCCCGTACACCGCCTTCCCTTCGCTATACTCGACACCTCTTCGCACTTCCGCACTAATACCTTGTTTGCAAAGAATAATTACACCATCCGAATCAACTTCCCTCCATCCGATACGCTTCAATCCTTGACTGTATTTATCCCCCAATTCTGGCACCCACGTTTTCGCGTCGATCCCCACATACAAATATGCAGACCCGTACTTATAATTATGCGATCTCATCGCCACAACACCACCATTCATCAAAATGACATCCATGTCGCGCCGCATAATTCCAAATTTTTCACCTCCATCAGTCGGATTGTTTCTCACCCCCAAAGTCATAAAAATAAATCCAACAACCGCAACAACAATCCAAATCTTTTTATCCAATTTCATCTTTGTCATGCGGAGGATCATCTCCGCTTAGGTTGCATGCCAGGAATTGTAAAGACTGGGAAGGCAACACCAGTGGAACCACCTCCGCCGGGATTGGGCGCACGTGTAAGTCCACCAAAGCCTACACCAACCTCTACGGATGTATCTCCTCCGAAAGCATGATTACCACCCACACATCCGCCGTACGCACACAAAGTTGCCCCAAACGATGCACCTGCAAGAAAATTATCTGTTATATCCGCCTGAAGAGTGGGGACTTTATTAGCTCCAGCCGGAATGATGCCAACGGTGACAGACGCTCCCGGTATCACTGGAACAGCACCGCCGCCTCCCAAATAAACATTCCCGTTGTGCAGGTTAATAGAAATGCCCGCCGAACTACCAAAAGCAGAACCGCCAATAGTTACGTAATCAAGCGTCCCAGGGCGAGTGGCAAGTACATTCGAGACGAATGCGTTACTGTCAGCTCGCAAATCCTCAGCGTTGTACTGAAACAAACTACGCCCCGGCGTTTGCTTCACCATGCCACCGTAACCCGAAGCTGCGAAGTACGTCCCATTGTAATTCTTCAGTTGAGCCTGTTCGACCATATAACCGGCACCCTCTTGCTCCAGCGCTGAGTACTTTGCGTAGTCTGCCGTACCCGGCGCGTACTCCGCTGCACAGTGGACTAGTGCGCATCCCGCCGCTTCCAGTCGATGCTCCTTGTTAGTATCGCCGTTGGCCAAATCATGTATGACTTTCTTTTCTTCGGGGTGAAGTTGGCGATTGAATCGGTCAGCGTTATAACCAGAAAACGCCCCCGATTCACCGCCCACGACACCACCGGCCCCCGTCGCAAGCGCGTTGGCCACAATGTTGCCCAGCGCCTGATTCATATTGGCGTTCCCAGTCGGATCGCTGCCTGCGATCGCGCTGCTAAGCTCGTTCAGCTTGCCGGAGGCGATCGATGCAATCGCGGCACCGGCTGCGCCACCGACCGCATTGCCGCCTGCCAGTCCAGTCACCAACGCCGCACCTGCACCTTGCATCAGCGCGCGATTCGCTCCGCCTTCCTTCCAGGCATCGACACCTGCTTGGTCACCATTCTTCTCGGCTTGCCGTTTCATCTCGTCGGCGTAGTCACCGATCCGTCGCGACACCGCTTCGCCAGCCGCGGCGGCCGCAGCCATCATGTCCGACTGGTTGGCCAGCAGGTTCTGCATGTCCGGAAGTTTCGCGACCGTTCCGTTCGTGTTCGTCGTATCGCGATTCAAGCTGGCCACATCCTGCTTCTGGTTTGCCGAATCTGTGATCGTCACCGTCCCCGCGCTCACGCCGCTCTTCGTCGTCGCGCTATCACTGCCGCTGTCATTCTGGCCAAGCATGGGCGCAGCGCCCCCCGTATTCTTGCCCGACGTGCTGCCGTGCGTGCTGTAGTTCATTCCGCCGTCGCCGGTCGTCGCGCCTGCACTGAAGCCGCTCGAGCTCGCATCGTAATGCGACTGGTTCTGGACGTCCGAGAAGGACAGCGAACCTGTCGTCAGGGAATTCTTCGACGCATCCGCGTCGCTCGCGATCAGCCCACCCTTCAGATCGGTATTGCCGGTGACGTTGATATTGAAACCGCCATCGCCTGCGTGAATCCCTGCCTGTTCATTGACGCCCGCATAGCTGCCCGACGCGTTGCCCTTGCTTTGGCTGACGCTCCCGCTGGCGCCGCCCTGACTGACGCTGAAGCCACCGCCCGAACTCGACTGATGCGCCGCGCTCGACAACGTATCCTGCAAGCTGACGATGTTCAGATTCCCGCCCACATCGGCGTTGACCTGATTACCCTTCACGTTCGAGCCGATGATGTTCGTATCGCCGCCCGAGATGATCGTCACATTGTTTGCTGCGGTTACATGGCTATTGTTCTGCGTAGCCAGATTGCTGTTGCCGTCGCCGTTGGCCTTCGACATCGCCGCGGAAACACCGAACCCGCCCGTGCCGACCGACACACCCACGCTCGCACTCTTCGACTCGTTCGTGCTGCGCGTCGAGTCGGTGTCCGTCGTATTGACGATATTGACCTGATTCTTCGCAGCCAGAATCACATCGTTCGCGTTCACGTTTGAGCCGGCGATCGTCACATTGCCGCTACCCGGTTGCCCGTTCCCCGTTGCAGCAAACGCCACCGTTCCGCCCGCATTCACATTCGAGCCACGATTCGTCGCGCTGTCTTCGGAGAATGCGCTCTTTCTGTGACTGCTGCCGACGCTGACTTCGACCTTGAACTGAGGCGTTTCGCCCGCCCCCAGCGCCCGGACCACATCGCCCGCAGCCATGTTCGCATCCCATGCCGCGCTCGCCGCGGCCATCCCGTGCAGCGCCGCTGCCCGGCCATCCTGGCTATTGCCGGACGCACGCGATTGACCCACAGCGTTCGACACCGCGTCGATCACCGGCGCCCTCAGCGCCAGCGTCAGGCCGCTCTTCGACACTTCCTGTGTTTCGCCGCGATGATGCGTGTCCTGCGCCGCGTCAATCGTCACGTTCGCGCCTGTCCCGCTGAGATTCTTCGCTGCGATCAGGTCGCTGCCGGTCACGTGCAAGTCGTTTCCAGCCGTGATGCTCAGGTTGCCCTTCAGCGAACCGATCGAACTGGCGTTGTTCGACACCTCGGTCGTCTGGCTGGTCGTCTTCAGCGAGCTGCTGCCGACTGATACCGACAGTCCGCCGCCCGACATCAGCCCGGATTCCTTCTTGTTGTAGTAGCTCGACGACTGCAAGGTGTCCTGCGACGTCGTCACCGTCACGTTGCGCGCTGCCGTGAGCGTCACGTCGTTCGTTCCGACGATGGTGCTGCCCTGAACATTGACGTCCTTTCCGCTGACAATGTTCACGCCGTCCGCTGATACCAGACTGCCGCGATTGAGCGTCATCGTCTGGTCGATCCCGCTCGCAACCTTCACGCCGCTTACGACATTGCTGTGGCTGTGCGTTTCGTGTGAGTTCAACTCGTGCGTCTCGGTTGCCGCGCCGACGTTCACGTCGCCGGCCGCCAGCAGGTTCGCGTTGCCCTTGTCGAGACTGATTGCGCTGCCGGAAAGCGTGATGTCCTTGCCCGACACGATATTCACCGTATCACCGCCCTTGAGCGTCGTCCCGGTCAGCGCCTGATCGGACATGTGCAGCGTCTCCGCGTAGCTGCCGTGACTGTCGCTGCCCGAACTGTTGCTGTTCACCGTCGATGTCGTGCTCGCTGCGCCGAGCGTCACGTCGCCCTTGGCAGCAAGGGTCCCGCCCTGGGCGAGGTCGATCTGAGCGCCCTTGGCCGTCAGGTCTCCGCCGACGGCGATCAACGATTGCCCACCGACCGTCACCGAGCTGCCGGTGACCTTGTTGATGTCGGTGTTCGACACCCCGTTCGCCCGCTGCACGATCTTGTGCTCACCCGTCTGCACCGCACCGAGATCCCAGTTGCCGCCGACGGTCATGCCGAGATTTCCGCCGACCAATAGGTTCCCCGCGTTCTGCTGGAAGTTGCCGCCGGTGACGATCGACGCATCGCCCGCGACGTCCAGTTTGGCGGTTGGCCCGAGCGTCGTCACCACGCTCGTCGCGCCATCGCGGCTCACCCGTGTGTTCGTCTTCGTCGCCGTATCGAGAATCAGGTCCTTGCCGGCGTCCAGCTGCAGACTGCCGGCCTTGACGCTCGCCGACGTCAGGTCGATGTTGTTTTCGGTCTTCAGCGACATCAGTCCACCGCTTTGCAGCGCACCGAACGCGTTGTCGATCTGCTTGCCCTGAATGGCCAGCGTGTTGTCCGCCTTGATCGTGCCGCTGTTCGTGAAGGACTGTGCGTTCTGGAAGTCGATGTTCGTCGCGCTGATCAGCGGGCCGTTGACATTCTGCTGGTTCGCCTGCGCGAGATACACGACCGGCACCAACACCGACTGACCGTCGACCACCCGCGTTTCCATCATGACCACGTTACCGGTCAGCTTCGACACCTGATCGGCCGACAGGCTCGCACCCATCGGCAGATCGAGCGACTTCGACAGATCCGCGCCCGCCGTCATCAACGATTGGTACATCGTCTGCAAGTCCGCGTATGGTCCCAGCACCGCTTTTCCGGTCAGCGCCGTCACCTGGTTGCGCACGAGTTGCTGCTCATAGAAGCCGTCACCGAGACGCTTCGGAATATGCGTGAGGTCGACACCGAGCTGCCCGAAGAAGTAGTCGCTCGAAATGAAGTTCTTCTGGTTCGTGAACGCCGGGTTCGTCTCGATCACGTAATGCGCATTCGGCGCGGTAGTCGGCCGGTACAAGCCGCCCTGCGGAATCGTGAGGTTGTTCAGCACGTTCAGCGCCGTCGCACTGGCGATGATCGGATCGACCGGCGCCGACGGACCGCCGTGTACGGCCGACGCGTCCGATTTCGCGCCGCTTGCGTTACCGCTCAAATTGGTGGGCGTGAGACCCGGCACCGACTGCCCCGGCAGCAAGCCGAGCGACGGAATCGATGCGTTGCCGGCCGTGTTGTTGACGCTGACGCCCGTCCCCGAGATCGTCCCGTTGGAACTCAGCGTCGAGAAGTAACCGGGCAGCGTGTAATCCTTGATCGACGCCGGTGCCGCCTGCGTGTAGCCGCCCGGACGGCTGCCGACGAACGGCGCATTGCCGAACGGCAATTGCCAGTCGTGTTCGGAATTGTCGTAGTTGTTGTAGTGATACTGCCCCGAGTAGGAAACCGTCACGCCCGGCAGTTTCTGGCCGGATGCCGCCCAACCGTCAGCGTCGTAGTGACTCGGCATCTTGATGTCGCCGACCGCCGCGATGTTGCTCCAGTAGTTTTGCAGGGTACCGACCGACGACGCATCGATCTTGCCACCGGACACGATCTGCGCGGCCGGGCTGATGTCTGTCACGGTCGTCGCTGTCGCGCTGTCCGCGTAGTAGGTCGTGAACTGATATGTGCTGTTCCACTGACCGCCGTGAGGCGGCTCGGTGTAGACACCGCCGATGCTGTCCGGATCCTTCACGCCGACCTGGCCCGTGCGGCCGCTGATCGGAATGCCGAACTGCGCGAGCGACGCAGGATCGATCTGGCTGGTGGACGTCTTCATCACGCGACGCGTGCTCGTCACCTTGTCCGCATGCAGTTCCATGTCGCCTTGGGACTGGATCAGCGCGGACACGTTGTTGACCAGCGCGGCGTTCATGTAATTGCCGCTGGCATCCTTGCCGCCTGCCAGCACGACCTTGCCCATGCCGAAGATCGCCGTCGTCGCCATCGAATCGGTCGCAGTCGTGTCGTCGCGGTTTTCGATGTCGTGCGCGAGGATTTCCAGCGTACCGTTGCTGTCCGATGCACCGATCAACGCGGTCGGCCCGAGGTTCGAGATCGTATTCGTCGCGTTGAGCGAAGCGCTCGCGCCCACGAGCACGCCCGTATTCGTCAGGTTGACCGATTGCGTGTGCAGCAGACCGCCGGCAGTCAATGCGCCCACGTTGACGATGTTGCCCGCGTTGACGCTCAGGTTGTTGACCGACTGCAGGTTCGCGTTGTTCGTGAAGGTGCCGGGCAGCGTGAAGGCGAGATCGTGACCGACGTTGAACTGCGTGTCGGATGCCGCCGTGTAATCTCCCTGCAAGTTCACGTTCGCGTCGCGCGTTGCGCTGTACGTGCCGCCGCCCTGCAGCGTGGCCGCCGCGACCGACAGGTCGTGCGTCGAGCTGATCTGGCCGTTCGTATTCGTGACGGCGCCGCTCATCGTCACGTCCACGTCGCCGTTCGAATTCGTGACATTGCCGATCGTGCCGCTGCTGTTGTCCAAGGTGTTGCCCTGGACATGAAGCGATGCGCCGCTGAGCTGACCGCCTTGCGTGTTGCTGATCGACGCCGCGTTGACCGTTACATCGCCGTTGCCTGTAATCGCGCCCATGCCCGATACGCCGCCGGCGTGACTGTTGGCGATCTGGTTGCCGCCTTGCACCGTCATCTTGCCCGCGCCCAGGTCGACAATGGTGCCGTCCGCGTTGTCGATCGAGGCCGATTGAATGGCGAGCGTGCTGGTGTCGCCCGCAACCGATTGCCCCGCCTGGATGTGGCCTCCTCGGTTTGACAGAACGCCGCCGTTCTTCAACGACAGCGACGTGTCCGATCGCAGCAGGCCCTGCGCGTTGTTCACGTCGCCCGCAATCGTGGCGTTGATGCCGCGCTGCGCGGCGAGGATACCGCTCGCGTTGTTCCAGGAAGCCGCGTTGACGATGGCTTCTCCCTTCGTCACGATGGTGCCCGACGCGTTGTTCAGCGCGCTGGCCCCCTTGCCGGGCGCGATCGTCAGCGTGCCGGTGCCGGCATGCGTAATGGTGCCGCCTGCGTTGTTCAGATCGGCCGGCGTGAGCGTCAGGTCTGTGCTGTTGGTCTGGATCACGCCGGCGGCCGAGTTGTCGAGTGTGCCGCTGACGTTCATCCCCATCGCTGACGATCCATACTGCGTGATCGTACCGCCATGGTTCACGAGGTTCGCGGCCGTCAGCGCAAGCTGATTGGCCTCGAGCTTGCCGCCGCTGTTGTCGAGCGTCGAATCGGCGGTGACCGACAGGTTCGGCGCGACGATCGAACCGCCCTGGTTCGTCATGGAGCCTGTGTGGATCGTCGCGGTCGTGCTGGCACCGATCTGGCCGCCGTCGTTCGCGAGCGTACCGCTGGTGACGTTCAGATCCGTGTTCGACAACAGCTTGCCGCTCGCATTGTTCAGCGTGCCGGCGACGGTTGCCGTCAGTCCGTTCTGCGCGTTGATCGAGCCCGCCGCGTTGTTCAGCGTGCCGGCTTGCGCGACGACGCGCCCGTTGCTCGCAATGGAACCACCCACGTTCGACACCGAACCCGTACCACCGCCAAGCGTCAGCGTGCCGGTGCCGGCATGGGTGATCGTGCCGCCATCGTTCACGAGTGCGGCAGGGATGAGCGTCAGGTCGGTACTGTTGGTTTGCAGCGTGCCGCCATTCGAGTTGTCGAGCGTGCCCGACACCTTCACGCTCATCGCGCCGGCGCCGGTCTGCGTGATCGTGCCGCCGTGATTCACGAGATCCGTCGCACTCAACGACACCAGGCCCGCCTGCACGGTGCCGGCGCTGTTGTCGAGCGCCGTGGCGCTGACTGTGGCCGTCTGGCCGATGATTGAGCCGCCGTTGTTCGTCAGATGTGCGCCGGCGTCGACCGCGACGTTCTGCGCAGCCTCCAGGGTGCCGCTACCGTTGTCGACCGATTGGCCCGAAACGTGAAGATTCGTGTTGGATGTGATCGCGCCACGGTTGACAACGTTTGCGCCGCGAACCGAGACATCACCGTTGCCGCCGATCACACCGCCTTGCGCGCCGTTCGCAGTCGTCCCTGCGGCATTGGTCAACTGGCCGCTCGTTATCACCGACAGGCCGTCGCCGTTGAGCGACGTGATCCGGCCCGCCGTGTTGTCCAGTGACGCACCAGCCACCGTCATGCCGGCCGCACTTTGAAGCGTGCCCTGGTTGTTCGCGATGGCGCCGCCATGCACGTCCGCCGTGCTCTCCGATACCAGCTCGCCCGACTGGTTGGCGACCTGGCCAGCCACGTTGACCGACAGCGGGCCCTGCGATGAAACCTTGCCACTATGGTTGGAGAAGGCACCGCCGGTCAACGTCGTGCTGCCGCCGCTCGACAGGCTGCCGTAATCGTTGATCACCGTGCCGGATGCGTTCGCCTGGATGGCGCCTTGCGCGCTCGTCGTCGCATTCGACAGGTTCACGTCGCCGGCCGTCGCGTTCAGCGACAGATTGCCGTTCGCGGCGGTCTGGCTGCCGGCGAGATTCACGCTCGCACCGGTCAGTGACGCATTGCCGCCCGCTATGTTCTGCCCCGTTGCGCTCAACTGGCCCGAGGCTGTCAGGTTCAGAGCACCGCCCCGGCCTACCGACCCGTCGTTGTTCACGCCCGCGCCGAGCGTGCCGGTCGAATTGACGCTGCCCGCATTCACCGTCGCGCTCTGCTGCGCGGCGAGCGTCCCGGTGTTCGTGAGATCGGCGCTTGTACTGGCCGACAGCGATTGCTGCGCGTAAGTCGTGCCGCCGTTCTGGATGCCCCCGGCAGCCGACAGCGCGAGGTTGCCGCTCGCGGTCGTCTTGCCCGTCAGTACGAGCCGGCCGTTTGACTGCAGCGTCAGATCACCCGCCTGCGCCGCGATCGTACCGGCGTTGACGACCCCCACACCGTTCTCGTTCGATGCGAGGAAGATCCTGTTGGCATACATGCCGCCCAACTGACTCACGTCGATCGCCACCGACGGAGCCGGGCCGTCGCCGGCGATCGGTGTCGCTGCAAGCGTGTCGTGATTGACCCGGGCCGCGCCTGCGATCACGTTCAAGTTCTTCGCATAGATGGCGGAATTGGTCTGTACAGCGCGGGCGATAAGGTCCACCTGATCGGTACCGGTTACGTTCAAACCGGCGCCCGAGACGGTCACGAGCCCGCGGTTGACGTTGTATCCGGCAAGCGAACCATCGGTGCCGTAGAACGGCACACCGGTCGTCAAGGTCGCGCGACTGGTATTCAGGAAGCTTCCCCCGTCCACGAAAATCCCGGACGGATTAGCGATGACCATCTCCGCGCGAGCGCCTGCGATCTCCACGGCGCCGCGAATTTGTGAGGGGTTCGGGCTGTTGACCTGGTTGACGATGATCCGCGCGGCCTGCCCGGCTCCGTAATTCGGGTTGCCGTTGATCCAGCCCGCCTGCTGCGTCTGAACCATCGTGGCCGAGTTGTTCAGGATCGCGCCAGCCTTTTGAACATCGAACTGATTGTAGGTGTTGACCGATACGCCGGCGCCTGAAGGCTTGGCCACGTTGACCTGGGGCAAGCCGTTCGGCGTCTGGATCACCCGCGTGCTGGTGCCGGGCGTCGGGATGATCTGTGCACCGGACAGGGTGGGCAGCATGCCGAGCGCGGCGATACCCGCTACAACAACGCAAGCGCCGGACGTCGACGATCGCGGCCGTGCACGTACTTCGCCCGTCGCCGATTTGCCCTCGGCGATCGCTGTCTCCGCGACGGCCACCACCATACCCCGAAGCCTGGAATACACCAGGCGGTGCGTATTTTTGTTCATTCTCGTCGACGCGGCCCGCGTCCATTCGTTTGCTTATTGGACGCGAGCTTACTGAAACATCGAAAAAGTGACTGTCAGTTATTGCCAAGCTGTTGAAGGAGAACCACAAATCCCGCATTTCGGACCTGTCTAATTGACGTGTACCGACGTACGACTTAGCAAACCGCGAATCGAACGAGAAGCCTCCGAGTACCCTGCGAATTGGCAGTTTTAATCTCGCTCGCGATCGTGATCGCGGGCTTCGTCGGCGGGCTCGTGCTGTCGGCCGTCAAGCGCTCGCTCGGCACCAAGGACTGGGGCTCGATGATCGCCGGCCACGGCGGCATGCTCGATCGCGTCGATTCGATCTGCTTCGCCGCGCCGGTGTTCTTTCACCTCGTGCGTTACCTGTACGTGTGATGTGCGGGCGGGGCGAGGCCGCCCGCTTCCGCGCGACGGATCAGTACCCGTCGCGCAGCGCCTTCGGCACGGTGTAGCGGCCGCGCGCGGCGTCGAACTTCACCGTGTAGCGCGCGTGGATGGCCTTGTCGCCGCGCGTGCCCGTTTCCGTGACCATCAGCGGATAGACGTCGCCCGTGCCGCTCGTGTCCGGCGCGATCTCGAAGCGGCGCTCCTCGCAACGCGCGCGAGCATGCGCGCATTCCGTCGATTCGGCATTGTCGAGCGCCTCGTCGATACGCGCCGCCGCATACACCAGCCCATTGCCGTAGGGCAGCCAGATCGAACGAAAGCTTTGCGTGTAGCCTTGCCGCGTATCGCTTTCGCCGATCACGAACCCGAACAGGTGCGGCCCGAGCCGCTCGATGCGCACCGTGCCCGGTTCGCCGCGCTGGCCCGATGCGATCTCCGTTTTCTTCGCGACCGGCTCGAGCGTCCTGCCGTCCGGCGAAGGCTTCAGCACGTACAGGTCGATCGCGCCCGGCGTCGCATCCGAATCCATGCCCGGCATCCCGTTCTGCACCGCCGCCTCGGTCTCGCCGCACATCGCGAGCAACGTGCGCGGGCCGTCCGCGGTCGCCACGCGCAGCACGCCGCACGGCGAATGGATGAAATCGCCCTCTTCCGCCTGCCAGCCCTTGCGGTCCGCACGCCAGTCGCCGTACGTGTCGTGGATGAAGGTTTTCAGTTGACGGTCGGGCTGGGCCGGCTCGGCGGCATGAACGGGCGACAGCGCGGCGAGCGCCGTGAATGCCGTGAACGCGCCGAGGGCGGCGCGCGAAGCCGCGGGCGGCTTGAGACGTCGATTCCGGTTCTGGATAGTCATGACGAGGTTCGGTCGGATGGATCGGTGGCGGATTGTTGCAGAAACGACGGATCAAGGTTGCCGCGGTGCGATGCCGGTGCCATCGGGCTTCAGCCGCGCGGTTCGCACCCATCCTTCGGCGATACCGCGCGTACGCGGATTCAGGTAGACGACCGACGTGAAGCGGCCGTACTCGGTCCGCGCGTCGACGTGGTCGTGCTCGACGATGAACAGCCCGTCGATCCTGCATGCGTCGTCCGGTGCGGAAAAAAACGGCAGCCGCCCGTTGCCGACGACGACGCGCCCGGCGTCACTGCCCATCACGTCATCGCCTTGCGCCTGCGCACGGCGGTTCAGCGCATCGCAATCGACGGCACTGTGCATCGGCGCGGCCGATACCGAACACGTCGACACGAAACGCGACAGCGCGCGCCGGTCGATCTTCAGCACGTCCGGCCGGTCGGGATCGCGTGTGACGTCGAGCGCCTGCATCGTCCGCGTATCGAGTGTCACCCACCCGACCGTCGCTTCGCGATTCGGCGTGCCGGGATGGTCGGGCGTCGAGAACAGGCGGATCCGATAGACGTCGCCGTTGCGCTCGTCCACGTCGGCATGGATGTCGTGCCGGGCAAACGCGGTCTGCCGCAGCGCCGGTACGATCAGTGCCGTCAGCCGTTCGTTGCACGACGCCGGCGCGGCGGCGGCGGCCTGCACGGCCAGCGCGCCGACGCACGCAAGCGCGACGCGCACGGCGATGGCCGCGCGCCGGCTTCGCCGACCGGCCTCGTCATTCTCGCCGGTCGGCGCTACGATCTCGTTCTTCACGCTTGGCTCCGTTCGGTACGCGCGGGCATCGACCCGCAAGGCCGTAGCGTACACGCACGCGCGCCGAACCACATCCACCGACACCGCCCATCAACCTGAAGCTCGACATCGCCCAGCGCGCCGGCCACGACGGCGACAAGCACGACAACCTGCCGCGCGCGATCGGCGACTATCGTCGGAATCGGCGTCTGCACGTCGCCGGCGAACGCCTCGCGCACGCGAACCGGCGTCGCGAACTGCTGACCCCGTGAGTCCGAATGTGAGCGTGAACGCGCGTGCGGCTGGCCGCGCACACGGTCACGCGTCACGCCGGGTCCGGCACCTCGATGGCCAGCAGCGCCGAACTGACCGACTTGCCATGCGCATCGAGCGCGAGCGAGCGCGTGACCCCGCCGCCGAGCGCATCGCGCAGCACGAAGTTGAACGCGCCGAGCGCCGGCAACTCGTAGCGCACGACGTCGCCGTGCACGATGCCCGCGAGCCATGCCTTCACTGCTTGCGCATCCAGATGCGTGCACAGATGGTCGTAATGACGCGGATCGCGGCAGATGACCGACACGTTGAGCGTATTGCCCTTGTCGCCGGTGCGCGCATGCGCGAGTTCACGCAGTTGCATCAGGCCTCCACGAATGAAAACGACGGCGTCACGGCCGCGCGCGGCAGCAGCACCGACTGCACGGCGATCACCTCGCGCGTCGATTTGAACGCGCCGCCGCCGCCGGCCGGCCCGTTCGTATAGAGCGTCTCGACTTCGTTGCCGATCCGCGCGGCTTCGGCGGCGTTCGCCGCGCGGCCGGCCACCCGCACGCGCACCTCGGCCGGCTCGCCGCGCACGGCCGGCGTCGTGTCGCCATACAGCGCATCGACACCGATCAGGTCGAAGCGCAGCTCGCTCGCCGCGACGCCGGTCAGCGCGAGCCGCTCGCGAACGATGTCGAGCGCCAGACGCGCACGCGCGAGCGCGCCGGGGCCGCCGTACGAGATCTGGCCTTCGCCGATCCAGCCGTCGACGTAAGCGACCGACACCTTCAGCGTATCGGGCCGCGCGGTGCCGCGCCCGCCCGTCACGCGCACGCGATCGGCCGCCTCCTCGGCGACCGCCACGCGCGTGAAATCGGCCACGACGTCGGGTTGCAGATACCGCGCCGGGTCGTGAATCTCGTAGAGCAGCTGTTCCTTGCAGGTCGCCGCGCTCACGCGGCCGCCCGCGTGCGGCACCTTCGTGATCACGACCGATCCGTCGGCCGCGACCTCGCCGATCGGAAATCCGAGCCGCGCGAGATTCGGCACGTCCTTGTAGCCGGGATCGGCAAAATAGCCGCCCGTCACCTGCCCCGCGCATTCGAGCAGATGGCCGACGACGGTCGCGGCCCCAAGCGCGTCCCAGTCGTCCATCCGCCAGCCGAACGCGTGGATCAGCGGCGCGGCGAACAGCGACGGGTCGGCGACGCGCCCGGTCAGCACGACGTCCGCGCCAGCGGCGAGCGCGTCGACGATCGGCGCGGCGCCGAGATACGCGTTCGCGGACACGATGCGGTCGCGATACGCGGCGACGTCGTCGCCCGATTCCTCGAAGCGGAACGCGCCGCGCAGCACGACGTCGAGCACGTCGTCGCCTTCGACCGCCGCGACCTTCAACCCGGCGATGCCGAGCGACTGCGCGATCTGCGCGGTACGTCGGGCGGCCGCGCGCGGGTTCGCCGCGCCCATGTTCGACACGATGCGCACGCGCTTGGCCGCCGCGACCGGCAGCACCGCGTGCATCCGCGCGTCGAGCAGCGGATCGTAGCCGAGCGCCGGATCCTTGCGGCGCGCCTGCTGCGCGATCGCGATCGTGCGCTCGGCCAGGCATTCGAAGACCAGATAATCGAGTTGCCCGTGTTCGGCCAGTTCGACCGCGGGCTCGATCCGGTCGCCGGAGTAGCCTGCGCCCGCGCCGATGCGCACGCGTCGTTCAGGTTGCTTTGCTGTCATGTCCGTACCGTCGTCCGGCGGCGTGCGCCGCCGCGAAGAATCAAAAGATGCCGAGCACGACGCACGCGATCGTCATCACGATCGACGCGCCGAACAGCAGCGGAAACGTGAATTTCTGATGCTCGGCCAGCTCGATCCCGCACAAGCCGACGACGAGGAACGTCGCCGGGGTGAGCGGGCTGACCGGAAAGCCCGTCGTCATCTGGCCGAGCAGCGCCGCCTGTCCGACCTGCACGGCCGGCACGCCGAGCTGGCCAGCCACTTCCGCGATCACGGGCAGCACGCCGAAGTAGAACGAATCGGGATCGAACAGCATGCTGAGCGGCATCGACGCGAGACCGAGCGCGACCGGGATGTGGCCCGCCATCGACGGCGGCACGAAGCCGACCGCCGCCTGCGCCATCGCCTTCAGCATCCCGCTGCCCTGCATGATCCCGGTGAACACGCCGGCCGCGAGCAGGATGCCGGCCATCATCAGCGCGGCACGCGCATGCGCGTCGATGCGCTTGCGCTGCATGTCGACGTCGGGGTAATTCACCATCAGCGCGATGCACAGCCCGACCATGAACATGATCGCCGGCGGAATCTTCTCGCCCATCACGACCATCGTGCCGAGCACGACGAGCGTCAGCACGAGGTTGAACCAGAACAGGTGGGGCCGGCGCAGCGCCTGCTCGTCCGGCGTCAGCTCGCGCCTGGGCAGCGGGATCGACGCATCGTCGCGCGACAGGCCAAGCCGCTTCTCCTCTCGCCGGCCGAGCCAGTACGCGACGCCGAACACGAACACGAGCCCGATCGCCTGCACCGGAATCAGCGGATTGAACAGCGCCGACACCGGCAGGTGCAGCGACGCGGACGCGCGGATCATCGGCCCCGTCCACGGCAGGAAGTTGATGCCGGCGGCCATCGATACGGCGGCGGCCAGCACGCGCCGGTCCATCTTCAGCCGGTCGTACAGCGGCAGCACCGCGGGAATCGTCACGAGAAAGCAGACGGCGCCCGAGCCGTCGAGGTGAATCAGCAGCGCGAGCAGCGTCGTGCCCATCACGATGCGCGTGGGCCGCGTGCCGACCGCGCGCAGGATCCGGTCGATGATCGGGTCGAGCGTGCCGGCGTCGGTGATCGTCCCGAAGTACAGGATCGCGAACACGAACATCCCGACGACGGGCGCAAGCCCCTTCAGCCCGTCGATGACGAATTTGCTGGTGTGCAACCCGAAGCCGCCGAGCAGCGACGCGGCGATCGGCACGATGATCAGCGCGACGAGCGGCGACATCCGCTTCGACAGAATCGCGGCCAGCAGCACGACGATCGTGCCAAGCCCGAGTAACGGCAGCATCCGTGTCTCCTACCTTGTCTTTTGTTGGAGACGAGCGTAAGGTCGGCGCAGCGATAGCACAATTGAAATGATTTGATCGCAGCAATCACGAACCGTTATGGATCTGAATCTTCGCGACATTCGCGCGTTCGTCACCGTCGCGCACGCCGGCAACTTCACGCGCGCGGCCGCGCGGCTGCACCTGTCGCAGCCGGCGCTGACCGTGCAGATCCGCCGGCTCGAGGAGATCGTCGGCGCGCGCCTGTTCGACCGCAACAGCCGCAGCGTCGCGCTCACGCAGACCGGCCGCGAACTGCTGCCGCTGTTGCAGCGCTCGCTCGACGACATGGAGCGCGTGCTGCGCGATGCGCGTGCGCTCGGCGAAGGCGCGAGCGGCACGGTGCGGCTCGCGTGCCTGCCGACCTTCGCGTCGAGCATGCTGCCGGAGCTGATCCAGTCGTTCCGGCGCGACGTGCCGCGCGCGGGCTTCGAGATTCGCGACGGCGTCGCGAGCCTCGTCACCGCGCTCGTGCGCAACGAGGATGCCGATCTCGGGCTGACCGGCGGCGACACGTTCGATGCGTCGCTGGAGGTGCTGTATGCGGGCGCCGACCGGCTCGTCGCCGTGTGCCCGCGGGATCATCCGCTCGCGCGCAAGCGCCGCGTCACCACCGCCGACGTCGCCGGCGTGCCGCTCGTGCTCACCGCGCAGGGCACGAGTGTGCGCAGCGTCGTCGATGCCGCGCTGGACGCGGCCGGCTGCACGCCCGACATCGCATGCGAGCCGACCTACATGATGACGGCCGTCGCGATGGTGCGCGGCGGCCTCGGCGTGACGATCCTGCCCGCGACCGCACGCGAGGTGCGCGCCGAGCCCGATCTCGTCGTGAAGCCGATCGACGATCCGGCATTCGTGCGGCCGATCGCGCTCGTCGCGAAGCGCGGGCGCACGCTGCCGCGCGTCGCGCAGGCGTTCGCCGAACTCATGCTGGCGGAATTGAAAAAGCGCGCATGACGCGCGCCCGATTCGGGACAGTGCGTGCGGCGCTTACTGCGCGTCCGGGTCGACGTGCAGCGATTCGCCGATCGCATAAAAATTGCCGCCCGCGATGTAGTGCAGGCTGCGCAGCGCGGGATCGGCCGATTCGAAATACCAGTGGCCGTCGCGAAACACGCGCGTGTCCGACCACGCGCCGATCACCTCGCCGATGAACAGGTCGTAGGTCTGCTGGTTGTGCGGCTCAGGAATCAGCTTGCACGCGAGCCAGCCCGAGCAGCCGGCGACGAACGGCAAATCGTGGCCGTCGACGTCGAACAACGTGACGCCCTCTTCGCGCAGCTTGTCGGGCCGCTGCGCGAGGCTGTGGCTGCCGACCGCATGCGTGAGCTGCAATTGCGCGGCCGTCGGCACCTGGATCACGAACGTGCCGCTGCGCTCGACGAGTTCGCGCGTCTTCGCGGATTTGTCGAGCACGACCGTCAGCTTCGGCGGCAGGAAGTCGAGCGCGCACGCCCAGGCGGCGGCCATCACGTTGTCGACGCCGTCGTGGCGGGCCGACACGAGCACGGTCGGGCCGTGATTGAGCAGACGGTAGGCCTTGTTCAGCGCCACCGGCGCAATGTGACTGTCCATACGGGTTCCTTGGAGAACGATGCGCACGAACCCATACCGTGCGGCGCGGCGCCGGCCGCCGCACCTGCGCGCGGCCGTGCCGAAGGCCGCATTCTCGCACCCCAATTCAATCGGCGCTGGCGCCGTGGCCGGTCACTTCGCGAACAGCTGGCCGATGTCGCGGAACGCCTTGAATTCGAGCGCATTGCCGCACGGATCGAACAGGAACATCGTCGCCTGTTCGCCGACCTGCCCCTGGAACCGCACGTACGGCTCGATCACGAAAGTCACGCCGAACGAACGCAGCCGCTCGGCGAGCGCTTCCCAGCTCGCCCAGTCGAGCACGATCCCGAAATGCGGCACCGGTACGTCGTGGCCGTCGACCGCATTCGTATGCGCGCCTTCCTGTGACGCGGTTTTCGGATGCTGGTGGATCACGAGCTGATGCCCGTAGAAGTTGAAGTCGACCCACTGCGCACTCGAACGCCCCTCTTCCAGACCGAACACGCGGCCGTAGAAATCGCGCGCGGCCGGCAGGTCGTAGACGGGAATCGCCAGGTGAAACGGGGAAAGACTCATGATGGCCTCGTGAAGGAATGCTCGCGTGGCGCGAGGACGGCACCATGGTAGACAACGCCGAGCAAAAATTAAATCAATATAAAATTGGCCCATTCACAAATGGAATTGATGAATGATCCGTGAGCTGAAAACCCTCGTCGCCGTCGCCCGGGAAGGCACCTTTGCCGCCGCCGGCAACCGTATCGGGCTCACGCAGGCGGCCGTCAGCGCGCAGATGCAGCGCCTCGAAGCCGAGCTCGGCTTCGCGCTGTTCGACCGGCAAGGGCGATCGGCGCGGCTCAACGAGCGAGGCCATCACGTGCTCGACCAGGCGCAGGCGCTGATCGGCCTGTACGAGAACCTGAGTTCGACCGCGCCCGGCTCGCCAGCCGCCGTGCGCGTGACGATCGGCGCGATCGCGTCGGTGCAGAGCGCGCTGCTGCCGGCCGCGCTCGCCGATTTCCATCGCCGGCACCCCGCGTGCCGCACGCGCGTGATACCCGGGCTGTCGATCGAGCTGGTCAACCGGGTTGACGCGGGCGAGATCGACATGGCCGCGATCATCCGGCCGCCGTTTGCGCTGCAGAGCGACCTGCACTGGACGACGCTCGCGCAGGAACCGTTCCGGCTGATCGTGCCTCGCGGCGTGAAGGGCAAGGACTGGGCCGCGCTGCTCGCGAACGAACCGTTCGTGCGCTACGACCGTGCGTCGTTCGGCGGCCGCCAGGTCGATCGCTTTCTGCGCAAGATGCACCTCGCGGTGCGCGACACCTGCGAGCTCGACGAGCTCGACGCGATCGTCAAGCTGGTCGCGAACGGCGTCGGCGTCGCGATCGTGCCGCAGACCGCCGTGTATCGCCGCTGGCCGGCCGGCGTGCGCGCGATCGACCTCGGGCCTCACACGTTTCACCGCGACATCGGGCTCGTGCGTCGTGCGCGGCGCACGATGTCGGAGCCCGCGCAAGCGCTGGCGCAACTCATCGAGGCGGCGTCGCGGCGGCGCGCGGGCGCGAGCGTTTCGTAGTCCATCGTCGCGCCTTTCTCGTACGCGAAGATCGCGGCGTTGTCGGAGTGCCCGTACACGGTCGCGATCGTGATCGCGCCGAGCCCCGGCTTGTCCCGGCTCATCGGCGCCTGCTTGCCGTACGCGTTCGTCGCGCCGGCCGGCAGCCCGGCCGCGATCGGATGCGGCGCGTTGACGAGCCAAGGCGAGTTCGCAGCCCGAGTTTCAACGTGCGGCGGCTACGACGCACCGACGGTTCGTGACGTGGCGAGACGAGGCCGTCACCGCTCACGCGCGACGCGCATTTATCACATTCATTTCAGCGCAGCCGATTCAATTCGTTAAATAACGATTTGACGGATCGAAAACAATATCGAGATCGCGGTAGTTCACCCGCAAAACACGCCGAATTATCACGACGTGCGCAAAGCCCACTGAAAAACCGGCGGAATGGCAACCCATTGATACGCGTTTATCAACAATCCCGATCCCTCAATGGTGAATTCCGGGAAACATCGCTGTCTACATCAGGCCACAACGAAGAATTTCACTTTTGCCGTTCAGTGCGGCTCTGTAGTCTCCTGCCCTTCCGGATCACGAACCCACACCTATGCGCAAAGGAGATGAATTGACGTCCTCCTACGCCAGCCTAAAGGCGGAGGATTCCCTCACCTGGCGATGCACGTCCGCATCGGAGAATGTTCAGCGCAGCGTTGATATCTCGCTCATGCTCGACACCACGGTCACTGCAGGCCCATTCTCTTATTCTCAGTCCCGCGATACCTTTCGGCCGCGTCGTGCTGGCTTGCGACCCGCACGCCGAACAGGACTGGGTAGAACCGCTTTCGTCGACTTCCTCGAACGTGGCTCCGTGCGCGATCGCTTTGTAGCGGAGCTTGTTTCGGAAGGACGACCAGGATGCGTCGTAGACGCTTTTCGCCATCCTGGTTCTGGCAAGTTTGACGGCAGATACGTTGCCAGCCCAGCGATTTCCTGCCGCGATAGCGCAGGTAGGGCCGACGGTGCTGACTGCGCGACTTCGCATATTGCTCGCACGTCGCGTTGACCGTGCCGGAGTGAATACCGAGTTCCTTGCTGCTGCCGGTCGTGAGCACATTCAAGTCGAATCCTGTAGGCCACTTCTTGCCCCAGTTGAGCGCGTGCTTCTGCGTGTCGTTGCAGAAGTTCCAGACGTAGTTCACCGCACGGCTCTGCTTGTTGAGCAGCCCGTTGAGCGATTTCACCCGGTAGCGATAGACAAGGATCATGCCGGCCATTTAACGGTGGAATGCCGCTGTCAAACAGCCGCGCTCCTTTCCTCCCGGTCCTGAAGGACGGGGTTTCTCGGAGCAACTGATGAAACGCACGGCCCTCTCGATGATTGCCCTCGCGTCGTTGGCGGCGATGCCCGTCGCGCACGCGCAGTCGAGCGTCACGCTGTACGGCGTGATCGACACGTCGATCACCTATGTGAACCACGCACAAGGCAAGGACAACGCATGGATGCTCGGCAACAGCAGCGCGGGCAATCTCGCCGGCAGCCGCTGGGGCGTGAAAGGCACCGAGGATCTCGGTGGCGGGCTGAAGGCGCTGTTCCAGTTGGAGAACGGCTTCGACCCGAGCAACGGTCGACAAGGCCAGGGCAACCGCCTGTTCGGCCGTCAGGCCTTCATCGGCCTGACGAGCAACCGCTACGGCACGCTCACGTTCGGCCGCCAGTACGATCCGCTCGTCGACCTCGTGCAGGGCATCACCGCCGACAACTACCTGGGCAGCGCGTTCGCGACGCCGGGCGACGTGGACAACTACGACAACAGCTTCCGCGTCGACAACGCGGTGAAGTACACGTCGGCCGTCTATTCGGGCCTGCAGTTCGCGGCGATGTATTCGTTCGGCGGCATCGCCGGCAGCACCGGCGCCGCGCAGTCGTACTCGGCCGCCGTGTCGTACAACAACGGGCCGTTCAGCGTCGCGGGCGGCTACTTCCACGCGACCAACAGCCCCGCGTCGAACGGCGTGCGCAACGGCTGGACCAGTTCGTCGGACGGCACGTTCGACGGCCCGATCAACAGCGGCTATGCGAGCGCGCACGCGTTCGGCATCGCACGCATCGCCGGCCAGTACGTCGCCGGCCCGTTCACGTTCGGCGTCGGCTACAGCAACGCGCAGTACCGCCGCGACGCAAGCTCCGTGTTCGGCTCGAACGAGCACTACAACACGGGGCAAGGCTTCGTGAACTACCAGGCGACGAACGCGCTGCTCGTCGGCGTCGGCTACAGCTACACGCGCTCGGGCGGCGACACGTCGGCGACCTATCATCAGGTATCGGCCGGCGCCGACTACAACCTGTCCAAGCGCACCGACGTGTACCTGACCGCCGCGTACCAGCACGCAAGCGGCCAGACCGGCGACGGCAACGGCGGCTCGATGGCCGCGCAGGCGTCGATCGGTTCGTACGGTTACGCGGGCACGAGCTCGCAGACGATGGTCAACCTCGGGCTGCGTCACCGTTTCTGACGGCGCTACCGGGAGAGGGCCTGCCGCGCGCCGCGCGGCCGGTCGCATCCGCATTGCGCAGACGGCGGCTTCGGCCGCCGTTTTTCATCGCTTTCTTTCGCCCGGCCAACGGCTGCCCGGCGATTTTCCGTTTCGCGGGATCATCGCCGGTTTCATCGCGTACCTGACGTAATACGTCAGGTTTCCGTCCCCGCCATTGCATCGGCATTCGCGCCAATGCCGGCCATTTTTACCGATTCGCGATCGCCTCGAACCGTGATCCGGTGCGATAAAAATGCGCGGCACCCGCACGGGAAAATGCAAAGGAAAGTTTGACACGAGCCATTTGCCCGCCTGCTATGGCACACTTCGCGTCTGCGTAATTTCCTTGCACCGGGCGCCCGGATTCCGCCCCATCCTGCCATGCCGCGTCATACCACTCGCCCGCTCAGCCGCAACACGCTGACCCTCGCCTCGACGATCGCGCTTTCCTGCGCGCTCTCCGGCGTCGCACGGGCCGATTGCCTGGACGACGCGGCCGCGTTCCAGCACGTCAGCGTCGCCCTGATGCGCGGCATCGCGCAGATCGAGTCGGGGATGAATCCGAATGCGATGAACACGAACACCAACGGCACGGTCGACATCGGGCTGATGCAGATCAACAGCACGTGGCTGCCGACGCTCGCGCGCGAAGGGATCACGCGGGAAAGCCTGTTCGATGCCTGCACGAACGCGTATGTCGGCGCGTGGATCCTGTCGCAGAACATCCGCCAGCTCGGCCCCACCTGGAACGCGATCGGCGCGTACAACTCCGCATCGCCCGACAAGCGCCTCGCGTATGCGCGCAAGGTCTATGATGCAATCCGGACCATGCCGGATTCGCCGGATACTCCCATGCCCATCCTTCCACCGTCCTTTACGCCGCCGCAACAGGCGCAGACGTACAACCCGTTCGCGAGCCTGAGCGTGTCGGCGCCGCCCGTCACGCGCGCACGCACGCTATCGCCGGCCTCGCCGCCTCCGTCGCCGCAGGGCGGCCCCGCCGGCCCGGCCGGCACGTACAACTTCGGATGGACGGTCACCGGCGCCGACCAGGCCAAGCCGACCCAGGTGTTCGACGACGGCGCGCGGGTCTACGTGCAGTTCAGCGACATGAAGCACGTGCCGGCGATCTTCACCGAGACGTCGGCCGGGCGCGTGCTGATGTCGTGGGAGCTGCAGTTTCCGTATGCCGTCGTGACGCGTCCCGCGCAAACGTTGATCTTCCAGCTCGGGCCGTTCGAAGCGCGCGCGCAGCGCAGTGCCGCGGCCGCAGGCATGACCGCGCAGGACGGGATGGCGGGGACGGCGAAGGCCGGGGCCTCGACTTCGGCATCGAAGAAATCGGCCAGGACGGCGATGAATGCGGCGACGAACACCGCGCCCGATACGGCAGCGAAACGCACCGCGTCGGCCGACGCGCTGTGGTACGTGAATACGCCGTCGACGTCGGGAACGGCGGCGGCCTCGCCCTCGACCGCGAATATTCCCGCCACACTGCCGACGGCCATCACGTCGAACACGCCGCCGCCCGCGCCGGCTCAAGCACCGGCCGCGGCCGCCCAGCCGTCGCGCGCCAGCGCGGACGCGCTCTGGTACATCTCGCAGTGACGCACGGGCAGGCTGCCTATCGGCAGCCGGTGTCGGCGAGAGGCGGACTACCGAACGACCGGACTATCGAACGACCGTCGTGCCTGACGGTGCCGATACGGTCGATACCAGCGATTGGTACACGTCCGCGACACGGTCCAGGAACGACTTGTCGGGTGCGGTCGCGATTTTCTGCATCGCCCGCGTGTTCATGTAGTTCTTGATCGACACGAGGTGGCTCCACACCGACTCGACGTCGCTCTCGGCCATGCTGTCGTGCACGTGCTTCACGAACAGCGGATACATCGCCTCGACCTGAGGCAGGCGCTCGCCCGGATTATTCCAGAGCCAGAAGAGCGCCTGCGCCTGCGGGTCGGTGTTGAATATCGACGGTGGCAACTCGCCGCCGAGCTGCTTCATTGCCTGCTTGCCATCGAACCCGTATCCCGGGCGCGTACCGTGCTGCTTCTGGAAATCGATCTCGCGCACCAGCTTCTCGTAACGTCCGTACGCCAGCGGATTGGCCGCGCCGCCGAGCCAGCCCGGCTTGCGCTGCGCCGCGGCCGCGCGATTCTCGGCCTGGTCGTACCACATGCGCAGCCACTGGATATACACGACCATATGGCCCTTGAGCTCGCCCTGGATGTCCTTCGGCAGGTCGGTCACGACGATCGGGCGAGGCGGCGCCGGATCGGGCACGCGGCAACCGTCCGTCATGTCGGGCACGGGTTTCGGATTGAGGAAATCGAGCGGCCCGATCGACGGCTTGAGCGTCGCCGACGGATAGCCGATGCCTGTACCCAGTGGCGTGAGCGGCGGAATCTCGCGTGTCGTCGCCACGAGTTTCTTGACGGCCAGCCGGTAGTCGAGCTGGAAATTCTGGATCTCCGGCGGCGCGACGATCTGCTGATACAGCGCACCGTCCTCGTTCGCCAGCGCGGTCAGGCTCGGCATCGGAATGCCCGCGCCGTACGCGCGGTGGTACATCATCTCGAGCGGCACGCGCGCCAGCTTGTCGGAAATGCCGTCCTCGCCCTCGATCGCGCCGCCGCCCACGTCCACCTGCGCGCCGGGAAACAGGCGCTCCTGCCGCCGACCACGCATGTCGGACGGGTCGACACCGAGCATCGTCAGCGGCTTGTACACGCGCAGTTCGTGGGCGGCCGCATAGTGCACGCATTTCTCGATGTCCGGCGACAGGATCAGGTCCGACGACACCGCGTTGCTCAGCGGGATGTAGCCCGTCAGCAGGTTGTCGTCGAAGCGGTTCGTCACGCAATCGAACAGCCCCATGAACTTGATCTTGACCTGAACGCCGTCGTATTTTCCGCCCTTGGCGACCTCGTCGAGCAATTGCTTGGCGAAAGCGAGCGCAAGGCCGCCGCCCATGTCGTAGCCGAAGATCGCGACATGGATCTTGTTCACCGTGCCGGCCTGCTTCGCGCCGGCCACCGCCGCCTTGAAATCCTCTTCCGCCGCCTTCAGGCGCGTATCCACGCCCGTATTGAACAGTGCGGCGCCCAGCTTCGTATCGCGCGAGAGCTGGAACGACTCGGCCGCCGCGCCCAGCGTTTCCTTGCCGACCTCCTTCAGCACGGTTTTCGGAATCCGGTACGGATACTTGACGACGTCGCGCCAGAAGCCTTTCCATTCGTGCCGCAGATAGCGCAGTGCGCGATTCTTTTCCGACCCGGGCCGCTCGATCGCGCGCTCGATCCGCTTGCGCGCGTCGCCCAAGCCGTCTTTCGTCTTGCCGACCAGCGTATCGAACGTGTCGCTCACACGATTTCCGAACGTAGGATTGCTGATCTTGCCGCTCTGCTTCCACGCATCCTCGGCGGCCTTCTGCGCCTTTTCCTTGGCCTTGTCGACCGTCTGCTCCTTGAGCTTGTCGCCGGCCTTCTCGCTGATCGTATCCGTCGCCTTGTCCTTCAGGACCTCGCTCAGCACACCGGCCTCGGGGTCGAAATCGGCGCCGAGCCCCGGATAGTAGAAGCGCCGCATGTTCTTGTTCTTCTTGTCGTACGCGGCGTTGAACAGCTTCAGGATATTGGTGCGCGGACCGTCCTTCTCGCCGAAGCCGAATCCGTCGAAATAGAAGCTGACCCACAGCATGTGTTCGCATGCGGGACACATCTGCTCGGCCTCCGCCTTGACGCGGTCCGTCTCCGCGGAGACGGCGTCCTTCTTCAGGTTGATTTCGGCCATGGCACTTACTTCTCCTGCGTCGGTTTGAGTTCGGGCGCATTCATGTCGTCGACCCACTGCAACTCTGCCGTGCCGTTCTTGCGGAAATACACACGCAGATAGCGCGACGTCGGCGATTCCGGCTGAGGAATGGTCACGTCGATCGTCTTGCGCTCGGGCTGGATGCCGCGCTGAATGTCGTCCAGCGGCTGCGCGAATTCCCAGAACAGCTTCACCTTCTGCCCCGGCGTGACCTTGCAGCCGCAGGCAAAGCCGCCGCCGCCGCCGAATGCCTCGCCGTCCTCGCGTGCCGACGGATTGCCGAAGCATCCCGACTTGTGCTCGTTGTCGAGCCAGAATTCGTGCAGCTTGCGACCGTACTCGTTGTATCCGGTGACGCACACGTTATGCGGCTCCGCCGACGCATCGACACCGTGCTTGCCGCATGCGGCGAGCACCGTCAGCCCGATCAGCGCCAAAACGTGCATCCCTGCTCTGAATTTCATCGATACCCTCACAAACTTGCGTCGTTGTTGCCTGCGTCCGGCGATGGCGGACCGAACCGGTTGCGCGCGTCATCCCCGCGATAGAACCCGTTCATCGCAATGGCGATGAATGCGCCTCCGACCGGGATCGCATGAAGAAGCGTCCACCATCCCGACTTGCCGAGGTCGTGCCACCGCCGCACCGACACCGCGACGAGCATCCAGATCATCACGATCGCGAATGCCCAGCCGACGACATCGACGAACGTCCGGGCCCGCTGCGCGGCGGGCAGATCGGCGAGCGCGTCGAGCGCGGAGCCGGCGAGCAGCAACGGCACGGTCACGCACCACCATTCCAAGCGCCCGGCCCGGCCGCGGAATGAAAACAGGGCGGCCACGTTCATCGCCGCGCCTCCGGTTCCGTGTCGACACTCGCAGCATCGTCGTGCTCGATCAGATGGTCGAGCAGTGCTTCGCATAACGCATCGTGATCGTTCCGATGCGCGGCGATGCAGTCGGCGACGATCGCGTCGTCGAGCCGCACGTGGGCGTACATCGCCAGCGTCGCACCGATCCGGTAGGCGAGCCGGTCATCGTGCAGCCCCTGTGCGTCCAGCAACCCGAACAGGCTGCGCATGCTCGCATAGGTTTCGAACGGATCCGCGTCGACGGGGATCCGGCCGTTGCGTCGCAATTCGGCGAGCACGGCGTCAGGCCGGCTCTCGTGCCGCAACGCGTCGAGCTCGCGGGCATCCACACGTGGATAGAAGATCCGTTCGTGCCGGCGCGGATGCCGCACCGTACCGACGGTGCCGTCGCGACGCACCCAGGTCCACGACACGCACGGCGACAACAGCGCCTGATAGCGCGACTCGGACAGCGCGCCCGCCAGCATCTGAAACACTGCCGCGTCGTAGAACCGCAGCAGCCCGTCGCGATCGTCGGGCAGCGTCACGCGCGTCCTGACGCCGAGTTTCGGCACGAGTTCATCGAGCGGATACACGCTGACCAGCGACAGAAACGCGAACGGCCGCCGCGCGAGCTGCCGTTCGAGCAGCGCCGGCACGTGCGGTGCACGATAGTCGCACACCAGCGCGCAGACCTCCGGGCTGGTCGCCTCGGGCTGGCCAGCGAGCACGTTGTGAACCTGTCCTTGCGCAATCAACTCGCGCCAGGGCGCCGCGTTGAGCGGCAACTGCGACGCATCGGCCAACAGATAGCGATGGGCATCCGGAAACGCAGCATGCTCGGCGGCCGCCGTCGTTTCCCATGTCTGGAGCAGCGCAGTCATCGTCGTCATCCGCGCGTGGCGATCGCTTCGTGGCGATGCGCGAGATCCCGCATGCATTCGACGCATGCGGGCTTGTTCATCGACGGCAACTGGACGTTCGCGGATCGCGGGCCGGTCAGCGTGTGCTGGGCCGCATGGAACGTCGCCTTGCCCGGCGCGCCGATCACGATGTCGTTGCCCTCCATCTTCAGGAACGCGTTGGCCGCCGTCAGCAGCAGCCGCTTCGGCGACTGCAGCGCGACACTTGCCTGCGCGCTCGATACAGTCACCGTACGCTGCGCACCGGCGTCGAGCGTCCCGGCGTTCTGCGCCTGCACGGTGACGGCGCCCGTCGCGGCATGAAGCGCAATCCCGGCGGCCGGCACGGGGCGGCTGCCGCCCGGGGTGCCGTGCGTGTACAGCGCGATGCCTTCCTTCGCGACGATGCTCGACTTGCCCTGGACCGTGACCTGCACGTCGCGTCCGGCGCTCAGCACGGTTTGCGCGCCCGACGTCCACACGTGGCTTTGCGCCGTCAGCGCGGCGACGCCGGCCGCGCCGTGCGCGACGAGATGCGGATGCTGCCACGCAACCGCGCCGCCGCCGCCGGCACCGCCCGCGCCGCTGCCTTCGCGCGTTGCGCCGAGCGACACCTGGCTTTGCCGCAGGCCCTCGATCGCCGCGAGCGGCGATGTCGTGTCGCCGACAGTCGCGACACCACCGGGCTGCGCCGTGCGCGTGCCCGGCTCCGCCCCCTGCTTGCGCGCGAAGCTCGCGAGCCCCTGCAGCATCTCGCGTTGCTGCGCGAGCACCTGGCTCGCCGCACTCGCGTCCATCTGGTTCACGCCGGGCGCCGTGCTGATCAGCAAGCCGGCGCCGGCGCGCAGCGCGGCGGCTGCCTGCGTCGACAGTTCGGCGCCGTAGCCGCGATCGGCCAGACGCCGGTTGTCCTGCACCTGCTTGATGTGTCCGAGCGTCAGGCCGCTGCCGTGATCGGTCGTATAAAGGCGCGCACTCGACTGCCCAGCCGTATCGTCCAGCATGAATTGTCGAGAGCCACCCGCACCGGTCTGACTCGCACTCAGGTCCTGCGTCTTGAAGCCGGTCAGCACGGCCGCGTGGTCGTTGCCGGCAAACCAGGCCGCCGCATTGGCCGTGCTGCCGCTCGGGCCGCCCGCCAGCGCATTGTGCTGCGCGTCCGCGTTGCCTTGCCCGTTGTATAGCGCGGCGACCGCAACCGGCCGGTCGGGCTGGCCTTCCAGCCATTCGGTCCAGACTTCCTGACCGACGCGCGGCACGCTCACCCCGCCCCAGTTGTCGCCGCCGACCGGTGTCACCATGCGCGTCCAGGTGCCCGCGCCGCGATCGGCCGGCGCGTTCGCCGCGCGCGGATGTTCGTCGCGACTCGCGGAATTCTGCCCGCGCTGCGCATGATGCTGGATCCGGATCCGGTGATCGCGTTCGGTATGAACCGGATCGCCCGCGCCGACCACGATGCTCGTCTGGGCACCCGGCATCACCGCGACCGGATGCACGCGTGCGCCATGCCCGTTCGGCGCCAACGGCCGGTAAGCCTGGTCGAACGGCAGCGCGGCGAAGCGGTTCCGGTACACCTCGTCGCCGTCTACCAGCGCGCCGCCAGCGTGCGTCGCGGCGTCGAATGCCGCGTGCAGCGCCTGCGCGCCGCCCAGCTCGCCGGGTGCGGCATCAAGCATCGGCGGAATCGCGCCCAGCCGTTGCGCGATCGCGCCGTGCACGTCGGCGCTCACGTTCGCGCGCGCGTCGTGCTCGACGCGCAGGCACACGAACGCGCGCGATGGATCGAGCGACGGATGCTGCGACATCGCGAAGTGCAGCCCCGGCCGCAAATCGCGACGCGTGCCGCTGCCTTCGGTCTGCAGCGCCGCCACGCGCTGCGCATCGAGTTGCTGTTGCGCGCGCTGATCGCCGATCGCGGCGGTCTGGAACGCGTACGGGCCGGCGACATCGCGATCCTCGCCCGGCGCGACCGCGCCGCTCGCGCGCACGCCGGACGCACGGGTCGACAGGCTTCGATAATCCCAGCTTGCGCGCGCGACGCTGCCGATGCGCCAGCGGCGCGCATTCATGAATTGCCGGATGCCGCCGCGCGGATCGCCGTCGCTCGTCTGATGGAAACCGACGACTTCGGGTTCGGCCGGGGCGAAGCGCTGGTTCGTATCGGCGAGGACGAGCGTGTGCTTGCCAAGGTCCGCCGAGTGCGCATCGCCTTCGTGTTCGAACCAGTAGAAGATGCCCTCTTCCGCCCACAGTCGTTCGAGAAACGCGAAGTCCGATTCGCCGGCTTGTGCAGTCAGGCTGCGGTTCGCATATTTCGCCGGGTCGGCGAGCGCCCAGCGCCATGCCGGCGCGATCGCGCCACGCGCGTAGTGCGCGAAGATCTGCTCGCTGATCTCGACCACGCTCGCGTTCACGAAGTTGTAGCTGTCGACGCGCTGATGCAGCAGCGCGAGCCACGGTTCGACGACGAGCCGCACGCGTGCGAGCCCGCCGTTGTAGCCGACGAGTTCCGCAGCCGTCACGTGGCCGTGGAACGGGCGCCGTGCGTCCTGCCCGTCCGCGAGCTGCCATTCGACGAGGATCGATGCACCGATCAGCTTGTCGAGCGGCACGTCGGGGCGCTCGGTCAGCGCGGTGACCTGGAACCGGAAGCCGCCGCGATCGAGCGACTCCCATCCTTGCAGGCTCTCCGCGACGAGTTTGTCCGCGCCGAGCGGCGTGGTCAGCCACAGGAACCGGTCGTGCTGCGACCAGCCGCGGAAGAATGCCTGGATGAGATCGGATTGGGTCGACATGATGTTTGGTTCGGGATTCGCTGGGCTATGTCTCAAATCAGTTCTGCCGTGTATTTTTCGATGCCCGTATACTTCGCCGGCGGCATGGTGCCCATATCCCGATCGGCACCTCACACGGGGAAACGTCGATCAGCATCACGCCGCTCCCGCGCCGTTGCGCCGCTCGACTTCGACATATTGCCGACTCGGGATCATAAGATTGTTTGTCCAGACGTCCATTCCATCGATGCGCGCCCGCGCCGCCCTCACCGCCTGAATTCGAGTTCGACCGGCATGCGATTGAGTTGGAGCGAATCGACAATGTCGGACGACGATGCGTGTAGCCTGCATCACGTCTGGATCACTCCCTCGTCAGTTTCACGTTTTCCAGCCGGTCCATCGGCGTAAAGAACCGCCCGTCCATTTCATGCGGATGAAGGATGTCGAGGTTCATCTTGCCGACGAAAACGTAGTTGCCAGCCTCGACGCTCCGCATTGCCGAATCGGCGCCATAGGTCAAATCCGCATACGGCACGAGAAATTCGATCCGCTCGGACTGGCCCGGCTTGACGATGATTTCGCGCCGATAACGACGCGATGCGTCGCTTAGATATTTGCTGACAAGCCTGATGCGGAATCGAACGTGGTCGCTGCCGCCGCCGATCTGTACATATTGCAAATCGGGACGCGCCAAATCCGGCGACCAATGATCCGGACCGTCGACCGTCACGTCCTGCTTGCCGTCGTTCGCGAACGTCATATCGACGACAAGATGTTCCGCCGTGGATCGCACTGAAAATTCCGGATGAAGATTGATCTCGGGCCTGCCGTGCGCCAGCAGATCGTGGGCAAGGTCATAAAGCACCGAAAGATTGTCGTTGAATTGATCGTCGAACTGGTAGTTGTACGTGCCCTCGTAGTGGTGTCCGTCCTTGTCAAACGAATACACGAGCACGGGCCCCCGATTGATTGCACGGATCTGGGGGATCGTCCTGCTGCTCAACGTCGCCTTCACCATATCGACATGCTGGCGATACGCTCCCGTAAGTTCCGCCGTATATTTCCCGATTCCGAAGTAACCCGACGGCGGCATCGGATCAATATCTCGTCCACGCGAAAAATACGACACCGTCCGGCCGTCGGTGGTGAAGATCATCGATGGCGACGGATTGAACTGCCCCTGTCCACTACGAATCTCGAAATAATCCGCGCGATCTTGTGCGAGCGCCATATCCACCACTCCGAAAGAAATCACCGACACTGCAAAAAAAAGGAAAAGACGCATCATTTCAGAACTTCCCAGTCAATTCCGGTTTTTTCATTGAACCAGTCACGGAAGCCATACATGTAGTACTTCGGAATTACCGGCTTTTCCGTGAGCATTCCGGCCCCCATCAAGTTCGTCTGGGTCGTTCGCTGCCAGTTGTCGACAAGTTGCGCCATTTTCAGATCGACCAGATGCTGTGAATTGATGTACTTTCCGAACACAGCGCCGCCGCCCAGAAAGTACTCATCCGGCCAACCGAACAAATGCCCGGTCTCATGCACGATCGCGTGCTGTGTCGACGTTGGGACATACCGCCTCTGTTCGTCGTCCCACTCGACTTGCACCTCCCCCCAATTCGCCGAGTTCGCCCGCGTTACCTTGGGAAAGAGATTGATCTCGGCATGGCATCTCCCGGTTTGAACGAGTTCGACTTCAAGTTTCACCTTGACCTTGCATGTACATGCCTTGCCGAGCGGACACGCCTTCGGCTGCATCGAGTAATTCCCCCGGTTCAGTCCTTCCTCGATGCGCTTCTTGAAGCCCGACACGGCAGCAAGACCCCCGGGTCGGTCCACTACCCTGATGATCAAGCCGTCCCGTATGCCGTCGCTGTTGTACGGCACCGAAAACGGCTTGCCCGTCGACGGATCCATATGGACACGCCCCTGGTTGATCCAGTATTGATCCTTCAAATGAACCTTGATACGGACGGTTGCCGTCAACGTCGCCGTCGCAGGTGCATAGCCGATATCGTACGTCCCGGTCGATGCCGCATATTGAAGCCAGTTGGGTTTTCCATCCTTCAATCGGGGATTGCCGCTCTCATCTGTCTGATAATAGTCGGCAGACCCCATACTGATGGTGTGCTCCTCCTTCTTGATCGCGGGAACGTGAAGATTGCACGGTCCACTTTGTGCAGCCGGACCTTTTTTTGGCATGCCCTCCAGCTCGCTGGACACAGGTGGCGGCGTCGAATAACCGAGCGAGGGACCCGATCTCCCCTCCGCCGCCGTGGATGCAGCGACGGAAGGCGCGGGCAACGGCTGACCGGGTGCACGGAAAAATGCCTGCGCCGCGCCGACGGCACCGCCCGCTGTCGGTAGCGTCGTACCGGCGATCGAACTCGCCGCACCCGCCAAACTTCCGCCCCCCGCCACCGCCCCCCGCCCCGCCGGACTCGCCGCCAGCGCCTGCACGAGAAAATCGCACGGATCGCCCTGCGGCAACACCGGCAGCGCCGGCAGCTTCACGCTCGTCGCGCGCGGCCCCGGGAACGGATGCCCGCCCGCCTTCACCGCGAACTGCCCCGGCGTCTCGACGATGATGTCGCCGCCCTTCAACGTGATCCGGTTCGGCCCCTGCTGCAGCACGATCGCGTCCTGCGCGAGCACGTCGACGCGCTCGTCGGTCGACGTCACGCGCACGGTCTGGTCGGCGAGAATCTCCATCGTCGACGCGTGCGCCTCGACGCTCACCGGCCCTTCGCCCGCGATCGCCTTGAGCCCGCCGGCCACGCTGTACAGGCTCATCGCATCGCCCGTCGCCGCGGCTACCGTCGCACCGGCGCCGACGTGTGCATCGCCCTGCGACGTCAGATGAACGTGCTGCGCCGCATACGACACCGCGCTGTCCGGCGTCGTCACCACGATGTTCTCCGGCGACTCCATCAGCACCGCGGGCGTCGCGAATCGCTCGACGGGGTCGCCGCCGTCGCGCTGCGTCCCGGTCGGCTTGGTCGCGCTCTGGCCGCCCACGCTGCCCGCATACTTGCCGTCCTGTGCAGGATCGATCGCCTTGAGGAAATCCGTCTGCGTCTTGTTCGCGCTCAGGCCGACCGCCTGCGCACCCGTCGCCGCGGTGTCGAGTTCCTGCGCCGTTTTCGCCGCGTCCTTCAATTGCTCCACGCGTTCGGCGACATCCATCTGCGTCGATGCGCCGAGCCGGCGCGCGGTACTCGACATCAGCACGCCCGCGCCGGCCCGCACCACACCCCAGCCCTGCGTCGTCAGTTCGAAGCCTTCACCGCGATAGGCGCCGCGCATCGTGCCCTGCTGGTCGATCAGATAGCCCTGCGCAAGACGCGTGTCGGCAGTGGAATTGCTCAGCTCGTGACGCAGTTGTCCGGCCGCATCGTCCATCACCCACCGGCTGCCGGGTTGCCCATCGAGGGTTTGCGTCTGCAGGCCCGTCAGTGTTCCTGAATGGTTCGCGTCGCTGCCTTCGCCCGCGGAGAACGGCGGACGCACGCGCCCGCCGTACACCTGGCCGAGCACGACCGGCGCATCGATGTTGCCCGACTCGAAACCGACCACCACTTCCGCCCCCACGCGCGGCGCAAACGCGTGACCGAAATTCGGCCCGGCCGCCTGTTCGGCGACGCGAACCAGAATGCCGGAACGGTGATCACCCGGCGCGTGGCCGGCCGGATTGGACCGGCTCGCCGTATCCGTCAGCCCGCCCGGCAGCGGCGCGGCACCGCGCATCCACGGAAACTGGATGCGGACCTGGTGATCGCGCGTGCTGCTGACGCGCCCACCCGGCTCGCCGACGACGATCGCGGTCTGCACCCCGTACACCGTCGGCCGGTCGCGGAACGGCGGCACGATCGGCGTGCCCTCCGGCACCGCGACGAAGCGGTTGCGATAAAGACCCTTGTCGAGCTCGCCGCGTCCGAACAGCTGCCCGATCTGCGCGCCGAGGTTGTTCACGGCCTCGTGCTCGATCGACAGCGGCACGAATCGCACGGTGCCGCCCAGATAGTCGTTCAGCGTATGGACCTTGCCGGTCTCGAGCGTGCGCGACGAGCCGCCGCCACGGTAGACCCGTTTCGCGAGCTGCAGCGCGTCGAGACGCTGTTCGGCATAACGCTGCGCATCGCCGCTCGTGTCGAAGCGGCCGGCGCGCTGGCCGTCGTAGATCTCCCGCACCGGCAGCAGCGGCGCGTCGGCGTCCGCGGGCTGTTGCGCATGGCCGGCAAGCGCATGAAGTTCGCTGGCTTTCCAGCTCGTCGCCACCACGCGATCCGGCACGAGCTGACGCCGATCGGAGAATTGCGTCATCACGCCGTCCGGATCGCCGACGTCCTGCGCATTGAATGCGATGGCGCTGCCGTCGGGCAGCCGCGCATGGCGGTCGAACACGACGACGGTATGGTCGCCCGACGGCGCCTTCCCTGCGTCCTGCTCGTGCTCGATGCGAAACGACAGCCCGGCCTCGGACAACTGCCGCAACACGAAATCGAGATCCGTTTCGCGATACTGGCCGCGCAAGCGAAACGATCGCAGCGGCTCGACGCGTTCACAGCGCCAATGCGCTTCCGGATAGTCGCCGAACACGCGCTCGCAGATACCCTCGGCATCGAGATCGACGAAATACAAGCAATTGCGGCGCAGCTGCAGCAGCGCGAGCCACGATTCCATCGTGAGCCGATAGCGTGTGAACTCGCCGTCACTCTCCGCATAAGCGGCATGCGTGACGTAGCCGTTCCAGCATCGTTCGCCCGCCGCCGTCGCGAGACGCAGCCGCACGGCGCTGCCGATCAGCGGCGCGAGATCGAGAAACGGCTCGCTCGACAACACGTCGATCTCGAACCGGAACGATTCGCTGATCCCTTCACGACCGTGAAAGCGCTCGACCACGAAGGCGCCCGGCATCGCGGTATCGATCTGGATATGACGGGTCGCTTGCCCGTACCCCGTTAATGCGGCAACTAGATCCATGTCGTTTCTCGGCAATCGCGCGCGAATGCGTGTCGCGCCGGCGGGTTCGTATCCAATCGGTTCATCGGAACAGCTTGCTCATGTCGACGTTGCGCTGCATCTGCTGACGCATCGCCTCCATGTCTTCCTGTACGCTCGGCACATGGGGCGCGTCCCAGCGCACGCCGTTCACGTAGACGGTGCGCCAGCGCAGGTAGCCCCAGACGAACGAAAACTCGCGTCCCGAATCCTGCAGCGCGAGACCACCGGTGACTTTCGGGTCGGTCAACACGGCGCTGTCGGTCGGCGCGGTGGCATCCCGGGCCGCGCGGGCTTTCTGTGCAGCCTGCTGCGCGGCGTCGTAACGTTTCAGGATGCCGACCTGCCGCGCGGTCAGCGGCGAACGCGGTTCGGGCTCCGGCGCGACGTTGGCGGCCGGCCCGAGCCCGAGCGCACCGGCCCCCATCATCTGCATGATCTGCGACGGTCCCGGCACGCCGAGTTGCTGGCGCTTCTTCCACTCGGCGTGCTGGCGCTCGAACTCGGCCTGGCGGGTTTTCAGCGCTTTGATCTGGTTGTGGTTCCACACGTCGTCGTCGTCGCCCAGCGGCTTGAACCATGCGCGCGAGTCATGCATGAAGTTGTCGTACAGCGCGCTGATCGGGGCTTCCGGCGGCCCCATGTTCCAGTCGCCCCGCACCTCGAGCCACTGCTTCCATTTCTCGTCGAGCTGCAACTGGAAGAAATCCTCGGCGCGCTTGGCGCTCGCGCGCACCAGCGGGCCGACGAGCGGAAGCGCGGACTGCAGGCCCGCGGCGATCGGCAGGACGGCCGGCGAAATGACGGCCGCCGCCTTCGGGTTCTGCGTGATCTTGCGGCTGACCGCGTTGCCCGCGTACCGGCCCACGGTCGGTCCGCCTTCTTTCTCGCATTCGAGCAGGTCGCGCCATTCGAGCCGCAGTTCCTCGTTCGCGCTGTCGAGATCGACGGCATCCTGCGGATAGGCAGCCTTGGCGGCGAGAAACGACGGTTGCGAACGCAGATTGTCGAGCCGCATCCTGCGCCAGCGCAGGTAAAGCCCGTAGTGCGCGCGCATCAGGCCCGGCGTGCCGTGCTCCTTCGCGTAGTAATAGTCGGCGCTCGTGCTCACATAGGCGGAAAACGCGCGCTTGAGCGCGGGAGAAATCGCGAATGCCGCCGCCGCTTCGGCAGCGACACCGGGCCCCTTGATGTCGAGTGGAACACCGGCCTTGCGCGCTTCGCGATACATGTCGAGCAGCGGCACCTGCGACAGCTTGTCCGCGTCGCCCGTGCCGCGCCCCTGCTCGCCCGGCCCGTAACCGCCGCCGACGTCCGAATGCACGCCCGGATAGACGATCTCCTCATGCCCGTCCCGCGACGCATCGATCAGGTCGAGCGGGAACGATCCGCGCGGCTCGTGGGCTGCGACCATATGGACGCAGCGGCGCACGTAGTGCGGCACGCCCATCAGTTCCTTGCGCCCCCAGCCGCCATGCCCGTCGAACAGCGTCGCGGCCGTGCTTTGCGCGATGCCGACCGACGCGACCGTATCGAAGATGCCGAGAAAGTCGTACGACACGGGCACGCCGCACAGGCTGAAATCGGGGTCCAGCGCATCGGCCAGCCAGTTCGAGAACGTGCGGGCCTCCGCCGCCCCGCGCGAAAAACCGAACACGTACAGGCGGATGCGCTGCAGTTTCGGCTTGCCCTTCACCAGCAGATCGCCGACGCGCGCCTTCATCTGTGCGCACCGGGCCCGCAATGCGACACGGCGTTTCTCGTCCCACGCGCGCATCGTCGCGGTCCAGTTCGCCGTATCGACTTCGCCCTTGAGCTGCGCCCAGATCGTGTCGCGATCCCACGTCAGTTCGATCCCGTTCTGCTCGGCGGCCATCAGCCTGAGCGCACCGACACTCGAACTGCCGCGCGCGTTGATGTCGCCGAGACTGCCCGGCTTGGGCGGCGTGCCGCCGAGATCGATGCCCTTGAAATTGAGGTCGACGCTGACGGCCTTCGCGAGTTCCTTGTCGCTCTTGCCAAGCGCCGCGGACAGCGAATTGCCGAACGCGTGCGCATGCACGACGTTGTGGATCTGCAGCAGCGCCCAGTTGATGCGCCCCTCGCCGGCCCATCCCGTCGCGGCGCCGGCCGCGGCCTGCAGCCCGACGCCCTGGTCGCCGATCTCGTCGACAAACGGCGTGCCGACGCCGGCCACGTAAATGGCACTGTGATACTTGTCGCGGGGAAACACGTCGAACAGCCGCGCGACGTTGCTGTGCTTGCCGCCCGCGCGATCGCGGTCGGCGTTGTTGCGCGTGCCGTCGAAGAAGATGCCGACATGCAGCGTCTTGCAGCAACTCATCCCGTCGTCGTCGTGCAGCCGGCGCATGATCGCGTCCTGCTCCTCCCGGGTGACGACGCCGACGTCAGGCCGGTCGGCGCTCGCGAAGCGAAAACTCATTGCGTGATCCTCTTGTCGGGATTCGGGCACTGCGGATCGCTGTTGCGCAACGTAAAGTTCCCGGGGCACGCTTCGTCGGGCGCCTGGAGATTTTCAGGGAAGCCGCGGTAGCCGGGCATCCATTGAGACGCATAGACCTTGATTCGATCGTGCGGAAAGAACAGGACCCACAGGAAGCCGTCGGAGAACGTGTCGTAGCGCTCGACCGGTACGACCCGGCTCGCAAGCGCCTTCGGATCCTTCCTGTACAGGTCGTCGTTCCGCCACTGCAGATTGACGGTCAGCCCCGGATGCCATTGTTTCGGCAACGCGACGCAGCAGATGATCGCGCCGCCGCCGCTGCCGATGCGCGCCGGCACCGTCCCGCCCCAGGTGCCGTCGACGTAGAACGCGCCGATCGGAACGTCGGTGTAGTTGAGCGCATTCAGCTTCAGTCCCATCGTGCCGGATGCGGCCGCCGCACCGGCGACGCTCGACGCACCGCCCGACGCCCCGGCCGCACCCGACGCGTCGGTCGCGCGCGAGCATCCGGCCGTCCCGAGCAGGATGGCCATGAACATCAGCAGCCGAGCGGCAAACGTCGTGGAACCGGCATTCAAACTCATCTTTTCATCCTCTTGTCCGACGCCGTGCGGCGTGGATCGCTATCAACCACGTGCCCTGTCGCATGCACGCAACCCCGCATCGTTCTATGCGGACGACGTCGCCGGCGCGAGCTCCGTCACCAGATACCCGGCCGCCACGAGTGCATCGAGCGCGGCTCGCGACGCCGCCGCAGGGAGACCGTCGTGCCGCGCCCACGCCGCGCTCACACACGCATGAGCTTGCGACGGCGTGGCCACCAGACGGCCGAAACTCTCCGGACGCTGGCGAACATGAAAAATCAGCGTGTCGATCTTCGCGGCCTGTCGAAGCCGTTCGATCTGTTCGTCGTCGAGCACGTATGGCTCGCCGCTGCGCCCGCCGGCCGCCTCCCCGCCAGCCGCTTCGCCCACGGCGTCGAAGTCGAGCGCGACGAGCGCCCCGGTGCGATCGAACACGTGCCACGCGTCGATGCCGTCCGTGAAGCGGCGGCGCTGGGCGGGCGTCAGCGCCGCGAGCCACGCGGGCAGGCAACGCGTATCGGCAAGACGCACCAGAAACGCTTCGCCGTCGGCCGCCGCACTCGCCTCCATCTGTCCGCGCAGATGCGCGGCAAGCGCGGCCGTATCGCGCGCGCCATGCAGCAGGCTCACCATCGGTCGTCCGGACGTCTCGCGCAGCACGGTCTCCAGCATCGCCCGGCGCGCCGCCGCGCCCGCCGGCAACGGCACGAGGCACGGCGAAATCGCCAGCAGGTCGTCGCCGTCGTACACCCCTTCGCACAACACGACGACGGCATCGTCGCGCTCGACCGCGGGCATCCGGTCACGCAACGCCGGCGCGAAACCCATGTCGAGCAGCAGATGCCAGCGGCCGTCGTCCGGCACGCGCTCGAAGAGCGCATTCAGCCGGCCCGGCGTGTCGTCGGGATAGCGGTCGATCCAGTCGATCGTCTCGATCGTCATGCTCAGATCGCCTTGCCCGCGAGTGCGCTGCCCGACTGCATCGCGTGCAGCAGGCATTCGACACATACCTTCTCGGGAAACTGCGGCAACGGCGTATTCAGTTGATCAGGGCCGACGAATGCATGCTGCGCGGCATACACGACGAATTTGCCGGGACAACCGAACGTGACGTCGCCCCCTTCGATCGTCACGTGCGCTCCCCCGCTCACCGCGAGATGCACGGTCTTCTTCGCGGCGATCTCGACGTCCGCGCTCGCGGACGCGAGCTTCAGATCGTCGCGCGCGCGCAGGCCCAGCACGTCGCGCTGCGCCTGCAGCGTCAGGCCGTCCTTGCCGGCGATCATGCCGATGCCGACACCCTCTGCATGGCTCGCGCCGGCCAGCCAGCCGATGCCCTGCCCGCTGTGAATACGCAGTTGCTGCGCAGCGGCGAGATTGAAGTCGCCGCCGCTGCCGAGCGACAGCGTTTCGCCGGCCGCCCATTGCAGCGCCTGGCCTGCAACCAGCCCGTGCCCGCCCCGTGCCTCAATGCCGAGCACGGCGTCGCCCGTGTGCGGCAATGCGTTGCCCGTCGATCGCCGTGCGGCGTCGGCCGACGCCTGCGTGTAACCGTTCGCGCCGACCGTCGTCGCGAAGCTCTGCGCAAGCGCATCGAGCGGCGCGGCGCTGCCGTTCAGCGACGACTGGCCCGCCTGCTCCACGCCGCGCTGCGCGGCGAACGGCAGCGTCCCATGCGTATCGGCCGTCTGGTCGAATCGCCGAACCAAGGCGGTGTGCCGCGCGAGCAGCGCCTGCAGCGCGGACGCATCGCCCGCCGGCTGCGCGGCACCGGCGGGCGCATAGCTCGACACCAGCAGGCCGCGCGTCGCACGCATCGCACCGTACGCGTCCGAGCGCAATTCGACGCCCTGGCCACGAAAACTGCCGAGATAGTTGTCCGCCTGATGACGCAGATGACCGAGGTTCAATTGCGTGGCCGCGTGCGTGGTCGCCATCTGCAGGCGCCCCATGCCGTCGGAATCGTCGGCGACGAGCTGGTTGTAGCCTTGCCCGTCGAACCCCTGGCTCTTGAAGCCCGACAGCGCGCCGGCGTGATTGTGGCGATCCGTGCCGCCGCCGGCGCCATGCCACGCAGGGCTCAGCCCGCTTGCCAGATTGCCCTGCGCGCTCGGCGCATGATCGCCTGCCTGCGTGTAGATCGACGCGTCGAGCGGCTTGCCGGCCGCCCCGCCCGGCGAAGGCGACTCGCCGCCTTCGCCGCGGCCATTGAACAGGCCGCCGAGCACGATCGGCCGGTGGATCAGCCCGTGGTGAAACTGCACGAGGACTTCATGGCCGATGCGCGGCACCTGCTGAAGGCCATGCCCATCGCTCGCGAGCCGTTGTATGGCGCGCGTCGGATACGTACCCGCGTCGTCCTGCGCCTGCCAGTGGAAGCGAACGCGCAACCGCCCCTGCGCATCGGCATGCACCGGTCCCGTCGAACCGGGCCGTGCGTCGCCGGCCGGCCCGACGACGATCGCCGTCTGCGCGCCGAGCGCCGTCGGCACCGGATTGAGTCGCTGCCCGGTTCCGTCGGCCAGCGTGGGCCGCCAGACCTGCGTTCGCGGCACCGCATCGAACCGGTTCGCATAACCGCCGGCCTTCGCTTGCCGAACCACGCGCGGATCGAGCGCCGCCGCCGGCAACGGCCCGAGTTGCCGTTCGATGGCTTCCATGACGGTCGAGGGCAGATTGTTGATCCCGACGTGCTCGACGCGCGTCAGCAGAAAATCCGCGGGCGCCGCGGCGCCGCGCACGGGCTGCCAGCCGGCATCGACGAGTTTCAACGCCCGTCCTGCGCGCGCCGTGCGCAGCGTGCCGTAGCCGGTCCAGAAACTGGCGCGCGACACGATCGCATCGGCCTGGCGCCGCACCGTATCTTCCGCTTCGCGCAAGCTGTCGAACGCCTCCGGCCCGACGTCGTCGTAGAGCTCGCGCGCGCCGTCCGGCCGGCCGAGCGTCGTACTCGCGGTAGTCGCCCGGTTCACGCGATAGTCGCTGCTGATCAGCGTGATGCGATCGGCGGTCAGCGACAGCGACTGCCCGATCCCGAGGATCACGTCGTCGGTGCCGGTCGCCGTCCCGCTCGAGCGGCGCGGCACGCCGCCGCGTCGCGCGGACGTATCGTCCTCGGCCAGTTGCGCACTGTCGTCGAAGACCAGCATCGCGTGCCCGGCAGGCGCGTCCTCGTCTTCGACGAAACAGAAGCCGAGGCCGGCCTCGGCCAGCAGATGCTGCACGAATTCGTAGTGCGTATGGGTTCGGTACTGCACGCGATACGCAGCGGGGCCCAGCGCATCGAGACGCCGGCTGGCATCCGGCGTGAGGCGCCACCGCGCGATCTCGGCGTACGGTGCGAACACCGTGTCGAGCACGTCGGCAAGCGTCTGGTTCACGAAGGTTCGCTCGTCGCGCGCATGCGTGAGTGCGGCGAGCCACGGCACGACCCGGAGATGGTAGCGAGCGAGACCTGCGTCGTAACCCCGGCATTCGGCCTCGGCGACGAGACCGCTGCGCAGCGTCGTCGTGCCGTTCGCGAGCGTGGTGCGAATCGCAACACGCTGCCCGAGCATCGCGTCGAGATCCAGTGCAGGATCCGTCGACAACGCATCGACGTTCCATTCGAAGAGATCGGAGAGCGATTCGCGGCCGGTCCAGCGCTCGATTTGAAATGCGGCAAGCGCGCCCGCTCCGTCCAGCGAATACAGGCGATTGAATGCGCCAAAAAGAGACGCAAATTCCGTGATGACGCTCATGCGGCCCCGCTCTCTCAGGATTTGACGTTTTTAAATGGATATTGCTGCGACGAACACGGGATGATGCACGATTGCCGGCATCGCGCGCGCCATGCCGAACCGGCGCGTCACGCGCGGGAGCCCCGCGACACCGCCCGCTGTCTGGCTGAACGTGCGCCAGTTGGATCGGGTGATGCGCCCCCTATTCAAAGCTTACTATTCTAGATTACGCCGTTGGGCTTCGCCATAGGCAAACAGACCTAGATTTAAAATGCAGCCCTTGACGTGCCGGCATCACGCCCGATAATGACGGCCTTCGGTTCGAAAGCTACATTACGGCCGAATCGAAAAAAGCAATTATTACCGAAAGGTGATAAATACCCCATTCAGCCGAAATCGATTCGAAAAACGTTGTCGATGATAGACGCGACTCTCTCCCGCACCCGGCGGCGAAGCCGCGATGCATCGTCGCTGATTCCAGCCAGGAGGCCTATCCGGATGACCAAACCCTTCATCGTCCTTGGGGACAAGCACAGCCATGGCGGCACCGTGACCAGCGCGTCCACGCTGTCGTCGGTCGACGGCCGCGGCATCGCGCGCCGCAACGACACGGTGACGTGTCCGATCCACGGCCCGAATTACATCGTCGACGGCGACGACACGATGATCGTGCAGGGCGAAGGCGTCGCGCGCGATGGCTACAAGACGGCCTGCGGCGCCGTACTGGTCGCCAGCCGGACGGCGGGCGGCGACGGCAATTGATATACGACGCCGCAAGTCACGGGGAGAATCGACGGAAATGATCATGCGATTGCGCAAGACCGCATTCGTCGCCGCGCTGTTCGTCGCGGTGTGGATCGCCGTGTTCGTCTGGTGGAAAACGACCCGGCATGCGCCCACTACCCGGGAGCTGGTGCTGTGCGGGCTCGTGCTGCCGGCGGCCCTCGCCGTCTGCGTGGCATGGCTGCGCCGGGGGCTCGGCCCGCATCCGGCGCTCGCGGCCACCGCACCGCCGGGTTCGCCCGCATCGGCGGACGCCTCTGCCGCGCAGGATCCGACGTCGCACACGTGGTCGGCCCTGCTGCTCGACAGCAGCGTGAGGCTGCCGACGGGGGCGACGACCGCAGACATCGATGCGGCGGCCCGGGAAGAGCGTTCCGTCGCGCTTCATCCCGAACTGCAACGTCCGGACGGAACCGGCGTATTCGCGAGCACCGTCGAATCGGTGTCGCTCGACCGGTTCGATACAAGCCTGCTTGCGCCCGACGCGCGGGAAACGCTGCAGGACGAGCATTGGCGCGGGCTGCTGTTGGCCGCCGACGCACTCGACGAATTGCGCGAGCGTCATGCCGTGTTGTCCGGCGCGGCCGCCGACGCGCCGCCGCTCAGGCTCCATCTGCTGATGCCGGAGCGCTGGCAACCGGTCGCCGCCACGCTCGCCGCATGGCTCGATGCACACGCGGCGCGGGAAGCCGTCGCGCCGGGCATCGTCCCTGCGCAACTGCGCACGGTCGCCGATCCCGTACAAGCATGGGCAGTGGTCGACGAACTGATCCAGGCGTTGCACCTGCAACCGTCCGGCGAGCGGCACGTCGTCCTCGCGCTCGACTCCACTGCGAGCCAGGACGCAGTCGACGCGCTCGATCGCGCGGGCCGGCTCTACGGCCGGGATCGGCCGAACGGCGTGATGCCCGGCGAAGGCGCATGTGCATTGCTGCTCGGCCATCCCGACACACCGCATGCGATGTCCGTCCCGTCGATCCACCGGCTCGCGGCCGCGCACCGCGCGGGTTCCGCCGATCACGGCAAGGCCGAAGCGACGACGCTCGAACAGTTGCTTGCGGCGGCGGGTACGCGCTTGTCGACGTTACGCCCCGGCCTGTCGGCATCCGGATTCGTCACCGACGCCGATCAACGCAGCAGCCGCCGCACCGAAGTCGTGACGGCCGGCGAGCAGATCTGGGGCGATGATGCCGCCGAGCGCAGCCGCCACCTCGGGCTCGCCAACGGGGCAAGCGGCGCGGCGCTCGCGCTCGCTGCGCTGGCCGTCGCCGCCGATCGCGCGACAGAGGAAGGACAAGCGGTATTGGCGGCATCGGTCAGCGACCCGCTCGCACGTGGCGTGATGCTCGTCACGCCGGCGATGACGGTCGACACCACGGCATCGGTGCCGCAATCCGGAGCGGTCGACGCGTGACGCACCGGCCAGCGCGGTGCGTCACGCGTCGCGCGAGCCGCGGTCTACTCCGGTATCGAGGCGCCCGGGCGCCGCGGCTGCCGATACCGCGGCCCGCGGCGATGAATCGCGACGCGTGCTGCCGACGATCGGCCGCGCGACGTGCATGCCCGCAATAGCCGCACTCGCGGAGGCGGCACGAGCCGCAACGGATTTCCGTCGGCGGCCGGATGCCTCACCCGCGCCGCACCCAGATCACTTTCCCGTCGCGAATGCCGAGATTGCGGCGCTCCTCCCGGTAATCCATCGTGCCCGGCAACGATTTCCCGTCGCGCTCGAGCACGCGCCACAGGCAGCCGTCGAGCAGCGCGGCCGCATCGGTCTCGGTCTTGCCGACCAGCGCATCGTCCGGCGTGGCGTCCGCCTTGCATACCTGCGCGCCGCCGGACTGCAAAGGGGCCCTCGCCTCGCCGCCGGCGGTGGCGTTACGGTGCTTCGTGTCCATGTCCGCACATCCTGCAAAGGTTGCACCCGCAACGAGTGCAACGAGCATCGCGATCGTATTCTTCATCGGTTTCTCCCTGAAGCGGCCCGGCGGTCGCCGTGCGGCATTCGTGCAAGACCGGGCATCGCATGCATGATCGATTCCGCACGCTGCCGGCCGCTTCCTGCCGAGCCGGCCCTCGCATGGCGGCCTTTCGCGACCCGGCCGAGCCGCCTCGGCGCCCCTGCGTCGCAGGCCCGGCCTGACGCCGAACCCGCCCGCATGTTACCGCACGCGGTTCGCCGCGACGGCGCGACGCCGACGCCGACGCCGACGCATCGTGTGCGCGCCGCGCGCACCGGCCCGCGTCGGCAATGCGCTCAGAACGTGTACGTCACGCCCGCGATGCCGTAGTAGTTGCTGCGCGACTGCACGATCGGGCTGTCGCCCGCGCGGCCCAGCAGTCGCGTCACGCCGCCGGTCGCGAGCACCGACCAGTGCCGCGACAGCGTCCAGTTCCATGCAACCGCCATCGACGCGCTGTCGATCCCGCCGCTCACCGAATACGGCCGGAACCGGCTCGTCATCGACTGCGCGTCGGTCACGCCGTAGAAGGTCTGCATGTAGCGTCCCGAGCCCGCGTGCACGGTGCCCGTCACGATGATCTCGTGCTGCGACGTCTTGAGCACCGGCACCGCGAGATCCACGTGCCCCGCCACGCCGCGCGACGTGTGCGTCGCCGGCGTATCGATCGTGACGCTCAGTTCCGCCGCGTTGAAGAGCGTGACGCCGGCGCGCACGCCGACGAGCACCGAGCCCGGAATCCGGCCCATCCCCTTCAGGTAGTCGGAGCCCGGCAGGTCGAAGCGGTTCTCGTCCGCGCGGCCCGCGTCGTAGTTCACCGCCGCCGACACGAACGCCCCGTGCGGCAGGTCCAGCCGGTAGCCGGCGCCCTGCGTGCTGTCGACGAAGAAGCCATTGCCGAACGTGGCGGAAAACGACGGCGCAACGACGCCGCGATACTGTTTGCTGCCCTGGTAGCGCGGTGCGAACCCGCCGCCGAGCGACAACGAATACTGGTTTTCCGCGTGGGCGGCGGCGGCGAGGGTCAGGCCGGCGAGCGGCATGCAATAGCGGTAGCGGCGAAGGGAGGGGCGCACAATATCGAGATATGAGTGACGAAGCCCGCAGTCTAGGTGCCGCCCCGCGCCGAGACTGTCCTGAATGTGCGGCGAATGTGTGCGCAATTGTGTTCGATTGTTCGCGATTGTCGCCCCGCTGCCCCGGCGGTCGATCCGCCGGATAGAATTCGCGTGCCGCGCGCGCATCGGTCTGCCGGGTGCGAGATGGCGCGTGCATCCGGGGAGACCATGAACGAAGTTCCACTCAAATACCGCGTGCTGCTGATCGAGGACGATGATCGCCTCGCGCAGCTCGTCCGCGAATACCTCGACGGCTATGAATTCGCGGTGACGGTCGTGCGGCGCGGCGACCTCGCCGTCGCCGCGGTGCGCGAGCACCAGCCGGCCCTCGTGATACTCGACCTGATGCTGCCGAATCTCGACGGCATGGAAGTCTGCCGGCGCATCCGCGCGTTCACCAACGTCCCCGTGCTGATCCTGACCGCACGGGCGGACGTATACGACCAGGTCGCCGGCCTCGAGACGGGCGCCGACGACTACGTGACGAAGCCGATCGAGCCGCGCGTGCTCGTCGCACGTGCTCGCGCGCTGTTGCGCCGCGCGCAGCCGGCCGCGGCGCAAGCACCCGCGGTCGCGCCCGACGCGCTCGTATTCGGCGAGCTCGCCATTTCGCCGCCGAACCGCACCGTCACGTGGCGCGGCGAGCCGGTCGAGCTGAAGACCGCCGAATTCAACCTGCTGCTGATCCTCGCGCGCGCGGCCGGCATCGTGCTGAGCCGCGACGACATCCTGAAGCAGTTGCGCGGGATCGAATTCGACGGGCTCGACCGCTCGGTCGACTCAGGCATCTCGAAGCTGCGCCGCCGCTTCGAGGATGCGTCGTCGGAGCCGCACAAGATCAAGACGATCTGGGGTCGCGGCTACCTGTTCAGCCCTTCCGCGTGGGACGAATAAATGCTGCGCCCGCTGCTTCGGTTGTACCTCGTCGTGATCCTGTTCGTCGGCGCGTCGATCATCTTCATCCAGCTGTCGTTCGACCGGATCTTCTACGAGCGCGGCGCGCAGGCGCAACGCGACTCGCTGACGACCTATTCGTTCGTGCTGAACGACTACCTCGAACGCCATCCGGGCACGCAGCGCGCGCTCGCATTGCGCGAACTCGCGCTGCACGGCCGCGAAGGGTTCGGCTTCATGTCGATGGCCGACGCACGCGCGCAACTGAGCGGCGCGCCGCTGCGCGATCTCGATGCCGGCAGGATCGCGATCAGCTACAACGGCAAGGATTACTACATGCCGCTCGCGGACGGCTCGGTGCTGCATGCGCGCCCGATCGAGGCGCCGGACCTCGACATCCGCATCTATGCGTACATGCTGCTCGCGCTCGCGACGCTGTTCGCGGTGGTGCTGTGGATTCACTATCACTGGCGCGACATTCGCCGGCTGCAGGACGCCGCGCGCGCGTTCGGCGCCGGGATGCTGTCGACGCGCGTGAAGGTGTCGGGCAAGTCGAACATCTACGAGTTGTCGCAGCAGTTCAACGACATGGCCGCGCGCATCGAGGCGTCGATCAAGCAGCAGCGCGAAATGATGCACGGCATCTCGCATGAACTGAAAACGCCGCTCGCCCGGCTCGAATTCGGGCTCGCGCTGCTCGCCGACGCCGACGAAACGGGCCGGATGCGCGAACGCCGCGACGCGCTGCGGCGCGACGTGCGCGAACTCGACGAGCTCGTTACCGAGCTGCTGACGATCGGCCGGCTCGAACAGGGAGCGAGCGAGCTCGCGCCGATGGAGGTCGTCGTCGACACGCTGATCGACAGCGTCGCCGGCAACGTCGCGGACGACATCGCCGATCGCGGCATCGCGCTCGACGTGTCGACGCTCGACGCGCCCGCGACCCACGTGTGCGATCCGAAGCTCGTCGCCCGCGCGCTGCTGAACCTGATCCGCAACGGCGCGCGCTATGCGTCGCGCAAGGTCGTGCTGGCCGCCGCCCGCGACCGGTCCGGCGCGCTCGTGCTGATGGTCGACGACGACGGCCCCGGCATTCCGGCCGCCGAGCGCGCCCGCGTGTTCGAGCCGTTCCAGCGGCTGGATTCGAGCCGCGACCGGCAGACCGGCGGCTTCGGGCTCGGGCTCGCGATCGTGCGGCGCGTCGCGCAGGTGCACGGCGGCGCCGTGCGGCTCGAGGATTCGCCGCTCGGCGGCGCGCGCTTCGTGATCACGCTGCCGGTGCGCGCGCTGCTGGACAAGCGCTTCGACGTCGCGCAGGACGCGGCGACCCCACATGCCGATGCGCGCCGCCTCAGCGGCACGGGGACGGGTACGGTCGTTCCGCTTCGATGAGACGGGCGGCGCGTCCCGGCCCGCCCTCGCCCGAGCGTGCCTTCGCTCAGCGCCGGCGCAGCAGCGCGACGAAGAACAGGCTGCCGAACAGTGCGGTCACGATGCCGATCGGCAGATCCTCCGGCGCCGCGAGCGTGCGCGCGGCGACATCGGCCCACACGAGCAGGATCGCCCCCGCCAGCGCGGCGACCGGCAGCAGCCGGCCGTGCTCGGCGCCGACCATGCGACGGCACAGATGCGGCGTCACGAGCCCGACGAAGCCGATCGCGCCGCTGACCGCGACCATCGCGCCCGTCGCGAACGACGCGACGACGAACACCTCGCGCCGCATCCTCGCGCTCGGCACGCCGAGCGACGCGGCGGCGACGTCGCCCGACATCAGCGCATTCAGTTCGCGCCGGCGCGCATAGAGCGCGCAGCCGGCAAGCACCGCGCATACGGCCGGCACCGGCAGCAGATCCCAGCGCGCGAGCCCGACGCCGCCGAGCATCCAGAACAGCACCGACGACGCGGCGCGCTGGTCGCCGAGATACAGCAGCAGGTTGCCGAACGCGGCCATCATGAACGACACCGACACGCCCGCGAGCAGCAGCCGGTCCGATTCGAGCCGGCCGCTCCGGTAAGCGAGCGCGACCACGCATGCGGTAGCCGCAAGCGCGCCCGCGAATGCGGCGGCCGACAGCGTGAACGGGCCGAACGCGGCGCCGGCCACCACGGTGACCGCGATCGCGCCGAGCATCGCGCCCGCGCTCACGCCGAGCAGGTGCGGATCGGCCAGGCGGTTCGCGGTCGCCGCCTGCAACGCGACGCCGACCGCCGCTAGCGTCGCGCCGACGATCGCGGCCAGCAGCGCGCGCGGCATCCGGATCAGCCACACGATGCTGTCGTCGCCCGCGGCGGCCGCGAACGCGTCGGCGCCGCCGAACGCCGACGCGACGTGCGCGGCGACGATCCGCACCGCGGCCGGCATCGCGATCGGCGCGGGGCCGAACGCAGCCGACACGACGATCGACACGATCAGCAGCACGGCCAGCCCCGGCAGCACCACGCGCATGCCGGGCCGCGCCGCCTGCCCGCGCACGCTCATCGTGCCGCCGCCGCAAATGCGGCCGGATATAGCGCGCGGGCGAGCGTCTCGACGGCCGCGACGTTCTCGGGGCCCGGCGTCGCCGCATCGTACGGAATCACGACGAAGCGCCGGTCGCGGATCGCGGCCACGCGCGCGAGCGCCGGCTGGCTCGACAGGAACTGCTGCTTCTGCGCGGCCGTCACCGCCGAATAGTCGACGATCACGATCACCTGCGGATCGCGCGCGACCACGCTTTCCCAGCTCACCTGCGTCCAGCTGCGCGGCAGGTCGTCCATCACGTTGCGCGCGCCCGCCGCCGCGAGCAACGCGGTCGGCATCGCGAGCCCGCCGGCGGTCATCGGCTTGTCGGTGCCGCTGTCGTACACGAACACGCGCAGCGGCGCCGGACGCCCGATCGCGCGCGACACCGCCGCGAGACGCGCGCGCATCCCGGCGACGACCTGCGCGGCGCGCGCATCGACGCCGAAGATCCGGCCGAGATTGGTCAGGTCGCGGAACACGTCGTCGAACGACGCGGCCGACTGCTTCATCACGTGCGAGCACGATTCGGTCAGTTCGTACGTGCGGATGCCGAACGGCGCGAGCGTCGCGGGCGTCACCGGCCCGCCGACACGCATCCCGTAGTTCCAGCCCGCGAGATAGAAGTCGGCGCGCGCGGCGGCCAGCACTTCCAGCGACGGATACTGGCTCGCCAGTTCGGGCACGCCGCGCAACGCGTCGCGCACGCGTGCGGTGCCCGTCTTCCAGCCGCCGATGCCCGTATAGCCGACGAGGCGATCCTTCAGGCCGAGCGCGAGCATCATCTCGGTGAGGTTCACGTCGTTGCTCACCGCGCGCGTCGGCGCGCGCTCGAACGTCACGTCGCGATCGCAACTGCGCACGGTGACCGGATAGGCGAGCGCGTGAACGGCCGCGCCGCCGAGCACGGCAGCGGCGACCAGACGGCGGGAGACGGAGGACAGGACAGGAAACGGCATGGCGGTCATTCCGGATGAAGCGGCGTGATGCGCGGGCGGCGCGTGACGGGATGGCGATCGACGAGCGCGGCGACGCCGAACACGTCGCGCAGCAGCGCTTCGGTCAGCACGTCGTCCGGCACGCCGGACGCGACGACGCGGCCGTGCGCGAGCACATGGAGGCGGTCGCAATACGCGGCCGCGAGATTGAGGTCGTGAATCGTCGCGAGCGTCGCGATGCCGAGGCGGCGCACGCGCGCGAGCAGTTCGAGTTGGTGACGCAGGTCGAGATGGTTGGTCGGTTCGTCGAGCAACAGCAGTTCGGGCTGCTGCGCGAGCGCGCGCGCCAGCAGCGCGCGCTGCTTCTCGCCGCCCGACAGCGACGCGAAGCGCTGTGCGCGGCGCTCGACGAGGCCGACATCGTGCAGTGCGGAGTCGACGATCCGGCGATCGTCGGCCGACTCCGCATCGAACGGCCGCTTGTGCGGCGTGCGGCCCATGCCGACCAGTTCGTCGACCGTCAGCCCGAAATCGTCCGGCGTCTCCTGCTGCAGCACCGCGATGCGCTGCGCGACCGCACGCGGCCGCATGCGCCACACGTCCTGCGCATCGAGCGCGACGCGGCCCGCGTCGGGGCGCGCGTAGCGGAACACGCAGCGCAGCAGGCTCGTCTTGCCGCTGCCGTTCGGGCCGACCAGCCCGACGAACTCGCCCTCCGCCACGCTCAACGTCACCGAATCGAGCACGGTGATCGCGCCACCGGGAGACCAGCTCACGCGTTCGATGTCGAGCATGTGGGTGACGGGACGCATGCCGTATCGCCCTAGAAGCGCATCGTCGCGACGAGCTCCGCCGAGCGCGACGGGCCGAGCAGCCATTGCTCGCCGCCGTTCGACGTCGTCACCGCGTACGTGCGGTTCGCGAGATTGCGCAGATACATCGCGAGCTCGGTGCGCGACGTCGGCTGCCAGCGCAGCGACGCATCGAACACCGTATACGACGGCACCCGCACGCGATTCGCGTCGTCGCCGTAGGTCGCGCCGACGTAACGCACACCCGCATTCGCGTGCCAGCGCTCAGCGAACGCCCAGCCGAACCACAGGTTCGCGGTCTGCTGCGGCACGCCGGACGGCACGTTGCCGTCCCGCGACACCGTCGCACCGCCGGCCGTCTGGTTGAACGCGTCGTAGCGGGCGCGCAGCAGCGCGACGTTCGCATCGATCGTCCAGCCGTGCGGCAGCCGCGCGCCGCCGGTCAGCTCGACGCCGCGCGACGATTGCCGGCCGACCTGCCGGCGCAGCGCCGGATTGAACGGATCGGTGCTGAGCAGGTTGCGCTTCACGATGTCGTACACCGCGAACGTCCAGTAAGCACGACCGTCGAGCAGCGTCTGCTTGAGCCCGGCTTCCCACTGTTCACCGGTCGCGAGCCGGTAGCCCGCCTGCGACGCGGACAGCGTCACGAGCGAGCCGACGCCCTCCGCGCCCGTCGTGTACTGCGCATACGCGCTGAACGTCGGCGCGATCTCGAACACGAAACCGGTGCGCCAGCCGACGTTCGCGAACCGCTTGTCGAAGCCCGCGCCGCTCGCCGCCTGCTCGCGGCTGAACGCGATGTGGTCGTAGCGCAGGCCGCTCACCCACGCGAGCCGCGGCAGCACGTCGAGCCGGTTCTCCGCGAATACCGCCGCCTGCCGCGCACGCGTGCTGAACTGCGGCACGGTCGGGTCGGGGCTCGTGAAGACACCGGGATCGAAGCCGTGCGCCGGTACGGTCGTTTCACCGCCGTACGGCGAATTGTTGATGCCGCTGAACGTGATCTGGCTGAATTCCGTGCCGATGACGAAACGGTTCGCGCGACCGAACAGCATCCCGTCGATGCGCGCGCTCAGCCGGTCGCCGATCTGCCGCTGATGGTGGCCGATGTCGAGATAGTCGCCGCGCGTGACGAGCCCCGTCGCCGCATCGAGCGCATACGATTCCGCGTTGCGCCAGTGGCGGTTCGACGTCAGGTAGTAAAGCTGATTGTCGATCGTCACGCCCGGCGCGGGCCGGTAGCGCGCCGACAGGCGCGTCCACTGGTCGTAGTACGAAATCGTCGCATCGCCAACCGTGTAGTTCAGCTTGCGCAGCGACGAATCGAGCACGCCGTTCGGCGCGGGCACGCCATAGTACGTCGCGGGCATCTGGCGGCCGTAGTCGTAGTCGAGCGTCAGCGTGAGTTGCGGGCTCACGTCGAACGTCAGCGCGCCGCCGATGGCCGTCGTATGCGTATCGGTCCGCTCGGCGAGACCGTTCGCGCGCGCATCGCTCGCATAGAAGCGGTACGACAGCCGCGGGCCGAGCGCGCCCGTCGTATCGAACGCGAAGCGCTTCGCGCCGTCGGGGCCGACGCCGGCCTGCAGCGCCGTCTCGCGCGTGCGCTGCGGCCGTTTCGGCACCACGTTCACGACCCCGCCGATCGCTCCTTCTCCGTACAGCACCGACGCCGGGCCGCGCAGCACCTCGATGCGCTCGACCGACCACGTGTCGAACGGAAACGTGCTCGTGCCGGCCGCGGGCATCAGCCGCACGCCGTCGAGCAGCGTCATCACCGATTCCTGCCCGCTGAAGCCGCGCACGCTCAACGCGGTGCCGCCGGTGCCCGGCGCGATCGCGCTCGCGAAGCCGGCGGTGCGCGTGACCGCATCGAGCACCGTGCGATCGCCGCGTGCGTCGATCGTGTCGGCCGTGACCGCTTCGACGCTCGCGGGCGTGTCGAGGCTCGCGAGCCCGAGCCGCGAGCCCGTTTCGAGCGGTTGCGTCAGCGGGTCGGCCTGGGCGGACGAAGCAGTGACGTTGATCGCCGGCAGCGCGTGCCGGTCGTCCGGCGACGATGCGGCGGCTTCGGCAGCCAGCGCGCCGGTGGTGGCGATCGCGCAGCCGACCAGGGTCGTGCAACCGCGTGCCGCGCGCGTGCGCCAGGCGCTCGCGTTCCGGCGCCGCGCCGCATGGCGCCGCTCCCCGCGCGCCGGGGTGTGTCCGATTCTCGTCACGTCGTATCGATCTTCGTTGGATGTCGTCGCACGCGAGCGGCCCGGGCACCCGGCCGGCCGGCGACGAAAACGTCAGATGATACAATATATCAACTTGATCCGTCGGGATTTCGACAGCTCGAGTAGCTGCTCCGCGCGTCTAGTGCGGGCAACTCGACTGCTCCCACGGATTGTCGGCTGCGGCTCGTTGCGTGCCATGAACGCGTGAACTCATGAGCGCCTGCATCGTGCGCGCTTGCCGCGCCTCGTCGAAGCCGCGCACGACCTCACGCGCCAGGCCTGGCACGCGGCCGCAAGCCGGTTGCACGCCAGCCGCCACCCCGCTCAACCGCCGGTCTTGAACGCCGGCAACTGCTGCCCGAGCCGCGCGCCCATTTCCGCGCCGAGCGCCTGCAGCGCATTGAACGGCCGGATCATCACCTCGAACTCGACGATCTTCCCGTCGTCGTCGAAGCGGATCATGTCGATCCCCTTCAGCGCCTTGTCGCTGATGGTCGCGCCGAATTCCAGCACGACGCTCTTGCCGTCGTCGGCCGCGAACTGGCGGTGATACGTGAAATTCTCGAGGAGGGTGATCACCGTGCGCAGCGCCATCAGCAGCGCCGGCGCCGGCCCGTACGGCTTGAACGCCATCGGCGAACGGAACACGGCGTCCGGATGGACGATCGATTCCAGCGCGCCGAAATCCTTGCGTTCGACCATCGCATGCCATGCGTCGAGCGATTTCGCGACGGCGGGATGAACCTTCAGCGGTGAGTGCGTCATCGCAGTCTCCAGTAACGTTGTTGGATCGAATGGAAACGAATCGGTATCAAAGGGTCGCGGCCAGCGTCGTGCCCTGGTGAATCGCGCGCTTCGCATCGAGTTCGGCAGCCTCGTCCGCGCCGCCGATCAGATACACGCGGCATCCGGCGGCCTGCAGTTGCTCCGCCAGCTCGCGCGACGGCTCCTGCCCCGCGCAGATCACCACGTTGTCCACCGGCAGCGTCTGCTCGACGCCGTCGATCGTCACGTGGAAGCCGTCGTCGTCGATGCGCCGGTACGTGACCGACGACGACATCCCGACGCCGCGCGCCTTCAGCGCCGTGCGGTGAATCCATCCGGTGGTCTTGCCGAGCCCGTCGCCGACTTTCGACGCCTTGCGCTGCAGCAGATGCACGTGCCGTGCCGCCGGTTCGGGCCGCGCTTCGCCCAGGCCGCCCGCATTCGCATACGACCGGTCGACGCCCCATACGCTGAAGAACCGGTCCGCATCGACCTGCTCGCCGCCGTCGCGATGAACGAGATACTCGGCGACGTCGAAGCCGATCCCGCCCGCGCCGACGATCGCGACGTGGCGACCGACGGCCTTGTCGTCGCGCAGCACGTCGAGATAGCCGAGCGCCTTCGGATGCCCGATGCCGTCGATCGGCGGCGTGCGCGGCACGATGCCCGTCGCGATCACCACTTCGTCGAATGCACCCTGCAACAGCATCTCGGCGGTCGCACGCGTATTGACGTGCAGCGCGATGCCGCGCAGTTCGATCTGCCGGCGGAAATAGCGCAGCGTCTCGTTGAACTCTTCCTTGCCGGGCACCTTCTTCGCGATATTGAACTGGCCGCCGATCTCGGCGCCGGCTTCGTACAGCGTGACCGCGTGACCGCGTTCGGCCGCCGTGACCGCGAAGCCGAGGCCCGCCGGCCCCGCGCCGACCACCGCGATCCGCTTGCGCCGCGGCGCGGGCTGGATCACGAGCTCGGTTTCATGACACGCACGCGGATTCACGAGACACGACGTGATCCGGCCGCTGAACGTATGGTCGAGGCATGCCTGGTTGCAGCCGATGCACGTGTTGATTTCGTCCGCGCGCCCTTCCCGCGCCTTGCGGACGAACTCGGCATCGGCGAGGAACGGCCGCGCCATCGACACCATGTCGCAATAGCCGTCGGCGAGCAGTTGCTCGGCGACTTCCGGCGTGTTGATCCGGTTGGTCGCGACGAGCGGGATGCGGACCTTGCCCATCAATTGCCGCGTCACCCACGCATACGCGGCGCGCGGCACCTTGGTCGCGATGGTCGGAATGCGCGCCTCGTGCCAGCCGATGCCGGTATTGAGGATCGTCGCGCCGGCCGCTTCGATCGCCTGCGCGAGCCGGATCACCTCGTCGAGCGTCGAGCCGCCTTCGACGAGATCGAGCATCGACAGCCGGTAGACGACGATGAAGTTCGCGCCGACACGCTCGCGCACGCGCCGCACGATCTCGACCGCGAAACGAATGCGATTCTCGTACGCGCCGCCCCACGCATCGTCGCGATGGTTCGTGCGCGCGGCGATGAATTCGTTGATCAGGTAACCCTCGGACCCCATGATCTCGACGCCGTCGTAGCCCGCATGCTGCGCGAGCGCCGCACATCGCACGAAATCGGCGATCGTCTCGTCGACCTCGTCGCTCGTCAATGCGTGCGGCGTGAACCGGTTGATCGGCGCCTTCAGCGCGCTGGGCGCGGCGAGCGCCGGGTGATACGCGTAGCGCCCGAAATGCAGGATCTGCAATGCGATCCTGCCGCCCTCCGCGTGCACCGCACGCGTCACGACACGATGGCGTTCGGCTTCCGCTTCGGTCGTCAGCATCGCGCCGCCCGGCGCCGGACGGCCGCGCTCGTTCGGCGCGAATCCGCCCGTGACGATCAGGCCTGCCTCGCCCCGCGCGCGCTCCGCATAGAACGCGGCCATCCGCTCGAAGCCGTTCGGCGCTTCCTCGAGGCCGACGTGCATCGACCCCATCAACACGCGATTCCTGAGCGACGTGAAGCCGAGTTCGAGCGGGGTCGTCAAATGCGGATAACGGGAGGTCATCGGGGCGTCTCCATCTTTTATGCAACAAGTTGCACGAATGGTAGCGCGTCGATTCCGTTTATGCAACATGTTGCATAAACGGTCCTCTGTCGCTTGTGCCGCGGCCCCGATATGGCAAGATGCGGTTCATTGCGCAGCCTCCTTCGATCCGACATGTCCCTGCCTCACGCGCTTCTTACCGCCCTCGCCGAACGCCCCGGTTCGGGGTCCGAGCTCGCCGACCGTTTCGATCGCTCGATCGGCTATTTCTGGCAGGCGACGCACCAGCAGATCTATCGCGAACTCGGGCGTCTCGAAGAGATGGGCTGGATCGAATCGCTGCCCGCCGAATCCGGTCGCGGCCGCAAGCGTGCGTACCGGATCCTGCCGGCCGGCAAGAAGGAACTGCGCCGCTGGATCGCCGAACCGGAAGATCCGACGCCGCTGCGCGAGGCATTGATGGTGCGCCTGCGCGCGGAAGCCGTGCTCGGGCCGGCCGGTCTCGAGGGCGAGATCCGGCGGCGCATCGCGCTGCATCAGGAAAAGCTGGATTTGTATCTGCAGATCGAGGCGCGTGATTTTTTGGCGGCCGGCGATCCGGCGGCCGGCGATCCGACCGCTGACGATTCACGCACGAAGCGCCTGCAGCATCTGGTGCTGCAGGCCGGTATCGCCAACGAACGGTTCTGGGTCGAGTTTTCGCAGCACGCACTCGACACGCTGCGTTTGCCCAAGGATTGAAGCGGCTGACGAATGGCGGGCGGCGTTCGCTTCAGCGCCGCGCGACATAGTGCGCCAGACTAACCGGGCGCGACGCCTTCACACCAGATCGCACCGCGCCCGCTTTCATGAAGCCCAGGCCGCGCGGCCTGCGTTGCAGCGCCGCGCGGCGAACCCGGATCACGCGTCCGGAAAAATCACCACCTTGCCTTTCACCTGCCGGTTCGCCATACGCGCGATCGCGTCGGCCGCGCCGTCCAGCGGCACGCGTTCGGTGATCGCGGGCCGCACCTTGCCGGCCGCGAACCATTCGGCGAGCAGCCGCATGTTCGCTGCATGTTGCGCCGGATCGCGACGCACCGCATCGCCCCAGAACACACCGAGTATGTCGCGCTCCTTCAGCAGCGCGAGGTTTAGCGCGAGCTTCGGAATCTCGCCGGCCGCGAAGCCGACCACGAGGAACCGGCCGCGCCACGCGGTCGCACGCAGCGCCGCCTCGCTGTATGCGCCGCCGACCGGATCGTAGACGACGTCGGCGCCGCGCCCGCAGGTCAGTTCGTCGACGCGGCGGCGCAGGTCTTCGGTCGCATAGTCGATCGTCTCGTCGGCGCCCGCTTCGCGGCACAGCGCGAGCTTGTCCGCGCTCGACGCCGCCGCGATCACGCGCGCGCCGAGCGCTTTCGCGATCTCGATCGCGGCGATCCCGACGCCGCCGGCCGCGCCCAGCACCAGCAACGTCTCGCCCGCCTGCAGGCGCGCACGCTGCTGCAACGCGTGCAGCGACGTGCCGTAGGCGAGCACGAGCGCCGCGCCCTGCTCGAACGTCATGCCCGGCGGCAGCGCGGCGAGCTGGTACGCGTCGGCCACGCACTGCTCGGCGAACCCGCCATGGCCGGTAAACGCCATCACCGAATCGCCGGGCCGCCATGCAGTGACGCCCTCGCCGACCGCGTCGATCACGCCGGCGAACTCGGCGCCCGGCGAAAACGGCAGCACCGGTTTCACCTGATACAGCCCCTGGACGATCAATGCGTCGGGGAAGTTCAGCGACGCCGCCTTCACCTGGATCCGGACTTGCCCGGCAGCCGGTTCGGGAATCGCGACGTCCTCGATGCGCAAGTGGTCGATCGGGCCGAATGCGTTACACAACAGGGCTTTCATGCGCTTCTTTCTCCTTGCGCGGCGTGGCCGGGCATCGGTACGGTATGCGGGATCCCCCCGCACGGCCGGATCACGACGCGTATGCGATGCCCAACGGCATCGGCCACATCGTCAGTATTCCGGAAGGTCGTTGACGGCACGATCAGAACCACGCGTCGCGCATGTCGAGCGTCGTCGTGTCGACGCTCGACAGCAGGTCGAGCTGCGCATCGACCTTCGGCAGTTCCCAGCGGAAAAAGTACCGGGCCGCCGCGCGCTTGCCGTCGTGGAAATCGCCGTCGCGCCCGTGCGCGGCGAGCGTCACGTCGAGCCACAGCCAGGCAACGACGAGATGGCCGAACGCTTCGAGATACACGCTCGCGTTCGCGAGCCGCGTCCGCGGATCGCCGATCGCGCTCAACCGATGCGTGACGTCGCCCAGCCGCGCCCAACGCCGCGCCAACGCATCGGCGTGCTCGCGCGTGCCGGCATCCAGCGCTCGCGCGCGTTCGACGGTCGCGCCAACGCGCGCATCGAGTGCGCGCAGCGACGCGCCGTCGTCCTGCACGACCTTGCGGCCGAGCAGATCGAGCGCCTGGATGCCGTGCGTGCCTTCGTGAATCGGATTCAGGCGATTGTCGCGATAAAGACGCTCGACCGCGTAGTCGCGCGTGTAGCCGTAGCCGCCGTGCACCTGGATCGCAAGATCGTTCGCGGCAAGACACCACTGCGACGGCCAGCTTTTCGCGATCGGCGTCAGGATATCGAGCAGCCGCGCAGCATCGGCGCGCACCGCCGCATCGTCGTGCGCACGCGCTTCGTCGACGCGTTTCGCGCAATACAGGATCAACGCGAGGCCGCCCTCGACATACGCCTTCTGCGTGAGCAGCATGCGCCGCACGTCTGGATGGTCGACGATCGGCGCCTGCGGCGCGGCCGCATCCTTGCCGGCCGGCCCGAGCGGGCGCCCTTGCGGACGGTTGCGCGCGTAGTCGAGCGCATGCAGATAGCCAGTGTAGCCGAGCGCCACCGCGCCCGCACCGACCCCGATACGCGCCTCGTTCATCATGTGGAACATGTAGGCCAGGCCATGATTCGGTTTGCCGATCAGATAACCGATCGCGCCCGCACGCCCTTCCGGCCGATACCGCGTGCCTTCGCCGAAATTCAGCAGGCAGTTGGTCGTGCCGCGATAACCCATCTTGTGGTTCAGCCCGGCGAGCACGACGTCGTTGCGCTCGCCGCTCGCGCCGCCATCGGTGCCCGTCAGGACCTTCGGCACGATGAACAGCGAGATGCCGCGCGTGCCGGGCTGCAGCCGGCCGTGTTCGTCGGGGATCTTGGCGAGTACGAGATGGACGATGTTCTCGGCCAGTTCGTGCTCGCCGCCGGAAATCCACATCTTGTTGCCGGTCAGCCGGTAGCGCGGGCCGAGCGGCGAATCGCATTCGAAATCGGCGCGCGTCGCGATGTCGGACAGCGACGAGCCGGCCTGCGGTTCGGACAGGCACATCGTGCCGAGGAAACGCCCTTCGAGCTCCGGGCGAGCGAACGCGTCGATCTGCGCGGCGCTGCCGTGCGCGACGAGCAGGTTCGCATTGGCGACGGTCAGGAACGGATACGCGGCCGTCGCGATGTTCGCGGCCTGGAAGAACAGGAACGACGCGGCTTCGACCAGTTTCGGCAAGCGCATGCCGCCGAGCGCTTCGTCGTGCCCCGCGGCGATCAGTCCGGCGTCCGCGAACGCGCGCACGGCCGGTTCGACTTCCGGGATCAGCGTCACGCGCTCGCCGTCGAACCGCGGCTCCTCGCGATCGCCGCGCGCCGCGTGCGGTGCGAACAGGTCTTCCGCAATCCGCTCGCTGGTGTCGAGCACCGCGTCGAAGGTTTCGCGACTGTGCTCCGCGTAGCGCGGCAGCGCGACGAGCGCTTCGGCGTCGAGCCAGTCATACAGCAGGAACGCAAGATCGCGTCGCGACATCAACAGGCTCATCGTGCTGCCTCCCGGGGTGCCGGCCGTGTCGGCCTAATGAAGGGTTGCGTGGCTCCAAGTGCTGGCAGGAATTTAGCACGGTCGTTCGCAAACAACAACGATGCGCACGCCGGTCAGTCCACCTATACGGGAAGTCGGCCGGGCCGCACGATGCGGCCCGGCGCGGGACGGCTGTCGCGTCAGCCCGCCTGCGGTTTCGCGAGCTGATCGGCAACCGGCAGGCTGCGGATGCGGGTGCCGGTCGCCGCGAAGATCGCGTTGGTCAGCGCTGGCGCGACGGGCGGCAGGCCCGGTTCGCCGACGCCGCCGAGCGGCGTCGCGTAGTCGTCCGGCGCGACGAGATGCACGCGGATTTCGCGCGGCGCCTCGTTCATCCGCAGCACCTGGAAGCCGTTGAAGTTACTCTGCTCGGGGTGCCCGTCCTTGAACGTGATCTCGCCATGCAGCGCGATGCCCAGCCCCATCACGACCGCGCCCTCGAGCTGCGAGCGCACCCGTTCCGGATTGACCTGCGGCCCGCAGTCGATCGCGATGTCGACGCGCGGCACCGAGATCCTGCCGTCCGCATCGACCTGCACCTCGCACACCGCCGCCGTGTACGACACGAAGCTGCGATGCGCGGCGATCCCGAGCCCGTGCCCCTTCGGCAGCTTGCGCCCCCAGCCGGCTTCGCGCGCGACCGTCTCGATCACGCGCCGCAGCCGGCCCGTATCGACCGGATACAGCGCGGGATCCTCGCCGTAGTTCACGTTTTTCACCGTGATGTGCGGCTCGAAACGCCGCGCGGGCCCGATCAGGTCGAGCAGGAAATCCTTCGGATCGCGGCCGGCCGCATACGCGAGTTCCGACACGAAACTCTGGATGCCGAACGCATGCGGGATGTTGTACACCGAGCGGAACCAGCCGATCCGCGTGTGCGCTTGCGCGGCCGGATTCTCGATCCGCACGTTCGGAATCGCGAACGGCAGATCCGCGATACCTTGCGCGAGCTCGCCCGGCTGCTCGTGCACGACGCCGGCGCGGAACGTCGACTGGATCGACGGCGCGACCGTGCGATGCTGCCACGCGACGACCTTCCCCGCCGCATCGATCCCGCCGTCGAACGCTTCGAGCGACACCGCGTGGAAGTAGTCGTGCGCGATGTCGTCCTCGCGCGTGAACGTCAGCTTCACGGGCACGCCTGCCGCCTTCGACAGCAGCGCGGCTTCCACCACGTAATCGGGCTTCGACTTGCGGCCGAAGCCGCCGCCGAGCAACGTCACGTTGACCGTCACGCGCTCGGTCGGCACGCCGAGCGCCTTCGCGATCTCGTCGCGCGTGGTCTGCGGCGCCTGCGTGCAGGTCCACACTTCGCAGCGGCCGTCGGCCACCCGCGCCACCGCCGCGGGCGGCTCCATCGTCGCGTGTGCCAGATGCGGAACGTAGTACGTCGCGCGCACGCGCTTCGCGGCGCCGGCGAGTGCGGCCGGCGCATCGCCGTCGTTGCGGATCACGTCGCCCGGCTGCGCGGCGGCCGCTTCGAGCGTCTTGCGATACGCGGCCGAGTCGTACCCCGCATGCGGGCCGCGCTTCCAGTCGACCTTCAATTGCGCGCGGGCCTGGATGGCCGTCCACGTATCGCGCGCAATGACGGCCACGCCGCCGAGCGGCTGGAAGCCGGACGGCAGCGGCGTCGACGCCAGTTGCACGACCTTGACGACACCCGGCAGCTTCTCGGCGGCCGATGCATCGAACGACGCGACCGTGTCGCCGTAGGCCGGCGGGCGCGCGACGACCGCATACAGCATGCCGTCGAGCCGCGTATCGATTCCGTACCGCGCGCGGCCGCCGACGATGTCGCGTCCGTCGATCAGCGCCGTCTTGCCCTTGCCGATGTAGCGGAATTCTGCCGGTGCCTTCAACGCCACGCTTTTCGTATCGGGCACCGACAGCGCGGCTGCCTTCGCGGCCAGTTCGCCGAAGCCGAGCTTGCGCCCGCTTTGCGTGTCGACGACCTCGTGCACCGTCACCTTCACGTGGCGCACATCGACGCCCCACGTCGCTGCCGCGGCCTGCGCGAGCATCGTGCGCGCGGCGGCCCCCGCACGGCGCAGCGCGGCGAAGCTCTGGCGCAGGCTGCGCGAACCGTCGGTGTTCTGGTTGCCGTAGCGCGGCTCGTCGCCGACCGCTTGCGCGACCTTCACGCGCGACCAGTCCGCGCCCAGCTCGTCGGCGACCACGAGCGCGACGCTCGTGCGTACGCCCTGGCCCATCTCGGAGCGGATGCAGGTCACCGTGACGGTGCCATCAGGTGCGATCGCAACGAACAGGTTCGGATCGTCGCGCAAGCCGTGCGGCATTCCCGCGCCGCCATATTGCGGATTCGCGCTGACGGGCGGCTGCACCGGCGCGGCCGCCTGCGCGAGCGACGGCACGCCGAACGCGAGCAGTAGCCCGCCCGAGGCGAAGCCGAGCAGCAGCGCGCGGCGGCTTTCGTTGTGGACGGAGAGTTCGGGCGCACTCATGCGTCACCTCCGCGACGCACGGCCAGCCGGATCGCCGCGCGAATGCGCGTATAGGTGCCGCAGCGGCAGATGTTGCCGGACATCGCATCGTCGATGTCGGCGTCGGTCGGATGGGGATTCGTCTTCAGCAGCGACGCGGCCTGCATGATCTGCCCGGACTGGCAGTAGCCGCATTGCGCGACGTTCAGTTCCTGCCACGCCTGCTGCAACGGGTGCGTGAGATCGGTCGACAGCCCCTCGATCGTCGTCACGCGCCTGGACGCCGCCGCCGCGACCGGCGTGACACACGCGCGGATCGCGACGCCGTCGAGATGCACGGTGCACGCACCGCATAGCGCCATCCCGCAGCCGAACTTGGTGCCGGTGTGGCCGAGCACATCGCGCAGATACCAGAGCAACGGCATGTCGGGATTGCCGTCGAAGTGCTGCTCGCTACCGTTGACGGTCAGCGTGATCATCGTTCACCTCCTGGTTGCGATGCCCGCCGGGCGGGCAACGAGTGGGGTTTCGAACGGCGCGGCGCACATTCCGAACGATCAGGCAGGCGTGGCGCCGTTTCGTCGACCGTGCCGCGTGCAGGCACGGTCGGGCGGATGCTGCGAACGATGCCGCCGGCCGGTTGCCTGCGCAACCTTTCCCCTTCGCGCCGGCCGGCGCGCGTCCGCATGGATCGCCGCCCGCATTATCGAACCATTTCGGATTCGACGTCGGATCGCGGCGATTCGGGCGTTTCAGGCAAGGGGGACAAGGCACGGCCGGGGACCGGGCGTGTCATTGGAGGGGCTTTCGAGTGCATCGGATGCGTGCGTTCCGGGTCGCGCATAGGCAAACATCCGGCCGACCTCGCGGCCGGACCGGATGCTTGATGTCCACGGCGGACGCGCCGCAACGCGCTACGGCACGATCTTCCTCACGGCGAGCGCAGCGCCTGCAACCCGAGCGTGAGCGCGTTGAACGGCATCTCCACGGCGCCCATCGAGAAGCTGGTCGTCTTCGTGGGCACGCCGGGCGTACGCATCAGCGCGTGAACGATCCGCTCGCTCGCATGGCCGTCGCCGTACGGATTGCTCGCGCGCGACATTTCCTCGTACGCGCTCTCGCTGTCGAACAGACGCGACGCCTCCCACACGATCCGGTCCTGATCGGTGCCGACGAGCCGCGCGGTGCCGGCCTGAATCGCTTCGGGCCGCTCGGTCGTCTCGCGCGTGACGAGCACCGGCTTGCCGAGCGCCGGCCCTTCCTCCTGAATGCCGCCCGAATCCGTGATGATGAAATGCGCGCGCGACATCAGGAATACGAACGACAGGTATTCCTGCGGCTCGATCAGGTAGATGTTGGGCACACCGCCGAGCCGCGCGCGCGCCGGCTCCTGCACGTTCGGGTTCAGGTGCAGCGGATAGACGAACTGCGCATCGCGATAGCGGTTCGCCAGCGTGCACAGCGCGTCGCAGAAGTGCCGGAACGGTTCGCCGAAACTTTCGCGGCGATGGCCGGTGATCAGCACGACACGCCGCGACGGCTCGAGAAACGGGAAGTATGCGGCGATCTTGTCCGACAGCGAGGCGGTGCGATCCAGCATGCGCTTGACCTCGTGCAATGCATCGATCACGGTGTTGCCGGTCAGCGAGACCGCCCCGCCCGGCACGCCCTCGCTCAGCAGGTTGTCGCGGGCCTGCCCGGTCGGTGCGAAATGCCACGACGACACCGCGTCGGTCACGCGGCGATTCAGCTCCTCCGGCCACGGCGACCAGATGTCGCCGCTGCGCAGGCCGGCCTCCACGTGACCGACCGGCAGATAGCGATAGAACGCGGCCAGGCTCACCGCGAGCGTGGTCGTCGTATCGCCGTGCACCAGCACGACGTCCGGCCGAAAATCGTCGAAGACGATGCCGATCGCCTGAAGAATGCCGGTCGTCACGTCGGTCAGCGTCTGGCCTTGCCGCATCAGGTTGAGATCGTAGTCGGGCTTGATGTCGAACAGCGTCAGCACCTGGTCGAGCATTTCCCGATGCTGCGCGGTCACGCACACCCGGGCGTCGACATCCGTCTGCGCCTTCAGCGCACGCACCAGCGGCGCCATCTTGATGGCCTCCGGCCGAGTCCCGAACACAAGCAAGATCTTCTTCATCGTTATCCTCGTTTAGCCGCTTCGCGCCCGGCGATCCCGCACGCGGCGCGAAACATGTATTCGGGCGGCGCATCCCGTACTCGCACGCGATCGACATGCGGCGGTGTGGCGGGGCGAGCGCACCGCTTCGTCCGCGCGGTCCCGGCCGCACGAATCGTCGTACTACGGGCATCCCGTTGCACTGGATCAATCACGTCATGAGTCGTTCCTCGCTGTGTCGAGCGTTACGTCCTCCCACACCAGCAATATTCAAACCAGCCGGCTCGCGTCGCGGCCCGCTTCGCTCCGCGACCCTTGCCCGCGGACGGTGCGTGAAGGAATGTTTCACAACTGCTACGGACACCCGCATCGCCGGATCGACGCGACAACGATAAACGCCCGGACGCGCGCGCGATCCGTCTGACGACGCCGTCCGACGAATCGCGCATGCATGTCGCGCGGCCGTGACGCAGCGGATCGCGTCGACCTTTCGACACGCGTTGCGTCGCCTCGCTTCGCCACTTTCGTCTGTGCAGTGCGCGGCCCGCACGCGAGCGTCGACCGCCGTCGCGCGCGCAGGATTTCGTCGACGCCCGACACCGCCTTGCATCACACGAATCGTGGAGCGGGAAATGTTGCGAATGTGTAACGCAGACCGGAAACCGGCAAATACATCGGAGTCCGGTCCATTCGTCTCATGTGAAAGCAGCGCGTCGCGACCGCCCGGCCGACACGCGCACGCCGAACGACATGCGACGGACCGGCATCGCAAGCCGCACCCGGGAAGGTGGTATCAGCCGGTTGGACGGCCGGGGCGCCGCGCTCGATGCTCGACCGACCGTGCGGGGTCGGATGCCACGCGCGCATGCTGATTCGTCAGTGAATCAAAACAGGCCGGCGCAGCGCATGCCGTATTCGTTTCCCGCGCGCGGCCCCTTGCTGCGCGCGGCATCGCGGCAGATGGCTCACGCCTTGCTTGATGTCGGACAGGTGCGTCCCGAAGCACTCGCATCGCAGCAGACAGACTGGGACGCCAAAGCAACGCAGCCGGGAGACGACGCGACGCATCCGTCCGGGGCAAGCCGAAACCGCCCCGTGCGACGAACGCGCCCTCGCTTCCCATTGACGTCCGCGCGATCCACGGAGCGCCTTCAGCTCTCATCGGTCGTCGTTGCGGGCACGGGGATCGGGACATGAAGAAAACGCGGGCGGCGTCACTTTGCGAGCAAGGCATCCTGCTGCTGATCGTGCTTGCCTGCTCGCTGATCGTGCGCGACACCACCTCGCAGGCGATCGCCGAACCGGTCCGGTTCGGCGTGCCCGCCGCAACGGTCGCAACCACCGTGATCGCGATGGAGCGCACCGCGCTCGACCGCGTGACGCCCTCGCTCGTCGCGCCGGCCTCGCCCGATACGGACGCGTCGCTCGAGCCGCCGCCCGCCGCCACGCCGGACATCGCGTTCGATCCCGAACTGCTGCTGATACCGTGCGTAGCGTACCTGTGGCTGTTCACGTTGCTGACGTGCGCGTATGCCGCACGGCATTACGTATTCAGCCTCGACCGCCTGTTCAAGCCGCAGCACGCGCCCTACCGGACGATGACCCACGGCGATTGGCCGCGGCTCACGGTCTTCGTCGCCGCCCACAACGAGGAAACCGTCATCGTCGATTGCCTGATGGCGCTGCTGGCGACGACCTACCCGCGCGACCGGCTGACGATCATTCCGGTCAACGACCGCTCGACCGACAATACGCGCGCATTGATCGACGAAGTCCGCGCACGCGCGCCCGAGCTGATCCAGCCGTTTCACCGCGAGACCGGCAAGCCGGGCAAGGCAGCCGCGCTGAAGGACGCGCTGCGCTTCATCCGCGGCGACATCATGGTGGTATTCGACGCCGACTACCTGCCGCGCCCCGGGCTGCTGAAGGAGCTCGTCGCGCCGTTCTTCGACCCGGAAATCGGCGCGGTGATGGGCCGCGTCGTGCCGCAGAACGCCGACAGCAACCTGCTCGCGCGGCTGCTCGATCTCGAGCGCGCGGGCGGCTACCAGGTCAACCAGCAAGCCCGCAACAATCTCAACCTGGTGCCGCAATACGGCGGCACGGTCGGCGGCATCCGCAAGAGCGCGCTCGATGCCGTGGGCGGCTGGCGCGACGACACGCTCGCCGAAGATACCGACATGACCTACCGCCTGCTGTTGAGCGACTGGCGCACGGTCTATCTGAACCACGCCGAATGTTACGAGGAAGTGCCCGAGCGCTGGGCCGTCCGCGCGCGTCAACTGACGCGCTGGGCGAAGGGCCATAACCAGACGATGCTGCGCTATCTGGTTCCGGTGCTGCGCAACCCGCTGATCTCGCGACGCTGCCGGCTCGACGGCGCGCTGCTGCTCGGCGTGTTCACGATGCCCGCGCTGCTCGCGATCGCGTGGAGCGCGGCGCTCGCGCTCTACCTGTTCAACGGCGTCAACTCGACCGCCCTCGGCCTGCTGCTGTCGCTGTTCGCGCTGTTCTCGTTCAGCACCTTCGGCAACTTCGGCGTGTTCTTCGAGATCGTCGTCGCCGCGCGGCTCGACGGCCGCGCGACGCGGCTGCGGCTCGTGCCGGTCAACGTCGTCGGCTTTTGCGTGACGATCGCGGCGGTCGTCTCCGCGCTGTGGGGGCTCGCGCTCGACGCCGCGTTCCGCCGCGAACTGAAATGGGACAAGACCGAGCGTTTTCGCCGGCAGTTGAAACCGGAGCGATGAACGATGACGACCTTCAACGTAATGGTGCCGGTGGCCGGCGTGCTCACCCTGCCGTTCCTGCCGATGCTGCATGAACTGATCCGGCGCAGCGACGTCGCGGCGCTGCCGATCGGCGACGGGCCGTTCGTCGACCAGGCGCTGCTCGCCGCACGCTGGCACGACGCGCTGCGCGCGCACGTGGCCGGCACGCCGCCGGCGGATGCATCCGCCGCGCCGCCGTGGCAAGCGCTCGGGCTGGCCGTCCAGCATGCGGATGCGATCGACGTCGCCCGCGACGCGCATCGCGACGACGTGCTCTACGCCGATCGTTCGATCACGCTCGACGACGGCGCGCGGGCCGCGTACGCGTTCGCCGACCAGCGCATCGACATTCGCGCCGGCGCGACGATCGGCACGCTCGCGCATGCGCCGCTGATCGACGTCGACGACGCGGTGCTGCGCGGCGTCGTGGTCGGCGACACGGTGCGCCTGCGCGGCGCCGGCGGCTTCACGTGCCTGTATGGCGAGCCGCTCGTCTTCGGCGCGGCGCCCGGCCCGCGGCCCGCGGACACACCGGCCGCCCCGCGCCGCGCGATCACGCTCGCTCGCCACTTCGCGTCGCTGCCGCATCGCTTCCTGCACGGCCGTTACCTGCTGCCATGCGACGTTCGCCTGCCCGCGCACACGGTCGTGCAAGGCAACCTGATCGTCGAAGGGACGCTCGTCCTCGGCGAAGGCTGCGTGCTGCGCGGCAGCGTCAAGGCGCATCGCGTCGAACTCGAACGTCACGCGTTGCTGCACGGCGCGGTATTCGCGCGCGACGACGTGCTGCTCGCCCACGCGAGCTGCATCGACGGCGTCGTGTCGGCCGGCGGCCTGCTGCGACTGACGGGCGCGCGCATCGGCGTCGCCGGTCATCCGGTCAGCGCGTGCGCGCGCGACGTATCGATCGTCAATCATGCCTGCGTGCATGGCGATCTCGTCGCGTGGCGCAGCGGCTGGTTCCATACATCCCGTTAAGGAGCGCCTCATGTCCGATCGCCCCAGCCATCGCGGCCCGCACGTGCCGGTTGCCACCCTCGCGATGCTGTGCGGCGTCGCCTTCGGCGCGCCCGCGGCACTGGCGGAGCAGCCGGACGATGCCGCCGCCGCGCCCGCCGTGCAGCCGCCGCCGCCTACGACCGTCATCACGCCACGGATGCGCGACGAATCGATGTTCGTGCGCGTGGACGCCGAAGGCCTGCCGGACGGCGTGCCGCTCGCCGAGTTCACGCCCGAGGATACGAACCGGCCGCCGCTGCCCGATGCAGTCGTCACCCATGTGCAGGCGCCGCAAGAATCGCACACCGAACTGTCGCTCGGCTATTCCAGCGCACATCTGACGCACGGCTACGGCGACTGGTACGGCGTGCACCTGCGCGGCGTCTACCAGGATGGCAACCGCACCGTGCTCGGCGAACTGGCGCAACTGCACCGCTTCGGCGAGAACACGCAGCTCGGCGCGCTGACCTACGTGCAGAACTTCGGCCCCGACTGGTTCGGCGGGATCGGCTTTTCCGGCACCACGTCGGGCACGATCCTGCCGAGTGCGCGCGTCGACGCGTCGATCAACCGCAAGCTATTGCCCGACCGTTCGCTGGTCGTGTCGCTCGGCGCCGGCTACGCGTGGAACCGCAGCGGCCACCGCGACCAGCTCTATCACGCCGGCGTGATCTGGTACGCATTGCCGAAGTGGATTTTCGAGGCGGGCGCGAACTATACGGTCGATTCGCCGGGATCCGTGAAGGCGCCCGCCTACTACGGCGCCGTCACCTACGGCGAGGTCGGCAAGAGCGTGATCGTGCTGCGCGGCGGCGTCGGCCGCGAGGCGTATCAGGTCACCGGCTCAGGCTCGCAGATCGCGGATTTCCGCAGCCACGAGATCACCGCGAAATGGCGCTACTGGGTCACGCGCAAGTGGGGGACGCAACTTGAATTCGCGTACTACCACAACCCGTACTACTCACGAATCGGCGGCGAGTTCAGCGTCTTCTATCGCTGGTAAGCGGGCCGGCGCCATGCACACGCATCCCGTCCGTCCTCCCGTCGACCGTTCGCTGCGCACCCACGCGTACCCGCAGCGCTGGCTGTCGTCGATCGCGCTGGTGACGCCCGTACTGTACGCATCGCTCTGGTTCGGATTGCCGCTGGCGTGGCGCTACTGGCGCGCGGTGATGGCGTGGGGCGCGCGCCAGATCGATCCGGCGCTTCACGTGATCGTGATCGCTTATCCGGCCGACGCACCGCGCGTGCCGCTGCTGTCGATCGACGTCGCGGCCCGCATGCCGGGCGACACGCTGCTGGCCGCCACCGCCGCGCTCTGCATGATCGGCTTCGCCGCATCGTTCATCCGGCGCGCGCGCTGGTTGCCCGTTGCATATCTGTTACGTATCGCGAGCTTCACCCAACTGCTGATCTGCGCGTACTTCTGGCTCGCGCCCGGCACGTTCCCGTACGTCCCGCAACTGCATCTGCGCGACATGTTCGTGCTGCACGGCGCGGCGATCGCACTGATCCCGCTGGTCATGGCCGCGCTGTACTACCCGCTCGATTTCTCGTTGCTGCAAAAAGCCTGCGCGTCGCTGCTGGTGCTCGGCTACTTCGTGTTCGCGCTGCCATTCGTGATGCTGCTGCACGCGACGATCGTCCATCACGGCTCGCTGCTGTTCTTGCCGTTCTGCTATTTCCTGCTCGGCGGGCCGCTGCTGATCGGCCTGCTGGTCACGCTCTATACCTACTGCGCGAGCTGGCCCGGCGCACTGACGCGCGATCGCGATTCCGTCTGCCGATAGCGCGACCGAACGCGCCGTATCAGCGATGAAACGAATCCGCCGGGTTTGCGACCGTGCCGCGCAACCCGCATCGCAAGAAGCCAGCAGGACCGGGCCTCCTGCGCCAATGGCACGTTGTTCGCTTCTTTCAATGCGTCGCATCGAGTCCTCTCACGGGCGAAGGCAGCGCGGCGCACCGGCGCATTGGCGCGGCCGGACCGCCTGACACGCACCGCTCGATACCCGACGAACCGGACAGCCGCACACACCTACGGGGCTGGAATGCTCGACCTGGCGGCACGCGTATCCCGGCTGCCGCCCGCCCCCATTCCTTGAGCGAGGAGCACACCATGTTGGCAAAGTCAGGCAAGTTCTTGCGGATCCTGTTCGCGCTGTTCGCGCTCGCGTTCGCATTCAGTCCGGGCGGCGTTCAGGCGGCCACCAACCAGCTTCTCCTGTTGGTGCCCGATACGCTGACGCTGCCCGATTCGCGCGTATCCGCATGGCTCGACAGTGCCCAGGAGGAAGGGCTGCAGATCAAGGTGATGACCGACAGCCAGTTCATGGCGGCCGGCGCGACGCTATCGCAGTATCCGGGCCTAATCCTTCCCGATCAGGTGCATACGACGGCCTCCGACGCACTCGTGACGGCGATTCAGAACTACACGCTGAACGGCGGCAAGGTGATGCTCGTCTACGATTTCGGCGTGCTGAATTCGGCCGGCTTCTACGTCAGCCCGAAATCGCGCTTCAGCAGCATGGCCGGCGTGGACTACGTCCTGTATGACCAATACGGCGGCAACATGATCGGTCTGGGCAACGTAACCGGCATGAGCAGCTGGCTGCGCACGCTCCAGGTGCCCCCCGGCAAGTCGATGGCGTGGACCACGACGTCGCCGACCACCACGACCGCGACTGCGCTCGCATCGACGAGCACCTCGGGCACGACGACGAATTCGACATCGGGCACCGCGCAGTTCCTGGCCGCGAGCCCGTCGAACCCCGGCGGCCTTGCCAACTACAACCACGGCGCATGGTTCCAGTACACGACGCCATCCACCGGCAGCGGCGTGCTGAACCAGACGGCCCCGAAGCTGACCGGCACCGTGACCGGCAAGCTGAAGAAGACCACGACGTATACGGCCAATTCGCTGCTGAGCACGTCGACCGGCAAGACGGCCACCGCGCTCGCGTCGACGCTCGCCACCACCACCGACACGCTAGAAGGGATCTCCGGCTACGTGTACGGCTTCCTCACCTATCCGAGCTTCGTCACGCAGGGAACGTACACCGGCACGACGATCCTCACCTCGCCGACCTTCGGGCTGGTGTCCGGCTACAACGCGTACGGCAACGGCGGCGTGCTGTTCGTCAATCTGCCGCTCGCCTACCTCGACGGCCAGACCGACGGCATGCTGATTCACGGCTACCTGCATTATTTCGGCACGCAGATGCTGAACCTGCCGTCGCTGTCGCCGCTGCCGAAGGCGATGGCGGGGCTCGTGTTCAACTGGCACTTCTGCGCGGGCGACCAGATCCAGCCGGCGCTTCAGCTGAAGAATCTCGGCGTGTGGAACAACGGGCCGTTCTCGCTCGTGATCACGGCAGGCCCCGATGAAGCGGCCTTCGGCGACGGTGGCGGCATCAATCTCGCCAACAACCCGACCGCGCAGAATCTGCTCAAGTATTTCGTGAGCAAGGGCCATCGCGTCGGCAGCCACGGCGGCTGGATCCACGACTACTGGGGGGCGAATGCGAGCGAAACGAACGCGAGCACGTTCACGCAGTACCTGGCGATGAACCACCAGGCCGTCCAGGCAGCGACGGGCTTGCCCGATGTCGAGTACGCGGCGCCGGAAGGCAACACGCCGACGTGGTCGGTCAACTGGCTCGAAAGCAACGGCTTCAACGGCTATTACTTCACCGGCCACACCGGCTCGGCGCCGACCCGCGCATACCGCAACGGCGTACTGTTGAACCCGGGCCTCTGGGCTTACCCGGTGATGCCGTTCGGCAAGTACGCGACGTTCGAGGAATTCCAGCAGTACGCGGTGCCGACCGCCGACGTGAACAACTGGTATGCATCGCTGATGAACTTCGTCGTCGCGAACCGCACGAGCCGGCTGATCTATGCCCACCCGCTCGGCGCGTCGTCCTACACGTCGACGCTGTCCGCGATCTTCAACCAGGCCAACATGCTGAAGCTCACGGGGCAGTTCAAGTGGTACACGATGAGCGACATCACGATCTTCGATCGTGCACGCCTGAACGTCACGTGGTCGGCCACCGATACGGGCAGCGGCTGGGCGTTCTCCGCCAGCCACCCGGCCAGCCTCGCGAACATGACGTGGCTGCTGCCGAAGAAAGCCTTCGGGCTGCCGTTGATCACGCAAGGCTTCGGCAGCGTCGTCATCACCGACTCGACGTACTGGCTCGTGACCGCGAACAGCGGCACCAGCCTCAAGTTCACCAGCGCCAAGGTGCACTGAGCCGCGACATCGACCCACCCGCCGGCGCGCGCCGCGGCCAACGCCGCGCCCGGCGGAATTTGCGCAGGACCACCGCGCAGGAGCCCCCCATCATGAACCGGCCCGCGCTTTTCCCGGCTGCCCGCGCACGCGCGGCGGCCATCGCCCGGCTATGCCGCTCGTGGTGCATCGCCTGCTGTGTCGCCGCCTGCGGCGTCGCACCGCACGCGAGCGCCGCCGAACTCCAGCTCAGCGGACGCTACCAACGCCCCGACGGCGCGATCACCGTGCGTCTGAACGGCGCCGGCATCGATCCCTATTTCGCGGCGAAGGCCCTGCTCGGCGCCGCCGACGCGGGGCTCGACGCCCGTCAGGCCGCGCTCGCATGGATCGCATGGTTGCTGCCGCGCCAGCGTCCGGACGGCGGCTTCGATCGCTACTGCATCAAGAGCGGCCAGTACAGCGCCTGCGCGGAAGCCGACGCCGACGACGCGATGATGGCGACCTGGATCGAACTGCTCGCCCGCTTCGCGCCGCCCGACGGCCTGCCCGCCGCATGGGAACTCAGCCTGAATCGCGCCGGTGCGCATCTGGACACGCTGCTCGGCAAGCCCGCAGGCGTGTATCAGATCTCGTCGACGCTGCACGTCGCCCTGCTGATGGACAACGTCGAGGTACACAGCGCGTTCCAGGCGCTCGCCGCGTATTACGTGCGGCGTGGCGACTACACGCGCGCCGGCCCGTGGAGCCAGCGCGCCGACCGGCTCGCGTCCGCGATCCTGAAGGTGTTCTGGCGCGGCACGCAGTCCGGCTTTCGCGCGAGCACGCAGCGCATCAGCGACACGACCTTCTATCCGGCGAAAGTGGCGCAGATCTTTCCGCTCCTGTCGGGCATTCAGGTTCCGCAGCAATCGAACGATGCGATCTACGCGCAGTGGATGCATAAGTACGGCAAGACCTGGCTGCAACTCGCCAGCTCCGATTATCCGTGGGGCTTGATCGCACTGGTCGCACTCAAGATGAACGACAGGAACACGGTCGCGTGCTGGCATGCGCTATCGGGCCCGTACCGGCACGGCGCACACTGGAACGTTCTGGAGGAAGCGCTTTACCTGGCATTCGAAAGCCGGATGGCCGACCCGGTCGCGCCCGCGAAATGCGGCTTCACGACGGCGGCGACAACGGAGACCGCGTCACGCTGATCCACGCGTGCGCACGGTCCGGGGGAATCTACAGGGAAGGAGACGTGTCATGTGTGGCATCGTCGGCGCGGTCGCGCAACGGGACATCGTCCCGATTCTGATTGAAGGTTTGCGCCGCCTTGAATATCGCGGCTACGATTCATGCGGCGTGGCGACGGTCGTCGACGGCCAGGCACGCCGCGAGCGCAGCATGTCGCGCGTCGCCGATCTCGACGCCCACGTGCGCAGTGCCGGCCTGGCCGGCAGCACCGGCATCGCGCACACGCGCTGGGCCACCCACGGCGCGCCGGCGACCTGCAACGCCCATCCGATCTTCTCGCGCGACGAAATCGCGCTCGTGCACAACGGCATCATCGAGAATCACGAAACGTTGCGCAAGCAACTATCCGGCGAACACTACGAATTCGACGGCCAGACCGACACCGAGGTGGTCGCGCACCTGATCCACAGCAAGTATCGCGGCGACCTGCTCGCCGCCGTACGCGACGCGACCTCGCAACTGCGCGGCGCCTATGCGATCGCGGTGTTCAGCAAGCACGAGCCGCAGCGGCTGATCGGCGCGCGGGCCGGCTCGCCGCTCGTCGTCGGCGTGAAGGACGGCGAATGCTTTCTCGCGTCCGACGCGCTCGCGCTCGCCGGCATCACCGACCGCTTCATCTTTCTCGAGGAAGGCGACATCGTCGAACTGACGCCGGGCGGCGTGCGCGTGCTCGATCGCACCGGCACGCCGATCGAACGCGCGATCCAGACCGTTCCGTCCGTGCAAGGCGTGGTCGAGCTCGGGCCGTACCGGCATTTCATGCAGAAGGAAATTTTCGAGCAGCCGCAGGCCGTGGCCGCGACGATACCCGATGCCGGACTGTTCGATCCGGCCGTATTCGGTCCCGACGCCGCGCGCGCATTCGAGCAGATCGACAACGTGCTGATCCTCGCATGCGGCACGAGCCACTACGCCGGCCTGACTGCACGCCGCTGGCTCGAGACGATCGCGCGCCTTCCCGCGCAGGTCGAGATCGCGAGCGAATACCGCTACAGCGACGCGCTCGCGATGCCCAACACGCTGGTGGTCAGCGTGTCGCAATCCGGCGAGACCGCCGACACGCTCGCCGCGCTCAAGTATGCGCAGGCGCTCGGCCATATCGACACGCTGGCGATCTGCAACGTGCCGACCAGCGCGATGATGCGCCAGACCGGCCTGCGCTTCCTGACGCGGGCCGGCCCGGAAATCGGCGTCGCGTCGACCAAGGCGTTCACGACGCAGCTCGTCGCGCTGTTCATTCTCGCCGTCACGCTCGGGCGGCTGCGCGGCTACGTCGACGATGCGCAACTCGCGCGCTATACGACGCAGTTGCGGCGCCTGCCGGGCGCGCTCGACGACGTGCTGGGGCTGGAGCCGCAGATCGCGCGCTGGGCGGCGGAATTCTCGCAGCATGAAAACGCGCTGTTTCTCGGGCGCGGGCTGCACTACCCGATCGCGCTCGAAGGCGCGTTGAAGCTGAAGGAGATTTCGTATATCCACGCGGAAGCGTATCCGGCCGGCGAGCTGAAACACGGGCCGCTGGCGCTCGTCACGCATACGATGCCCGTTGCGACGATCGCGCCGAACGATGCGCTGCTGGAAAAGCTCAAGTCGAACATGCAGGAAGTGCACGCACGCGGCGGCCAGCTTTATGTGTTCGCGGATGCCGATACGCGGATCGACAACGGCGAAGGCGTGTCGGTGCTGCGCATGCCGGACTACTACGGGTTGTTGTCGCCGATTCTGCACGTCGTGCCGTTGCAGTTGCTCGCCTATCACGCGGCGTGCCTGCGGGGCGCGGATATCGACAAGCCGAGGAACCTGGCGAAATCGGTGACGGTGGAGTGACGAGTGGTGCCGTGACGCACGCGGGCCCTTGAAGGTCGCCGACCGAGCGACCGGGCCCGCGCTGCGCGCTGCACGCTGCACGCCGCGTTCTCGATTCGTGCCTTGTCGAATCCCGAATACTTCGTACAATATTGAGAGCCCATGTCGTCCAGTCCACGGTGAAAAGGCCGGCCGGGCCGCCTTCGCCCCGAATCGGGTCGCCCCGTTCGGCAAACGACAACGCAAACCTACCGCGCAACGCAGGCCGAATCTCTCCGGGGGGCCGCCACGTGTCGACGCAAGCCAGGAAGCCGCTGATATCGCTCGTCGTGCCTTTTCACGACGAAGAAGAAACGATCGACGCATTTTTTGCCGAAACGCTGCCCGTTCTCGAATCGGTCGCGTCGGCGCGCTTCGAGATCGTCTGCGTCAACGACGGCAGCCGCGACGGCACGCTGGACCGGCTGCTCGCGGTCGCCGCCGGCGACCCGCGCATGCACGTCGTGGATCTCACACGCCGCTTCGGCAAGGAAGCGGCGCTCACCGCGGGCCTCGACGAAGCGGCCGGCGCGGCCGTGATCCTGATCGACGCCGACCTGCAGGACCCGCCCGCGCTGATTCCCGCGATGCTCGAACGCTGGCGCGCAGGCGCCGAGGTCGTCGCCGCGAAGCGCACCGACCGCCTGTGCGACCCGCTGATGCAGCGCGTGGCCGCCGCGCTCTACTACCGCGTGCACAACCGGCTCTCCGAAGTCGAGATGCCGGAGAACGTCGGCGATTTCCGGCTGATGGACCGCGAGGTCGTCGACGCGCTGCGTGCGTTGCCGGAACGGCGGCGCTTCATGAAAGGGCTGTTCGCGTGGGTCGGCTACCGTACCGAGATCGTCGAATACACGCGCGCGGCGCGTAGCGGCGGCCGCTCGAAATTCTCCGGATGGCGGCGCTGGAATTTCGCGCTGGAAGGCATCACGAGCTTCAGCACGGTGCCGCTGCGCGTGTGGACGTATATCGGCCTCACGTTCGCGATGCTGTCGCTCGCGTATGGCGCGTTCATCGTCGCGCGCACGCTGCTGTACGGCAATCCGGTGCACGGCTACCCGTCGCTGATTTCCGTCGTGCTGTTCGTCGGCGGCATCCAGCTGATCGGCATCGGCGTGATCGGCGAATACCTCGGCCGGATCTATCACGAATCGAAGCAACGCCCCGTCTATCTCGTGAGGCGGCACTACCGAGCCGAGCGCGATGCGGCCGCGCGACCGGCATCGAAGCTGCTGCCGTTTCCGCTCAAGCGCGCGCACGCGGCGCGGCGCCGGGCCGCGACGCCGGCGGCCGTGGGCATCGCCGCCCGCAAGACGTCGTTCAAGTAGCACCGGGCGCGTCAATTGGACATCCTCCGGCAATCGACACGCCCGGCCGAGCGGCCGGTCGTCGCGTGGCTCACGCCGCGACGCGTCGTCCTGTACAGCGCGATGGTGCTGATGTCGTACGCGGTATTCATTGCGATCTGGACCGCGGTGGCGCGTCACGCGTCCGCCACCGGCGGCGTGATGCCGCGCCCGGGCGCCGATTTCTCGGTGTTCTGGTCCGCGTCGTACGTCATGCTGCACGGCGCGCCATCGCAGGCGTACGATTTGTCCGCATTCTCGCGACTGATGACCGGGCTGTTCCCGCACCTGCCTCGCGACGTCTTTGCGCCGTGGCTGTACCCGCCCACCTATCTGCTGCTCGTGACGCCACTGGCGCTGCTGCCGTTCGCGCTCGGTTATCCGCTGTTCGTCGCGTTCGGCGTGTTCATGCTCGGCCTCGCCGCGTGGCGCGTATCCGGCCTCCGCGCGATTCCCGGCGCGGCGCGCGCCGTCGCATTCGCGCTGATCGCCGCGCCGTGCGTGTTCGTCACCACGACGCTCGGGCAGAACGCGTTCCTGACCGCATCGTGTGCGGCGCTCGCCGTGTATTGGGCCGACCGGCGGCCGCTGTGGGCCGGCCTCTGCATCGCGCTGCTGTCGGTCAAGCCGCAGATGGCGCTGTTGTTTCCGTTCGTGCTGGTCGCCGTGCGCGCCTGGCGCACGATCATGTGGGCCGCGCTCGCGACGGGCGCATTCGTCGCGTCCAGCGTGCTGGTCTGCGGCGTCGCGTCGCTGCGCCTGTTCGTCGCGAGCGCCGGCCTCGTCCGTTCGATCATCCTGGAGCATGGCGTCGTGTTCTGGCTCGCGTCGCCGACGCCGTTCGCGGCGTTCCGCCTCGCGGGCGTGCCGCTCGGCGCCGCGTATGCCGCCCATGCCGGCATCGCCGCGATCGCGATCGCCGCCGCGTGCATCGTCTGGACGCAATCGCGCGACACCCGCGTGCGCGCGGCCGTCCAGGCGGTCGCGACGCTCGTGGCGAACCCGTACGTGTGGCACTACGAACTCGCGTGGCTCGCGATCGCGATCGCCTGCATGCTGTCGATCGGCTGGCGCGACGGCTGGCTGCGCGGCGAACAGGCCGCGATCGCGCTGATGTGGGCACTGCCGATCGCCGAATACCTGAACCCGTGGCTGCAACTGCCGCAAGTCGGCCCGGCCGTGACGCTCTTCGCACTGCTGATGCTGCTGCGCCGCGCACGGCACGACGCGCTTACCGCTTACAACGCGAGCCGCGGCGGTACGTACACGCCGTAATACGGCCCGACGCCCGTCGCGACGCCGGTCATCTTCACACCGGCGACGAAGTGCCCCTGGATGTACTTGTAGGTGCCGCCCAGCGACACGTCGATGCGGAATGCGGCGAACGCGACGATCGGCACGTAGGTGCTGCTCGACGTCTGCGTGACGACCGGCAGCACGACCGTCGTGCCGACCGGCACCGACGTATAGAGCGTCGCCTTCACGCCGGTCGCGAGATAGATGCTGTCGCCGATATTGAGCGTGGTCGGGTTGCCGGTCACCATCAGGCCGCTCATCGTCGTCGTGTCGGTCGCGGTCGACTGGAACGACGTCCACTGGCCGCCCATGCACAGCGTGCCGTACGTCTGCCCGTTCGTGATCGAAAACTCGTACGGCAAACCCGTCAGCGGATTGATCAGCGGCTGGTTGGTCGCCGCGTTCCAGTACTGGTTGTACACGCACTGGTCGATCGCGATCGGAAAGAGCCCGCCCGCCGCGACACCGCCCGGCGCGGCGAGCACCGCGATCGCGGTCGCGCCGCCGGAAGCGCCGGGGATGCCCAGCAGCCCGCCGAGCAGCAACGGAATCGAGCCGCCATTGATGCCCGGCGCGCGCGATACGGTCACCTGCACGGCCGGCACGTCGTAGGGGCCAGGCGTGATCGTGGTCGGCTGCATCGACGCCGGTGTGCGCGTCACGTTCCAGTAGCCGGCCGTCACCGTGCCGGTCGCCAGCGGCGCGCCGGCCGCCGAATTCCGCGCGATCACGCCGTTCGCCGCCGGCGCGGCCTGCGACCAGTTCAGCGCCCCGCCGGTCGGTGACATCATCGCATCGGCCGCCGCGAGCGCGGCCGCGTCCGCGGCATTCTGCAACTGATTGCGCACCGTGGCGATCCACGCGATGTCGATCGCGAGCGCGCCGAACGACAGCAGCGGAATCAGGAACATCAGGAAGAACAGCGCGACGGAGCCACGCTCGCGCGCCGCGCCGCTGGATGGCTTGTCGGCCGCGTCATTCATACAGCATCACCGAGCTGGCGGTGAGCGTCACCGGGCCGGTCAGCGCGCTGAATGCCGAACCGAGCACCATCCCGGCATACGTGTAGGTCACCGTGACCGTCAGCGCGGTGCCCGCCGTCGTGCCGTTCGCCTGCGTCACGGTCACGGTCGGCGTCGTCGGCGTGCCGCCGGTGATCAGGCTGTTCTGCGTATAGCTCAGCGCGACGTTCGCGATCTGCGTCGGGGTCAGCATCGGCACGCGCAGCACGACGCCGGCCCGCGCGGCTTCGCGGCTCGCGTTCGTGATCACGGCCTTGTCGCACAGCAGCAGGCTCACGTCGATGATGCCGATCAGCACCATCAGCAGGAACGGCAGCATCAAGACGAACTCGAGGGATACGACGCCGCGCGCGTGGCGGCCGCGCATCGCCGCGCGTGTCATTTTGCGGCCCCCGCGGCAGGTGGCATCGTATGCGGCTCGAGCGCGGCGCCCTTCAACGGCCGCGCCGCATCGGCCGCCGGGCGCGCCGCGAGCTGCGCACGCACCGCTTGGTACACGCGCAGATTGTCGGCCACCGCCGACGCCGGCAGATCCGCGGACAGCAGCTTCTTCGCCGAATCGGTGTTGCCGAGCACGCCATACGCGAACGCGAGATTCTGGCGCGCCTGCCACGGCGCATCGGGCAGCCCGGCCACGTCGAGCAGCACGTTCACGCCCTCGCGCGGACGGTTGCTCAACACGAGCGACAGCCCGAGGTCGACGCGCAGCCCCTGCGCGTCCGGATGGGCGCGCAGCGCGTCCCGGTACACGGCCTGCGCGTCCTCGTGGCGGCCCTGCAGGTCGAGCACCGTGCCGAGCCCTTCCGCCGCGAGCGGAAGGTTCGGTTGGGCGGCGAGCAAGGCGCGATAGCGTCCGGCGGCCTCGTCGAGCCGCCGCTGCCGCAACGCGACGCGTGCGAGCCCGACCTGCGGCCCGAGTTCCGCGGGCGCCTGCTGCCGCGCCTGCTCGTAGAGCACGCGAGCGCGCTCCAGATCGCCGGCGCGGTAGTTGACGTCGGCGAGCCCTAGTTGCGCCGCGAGCGAGTCGGGATGCCGGGCAAGCACCTTCCCGTACAGCGTCGACGCGAGATCGACGTTGCCGCCGGCCAGCGCGCTGTCGGCAATGCGCAATTCGGCCTGCGGGTCGTCGCTCTTGTGCGACAGCGCCGGCCGTGTCTGGATGCCCGGCGCGCAGCCACCGGCCAGCAGCGGCAACACGGCCGCGAAAGCGAACGCGCATGGGACGAAGCCTTTCATTTGAACACCTCGAGCAGGCGGATGGCCGCCGGGCCTGCCGCGATCAGGCCGACCGTCGGCAGGATGAACAGCATCATCGGCAGCGTGATCTTCGGCGCGAGCTTCGCGGCCTGTTCCTCGAGCGCGACGATCTGCTCGGTGCGCTCGCTGCGCGACAGGGTGCGCAGCGCCTGCGTGATCGGCGTGCCGAATCGCTGCGATTGCGTGAGCGTCGTGGCGAGCGAGCGGGCCGACGGGAAATCGACGCGGAGCGCGAAATGCGCGAGCGCTTCGGACACGTTGCCGCTCAGCGTCAGCTCGTCCGCGCAGACCGTCAGCTCGTCGGCGAGCGGCGGGCAGATGCGCTCGAGTTCGCGTGCGACGCGCCGCACGCCCGACACGAGGCTGTTGCCGGCCATCGTGCAGATCACGAGCAGGTCGAGCGCATCCGGAAAGCATGCGGCGATGATGCGGCGGCGGCGCCGGATCATCGCGCCGAGCACGTATTCCGGCACGATCACGCCGATCACGAACGCGGCGATCATCGCCACCGCGCGGATCACGAAGTATTCGCCGAAGCGCGGAATATACGGGCTGAACACGATCGCGACGCCGGCGAACAGCACGCCGCAACTGAGCTTGATGCCGATCATCGACGACACCGCACGCCGTTCGCGAAAGCCCGCGCGCGTCAGCTGCAGCCCGAGCTTCGCGCGCTGCATCGGATCGAGCACGGGCAGCCGCTCGCCGAGCTGCGCGAGCCGTCGCGTCAGGTCCTGACGCACGTCGCCCGGCAGACGCCCGCCTGCCACCGACGGCGGCCGCTGTCCGGCGGCCTGCTGCACGCGCACGGCGATCCGCCGGCGCGTGCCGCCGCCCGGCGTCGCGAGCGCCGCCGCGACGCACGCGATCAGCAGCAGTAGTTCGAGACCATGGGCGGCCAGCATCGACATCGTCATCGCGCGGTATCCAGTTTCGAAATCTTGTGAATCGCCAGCAGGCCGATCGTCAGCAGCACCACCGCGGTCGTCAGCATCACGCGCCCGGCATGCGTGTCGAACAGCAGCATCACGTACGCGCGGTTCACGAGGAACAGCGCGCCGATCATCACGAACGGCACCGCCGAGATGATCTTCGTCGTGATCCGCCCTTCGGCCGTCAGCGCGCGCGTCTTCAGGCGGATGTCGCGACGCGTGCGGATGATGCTCGACAGCTCGTCGAGCGTCTCGCCGAGGCTGCCGCCGGTCTCGCGCTGCAGCAGCAGGTAGACGGTGAAGAACGAGAAGTCCGCGATCATCAGCCGGTCCGCCGCGTGCGTCAGCACGTCCTTCAGATCCGCGCCGACGCGCAGGCTGTCGCCCATCGTGCGGAAGGTCGAGCGCACCGGCTCGGCCGCGCTGTCGCCGACCGTGCTGATCGCCTGCGTGACCGGAATGCCCGCGCGCACCGCCCGCACGATCAGGTCGATCGCATCGGGGAACGCCTCCAGAAAGCGCAGCCGGAAAAGCTCGACCAGCATGCGGTAGCTCGCGCGCATCGCGATCAGCGGCAATCCGGCGTAAATCGCCGGATGCACGACGCTCGGCAGCGCGACGAGCTTCACCGCGACGATCCCGGCGATCGCGCCGGCGATCGTGCTCGCGATGACGATCCGCAGCCCGCGCTCGCCGCCGACCGCCCGCACCCGCGTCACGTAGCGCTGCACCCATGCGCGCATGCGGGTTTGCCGGCGCGGCAGGTTGAACAGCGCGACACCGGACCCGGCGGCCTCGCCGGCGTCCCGGCCCGCGAGCGCGGGCGCCAGGCGCTGCAGCCGCGCGCGAATGCGCCGCTCCGGCGTATGGCGCGCACGCTCGAGCAACGCGGACAGCCCGAGACCCACCGCGAGGATCGCGACGAACGCGCCGAGCGTGAACAGGTCGGCGGCCCTCATTGCCGGAATGCCTCGGAAAGCGCGTCCTCGACGCCGTAGTACGCGGCCCGCGGCGCGAACGCGGGCCGCAGCGACGACGCCTCGAACACACCCCTCACCGCGTCGCGCGTCGTATCGCCTTCCTGGCGGAACGCGAACAGATCCTGCGTGATGACCACCTCGCCTTCCATCCCGACGATCTCGGTGATCCGCGTCACGCGGCGCACGCCGTCGCGCATCCGCTCGATCTGCACGAACAGGTGCACGGCGCTCGCGATCTGACGCCGGATCGACAACAGCTGCAGGTTCGCATTCGCCATCATGACCATGCTTTCGAGCCGGCTGATCGCGTCGCGCGGCGAGTTCGCGTGGATCGTCGTCATCGAGCCGTCGTGGCCCGTGTTCATCGCCTGCAGCACGTCGAACGCCTCCGCGCCGCGGATTTCGCCGAGGATGATGCGATCCGGCCGCATCCGCAGCGCGTTGCGCACGAGATCGCGCTGCGAGATGCCGCCGAGCCCTTCGGTATTGTCCGGGCGCGTTTCGAGGCTCACCACGTGCGGCTGCAGCAGTTGCAGCTCGGCCGCGTCCTCGATCGTCACGATTCGCTCGTGCTCCTCGATGTGCTGCGACAGCGCGTTGAGCAGCGTCGTCTTGCCCGACCCGGTGCCGCCCGAGATCACGATGTTCAGCCGGCATGCGCACGCGATCTTCAGGACCTGCAGCATCGCGTGCGAGATGTTGCCCTGATGCGCCATCCGCGCGAGCGTGATGTCGCGCTTCGCGAACTTGCGGATCGAGATCGACGCGCCGCGCATCGCGATCGGCGGCAGCACCACGTTCACGCGGCTGCCGTCGGCGAGCCGCGCATCGACCATCGGGCTGCTCTCGTCGACGCGGCGTCCGACCGCCGCCGCGATCCGCTGCGCGACGCTCGTCACGTGCGCGTTGTCGCGAAACTTCAGCGACGTGAGCTCGAGCCGGCCCGCGCGCTCGACGTACACCTGGTCGGGGCCGTTGACGAGGATGTCGGACACGGTGTCGTCGGCGAGCAGCGGCTCGATCGGCCCGACGCCGAACATGTCGTTCAGGATCGCGTCGACGATCAGCACCTGCTCGCCCGCGGTGATCTTCAGGCGCTCGCGCTCGACCGTATGCGCGGCCACCTGTTCGATGCCGGCGCGCACTTCGTCGCGCGTCTTCATCAGCGCGGCCGACATGTTCATCGACGCGAACACCGCGGTGCGGATCGCATCGAACTTGCCGGAACGAATCAGCGCCTCCTGCGTATCGGCCGTCGCAGCCGCGCGCGCGGCTGCGGCCGAAGGTGCGGACGTGGACAGGGACGCCGGCACCGGGCTCGCGGCCGGCGCCGGCGCGGGCGCCTCGTCGCGCGGCGCGGCAGGGGACCCCGCCGGCGCGGGGTCCGGCGTCAGCTGCTTGCGGGTACCGAACGTCACGATCCCTTCCTCCATTTGACGAAGCGCGCATACCACGGCTCGGCGACGGCCATCGATTCGCCGGTGATGCCGTTCGCGAGCAGCCGGATCTCGTCCAGGAAACCGCGGCGTTTCGAGCCTTCGATCGGCTCGCCGAGGTTCTCCGCGATCGCGAGCGACTGCGCGTCGTGCGGCAGCTCGCGCAATCGCACGCCGCCGAACGCGTCCTCGAAATCGGTCGGCGCGACGCGCCCCTTGACCGGCTCGAGCGGATTGTTCAGCACCATCGACAGCATTCGTTCGCCCGGCATTTCCTTCACGAAGCGCGCCAGCCGCGCGGTTTCGTACGCGGCGTGCACCGACCGATCGGCGACGATATAGGCGAGATCGGATGCCGTCAGCGCATCCTCGAACAGCTTGCCGGCGCGAACGCCCACGTCGAACAGCACGTAATGGAAGCGGTCCTTCAGCATGTCGACGAGCTGCGCGATCGCATCGTCGCGCAGCAGCGCGTCCTCGCCGTACGCGAGTTCGGCCGACAGCATGTGCAGGCGGTCGCCCTTCGTGACGAACATGCGGTCGAACAGCGCGTCGTCGGGGCGCCGTTCCATGTTCAGCAACTCGATCAGCCCGTTGTTGCTCGACAGCCCGAGCATCGAGTTCGCGCCGCCGCCGTGCAGGTTCAGGTCGACGTAGGCGACGCGCCGCCGCTTCTCGCCCGCCAGGCAGCGCGCGAGGCTGACCGCGATCGTTGTCGTGCCGACGCCGCCGCGCGCGCCGACGAAGCTGACGATCTTGCCGGTGCGCCCCTGCACGACCGACTCCGTCATGGTCAGCGCGCGCCGCATCAGCTCGACGGTCAGCGGCTTCACGATGTAGTCCTGCACGCCGATGCCCAGCAGGTTGCGGAACAGCCCGACGTCGTTCTGCGTGCCGATCGCGACGACCCGCACCGACGGATCGCATACGTCCGCGAGCCGCATCAGGTCGGACACCGGCAGCACCGAATCCGACACGTCGACGATCAGCTGGCGCGGCGAGCGCTCGTGCTGCTGCAGCAGCCGGATCGCGTCGTCGCAGTTGCCCGGCTGCACGTGGGCGCGCGTGATCGACAGGTCCTGCGCGACGCGGCGGATCACATCCTCGCTGCCGGCATCGGACACGACCGCGATGAGGTCCGCCGCTCCGGCGGAGGCGGCTTGCTTGGCGTTCTGGCGGTCGAGGACGTTCATGGGCGGCATCGCGATCGCATCGGAAGTGGGTCAATGGCCGGGCGAGCCGGTCGTCGTCAGCGTCTTGCCCGGCGCGGGCTGCTTCACGCGATCCTCGACGTAGCGGCGCACCGCGTCGGCCGCGACTTGCGCGTCGGCGCCGCCGTACGGCACGGGCGCAACGAGGTCTTCCGGCCGCGCGAGCATCGTCGCGAGATTCGTGTAGGTCGCGCAACCGAACGGCACGCCGGGACGCCCGAAGCCGGCGTCGACGAGATGCGACGGCTGCATCAGCTTCGCGCAGTCGGGCGGCACCGCACGGACGCCGTCGAAGCCGATCGCGCGCGCATCGGGCAGGTTGATCGGCGGCGGCGTCGACAGGCAGGCCGCGAGCGCCAGCGGCAACGGCGCGGTGAACAGGGTTCGGACTCGCATGCGTGCTCCTCCGGTCAGTACACGAAGCCCGCCGCGCCGACGAGACGCGGCGTGTCGCCGGTCAGCAGGTCAAGCCCGAGATTGCGCTGGATCGCGAACTCGAGGTCGCTGCTCGGCCGCGCGACGGTGTCGATCGCCTGCTCGAGCTGGCCGGGCCCGGTCGGCTGCACGATGTACGGCGTCACGATCACGACGACCTCGGTCTTGTTGTCCTGGAAGTTCTTCGACGAAAACAGCCGGCCGATGATCGGCAGCCGGCCGAGCCCCGGGATCTGCGACACGGTATTGGCCGTCTGGCTCTGCAACAGCCCGCCGATCGCGAAACTCTGCCCGCTCGACAGCTCGACCGTCGTCTCGACGCGCCGCACGGTGAGCCCCGGCACCGTGATGCCGCCGGTCGTCACGCTGTTGTTCGGGTCGACCTCGCTCACCTCCGGGCGCACCTTCAGGCTGATCCGGTTGTCGGCGAGCACGGTCGGCGTGAAGTCGAGCGACACGCCGAACGGCTTGAACTCGACCGAGATCGCGCCGGTCGTGTTGCCGGCCTGCGCGACCGGAATCGGAATCTCGCCGCCCGCGAGGAAGCTCGCCGTCTGCCCGGACATCGCGGTGAGGTTCGGCTCCGCGAGCATCGTGATCAGCCCTTCCTGATCGAGCGCGTCGAGCACGACGTCGATCGACCAGCGCCCCGTATGGAAACCGCCCGCCACCGAGTACGCGCCGGTTGGCGACAGGTTGAACAGCCGGTTCGTCGGGTCGAACAGCGTGCGTCCGTTGAACAGCCCGCCGATGAAGTTGCCGGCCGCGCCGAGCGAGCTCCAGTTGATGCCGAGCTGCTGCGTGACGTTGCGGCTCACCTCCGTCACGCGCACGCGCAAGTTCACCTGGATCGGGCGCGACAGCGTGAGACGGTTGACGATCTTTTCCTTGTCGTTCACGTAAGGCGCGAGCGACTGCATCACGGCGTCCGCGTCGGCCGCGCTCGGCACCTTGCCCGACACCATCAGCGAGCCCGGCGCGCCGGACACCGACAGCTTCAATTGCGGAAAGCGGCTGTCGAGCACCGTTTGCAGCGACGCGGTGTCGACCTGCACGATCACGGTCCGGCGCAGGATCGGCCGATGATTCGCGCCGAGCGCGATCAGCGTGGTCGTGCCGGCCTTCTTGCCGAACACGAACACGGTGCGCGGCGACGGCACCTGGATGTCCGCGATGCTCGGGTCCGCGACGAACATCGCGGTCGCGGGTTCCGGCAGCGACAGCATCTCGCCCTTGCCGGTCGCGATCGACAACGCCGCGCTGGCGTCCGCCGCCTGCGCGCGCTGCGCGAACGCGACGCCCGGCGCGACGAGCGCGGCCAGGCACCAGAAAGCGATCCAACGAACCATGCGCACCATGCGTGTTCCCGTCAAATGCCAGCCGCCGGGCGGCCGGTTCCGAATCGACATCTCGTCATCGCGTCACTGCGCGACCGCCGCCCGCGGCACTTGCGCCGCCGTGTCGGCAGCCGCATTGCCCACCGCCGGCGCGGCCGGTGCAACCGGCGTGCCCGGCGTGCTCGGCCAGCCGGACGGCAGCGGCGGAACGCCCGGCATGCCGACGCCACCGCCGCTACCGCCACGCGAGCCGTCGTCCACCGACGAGCCGCGATAGATCACGACCGTGTTGCCCTGCGGTGCGGGCCGCATGCCCGTGTCGGTCTTCGCCGACGGCGCGCGCGTCGCGTCGCGGAACGCGCGCGATACGTCGCCGGCCCACACCGGCGGCGTATCGGGCTCCTGTTCGTCGCCGCCCGCCGCCTGATGGCGGTCGCTCGTCGCGAAGCTGCGCAGCGCGAGCGACAGCGAACCGAGGCGTGTCGCGACCAGCACGACCTGCGCGGTGCGCGGCGCGACCTCGAGCGTGACCGTGCGCGCACGCACCGGCGCGTCGGGTGCGCTCGCGGCCGCCTTCGCGCGCTGGAATTCCGAGCCGACCGCGAGCACGCGCGCGCGGCGCACGACCGTCTCGGCTTCGAACGTGCCGGGCGTCGTCGCGGAGCCGCCGATCTGCTGCGTGAGCACGACGTCGACGAAGTCGCCAGGCTGGATCAGCCCCGCGTTGCCCGATACGTCGTCGACCGGCACCGAGATCGCGCGCATGCCGGGTTGCAGCGCCGCCGCGAGAAAATCCGGCGCGCCGGCCGGGATCACGTTGTCCGCGCGAATCGGCGCACCGGCGTCCACGCGGTTGCGCAGCAGCGCGCCCTTGAGATCCGCGCCCGGCTGGGATTCGACGAAGGCACCGGCCGGCACCTGCGCGAGCGGCATGCGCTTCCACGCGAGATCGTTGTCGCGCAGCAGCAGCCCTTCGGGCAGATCGGCCGCCGCGACGCGCACGTTGACGTCGCTTGCCGCGCCGGACGCCGACGGCGTCGACGCGGCGACATAGAGCTGGCGCAGGAGGAACGCACCGATGGCGGCAGCAATGATCAGCACGGCCATTCTCAGAGGTTTGGGCATGGCGGCGTGCGTCCCCGCTAGGTGAGCGAAACCGCGTGAGGAAACGGCGCCCAGACGGCCAGTGCGCCGCCGAGCGAGAGCGCGATGCCGTACGGCACGCCGCGCGTGTCGATCGCAGGCGACGGCGCGATACGGCGACGCTGCCACGCAACGGCCGCGAGCATGGCCAGGCCGCATGCGAGGCCACTCGCCGCGACGATCGTCAACACCGGGAATGCGAGCGCCGGGCCGGCCCACAGGAAGACGGCCGCCGCCAGTTTCACGTCGCCGCCGCCGATCCAGCCGGCGTGACGCAGTCCGGCGAACAGCAGCAGCATCGCCGCGGCGGTCGCGACGTGAGCGGCGAGCTGGGCGAGCCCTTCACGCGCGAGCGCGGCCGCGACGAAATACAGCATCGCGAACGCGAGCACCGTGCGGTTGGACAGGCGCCGCGTGCGCACGTCCTGCAGCACGAGCGACATCAGCACGAGCGTCGCCGCCGACTGTACGAGATGGAGCATCGGAGAGCCGTCCGTCGGCGCGCCCCGGCTGGATACGTCGTACCGCTGCGGATCCGTGTGTTCGTCGGCGGCGCGCGGGTTCAGGGAGATCAGATCAGCGCCGTGACCTTGTTCATCAGCGATGTGAACACGGCAGGCAGGCCCCCGGTGTTGCTGCTCAGTATCACCCCGACCGCCGCCAGCGCGACGACGACGATGCCGGCGAGCACCGCATATTCGAGCGAGCTGACGCCGCGTTCATCACGCAGCAGGGATTTGACGTAGTGCAGCATGACAACCTCCGTGTGACGGGGTCGTTGATCGACCGTTGAATGTAAAGACGCGGCGTTGCTTCGGCGGCGTTCACTGCGTTTCGCCCATTCACGACTCATACGGCAGGCCTGGCAACGGGCCGTTCGCATCCCCCGGAATCCTTTCGATCGCTGCTACGCGAGTTCGGCGGCAATGGAATCCGCCATTACCCGCGCTCGCTTGTTGCCTGCCCGCCTCGGTACGATGCGGATCAAGCCGTTCGTCTAGGGTATAGACAATTTTTTTTGCGTTTTCAAATAATTTAGCCTCGAAATGTATTTATGGAAATGCCTGTTCACACGTGAATCGAGATCCCGGAAGTCGGCGTATTGTCGCGGCTCCGCACCATGTGATCACTGTCCACGTTAATAGTCTTACGGCGTCGGGCGGAACGATTTTCCGAATCGCGCACAATTTACGCTTGTGTTCAATTTTTTATTGCCGGACAGCCCTCTTTATTGACCGGATATCGCATTCGGTAGCCGCCCGGCGTCGCGCGAAACGCGTTTGGCGATGGAAGGCGGCGGCCGACCGCGCGGGATCGCGTTTCCGGTATTTCGATACGGCTGTCAGTGCGTCGCTTTGTTGCGTAAATCGGAGGTGCACAAGCACGGCGGGGTTGATCATCTAACCGCTGGTTGCCGGCGACCCGGGAACGCATGGAGCCGTGTTAGCTGCAAGTACGCGCTGCTCCGCGCTGTCGCGGCGCGAAGACCGCCGCAGACCTGATTCGCCCCAACGACCGAGGGGCCTAATATTGGTAAATTCGAGATATCGTCGTTCAGCCATACCGCGGAATCGGGACGAATCCTGCCGACTGTCAATTTGTTCGAGTTTTCTTCGGAATGCTCGACAAAGCCCTTCCCGTTGGTCCCGAATTGCTCGGCTGGGCAAGCCTGTCACACCGTACATGCGCGAGAACTGCAATGCGATCAATTGCCGTAGAGGCTCGAACGACCCGTCGGAGTATCTGGCTCGCCACGTTGCTGATCCTTGGGCTGAATATTGGCGGTTATGGCGCCGGGTGGTACCACTACAACGAGGTTCTCGCGGAGGGCTTTCGCCTATGGAGACCGGGCGGCGACGGGGACGTGGGTCTTTACGTGCGCGGCGCCATGGCGGCCGATTATTCGCTCATCAGAGCGCCCTCCGTTACGGATTGGCCGATGGTCGCCGTCTATATCTGTGTCGTGGCCTTGTTGCTTTGGGGCATTTGGCGTTCCCCAATCGCGCTCGTTCGCTGGGAACTGGGAGGCGTCGCCGCGTTTTTCGGCGCACTGGTTGTCATCGGTTACGGTATCGATCCGATCACGACGCGTCTGACCATCGGCGGGCAGAATCATTTGATCGTCCAGGGCACCCGGCAGGTCTCCGCTGGACACCCCGTCGAACTCTGTTCGATACGAAACATCTGGATAGAATCGCACACTGGCAGGAACAGCCATTACATCGTAGAGGCCGGCATTTTTCCTGCCGAGGCGGCAGCCCGACCGGATGCAAACGAGCTGGTCATTTTCGACACCGCAACCTCGGCCCGAGCCTTCGCCAACGACCTTAATGAAGCGCGTCAGGCGAATTGCCGCAAGTAGGCGTTTCCTGCCCCATCCGCCCGCCCCCATTTCGCTCGGAACGGCTGGAACCGACGACGCGGCAGGTTCGCCGGCCGGTGGCTCGGCTGTGACCTCCTCGGTTGCCGTAAATTATGGCTCGAAGATGTCTATAAAAGGCTGGCCGGTCCAGAACCGGCCGTGGCTACTAGTCGACCTTGAAGATAGACACTGCCGCTTTCAGGCTTGCCGCCTGGTCGGCCATCGACTGGGCCGCAGCCGTAGCTTGCTCGACCAAAGCGGCATTCTGCTGGGTCACCTCGTCCATTTGGGTAACGGCGACATTGATTTGCTCGATTCCCGTGGTCTGCTCGCCAGAGGCGGAAGCGATTTCACCCATGATGTCCGTGACACGTTTCACCGATCGGACGATCTCCTCCATTGTCGCTCCAGCGTTCGAAACCAGATTCGAACCTGCTGCGACGTGAGATACCGAGGTTCCGATGAGCTCCTTGATTTCCTTCGCCGCGACCGCACTTCGTTGTGCCAAGGTTCGGACTTCACCCGCGACAACTGCGAAGCCTCGTCCCTGCTCGCCCGCACGCGCTGCTTCGACCGCTGCGTTGAGCGCAAGGATATTGGTCTGAAACGCGATGCCTTCGATGACCGAGATGATCTCGGCCACCTTGTGCGAGCTGGATGCGATGTCTTCCATCGTGCTGACCACCTGCTTCACGGCGTCTCCCCCCGACGAAGCGGTTTGTGAAGCCGCCGCCGCCAAAGTGCTTCCTTGACGAGCATTGTCCGTGTTTTGCCTCACCGTCGAGGTGAGTTCCTCCATGCTCGCAGCCGTTTCTTCGAGCGAGGCAGCCTGCTCTTCCGTACGCTGAGACAGATCGACATTGCCCTGCGCCACCTCCGCAGCGGCGACGGAAATGGACTCCGCGGACGCCTTGATGCCCTGAACGATCGAGGTGAGCTTGGCGCGCATCGCCTCGAGTGACGCCATCAAGCTCGATGAGTCACCGCGCGCCAGCGGCAGATCGACCATGAGGTTTCCGCCGGCGATCTGCGCCGCGGCATGTTGAGCCACGGAGGGCTCTCCACCCAACTGACGCAGGATACTGCGAGCAATGAGGATGGTTGTCGCGATGGCAACAAGCAGTGATCCGCCAACGATTGCCGAGATCAGCGCGCGAACGCTCGCGTACATCGCAGTCGCATCTTGCTGCGCCTGCTCGTTAAGCTGATCTTCGAAATTTGCCAGCTCTACTGCGCGTGCAAGCCATACCCGCTGCACGGGTCTCGCATTCTGCAAGAGTTCCTTGGTTGCCCCGGCCGCGTCGTTGTTCAGGCCGAGCTCTGCTGCTTTTCTTAATGGAGGCAGTGCTGCTGCCTCGTCTTGCTTGAGGGCAGCGATGAGCGTCCGTTCCCGTTCCGTCGTTCCGGTCTCATCCGCGAACATACGCGATAGTTTCTGGTAGGCGTCTGCGTAAATCTGCTCCTGTTTTTTGATGCGGTCGCCCTCCAGTGCCATATCACGCTGGTCGGTAAGCAACGCCAGATTCCGCACGGCGATCGCGCGATCCTGTATCGATGAGCGTAGTTGGTTGGCCAACCGTGCTTCCGTATTGTTTATTCGCGCAATGGCGTCAAGTTGGTTGTTCAATTGCCACAGTCCGTAAAACGCGGTCACGGCGATTGCCACCAGCAGGGCCGTCAATAACCCGAATCCGATAGTCAGGCGGCTAGATACTTTCATATTTCTCATAGAGGTTCCCGGGGCGATGATGAATGGTCCATACAAGTTGTTTACGACAAAATTCAAACTCGCTGAAGGGAACTCGTGACCGACGGCAGTGGGAACCCCGTGCTCCGTCGCGTGGGACCGCCGATGACCGTCATCGTCGATTTGCGTGCGGCTCCGGACGCCCAATCGATGCCGCGGGGCGCACAGCAGAAAATGCCGGAGCTATCCGTACAAACGCCGCCTGCGTACTTTTAGGAGAGGAAATAGAAGGCGCATGCAGAATTCCCACCCTGTAACATCCTTCGCTGTCCGACAAGCTTGGATCGAGCGCGGACCGGAGCCCGACCTGGAGCGCCCGATGAATACCCTCGCCGAACCAGCTGTCACTGTAGTGGTCAACTAATCCCGGACATTGCGTTAAGTTTTTCTTCCGCAACCGCCGGCGCCAGTCCGTCATTGAACTGATGCGGCCGTATCCAGTTGTACCGGTGCATCAGGTAGTGGCTGATGTCCCGGTGTACCTCCTGCGCCGAAATGTAGCCCACTGACGGTAGCCATTCGGTCTTGAAGCTGCGGAACAGCCTCTCCATCGGGGAGTTATCCCAACAATTTCCTCGACGGCTCATGCTTTGCTGTATCCGATAGCGCCAGAGGTGCTGACGGAATTTCCGGCTTGCATATTGGCCGCCTTGATCCGAGTGAAAACAGCAAGCCTTGCGGTCGGCCACGTTGCTCATAGGCCATCTCCAACGCCTGCACGACCAGATCGGCATCAGGGCGTGTCGAAAACGCCCAGCCAGCAACCCGACGCGTGAACAGGGCGAGTACTACGGCCAGATAATGCCAACGTCCCTGCGCCCAGACATACGTGATGTCACCACACCTGATTCGGCGTACCAACCTCGAATTCGCGATTGAGATGGTTCGGGATATCGATCCGCCCGACCGTGGCCTGCTTGTAGGCATGGCGGCCCGGCTGCTGAGGCTAGCCCAATTTCCGTCCCAGTCTTAGTTGGAAAATTCCGGCTGTTCGGGGCGGCCCGAACCTGCCCGATCGGTGCACTGGCGGGCAAATTCCGCCGGTGTCATCCACTGCAGCGCAGAATGAGGACGCGCCTCGTTATAGTACTCGCGCCAGACCTCGATTTTGCGTCTGGCGTCTTCAAGCGACAAGAACCAGTGTGCGTTGAGGCATTCCTCCCGGAAGCGTCCGTTGAAGGATTCATTCTTCGCATTGTCGGTCGGCTTGCCAGGACGCGAGAAGTCAATCTCCACGCCATTCTCGTACGCCCATTTGTCGAGCGCCTTCGAAATAAATTCGCTGCCATTATCTGCCTTGATATAGCGGGGAAGCGGACGATGCTGCGCAAGCCGGGTCAGTGCGGCGACAACGTGCTCGCCACGCAACGAGCCGTCAACCTCTATGGCCAGACATTCCCGCGTGTAGTTGTCCACGATGGTGAGCGTACGTAAGCGACGGCCGTCGAACAGCGCGTCAGCGACGAAATCCATACTCCAGATTTCGTTGATTGCGCTTACTAACTGCTTTGGCTGTCGGCGCCGGGCCGACTTGTTCCGTCGAGGTCGTTTGTGGCGCAACGAAAGCCCCAGTTCGCGATACACGCGTTCGACGCGTCTATGATTATCTCGCCAGCCTTCCCGGCGAAGCATCACGTACACGCGGGGCGCGCTGTAATGCACCCGCACTTCCGTGATCTCCTTGATGCGCATCTCCAGCGCGCTTTGATCCCGCGCAACCGACTCGTAACGGTAGACCGTGCGGGACAGCTGCAACAACGCGCAGGTCTGCCGCTGGCTTGCGCCGAAACGCTGCATCAAGTCCGTGACCAGATCACGGCGCCGAGAAGGCTTCAGAGCTAATAGGATGGTCCGCCCCTCCCCGAAGGGGGATACTGAAGCCCCGAAACCGTCGGAGAATGATTATGCGTATCGTTCCTCACAACTGCGCCGTCTACGGTGTCGACCTGGGCAAGACGACGTTTCACATCGCCGGAGCCGACCAGCATGGACGGCCCACTCTGAGAATCAAGCTTCGTCGCGACGCCTTGCTACAGTTCTTTGCGACAGCGTCTCCTGCGCGCGTGGGCATGGAAGCTTGTCCGGGGTCCCATTGGCTGGCAAGGAAACTGATCGCGTTCGGTCACGACGTCAAGTTGATCCCGGCCCAATTCGTCAAGCCCTACCTGAAGTCGAACAAGAATGACACGCTCGACGCTGAGGCAATCGCCGAAGCAGTAACGCGCCCAACGATGCGCTTCGTCCCTGTCAAACGCCACGAGCAACTTGACATGCAAGCGCTGCACCGCGTGCGTGCCCAATTCGTTCATCAGCGCACGGCTCTCGTGAGTCAGTTTCGCTGCTTTCTGCTCGAATACGGCATCGCAATCCACACCGGTATCGGTATGTTTCGACGCGTTGCGACTCGCATTCTCGCGGACGATTCCAACGATCTGACGCCGACCATGCGACAGCTGCTGACGGATCTGTGGTCGGACTTCCTGCGTATCGACGAGCGCGTCACCGCACTTTCCGGTCAGATCGAAGCCTCTGCCAAGCACGATGACGTTGTACAGCGTCTCACGACAATTCCGGGAATTGGCCCGCTTGGGGCAAGCGCTTTGTGCGCAGCCATCGGAAATGGCAAGCAATTCCGCAGCGGACGTGACTTGGCTGCATGGATCGGCCTCGTCCCCCGGCAGCATACGACCGGCGGCAAGCCAACGCTCTTGGGCATCAGCAAACGCGGCAATACGTACCTGCGCCGCTTACTTGTATTGGGCGCTCAGTCCTGTCTGATGCATCTGGATCGCTCAAGAGATCGGCTCGGGCGATGGCTGGATACGCTCGAGAGCCGGATGCATCACAACAAGGTCGTGATAGCGCTGGCGAACAAACTTGCTCGCGTCGCGTGGGTTGTGCTCACGCGTCCGGGAGCCCTGTACGAAAAAATGGATCCTCGCTGCTAGAACCGAATCGACTTCAAGTTTGCAGGGACGTGGAATCGAGATGACGCAACAGTTGACTGGCGTGTCGTAAGCCTTGGTCAAAAAAGCGGGCTAGCAAGCCCGAACCAGTTTATTAGGAACGGTACGCGCAGATCTCATCATGGCCTGAACGCCAAAAGCGTTCGACTCGCGAGAGGCCGGATACATTTACGCAAACTGACATGCGTCGGATCGACAACGCTCGCCTTGCAAAGCCGGGGCGGACCATACATTTTTGACAGCACATCCTGCAGCATGGCCTTGTCCAGCGACAGATCGGCCACGAGGCGCTTGAGCTTCGCGTTTTCTTCCTCAAGCTGCTTCAGCCGGCGCAGCTCCGAAGGCGACAGCCCGCCGTACTTCGTCCGCCAGTTGTAAAACGTCGCGTCGCTTATCCCCATCTTGCGGCAGACCTCCGCGACTGGTGTGCCCAGCTCGGCCTGCTTCAATGCGTATGCGATCTGCTCTTCGGTGAACCTGCTCTTCTTCACGGCATGACCTCCTAGTCTCGATAACAACGTCATGTCGGAATTTTCCACTTTCAAATGGGACAGTTTTGTGGGCTAGGGTCACTACGCGCGCGACCTTGAAGAACGTGCACTCGCGCACACCGTGGCAAACAAGGTCGAGGCCGCGAACCACCGAACTTATTTGCAGGAGCGGCGCCACCCGCTGATGGAAGCATGGGCGCGACACGTCCATTCCGGCTGATGTCACTTAGGCAAGCAGAAGGACATAAGGGGTTACAGGCCGTCCCATCTGTAGCCCTTTTTCGTTTCCGGCGCCGTGTAGGCACGCGACTTAGTCAGTTTGGGCCATCGCGATGCGCGGAGGACATCCTTGAAGCGTAAAAAAATATCGTTCAAATCAGGTACACTAACGAAGCACCTTGGCAGCGTTGCTCCCTTCTCGCCAGTGACGTTGAGTCTCCCAAACTTGCGAAGCGTCACCGTCACCTCATGCCGTCTGGCCTAGCGCGATGATCGGATGTTGTGCAGTGGGATGCACGGCGGATCGGGAAACCGAGCGCTAGCAGTGATCGAATAAGGTCGATGAAAACAAACAGGAAGCGTCAAGAACGCTTCCTCAAAAAAAACGAGAACTGCGAAATAGAACTATCACGCTTCGATGCCCTTGAAAACTTCATCCCCCCATCGGGTCGACGTGTGGCTGTTGCCAACGTCCCCGCATTCGTCGGCTCCTGTCACCCCCTATCTGGAACTGCTAAGCAAAGCAGAACAAGAAGCCGCACAACGAGTTCTGATCGCTAGCGAGAAGAATCTGTTCATACGGTCCAAAGCGTTTCTGCGCATGCTGCTGTGCGCCCGCACGCACGTTGCCCCCGATCAGTGGCGCTTCGGCGGCAACGCATTTGGGCGTCCATTCATCGAATCGCCGCTGGCGTATCGCCACCTGCATTTCAACGTCTCCCACACCAAGGGCCTCACCGCCTGCGTAATCTCGAGACTGGTAGAAATCGGAATCGATGTCGAAAACGTCACGCAAGAAAGAGACTTTCTCGCCATGGCGCGCGGCTTCTTTGTACACAGCGAATCCGAACGGCTCGCGGCGACGCCCGAGGCTGACCTGAGCCGAAACTTTTACGCCTATTGGACGCTGAAGGAGGCCTATGTCAAGGCCAAAGGCATGGGGCTTTCCATACCTTTTTCGTCTATGTCGTTCGATCTATCCGATGCGTCGGGCATTGCATTTCATACCGAAGCGGAGGCGCATCTGGACAGATGGCGCTTCCTGAGCACGCCCGTCACAGATGAGACAATGCTTGCACTGGCCATTGGAATCGATGCGGACACCGAGGTAGAGGTTGCGATGCATTGGGTTGCCCCCGAATTCTTACGCGGCTTGAACGTCGAGTCGAGCTACACGTGTGCACTGCGCCTGATCCGCTCGAGGAGTTGCGTCAGTACCCGGCCCGGGCCGACCTCGACGAATTCCGTTTCGCCCTGATCAAGCAAGTAATGAATCGTGTCGGTCCACCGCACAGGGGACGTCAGTTGCTGCTCCAAGCCTGCACGAATGCCACCTGTCGCATACGGCCTGGCGCCGACGTTGGCGATGACAGGCGTGGCGAGCTCGCGAAACGCCACCGTCGTCAATCGCTTGCCGAACTCGACGCGCGCCTCTTCCATCAAGGGCGAATGAAATGCGCCACTCACATTGAGCTCCACGCACGCCGCGCCAAAGCGATCCGCCAGCCACTGCAACGCGGTGCGCAATTGCGCTGTCTCGCCCGAAATCACCGTTTGCGTCGGCGCGTTGAGATTGGCGACGTAAACGCGATCGAGCTGCGCCTCGCGCAATCCACCACGGATATCCTCTTCACCGATGCCCAATACCGCCGCCATACGGCCCTCGCGCGCCTCGCTCATGAGACGTCCGCGCAACATCGTCAGTTCGACGCCAATGGAAAAGTCGATTGCGCCAGCAGCATGCAGCGCATTGTATTCCCCAAGACTGTGGCCGATGAAGTATTGCGGCTTTGAGCCGCCCTCCTTTTGCATTGCTAGGTAGTGCAATGCGTTGACTGTGAAGAGCGCCGGCTGCGTATAGCGGGTATTGTCGAGCTTGCCCTCCGCGTCCGCCTCGCAAAGCGCCTCCATCGAGTAGCCGACGATCCTGCTCGCCACAGCCACTTCGCTCGGAAACCGAGCAAACAACTCGCCCCCCATGCCCTTCTTTTGCGATCCCTGGCCGGGAAACATGAATACAGACATACGTTTTTCTCGTTACGCGTTCCCGCCGCGCGGCGCACCGACGCGCAGCCCTGTCAGCCGGTCCGCCAGCGCTTGTGTCACAGCGCGCCGGTCGATCTTGCCATTGCCGTTCAGCGGGAACCGGTCCATGAAGACGACTTCGTCAGGCAGCATGTAGTCGGGAAGCCGTTGCCGCAGCTCACCTATCAAGCGCTGGCCTTCGCGTTCGGCCCGCCCGCCGACGTCGCACACTGCAACGAGGCGTTCGTGCGGCCCTTGCGGCGGCCACGGCACCGCCACTGCATTCGCGTCGACGCTGCACGCACGTAACGCTTGTTCGACTTCCCCAAGCTCGATTCGATAACCTTTGACCTTCACCTGATGATCGACGCGCCCGACGAAATGCAAGCAACCGCGAGCATCTAAGAACACCCTATCACCCGTTCGATAGAGACGTTGGCCGCTCGATGTGTCTTCGACGAAGCGCTTTTCGTTCTCCTCCGGCGAGTCGAGATAGCCCAGCGCCACCTGTGGCCCACCGATACACAGCTCGCCGATTTCCTCGCCGGCGACGGCGAGCCCGCTCTCGTCCCGCACGCTTGCGTGAAGCCCCGGAAACGCGCTGCCGATCGGCACAATATGCTCATCGGCAAGCGATCGATCTTTGGTGCTCCACGCATACTCGGTGCAGCATATCGTGGCCTCCGTCGGACCATACAAGTTGACGAGCTTCCCGGGCGGCGCCGCAGCCTGCCACGCACGCGCAGCCTTGACAATCAGCGCCTCGCCGCAGAAGAAGCTGTACCGCAGGCCGCCAAAGGCACCTGGCTTCAGCTGCCGCGTCGCCTGCATCGCCGTCACGGCGGACGGAACGGAAAACCACACCGTCAGACGCGAGCGGTTGATATAGCGCGCAGGCAATACCCTATCGCCGCCGGATGGCACGCAGATGCAGCCCCCCGCCCCTAGGCACGCGAAGACGTCGAATACCGACAGATCAAACGTGAAATCGAAGTTCTGCGAGAAACGGTCAGTCGCCGTGAATGAATACCGATCCGCCATCGCATCGAGAAAATGGCGCACGTTGCCGTGACTCACCATCACGCCTTTAGGACGCCCTGTACTACCGGACGTGAACAGCAAATAAACCGGCATATCGCGGCGAACCTCCAGCGCGGGCGATTGGCAGTCCATGGCTGCGGGCGCCACCCGCCGGAAAGCATGCGATGGCCACGCTTTCTCCAAGGTTTCGACTTGAGCCGCCGCGTTTTCGTCGGCCATGCCGACAAGAACAGTCAAGCGCCGATTGATGCGCGCAAGCACCGATGGCAACGCACGCACACCCTCCTCGTCGACAAATAGCAACGACGTGCCGCTGCGCTCGATCATGTCGGCAACGCGGGCTCCCGGCGCCAAGCAGGACAACGGCATGTAGCCCTTACTGGCCGCCAGGATGCCCAGCATGGCCGCATAGCCATGCAGGCTCTTGCCGGCCAGCATGCCAACCCATGGCGAGGCGGCGCCAGCCGCGCCGCAGGTCCCGACGGCGTCGGCAATGCCCAGCGACAGCGTTCGCAAATCGCCGTAACTGCAGACCTGATCCCCGAAATCCAGCGCGATGCTGGCGGGATTTGCCGCCGCGCGCTCGAAAAAGCCCGCGTGCACGGCGTGGCATGTCGTTTCTACGTTACCGCTCATGGGACCTCATCCGTCTCTCATTGATGTGCCGGCAACCGGCGCAGGAGTCGTTGCACGCTCTGTTGTCGCTCAGTTGCCGAAGTGCTCGGCGATATGCGCGGGCGTCGCGAAGAACTGCGTCGACATCTTCTGGTCCGGAACGCTCACCTCCAGCTCGACCTCGAGCGCCGCGATGAACTCGACGAAAGTGACGGAGTCCAAGATCTTCGAATCGAACAGCGGCGTGTCCGGCTCGATGCTAATTTCCAGCTTTTTCCGCGCCACGATTTGCTGCAGGATGTCGATTACCTTCGCGACGAACGCATTCTTTTCTGCTATGTCGTTTACCATGACTCAGGCCTTTACAAATTTTGGTGACAACCCCCAGTTCATCTCGATGCAATGGTCGAGAATTCGAGGGTAGTAGTCCTCGTAATCTGGAACGCTGTCCATTCCAACGCCGAGAGCGGCGTTCAGATTGTCCCGCTTGAACACCTTCGGGCAGAAGCATTCCTCCGCGCAGCTGTCGAGGATTCGGACCACTTTCATGAACTCCATGTTGTCGATCGTCAGGATCGTCTTCTTGTAGAGTTGATAGGTCGGCCACGTGACGATGTCCGGCGAGTTGTAGGATCCTTTTCGCCACGACGCCGAGTGCTTCGCATAGGTCTGTGCCGTCAGCTCGAGCCAGCGCTCCGTTGTTGGCGACCGTTCGCCGGCGCTGATCTGATATGTGTCTCCGCCTTTGAAATGGTGGCCGAACATCGTCATGAAGCATTCGGCGGAGTAGTCATATGGCAGGATATCCAGCGGACAGCTTGGGATGCCCGGGAAGCACGGCGCGATGCCCCTGTACATGAACATCAGGTAGCGGTGTAACGCCCCATAGTCGTACACATAACCGTCTCGCAAGCATCCCATCAGCAGCGACATCCGATAGACTGTAATCGGCAAGCGCGGCATGTACTGGCGAATCAGCAGCTCCGCTTCGTACTTCGATTCCTCATAGCCCATCGTGACGAACCCGTCTCTGTGCTCCAGCTCGTGCTCGAAAATGTTTCCGCTGCGCCGTCCCGCCACGTAGAGCGTGCTGATGTGTGCGAATTTCTTCAGGCGCGCGCAATCGGTTGCAAGATGAAGGACGTTGCGCGTGCCCTCGACGTTGATGATGCGGCAACTGTCGAGCGGCTCATCAAAGTCAACGGTAGCCGCGCTGTGAATGATCTCCTCGACACGCTCGCACAACGACTGTACCTGCGCGACGGACAGACCCAAGTGCGGCTTCGTGATGTCGCCAGCGAGAGGCGTGAAGCCCGGCACGTCCTCCGGCTTCATTGCGCCGTCCGACGCGATAGCAAGAAGCCTAGCCCATCGCTCCTCGAGCTTTTGTCGGTCGCTCGCGCGGATCAGTGCGACGACCTCCTTGTCCTTGTGATCGCGCAACAGGATACGGAGTATCTCAACTCCGAAGGCTCCTGTCATTCCTGTAACAAATAACATGTTGTATCCCCTACCCTAAGCGCCTTAAGCCTCTAGAATCATGCAGCCCCAATGCGCGCCGAGCCCGAATGTGTAGAGCATTGTCAGGTCGCCTTCGGACAGACGCCCTTCGACCGTCGCATCTTTGAGGTTGATAAAGTTGTCCGCGGCGATCGAATGCGCCATTTGCGCGATGTTGCCGGTGTACACCTTCTCGATCGGATAGCCGATCAGGTCGCTCAGGATCAGCCAGCTGCGCAAGCTGACGTTGTGTGGAATCATCAGCGAGATGTCGTCGAGCTTCATGGCCGCCTTCTTCAGCGCCTTCTGGACGATCCGGTTGCCGGTGGTGAAATACGACGCCATCATCTCATTCTGGCGGCGATCGCTGTCCCAGTAGTAGCCGCGCGTCATCGCCTCGTACGTGACGATGCGATTGCGCGTCTCGCCGCGCTTAACGATGACGGCACACGCCGAATCGCTGACAACGTTGTAGACGACTTCCCGCTTGTAACCGTCGGGAAACTTGTCGACATTCACGCACACGGCAATGTCCTTGCCTTCCTCGATCATCAGCGCCCGGGCGGTCCAGATTGCAGTCATGAGCGACGAACAGCTAATTTCGCTCATGCCCATCGTCTTGGCGTTGACGAGACCCAGCTCATCCTGTATCCGAGCGCTGGAGTTCATGAACTGCTGCAGGTGCCGATTCTCGTCGGTCGTCGGCGCCGAGTAGCTCGGGGGCACGAGCGAGCTCTCCGAGATCGCGGTGGCGTTGATCAGGAGATCGACGTCAGCGGGATCAATATTCGCTTGCTTGAGCACGCGATCGACCACTTCGGCGGCGGCCGCTGTGGCAGGACGATCCCACATCAAGCCGTACTCGAAACCCAGCTCTTCCATGGCCTCGGGCGTGCTGATCAGCAGCCCCTTGTCGTGAAGCTCCCGCACTGAATGGCGAATCGGCGGCACCAGGTACTCGATAGCATGGATACCGAACACGTTCGATTGATCGATGGTCGACATGCTCACCGTCCCACAATGTTCGAAGACTTGTTGATCGGAATGAACGCCCGCACCCGTGCCTTATATTCGTCGAACTGCTTGTCGAACTTCTGCTTCATCGCCCGGGACTCGCAAGTTGCCAAGTAGATGTTGAAGCAAATCATGTAGGCAAAAATGCCCGCGATGATGTATGACGCGTATCTCGGATAGATCGACATGCTCGGGAAAATCACGAAGAACGCGCCGATCTCGAACACGATCGTCCCGGTGTAAAGCGGATGGCGCAGACGCGAATAAATACCGTGGCTGACGATGGTCGTCTCGGGCAAGTGATAGCCCGCCCAAGTGTGGTAGCGGCCGAGCGTCCGCTTGGCGGCCGTGACGAGGGAGGCGCCGACCGCGGTGATCACGAGCGCGACGATATCGAACCATTCGATCTCCTTCAGCGTGGCGATCAGGTACGCATACAGGATCAGCATCGCCAAGGAAAGCAGCTTCATGAGTGAAGTCCACGGCCCGGTGATAAGCGGCTTCATGCCTTTCTTGTGCCGGATGTCGAAGACGTATAAAACGAATACCGCGAACCAGACGAGCGATATCGCGCGAAATAGATTAGTCATGTTTATACCTGTTTGGACAATTAAAGAATATGAAAAGATTTCTTTTAATCCGAATGCAGGCCGGTGCCGCGGATTGCGGCCTTACGGCGTCATTGGACGGAGAGCCTCATCTTTTTCAGGAACGCGCGTGCATTCGCACGCCACGCATTCTCGATTTCGATTCGCTGCGGAACCACCTGCGCTTCCTGCGCAACTGTCGTCGGGTCCTTGATGCCAACCTTCTTGTAGACGACTGGCGAATAGAGGCTCTTCACCGCAACCCGACCATAGTCGTCGAGCAGCTTCGCAATCAGCTTTATCTCGTCGTGAAGGCCCTCCGCTTCCGCCCGCTTGACACAGAACTCGATCACTTCGCGGTCGAACGCCATGTGACGCGCCTCTTCGTCGTGGTGAAAGCGATGAATCTGCCGCACCGTGACATCGAGCCGCTCGTCGCGCATTGCGCTGGTGTTCAGGTAGTCGAGGAACATTTCAAGGACAAATACTCGGCCAAAGAACAGCAGTTCGGTGCCGACATCACTCAGCCGGGGTTCCTCCACCTGAATGGCGTAGTCCTTCATCACTCCGCCCGCGTAGCGATAGCAATAGCCCGCGAGCATGTGCGTGTGGGCGTTTTCTTCGTGAATGAAATGCTGCAGGTAATTGCCGATCTCCCATGATCCGCCAAATCTCGACGGCATGTAGAGCCGTTTCTCCAGACCCTGCACGAGCTTTCTTTCACCGTGGATGTTGATGGAAAAGAAGTTAATCGTCTCCAGCAGCCCCAGATTCCATTTCTGCTCGGCGCTCAGGCTGGCATAAATGGGATGGTGGTAAATACTCAGAAGCTCCTCCGGAAACTGAGGCCGATTCCTGTCCAGCTCCGCCTGATACGTGACGCGCGTAAATGGTTGATGTAATCCCTTGCCGGGGCTGAGCGAAATGAACGAAAGCCGCTGGGCCACCTCATTCAGCCCGGCTTGCCCATGCTCTAGCGTATCCATATACGTATATTTCCGATTTTCCAGTTGGGCGGCGCCATACGGTTACTGCCTGACCTTTTCGTCGACGATCGACGCCAGCAGATTGATCAGGTCATCGAGGCATTTGAGCTGGCCCAGCTTCTCGCGCGGAACCTGCACGTTAAGCCTACGCATGCTGGCCGAGACGACCTCGAGAATATCGATGCTCGTCGCTCCCAGCTCGTTCATCGACTGGCGCGTGTCGATCTCTTGGTACTTCAGCTCGGGCAGCGTGCGCTTGACGAAGCCGACAATGATTTCGCGGATTTCTTGAACGTCAGCCATCTGATTGCTCCTTTGGTGGAAATTGAACGATCAGCGCGCCTCGCGCTGCTGATCCGAGTAAATCCTCATGAAGGTGTCGAAGAAGTGGAATCCCTTGTCGACGGAAATCACTTCGCCACGCACCGCATCCATGTATCCGCTGCACAAGCCGAGGATCGTGCTCGCCACAGCGCGCGGATCGAGGTAGTAGCGGTCGAGTTCGAACTCGCGCGCCTTGTCGGCGAACGCGTCGCCGAACGTGAGGCGCATCGACTCAGACTTGACCATTCCCGCTCTAACCACGTTGATACGGATGTCCTCGTCATAGAGCCGGTAGTTCGCGTACCGGCACAGCGTCTCAAGCACGCTCTTGGACGCCGACATGAAGTCGTAGTTATGTAGGTACTGCCTTGCCCCGGCGCTCGACATCCCCATCGCGTACTTCGGATAGGCGCCGAAGGTCCGCTTGATCCGTTTGATACCGTCGTAAAGCGGCCACGCGCTCGATTCGATTGACTGGAACAGCGCCCGCTTGTAATAGCTCTCGAAATCGGGCACGAGCTGCGCGACTGAAACGTTCGAGATCCATGCCACAACCCGGTCGTGCTCCGCCCTGACGGCGTCGAACAGCGCCTGCGTCTGCTCTTCGTTCGCCGCGTTGCACTGGAGGATGCGCGGCCGCAGTGCACCGATCGCCTCGAAGCGCCGGTACACTTCGTCTAGGTCGGCGCTGCCGAGATGAAACGTCAGATAGCAATGCGCGCCTTCGGCCGCGAAGGCCAGCGCCGTTTCCAGCCCGATGCCGCGCGTCGCGCCCGTCACGATGACAGCTTGATTGTCGTAGTCGACTAAAGTCTTCATCGCCGCCTCCTCAAGGCACCCAGTCCAGCGCGGAAGTAACCGGCAGACAGGTTCCGTTGATGTACGCCGCCTCGGGCTGCGCGAAAAACATGACCGCAGCGGCCACCTCGGCGGCGCTGCCGACGCGGCGCAGCGTGCTATGGGCCTCCCAGAATCTGCCATGCACGTCGGACATGTTTTCACGCGACATGTCGGTATCGATCATGCCCGGCGCCACGACGTTGCTCGTGATGCCGCGCTTGCCGTATTCCTTCGCGATGGTTCGCGATAACCCGAGGAGACCTGCTTTCGTGGCCGCATAGTTCGCCTGCCCCGACAGGCCGTCCCGGCTCAGAGAGGATAGAAATACAAAGCGGCCAAAGCGCTTCTCGAGCATCGTCGGCACGAACGCACGCGCCACATGGAACGCGCCCGTGAGATTGACGGCCAGCACGTCGGACCACTCCTCGTCCGACATCGACATCAGGAGCGCGTTGCGATTCACCCCTGCGTTCGAGATTACGACGTCGACCGTGCCGAAGTCGCGAAGCACCCTGGCGGCGAACGCATCCACCGCGGCGGAATCGCGCACGTCGAGCGGATATGCCTTGCATGTGCCCTCCGCGTCGATCGAGCGGGCATTCTCGACGACGCGCTGCGCCGCTGCCTCGTTAGCGTTGTACGTGAACGCAACACTGTGCCCGCCGGCCACGGCCTTCGCGACGATCTCGGCCCCGATGCCGCGGGAGCCACCTGTAATGACGAAGATCATCGTCCTTCCCCAGTTTCCGGAGCTTTCAGGATCGAAACGCAATTGATGCCGCCGAAGCCGAAGGAGTTCTTCATCAAATATCTGATCTCCAGCTCGCGGTTCGCGTTCGCCGTCACGTCGAGCGTCACTTGTGGATCGAGGTCGTCGACGTTGATCGTCCGGTGGATCTTGCCGCGCTGCATCTGCAGCACCGCCGCCACGAGCTCGACAACTGGCGCCGACCAGCACGTGTGCCCGAGCAGGCTCTTGGGTGCATTGATATGCAAATCGCGCGCGCGCTCGCCGAACACCATCTCGATGGCTTGCAACTCGCTGAGGTCGCCTTGCGGCGTCGAGGTGGCATGCGCGCTCACGTAATCGATCCTGGATGGCTCGAGCGCCGCGGCGCCGAGCGCCCGGCGCATCGCTTCGGCTTGCCATTCGGCCGACGGCGTCGGTAAATGACTGGCCGACGAGGTCGCCTCCGCGGCGAGGACCTGTGCGTAGTACGTCAGCCCGGCGGACCTCGTCGCCCGACGCTTTTCCAGGACAAGCGCCCCGCCCCCGTGCGCCGGGACGAACCCTTCCCGCCGAATGTCATACGGGCGGCTTGCCTGCTGCGGCGAATCGACGAACCCGTTGAACGAGATCGCGCCGAGCAGCGCCATGCCGTGCAGCATAACCGGCGACCAGTCGAACACCGGACCGACGACGATCATCGTCTCGAGTCCATGATGCTTAAGCTCGTCGATGGCGTTGCGCACCGCGAGGTTGCCGCTCGCGCACGCGGCGCCGATCGTATAGACGGGACCATAGATGCCCAATACCTCCGAAACTGCAGCCGCATGATCGGTGTCGAGCGTCTGCAGGCCGTACAGCGAATCGATGTAGTCGGGCTCGCGATCGAATTGCGTTCGATTGTCAAAGTCGTAGTTGACATTGATGTTGTGGCCCGAAACGATCACGCCGATGCGTGCGGGATCTAGCTTGCGCTCGAACAGGCCGGCGTCGGCGCAGGCGTCCACGGCCAGCGTGGTCGTGATTTTGGTGCTCCACGGCAGCTTGACGTGCAGCTTGCGCAGACGCCGCCACACGTCGTCGGGAATCCGCCCCTCGAGCGATTGCAGCTTGGCTTCGAGATCGTAGGCACCCAGATCCGCGCCGATCTTGGAATAGATTCGCGAAGCGTCGATCGAATGCCAGTTCGATAGCGCGGACTTGCCCTCGTACATCGCATCGATGAAGCCGTCCAGCGTATCGCCGAGCGGCGTATTGATCGACATTCCCGTTATCACGATTTCGTCACGCTCACTCACCAACGTATACCTCCACGATCACAGTAGCCCGCACCGCACCATCACTCCCCACGATTCGGCCACCAAACACCGACAGGAGTGGCGACACCTCGAATGTCTTCACTTCGATATTCACCGTTTCACCAGGTTTTACCTCTCCGGTGAATTCGGCATACAGCACTTTGATTGCCCTCACTCGCGCGCCAGCCGAACAGTCGTGCGAAGCGATTTTCACGAGGCAAACGCCGGTTTGGGCAATCGCTTCCACGAGGAGCACACCCGGATAAACGGGGTCGCCCGGAAAATGTCCGTCGAATACGGGATCGTCGCGATCGATGGACATCGTCGCCGCAATCGCAGTCCGATCGCAAGCAATGTGCGTCTGACCTGCTCCCGGCGTTTAGTACGGTGACGGTGTAGAGTCCGTTCCAGAGAGGAACGGCAATGAAAAAGCGATTCACCGAAGAGCAAATCATCGGCATCTTGAAGGAAGCCGAGGCTGGCCTGAA